>CAZJWX010000140.1:0-1522 GCA_964549915.1 uncultured Anaerolineaceae bacterium | reverse complement strand
TCGACTTACACCCTGTTTCGACCCTCCCAAGATGTGGGTAATGTATAGCTGCGCAGGGGGAGAACAGTTTCCCCCCACGAAGTGGGGGGACGGAAGGGGGGATGTGGTAGCCGGGGATTTTCATCCTCGGCGACCCGCCCGCTGCTGGCGTATTCAAAATCCGTCAGAGGATGCCCTGCAAGTACTCGATCACCCCGACGCGAATCGGCATGAAGTAGACGTGCCCCTGGTGTGCTTCGGCAAAGGCCAGCAACTGACGCGCGAATTCCCGGTTCCATTCCAGGGTGGGCGCGAAGTCGCGGGGGAATACCGTCCGGTTGACGGTCTCCCAGTAATTCATGGAGCGCTGCGTCGTCACGGGGGAGGCTCCCCAGTAAATTTCCGTATCGCTGAGCATCTCGGCGTAAATCTCCATCAGCCGCAGGTCGAAGAAGGGCTGCGTGAAGAACCCCGTCGCGCCCGCCTCGCGCTTCTCCTGGGCATAGCGGTATTCGTCCTGCAAGCCGCTGCGATAGGGGTCAATCCCGGCGTAGATCGTCAAATGGGGCAGTTCTTGCTTCAGCCGCCGAATCAGATCGACGCTGTTGGTGGGGTACATCTTGCGTGCGCTGGTGCGGTCAATATCGCCAGAGACGATCAGCAGCGTATCCAGCCCCAACTCGTCCAATTCCTCGGCGATTTCGAAGGCCGCTTCCGGGTTGAAATCCACGGCGCGGATGTGCGGTACCGCACGGGGGTAGCAGGTGCGGGCAATGCCACAGGCGCGCCAGCTTCGCAGCGGGAAGCGCAGCAAATCCGGGATGTTGACCATCGTCACGCGCGGCAGGTGCGCCTGCACGCGCTCCAGTTCTTCCTGTACATAGGTCTCGGAACGGGGAACAATTTCGATGGAGATGTTCACGGCGATTTTCCTCAGTTTGCAACGGTCAAATCGCAGCCTGATTCAGCGTATGGGGGCACTCCCATGCGGCGAACCGTCGTCTCCCTCCGCTGCTGCGTCGCGCCATTATACGCATCGTGTCGTCAGATTGCACGAGACCAATGCATCCGCGCACGGTGCGAGATGGGGACGCAGAACCCGCGCTGACCCCCTGCCGCCGCAGCGGCTTCGCGGAAGCCAGCGCCGGGGGATCACTCCTCTTCGCCGCTGGGGAGCATCTTGTATTCGTCGATGAAAGCTTTCAACGGGGCGATCGTGCCCGTCGGGTAGCGCTCTTCGTACTGGTGAAAGGCCTCTACGAATTCCGGCTCGCTGAAGATGAAGCCCTTACCGCGTGCAAATTCGGTCATCTTCTTCAGGTCTTCCGGCTGGCTGACGTACAACTGGGTGCGCAAGCTGTCTTCGCGCTCCAGGCGTTCCAGGAATTTGAGGGCGGTTTCCACTGCCATGCGAACATCTCCCACCACGATACAGTTTGTGAATATCGCCACAGAGTATAGCAAAAGTCTGCGCCATTTGCAGCGTGGGCGCAGGGCAATCGCTTCAAAAATGAAAGAAAGTTGGTAATGTGTAGTGGAGAGA
>CAZJWX010000139.1:0-1633 GCA_964549915.1 uncultured Anaerolineaceae bacterium | reverse complement strand
TCACAAGCCAGCTTAATCTGCTTGTCTCATTCCTTAAATACCTACCCCTGTAAAGAGTTAGAGGGGGGAGAACGTGCCTAGCGAGGAGTGCTTCTGGCCTTTCCTCTGTGTTCTTTGTGACTTTGGGGTTCAAATCGTTTTGCAGCGATTGCCCTGGCTTCGTCCAGGGTGGGCGCGGCTGACCGGCGTTAATGCCGATGTTCAGCCAAAGATTGGTATACTGGCAGCGTTGGAACCACATAACGGGGAAGAACTCGTCAATGAAGACCCTGGGGATGATCGGAGGATTGAGTTGGGAATCCTCCATTGAGTACTACCGCATCATCAACGAGACCGTGCGCGAACGCCTGGGTGGGCTGCATTCCGCCGACTGCCTGATGTACTCCTTCGATTTCGCCGAGATCGAAGCCCTGCAAGCGGCGGGGGATTGGCAGAGCGCCTCGCACCGGATGATCGCCGCAGCCCGTCAGTTGGAGCGCGGCGGCGCGGACGGACTCATCATTTGCAGCAATACCATGCACCGGATGGCGGGGGACGTACAAAACGCCGTCGATATTCCGCTGATTCACATTGCCGACGCCACCGCTGAGGCCATCAAGGCGCACGGGGCGCATACCATCGGCTTGTTGGGGACGCGCTATACGATGGAGCAGGACTTCTACAAAGGCCGCCTGGAGATGCAGCACGACCTCACGGTATTGATCCCCGAAGAACCCGGACGTACGACGATTCACGACATCATCTACGAAGAACTGGTACAGGGCGTCATCCGCGACGAGAGCCGCAGCGCCTACCAAGACGTAATCCGCGACCTTGTGAGTGCCGGGGCACAGGGGATCATCCTGGGCTGCACGGAGATCGAGCTGCTCATCAGCCAGCCGGAACACAGCCCGGTGCCCACCTTCCCGACGACGACGCTGCACGCCATCGCCGCCGTTGATTGGGCGCTGGATGGGTGACGGAGCGCCCTGCGACGAGCATCGGGTACGCGCCGGGAGGGCAGGCCATGCCCCGGCGCGAGTCTCGTGTGGGGGTCTGAACGGTCTCCGTGCCTGACGACAACTGGGCGTCGCATGAACGCCTGAACCGGAAGTTCATTTTGCCGTCCGCGTGTCCATCGGCAGGGGGCACACCGGAGCCTGTGTTCAAGCTGCGTTCGTCAGGTTGCGCTGCGCTGCTTCGGGCAGTGGCAAGCCGCCGCCTCAGCGTAGGATTTTGATGGGCATCCGGTAACGCACGATGCGCCGCGAATAATTCTGCGTGAAGCGTTGCAAGCGTTCTTCCAGCACAGGCCACTGCGGATCGTCGAAGAGGTCGCGGATGTGGGAGAGCTTCTCGGTGATGAATTCCGCCTGCCAGCTTGGCCCATCCCCCACCACAATATGCCACTCGTATTGGCGATAGAGTTTGTACTGTTGCAAGGTCGCGACAAATTCGCCAGAGGCGAACTGATCGTAGCGTTGTTCCAGGCCAGGGCGGATGTCATACGTGAGGATCAACGCATATTCCGGGAAAATACGAATTGGTTGAAATTGCATGAGCGTCTGGTTTCCGGCTTTGTCAAACACCGTCTTTAAACAGTACTGTAACACAATTCGATCCAACCTGCTGCCCTTGCATTAAGCTGTGCAGG
>CAZJWX010000138.1:0-1948 GCA_964549915.1 uncultured Anaerolineaceae bacterium | reverse complement strand
TCCTGGCCTCAATACTTGTTGTTTTGTGTGAGAAGTGGAATGGCAAATCCACGCCAGTGGCTTCTGGCCTGTCCTGTACGCAACACTGGTTGTTTTGTGTGAGAAGTGGAATGGTAAATCCACACCGCTGGCTTCCATACCCTTGATGATTGCCTGTGCGCTGCTGCTCACGAAAACAATAGGTTCTCTTCGGCTGTGGTTCAGGCGCGAGCGCTACGGTGCGGGAAATTGTCGCTGACAGGTACATCGTATGACTCACGCCGCCGTCCTGATCTATCCGCACCAACTCTACGCTGACCACCCCGCCATCCATAAAGACCGCCTGCATGTGCTGGTCGAGGACTTGCTCTTCTTTGGCGATTCGCGTTACCCGGCAAGGTTCCACAAACAGAAGTTGCTGTTGCACCGTGCCAGTATGCAGCGCTACGCCGACGAAATTCTGGGTGCAGGACGCTATCAGCATCGCACTATCGAATACGCCGAACAGGATGACCGACTCGAGCACGTCTTCGAGACCCTGCACCGCGAGGGCATCCGCGAGATTCACGTCTGCGATCCGACGGATTACCTGTTAGAACGGCGCATCCGGCGCTACTGCCAGCGCTACGATCTGGAACTGGTCTGGTATGAGAGTCCCAATTTCGTCACAGATCGGCAGACGATGCAGTCATTCTGGGTGGAACGCGACGCGCACGATTATCACCAGACGGATTTCTACATCTGGCAGCGGCGGCGTCTGGGATTGCTGCTGACGGAGCAGGGCAAACCCCTCGGCGGCCAATGGACGTATGACAGCGCCAATCGTGAGAAGCTCAAGCAGGGGGTTCAGCTTCCGCCGGAGCCAGAACCGCGTGAGAACGCCTACGTACGCAATGCCAGGGCATACGTCGAAGAGCACTTCCCGCAGAACCCCGGCAGCAGCGAGCATTTCATCTATCCGACCAACCATGCCGAAGCACAAGCTTTCTTGCGGGATTTTCTGCGTGTGCGCCTGGAAGGCTTCGGCAGTTACCAGGATGCCATCAGCAGGCGCGGCAATTTTCTCTTCCACTCGCTGCTGAGCAGTTCCATCAACAGCGGCTTGCTCGACCCGATGCAGGTGGTGCAGGCCACCGTCGGCTATTACCACGCGCATCCGGGCACGCGCTACGCCTCGGTAGAAGGCTTTGTGCGGCAGATCATCGGCTGGCGCGAATTCATGCGGGCCGTCTACCTGCGTGATGGGACGACGCAGCGCAATGATAATTTCTGGGGTCATACACGTGGCCTGGATGAGCGCTGGTATACGGGCGATCTGGGCATCCCCCCGGTGGATGACGCCATCCGCAAGGCACACAACTACGCCTACAATCATCACATCGAGCGGCTGATGCTGGTGGGGAATTTCATGCTTCTCTGCGAGATTCACCCGCAGGAGGTCTATCGCTGGTTCATGGAGATGTTCATCGACGCCTACGATTGGGTGATGGTTCCCAATGTCTACGGCATGAGCCAGTACGCAGACGGCGGCCTGATCACGACCAAGCCTTACATCAGTTCATCGAATTACGTGCGCAAGATGAGCGATTACAAGAAGGGCGACTGGGGCGATACCTGGGACGGACTCTACTGGCGTTTCATCCACAAGCACCGGGAGTTCTTCGGCGGTAATCCGCGCCTCGCCATGATGACCAGTCACCTCAAGCGTATGAGCCAGGAGAAGCTCGACGCACACCTGCATAATGCGGAGTCGTTTCTGGAAACGCTGGCACTTTGACAGGACTTTAGCGCCGTCTTAATGGCATTTGGGTGTACTATGAAATCAGGTCAATAGTTGTACCCATGAAGCCACTGGCGTGGATTTGCCATTCCACTGCTCACACAGAACAACAAGTGTTGAGGCCAGGACAGGCTAGTACTCATGGACAAAGCAAAAGGAACCCGCATGAAGTAAAATGTTAGAATGGCA
>CAZJWX010000137.1:0-2152 GCA_964549915.1 uncultured Anaerolineaceae bacterium | reverse complement strand
AACAAGGTGCGTTTGGAACCCCTTGCTGCCTAATCTGCTGTATTTTCGAGGAAGGGCTTCGGTGCGCAGCGTCTCGGGTAGCGCATCAATCTCCTGAAAATCTTCGCTGATTATGGGCGTTCCGCCGCTGCATGCCGCCAGCAGCAGCACCAGCCCGCTCCAGATACCGAAAATACCGATGAATGCTCTCATTCCCGCCTACCTCCACAGTGTCATCCAACGCTCCGCAGTCTACTGAAGCCTGCGCCGCTCCGTCAATCAGCAACCCGGCATACGCGGGCATACCCCAGACCGGGACAGTCCGCTGCGCAACCGCGCTGGCGAGTCTCTGATGCGTTTGTGGGAAGATGTGCGTTTTCGTACCTTCGACCGTGAAACGTGTCGTCAGGGCGTTCCCCGCATGGATGCCCTGGGAGACCTACGAGGTCTCTCCTCACGGGTACGGGCAGTCGTCGCGCTCGCAGCCGCCGTCGGGAATCAGCACCTCTGGCCTGCCGCAGACTTTGCAGGCCGCTTGCTCTGGCGGCGCTACGCCCAGGTCTTCGGGCGTATCCCCGTGAATCTCGAAGTCTTCGCCGACGATGTGCTTGCCTTTGCCCTCGCGGTCATAGGTCGTCAGGGAATTCATCGCCGCCATGACAACCTGCGGATGGGCATCCGCCAGCGCGTTATTCAACGCCTGCCGCGCGACGGTGTATTCCGCGTCGGTCAGTTCGCCCACGAAATCCCCCAGGATGCGTGCAGCCTCAGCGCGGTTGCCGGGGTTGGGATCGTTCTGCAAGTAACGCAGCACGTCGTCGAAGCTCAGGTTGTCGCTCATGGCATTTCCTCCGTCTACTCGCGGACGGCCAGCAAGCCGCCCCCATGCGTCTGCATGTCCGCAATGGATGATTAGGCCTCAGGTATCCGCCACAGTTTCATTCCAGGCGATGGCTCCCAGGAAGTCCACATCCAGCGCCGTGATGAAATGCGCCAGCAAGCGCCCGGTGCGTTCGATGTCGCGGATGTCGATGGTCTCTACGGGGCTGTGCATATTACGTAGCGGAATGCTGAGCAGCGCCGTCGGCACGCCCTCCCGCGCCACCTGGATGGCCCAGGCGTCCGTTCCGGTGCGGGATGGAATCGGCTCCACATGATACTTGATCTCGAAGGCGTCTGCGACTTCCAGGAGTTTGTCGTAAAGCCTGGGATGGATGTTGGCACCCAGCGCGATGCTCGGCCCTTCGCCCAGCGGGAATGCATCGTCACCGTTGATTCCCGGCTGTTCGCCGAAACCAACATCCAGCGCGATGGCAATATCCGGCTGGATGGCGTAAGCCGCCGTCTGTGCGCCCTGGTATCCGTTTTCTTCCTGCACAGTCGCAGCGGCGTAAACATCCCAGGAATGCTGCGCCGATTGCAGGTGCTGCAAGCAGACGCTGATCGCTGCGATGCAGGCGCGGTCGTCCATCGCTTTGCCCGCCACCAGATGCCCCTGCAATTCCAGCATGGGCGCATCGGGGGTCACCAGGTCACCGATTTGTACCAGTTGCGCGACTTCATCCGCTGGCAGGCCGACATCGACGACCAGGGCATCAAACGTGGGATACTTCTTGCGATCATTGGCGCTCAGCAGATGGGGTGGCGTGGCGGCGACGACTCCGCGCAGGGGCTGCTTGCCGTGCACGACCACCTGCTGCGCCAGCAAGAGACGGTTATCCATGCCCCGGATGTTGTGCAGGTAGAGGAAGCCGTCCACAATGTCGCGCACCATCAGGCCGATTTCGTCCATGTGCGCCGCCAACATGATCTTGCGCGGCGGCTCCTGCGGCTGCGTCGCGCGCTTGATGCCGATCAGGTTGCCCAGTTTATGCTGCTCAAATTCATCGACGAAGGGTGCCCAATCCTCGCGCAGGACGGCCCGCACGGGGGCTTCATGCCCGGATGGGGCGTGGGTTTCGGTCAGCGTACGGAGATGCTCTTTCACGTCAAACAAGGTAGCTACCTCGGGTTCTCATTCATTCAGAACATATTCTTGTGCCGGACGCACCGTTGCGCGTCCCTACTGACAAGGAACAATTGTTACCTGAAAACTTCCCCCCAAATTGTACCACGCTCGCTAGTGCAAGATCAGACTTCATAGCATGAGTGTGTCAAAAACAGGCTGGGTGTC
>CAZJWX010000136.1:0-2798 GCA_964549915.1 uncultured Anaerolineaceae bacterium | reverse complement strand
GCACGTCCTTTTGTCCATTCTATCTCCGCTCTCCGATTTGTGGGTAATGCATAGCAGCAGTGGGAGAGGGGTCGGGGGTGAGGGCTTCCAGCTTCCAGGAAAGCCAGCGACAGAAGGCCAGCGCCTGATACCAGTTGACATCCACGCGGGGATGATTGGCGTAGGGAAAGCTAGGTTCTTCGCGGATTTGGCGGTCAGACTCGTCCGCCGCCAGCCCTTCAAACCAATCATGCTCTGCGCTGCGGTAGCCATCTTCGGCGTTAACAAAAGCCTCAAATTGGGCATTGGTGATCGGGTACTGGCTGATCTGGAAACCGCGTTCCAGCTTGTACCGTTGCGCAGGCAGTGGAATCAATGCATTCACATCCTCATCACCGCCAATGGGGTATTCTCCCGGTGGGATCACCTTGCTCCAGGCAATGTCCGGCAGGCCGTCTTTCATGCCAATTCCGGGTCGATGATCTGCGTTCAAGGTTCCCAGGGCACGGTAGGCAGCGGCGCGGCCTACCGGGTTCTCCTCGCCGAGTTTCCCGTTGGCACCATCAACGATGGCCTGCCGGGTTTCTGGCGCAAGCGCTTCCAGGGTCACACCGACTCCACTTTCGCGGATCACTTCCAGGGCGAATTCCGGCTGTGCTGGGGCAATCCAACGGGCAACCGCTTCGGGGTCGCCGCGCACGCCCGCCAGGATGATCGCCGTCTCTTCGCGCCCGTTCGGCTGCCACCACTTTCCAGGCTGCCAATAGGTCGCTGGATCAACCCCGGCATCTACATCCATGCCCAGCACTTCGCTGGCGAAATATTCTTGCAGCAGTTGGTGCGTGAAGCGCACGCTGGCTCCCACATCCAGCAGGCTGGCTCCCTGCGCCAGCCGCAGCAGCAGGCCGTGGTCGACCGCTGGCAGATGCTCGCGCAAGAGGGCCTGCGCTTCCTCGTAGGGCATCTCCGTCTCGCTCCCCATCTGGAAGGCGATTCGCGCCAGCCCCACCCGGATCCAATCATCGTCGATCCAGGCCGCGCCCACCGCCTGCGCCGCCTTGCGATCGCGTTCCAGCAGGGTATCCACGAAGCGCTTGAAGAGGCCGCCGCGGTTCTGCGGCAGTTCCCGGTCGTTGGCGTAGAGGTCGCAGACCATCTTGGTCATGTAGGGATTGCGGCAGAGGTGCAGCATGCGCCGTTTGTCGCGCCGCATGGCCCACCATTCACGATAGCCAGGGCTGAAGAAACTGTGTTGTTCACCCTCAGGCTTCACCTCGTCAGGCCATTCCTGCCCCCAGAAGTCGCCAGCGCGGTTGTGCTGGACGAACAGGTCCCAGGCACGCAGCAGCGCCTCGCTGCCGTAGATCGCCTCCCAGAGTGCTTCGCCGTCGTCGCTGCCGGCGGCCTGCATCCGGCGCAGAATCACCTCTTGGATGCGCGGCGGATCCAGTGGTTGCAGGCGTACCTTGCTCACGCCCGCGATTTCGCTGAGTTCTTCCTGGTAATCGCGCACGCGGCAAGAGATCACCCAGCGCGGCTGCTCCCTGGCGAAATCCTGCACATCGGGCAGCAGCTCGCGCCCCGCGTCGTCGCTGCGCGGCATCTCGTTTAGTGCATCCAGCAAGAAGATCACCTCGCGCTGAGAGACGAGTTGCGCGTAGGCGTCCTGCAAGTTGTACATCTGCGCCCGCACGAAGCGCTCGAAGTCGTCTTTGCCGTCGTATTTGCGCAGCGGTACGAAGACCGGAACCGGGGCGTTCGGGTCGTCTTCCAGCGCCCGCGCCAGATCAACCGCCAGTTGCAGCAGGGTCGTCGTCTTGCCGCTGCCCGGTTCGCCCAGCAGCACCACCCGCTGCGCCTCTTTCACGGGGACGCGGGCATCCGGCACGGGGTCACCGCGCTCGTCGAAGTTCTCGCCGCGCACATGCTCCAGCCCCAGCCGCCCCATGCTCATGGTGGGGTCAACGCTGAGTCCGCCGAAGAGGTCGTCATCTTCATCCGGCGACGGTGCGGGGTGACGCTGCGGGGCCTGCGTCTGCGCTTGCAGATCCACGTAGAGCACATCCAGCAGATCAGCCTTCCACTTGACCAGCGCCCACTTCACATAAGATCGAAGCTCCGCGCTCAGGTCAAAGTCCGGGGGCGGGGTGTCCGGCGCTGGGTCGTCTTCGCGCTCCACGCGGTCGGGTTCTGGCGGCGGCAGCGCACCGCTGACGATGGGCGTCCGCGGCAGAGTCGCCAGTTGCGCGATCACCTTGCCCATGCCCGCCCGGAAATTGCCCTCATCACAGAAAACGGGGTTGAGGTTGATCGTCCGCATATTGAAGAAGGTCGGATCGAGCTTCAGCGGGATGATCGGCAGCCCCAGGGCGGCGGCGTAGAGGAACTCCCGCTCGACCCAATCCGATTGTTCGGCATTCAACGTGTCGATGTAGAGCATGGCGTAGCTGGCTTCCAGCCCCTGCTTGATGCGCCGGAACCACTTCGCACCGCCGGGGATGCTGTGGACATCGCGCCAGGTGACGATTCCTTCGGCGCGCAGGGCTTGCTCCACCTGATTGACGAAATCCGTATCTTTGCGGCTGTAACTGATGAAGACGTGTGCCATAACACCATTTCGATGATAGAAGCGATCCATCACCCATTATGCCCATAATAGAAGCAACCCGCAATAAATACGGCGCAACTGCGCCTTGTCTCCCCCTGCACAGCGGGGGGAGCTAGAGGGGGGACATTGTTCCCCTGCACAGCGGGGGGAGCTAGAGGTTTTCAGGGGTAGGTATTTTATGGTTCAGGGATCGAGTGCCAAGCATAGGGGT
>CAZJWX010000135.1:0-2845 GCA_964549915.1 uncultured Anaerolineaceae bacterium | reverse complement strand
TTGCCATTCTAACATTTTACTTCATGCGGGTTCCTTTTGCTTTGTCCATAAGTATTCGCTGCACTCACAGAGGATCGAAGTCACTTGGCGGATCGCGGTACAAACGTGGCCTTGCCCTGGCATCATGCGCTAACAATGCTCTGGCGTTTGATGATCGAAAATGGATATTTTTCGCAGCTTGTCATTCCCCTTTCAGCACTTGGTATCGTGGCATTACTCAACGTTCGCGCACGCACTGATCTCCTCATCACCAGTCAGAACTTACTCATTGTCGGTTTTGTGCTCGTCGGTTCCACCGTGCGCATGGTTTCTCCTTATCGCATCCGGCGTATCTATTTCCAGACGGAGTATTTCCCGGATCGTGATTCCGCGACATTGCGCCATTGGGTTGTTTGGACGCTGGCAGTAGCTGTGTTGTTTCTCGATTTGATTATGATTTTCTTTCTTTCAGAGGCGAATCAAACCCTGGCGATGATCTACCTGGTTGCAGCGTTCTTCATGATGGCGCTGATCCAGAACTCGTACGCCTGGGAATTCGAGAAGCGGGTGCGGCTTGTGAATCAGCACCTGCTGGCAGACCCATCCATCAGATCCACGTTTGCCGAAATCTGCCAGCAGGTCATTGGTGAGGAGAGCGGAAGCCTCTCTCCCCATATGCAAGCGGGTGACATGGGAGATCACCCATCAATGGATTAATCCGCGAGTGTGCTCGTGTCGCCGATGGGCTGCCCCATGACCTGGGCTTTCAGCAGGCGGCGCATGATCTTGCCGCTGCGGGTCTTCGGCAGCGCATCCACGAATTCAACCCTGGCGGGCTTGGCAATCGGCCCCACCTCATGCCCTACGTGGTCGCGCAGCGCTTCGCTGAGGTCGTCGCTGGCTTCCACGCCGGTATTGAGGATGCAGTAGGCGTAAATCACATTGCCCTTCAGTTCGTCCGGCACACCGATGCAGGCCGCTTCCGCCACATCCGGATGGCTGACCAGGGCGCTCTCGATTTCCGCCGTGCCCAGGCGATAGCCGCTGACCTTAATGACATCATCCATGCGCCCGATGATCCAGAAGTAACCGTCTTCATCTTTGCGGGCGCTGTCCCCGGTGAAGTACCAGCCCTGGTCATGGAACTGCGACCAGTACGTTTGCACGTAGCGATCCGGATCACCCCAGACAGTACGCGCCATCCCCGGCCAGGGATGCTGCACGACGAGGTAACCATCTTCATTGGCCTCGCAGGGCGTGCCATCTTCGTGGACGACATCCGCCTTGATGCCGCAGAAGGGCAGAGTCGCGCTGCCCGGTTTCAAGGGCACTGCGGGAGTCGGCGTGATCATGAAACCACCCGTTTCCGTCTGCCACCAGGTATCCATGATGGGGCATTCTTCGCGCCCGATGACCTTGTGATACCAGCGCCACGCCTCCGGATTGATTGGCTCGCCCACGCTGCCGAGCAAGCGAATACTGCTCAGATCATGGCGCTGGGGCCACTGCTCGCCGAAGCGCATCAGGCCGCGAATGGCCGTCGGCGCGGTGTACAGAATCGTGATCCCATAGCGCTCGACCAACTGCCACCAGCGATCCGGGTACGGGAAATTGGGCGCACCCTCGTACATGAAGCCCGTCGCGCCCAGCAGCAGCGGCCCGTAGACGATGTAACTGTGTCCCGTGATCCAGCCGGGATCCGCCGCACACCACCAGCGATCTTCCGGCTTGATGTCGAAGACGTATTTGAGCGTCGTTGCCACGTAGACCTGGTACCCGCCGACCGTGTGCAGCACGCCCTTGGGCTTGCCGGTGGTGCCGCTGGTATAGAGGATGAAGAAGGGGTCTTCGGCGTCCATCGGCTCGGTCTCGCAGTACGGGCTGGCAATTGGCAGATTCTCAAGCTCATGCCACCAGTAATCGCGCCCCTGCTCCATGTGCACATCCTGCCCGGTGCGCTGGTAGACGATCACGCTCTGGCAGACGGGCGAACGACGCAGGGCTTCATCGGCGATGTCCTTCAGGTTGATGGTCTGCCCGCGCAGCCAGGCACCATCGCAGGTGACCAGCACCTTACTCTGCGCATCCGCAATGCGATCCGCCAGCGCTTGCTCGCTGAAGCCGCCGTAGACCACGCTGTGAATCGCGCCGATTTTGGCACAGGCCAGCATGGCAATCGGGAGCTGCGGCACGCGCCCCATATAGATCGTGACCGTATCGCCTTTTTTGACGCCCATGCTCTTGAGCACATTGGCGAAGCGGCTCACCTTACGATTGAGGCGATAGTAGCTGAAGGTCTCTTTGTCGCCATTTTCGCCGATCCAGATCAGCGCCAGCTTGTTCTTATTGGGCGTGGTCAGGTGGCGGTCGATGGCATTGTGGACGATGTTGGTCTTGCCGCCCGTGAACCATTTGTAGAAGGGGGCCTGACTGTCGTCGAGGACTTGCTGGTACGGCTCGTACCAGTCGATCAGTTCTTGCGCCCGTTGATCCCAGAACGCGACAGGATCCAGCAGCGCATCCTGACGCAGCGACAGGTAATCCGGCACATTGGCATGCTGCACGATGGAATCAGCGGGATAATAGAGGTCTTTTTCCGGTGCGGTCATAAGAAGACATCCTCATAGCTTGATGAATAGCAGTAATTTCGAAGGGTGTGCCCATTATGCCGCATTTGCTGCTGAATGTCATGCGCTGTGGACTGCATCTTGATTTCCGCCACGCCCTGCCTATAATACATAAGACATGGCTCCGTAGCTCAATTGGCAGAGCAGTTGACTCTTAATCAATTGGTTGGAGGTTCGAGTCCTCCCGGAGTCACATAGTCCGACCTGAAGTGAACATGCAGCGGTCTTCCCGCTGCGTT
>CAZJWX010000134.1:0-2983 GCA_964549915.1 uncultured Anaerolineaceae bacterium | reverse complement strand
CCTCTCTCCACTACACATTACCAACTTTCTTTCATTTTTGAAGCGATTGCCCTGATCTCGCGACCGAGTTGTTCGCACAAAACCGGGGCGGGAGTATAATGATAGCTAGCTTGTAATCACGGAATCAGGGAGTCGGCAGGGATGTCTTCAACAGTGCAGATTGATAGTTTGATCGCCAATGAGTACCGCGTGGAACTGGCGGGCGCAACGGTGAATGGGATTTTTCGCGTCACGGGTTTGCAGACCTACGCCACCGATGAAGCAGGCCAGCGCATCAAACCGCCTTTCGTCATCACCAAGATGGTGCAGCGCGACGGCAACCAGCCTATGAACCAGTGGCTGCGCGACACCATCGCAGCACGCAACAGCGCAGAAACCGTGCAGCGTGACCTGACCATCCTGGCAGTGGATGATGGCGTGGTCATCCGGCGCTGGAACGTGCGCGGCGCACACATCGTCAACATCGCCTACAGTGACTTCGACAGCAGCACCTCTGATATGGTCGAAGAAGCACTGACCATCGCCTATGATGACATCGAAGAAGAATGGCCCGCCATGTAAGTGTGCTGTCCGGTCAGCCTTTTGCAGTCCTCCCCCCAAATCCCCTCTATCGTAGAGGAGACTTGCAACGGCTTGCGAGAGTTCATGCGGCTGTGTTTAGATGTACCGGATGAAGCAGACGGCGGCATTTGCTGAAAAGTGAACGACTTATTGGGGCGCGTTGCAGCTTGCGCCCCTCTGCTTCTGCCGCGCCTCTGCCCGTTCATCTGATGCCTGCATTCCTCCGTCAAACGATGCAAGTTTCCAGTGGCGAACCCGGAGAACTTTGCTACACTTCTGCTCATGAATAATGAACTCCCGTCTCGCTATAACCTGCTCATGCTCAGCGGCGATTCGTCGATTGCACGCGGATCGCAGGGTGCTTTTTACACCATGCTGGCATGCTTCTCCGAATACTGGAATCGCATTGACATCCTCACCCCACGCGCTGATGGGGCCACCGACTGCACCATTCACGGGAACGTGCACATTCATCCCGCGCCGCGTCATCGCCTCTTCCAACCGTGGTTCATCGCCCGCAAAGGCCGCGAGCTGCTGGACGAACGCCCCTATCACCTGGTCGTCAGCCACGATTACGGCTTCTACTACAATGCGATTGGTGCCTGGATGCTGCTGCGCCAGTGGGAGGTGCCCCTCCCGCTCATCAGCGAGATTCACCACATTGAAGGCTACCCGCGTGCGGTGACGACCCGGGAGCGGCTCTGGCGGCGGGCAGCAGAATTCTATTTGCGCTGGTCGCGGGAGCGAGTCAGCGCCTATCGTACGGTGAATTGGGAAGTGTCGGACTATCTGGTGCAGCGCAACATTGCCCCGCACAAAGTGCTGCGGATTTCGTCGCTCTACATGGAAATGCGCACGATGCGCCCCATTGCGGTGGATCAACCCTATGATGCGCTCTTCGTGGGGCGGCTGGCACGAAACAAGGGGATTCTGCTGCTGCTGGACGCCATCGCAGAATTGCAGCGCAGCACACATCCGGAGATTGTGCTGGGCATTCGCGGGGATGGCCCGCTGCGCCGCCGCGTGCAGCGCCGCATCGCACGCCTGGGCTTGCAAGATCACGTGGTCTGGATTCCGCCCGTTGCCGATGCGGATGAGATGATGCTGCTCTACAACAGCGCCAAGGTGGTCGTCTGCGCCTCTACGGTGGAAGGCAACCCGCGTGTGATCGCCGAGGCGATGGCCTGCGGCATTCCGGTCATTTCCACCCGCGTGGGGTTGATGCAGGAAATCATCGAGAATGGTCGCAATGGATTCCTGGTTGATTGGGACGCCAGGGAAATGGCGGAGAAGATCGGTTATCTGCTGGATGGCACGACGCTGCGCGAGAATATGGGCGAGGCCGGGCGCGATACGATGTTCAAATATCAGGCGCACAAGACCATCGCACGCTACGCGCAGGCATATCAGCGCATCATCGAAGGACTCGATCCCATGCCGTTATGATCTGGCGGCTGTTTTCGCGCATCCCCCACGAATTCCCCCGGCTGCCCGAATCAAAACCGGGGTGATGCACGGATCACTCCACGAATGCGCCACATGTCGCGAACGAATTAACCGAAGCGACCGCTGATGTAGTCGCGGGTTTCCTGACGTTCCGGGTTGCTGAAGAGTTCCTGAGTCGAGCGGAATTCTTCCAGGACACCCCAGCGCGTCTCCACCCCGTCGCGGACTTCCTTGCGGATGTTGTAGAAGGCGGTGAAGTCGCTGGCACGCTGTGCCTGCTGCATGTTGTGCGTCACGATGATGATCGTATAGCCCGCCAATTCCTCGCGCATGAGTTGTTCGATGCGCTGTGTCGCGATTGGATCGAGCGCCGAAGCCGGTTCGTCCATCAGGATGATGTCCGGTTCGACGGCGATGGTGCGGGCGATGCACAGGCGCTGCTGCTGACCACCGGAGAGCGCCATACCGCTCTTGTTCAGGTTGTCCTTGACCTCATCCCAGAGCGCGGCGCGGTGCAGGCTCTTTTCCACCACTTCGTCCAGGATGCTCTTTTTGTTCACACCCAGCAGACGCGGGCCATAGGCCACGTTGTCGTAGATGCTCTTGGGGAAGGGATTGGGCTTCTGGAAGACCATGCCGATGCGGCGGCGCACTTCCACCGGGTCGATTTTCTCGCCGTAGAGATTCTGACCCCGGTAGAGGACTTCCCCTTCTACGCGGGCGCTGGGGATCAGGTCGTTCATGCGGTTGATTGCGCGCAGCACGGTGCTCTTGCCACAACCAGAGGGACCGATGAAGGCGGTGATCTTGCCGCGTTCGACGGGGATGGTCACTTCTTTCACGGCCTGGTAGCTGCCGTAGAAGACGCTGACTTCTTTCAGGAGGATGGCGTAATCGACATCTTCCTTGATTTCCGGCACGTATGGACAAAGCAAAAGGAACCCGCATGAAGTAAAATGTTAGAATGGCAAAGAGA
>CAZJWX010000133.1:0-2993 GCA_964549915.1 uncultured Anaerolineaceae bacterium | reverse complement strand
TGATGACACCTTTTTGTTGCAATTACTCTTACAAATTTGAGGCGATTGCCCTGTGCAGGTGTGCACGTCCTGTAGCCCTGTGCCGCAACATCCGATACAATGAGAAAGCCTGTGTTTGGATGCTATGAGGGGTGTTGATGACTGACGAGCCGCGGCCACAACCGGATGAACCATCCGACGCCAATCCATCGCCCGCCACCCTCTTTCTGGAGATGATGCGCCAGGCTGCCGTGCGCGAGACTCCGCAGCCGCCGCGCCGCGCTGATTCATCGCCAGAAGTCGCTGCGTCCGATGATGCGCCGCAGGACGATGCACTGCCGCCGCGCGTGCCCATTTACACCGTGCCCGATGAGGCAGACGCAGACGAGCAATCCCGGCTGGAGGAGCAGCGGGTTCGCCGCTTGCAACGCCGCCAGGAGCGCCGCCGCCGTCGTCGCGCGGGGGCCATCGGCGGCTTCATCCGCACGGCCTTGCTGGCGCTGGTCGCCGCTGCGCTCTCTTCAACGATTTTCACCTGGTTCACCGAGCCGGATTTCCTCAACCCCGGCGTTGCCATTGGCCTGCAAGTGGCGGATGCGACCAGCGTCGCCATCGCTGCGCCTCCTACGTCCACCGCCCTCGCCGTCACGCCCAATTGGATGCAGCGCATCGGCATCGTCAGCGGGCATCGTGGGCCGGAGAATGACCCCGGTGCTGTCTGCCCCGATGGCCTGACCGAAGCGGAGATCAATTTCGCTGTCGCGCAGTTGGTCGTGCAGGAGATGCGCGTGCGCGGCTACACCGTCGATTTGCTCGACGAATTTGATCCGCGCCTGGACAACTATCAGGCTGCCGCCCTCGTCTCCATCCACGCCAATGACTGCCGCGACTACGGCGAATTCGTCTCCGGTTATCTGGTGGCCCGCGCTGCTGCGCGTCCGGCAGGGGGGCTGGATGATGTGCTGGCGGAATGCATCGGCCTCTACTACGGAGACAAGACGCAGCTTGAGCGGCGCTTCTCGCTGACGGTGGACATGACCGATTACCACACCTTCCGCGAGATTCACCCGCTGACCCCGGCGGCGATTCTGGAATTGGGCTTTATGAAGGATGACCGCGCCTTGCTGACGCAGCAGCAGGACTTGCTCGCAGAAGGCATCGTTGAGGGAATCCTCTGCTTTTTGCGGGGCGAAGACCCCACGCAGATGTTGACCGAGCAGGCTCCCACACCCACACCCGCGCAGTGACGCTCCAGTTTCCGCCGCTGATAGCGCTTGCGAGCCTGTGTAGACTGCGGCATGATGGTCGCTGGATGTTTCGCACACGGAGAAGACGTCATCATGAAATTGCACCTATCCGCCCTGCTGCTGCTGGCGTTATGGATCACCGCCTGCCAGCCCGCGACGCAGCCCGCTCCCACATCGGCTGCGCAACAGGCGACCATCGTACCCAGCCCGACCTTCACCAGTGCGCCGACCCGCACCGTCCCGCCGACGGCGGCTCTGCCTGCGACAGCCCTGCCTGTGACCAGTGCCCCGGCAGCCCAGGGTGGCGGTGAACCGCTCCCCGCGAGCGGCCTGCTGGATGGCGGAATCGGCCTGACCACCGGACGCCTGATGAGCAACGGCGAATTTGAGGTCGAAGGGTACTGCTTCTTGCTGAACAACCGCTACGGCGTGGACAACGATACGAATAACTGGTACTGCACGCAGAACGGGCAGCGCGTCGTGACCCTGACCGGGCGCGAATTTGACGACATCTGCCGCCGCACCTATGACGAACCCGATGCGGTGGCGCGGCAGGATGGAACAGGGAACATCCCGGCCTTTCGCTGGCGCTGCTACGATGGTGACTTCGGCAGCAACGCGCCGGGGGTGGGCTTGCTGGATGGCGGAACTGGCCTGACGACGGGGCGCATCGTCAATGACGGGCAATTCGAGGTCGAAGGGTACTGCCGCCTCATCAACCAGTCCTTCGGCGTGGATCACAACCAGGACAACTGGTTCTGCACGCTCGACGGAGAGCGCATCCTGACCCTGAGCGAGCGCGAATTCAGCGACATCTGCCGCCGCACCTATGACGACATCAGCGCCTTCGCCCTGCAAAATGGCGACGACCCGACTCCGGCCTTTCGCTGGCGCTGCTACGGCAATCAGGGGTGACGTATGCAGAACCAGCGCACGATCTTGATGTGGAGTGGGCCGCGCAATATCAGCACGGCGATGATGCGCTCCTGGGAGAATCGCCCGGATACGCATGTCCATGATGAGCCGTTTTACGCCTTCTATTTGCAGGCGACGGGGTACGACCATCCCGGCGCAGAAGAAGTCATCGCCGCTTATCCGACGGACTGGCGCGTCGTGGTGCAGCAGCTCACGGCAGCGCCGCCCGATGGCGCAACGATCTATTACCAGAAGCACATGACGCACCACATGCTGCCCCAGGTCGGATTGGACTGGATTCTGCCGCTGACGAATTGCTTCTTGATTCGTGAGCCGCGCCTGATGTTGCTCTCGCTGCTGAAGGTGCTGCCACAGCCCAAGATCGACCAGACGGGGCTGCCGGAGCAGATTCGTATCTTCCGCTATCTGCGCGAGGCCACCGGGCAGACGCCCCCCATGCTCGATTCGCGGGATGTCCTGCTCAATCCGCGCGCGACGCTGTCCCGGCTCTGCACCGTGCTGGATGTTTCATTTGATGAGGCGATGCTCTCCTGGCCGGCTGGCAAGCGCGAGACGGATGGCATCTGGGCACCCTACTGGTACGCATCCGTAGAGCAGTCCACCGGGTTCATGCCTTACCAGGATCGCGGAGAGGCAGTGCCAGAGGATTTCGCCGACCTGCTGCGAGAGTGCGATGAACTTTACGATGAAATGCGCCGCGCCGGACGGCTGGTGTGAGACCATTTGCTATGTGATTGGCTCCCCCCGCTGCGCAGGGAAATGGCTCCCCCCTCTAGCTCCCCCCGCTGCGCAAGGCTATGCATTACCCACAAATCGGAGAGCGGAGATAGA
>CAZJWX010000132.1:0-3669 GCA_964549915.1 uncultured Anaerolineaceae bacterium | reverse complement strand
ATTGAAAAGTATCTACCACCTGTTTTGTGTGATGTCTAATTGCTTTGCCCATTAGTCTTGGCTTAAACTATGAGCAACCATTTTTTAACGCATCCTCAAGACAATCGGTGTTGCAACTCCATTTTTCGTGTTTACTCACCTGGAGGAAATGCTATGAAATTCCGTTTTGCACTCGCTTTTTTCGCTCTGCTGGCAATGGTCGTTGTCGCCAGCGCTCAGGATGAAGAACTGACTCTGACTGTGCTCGGTACATATGAAACGGGCATCTTTGACGAAGGTGCGCAGGAAATTGGCGCGTACGATGCTTCTTCGCGCCGCCTCTTCGTCACCAACGCCGATGCCAACGTGATCGACATCCTCGATCTGAGTTCGCCCAGCGAACCGGCGCTGATCAGCCAGATTTCCCTGGATGAATACGGCGACAGCATCAACAGTGTGGCAGTCTATGAGGGTCTGGTGGCCGCTGCCGTCGAAGGCCCGGAAGTGGACAGCACGGGCATGGCCGTCTTCATGGATACTGAAGGCGAGGTGTTGAACAGCGTGGAAGTTGGCGTGCTGCCGGATATGATCACCTTCACGCCCGATGGTACCTACGCCCTGACCGCCAACGAAGGCGAACCGAGCGACGATTACAGCATTGATCCCGAAGGCAGCGTCAGCATCATCAACCTGACGGAAGGCGTGGAAAACGCGACGGTCTTCACCGCCAGCTTCGCGGAATTCAACGAAGGCGCTCCCCGCGCTGACGAACTGCCGGAAGATGTGCGCATCTTCGGCCCCAACGCCACCGTCGCGCAGGATCTGGAACCGGAATACATCGCGATTTCCCCGGATAGCAGCACCGCTTTCGTCAGCCTGCAGGAAAACAACGCCCTGGCCGTCATTGATGTGGCGACGGGTTCCGTGACCGGCATCGTGGCGCTGGGCTTCAAGGATTACAGCGTTGAAGGCAACGAAATCGACCCCAGCAACGAGGACGGCGAAATCAACATCCGCACTGTGCCCGCCTTTGGCATGTACCAGCCGGATGCCATCGCCACCTATGAGGTGAACGGCGAAACCTACATCGTGACCGCCAACGAAGGCGACGCCCGCGACTACGATACGTTCAGCGAAGAAGCTCGCGTGGCTGACCTGACGCTGGACGCCGAAGCCTTCCCCAACGCGGAAGAACTCCAGGCAGAAGCCAACCTGGGTCGCCTGAACATCACCACCACCCTGGGCGACACCGACGATGACGGTGAATACGAAGAACTCTACAGCTACGGCGCGCGCTCCTTCACCATCTGGAATACCGCCGGCGAGATTGTCTTTGACAGCGGCAGCGAATTCGCCAACCTTACCAGCGAAATCGCCCCGGAAGCCTTCAACAGCAACGGCACCAACGACGGCTTCGATGGCCGCAGCGATGACAAGGGCGCTGAACCCGAAGGCGTGACCATCGGCGTCATCGGCGACCAGACCTATGCCTTCATCGGCCTGGAACGCTTCGGCGGTGTGATGGTCTACAACATCACCGACCCGGCTGCCCCCTACTTCGTGACCTACGCCAACAACGTCAACCGCGAAGGCAGCGCCCCGGATGGCACCGCTGGCGACCAGGGGCCGGAAGGTCTGGTCTTCATCAGCGCGGAAGACAGCCCCACGGGCAGCCCGCTGCTGGTCGTGACTAACGAAGTCAGCGGCAGCACCACCATTTACCAGATCGCTCAGTAAGTGAAGTTCAGTCTGAAGAGGGGTGTGGCGCTGGCTGCGCCCCTTTTTGTACCGCTACCGCTGCGCAGCCGTTCCCTTGCCTCGCCGCGCCAGCTTCCTGCAAAATCTTTTGCTCATTTGACGATCTGGTGCAGCAGTTCCACTACGATGTCGCGCACTGTGCCGCGATCGTAGGCGACGCAGGGCAGCACCGTCACATCGCGGATCCCCAGGCCAAGCTGCAAGTCCGTCGCGCTCCACGCATTGGGGCGATCTTGCTTGTTGGCGGCGACCACCAGCGGTGCGTCGGCATGGAAGCCGCGAATGGTGTAAACGATGCTCAGAAATTCGCCGAAGGTCTGTGGGCGGGCGCTGTCCACCATGACGACGAAGCCCGTCGCGTGCATCTTGCTCATGATGTCGCGCAGCCACATGAAATCGTAGGTGCTGTCGATGGGGGGTTCCAGGAAATGCAAGATCAGCTTATCATCCACGCGAACGCGCCCGAAGAACCAGCCACTTTCGTTTTCGTCCTGCCATTCGGTATACTGGCTGATGGATTGGATGAACTGTGATTTGCCGGACTGCGCCAGACCCGTCACAATCAGCCGCACGATCTGGGATGATTGTTTGCGGCGGCGCTGCCGACGACCCGTGAAGGCTGTTCGCATCCTCTGCATAGTGCATTCGTCTTTTCGTGTTTCCCGAAGCTGTCCCTTGTTGCGTACGACTCACGGAGTGGGCAGTGGGGTTATGACCAGTATAGAGGGTCGTCCCGGACTGACCAATTACGGAAGCTTACACAACGAACTATAGTGTAGCATATTCGTCGGATGCCTGCGAAGACTCGAACGACTTTTTACAGATTTCTACCACTGATAACAATCACGGTTGGAACGTGCGCCATGAGGTTTGCGAATTGCAAGGCGGCGCTGGCTCCACACCCCCACCAGGAAGACCAATATGTACCGCATCCCCACCCCGGAAGCGATTGAACATATTTTGCAGGCCGTCACCCGCCGATCCCGTTGGGAACTGAGCATGTTGGGGCAGGGGGCCAGCAGCTTCGCCTGGCTGGCGAAAGGCACGGGCGATTCCTTCGTCGTGCGTGCCATGCCCCCACACAACCCCAAGCCCGTGACCTACGGCGTTGAATTGTCGATTCTGCGGGCGTTGAACCCGCGTGGGTTGCTGGTTCCCGCGCCGATTGCCACCAGCGACGCCCCCGACGCCTTCACGCTGGACGATGTGGCCTTCCCCTGGGCGATCACCCGTGCCGTCTTCGGCAGCCCGATTCACGAAGGTCTGCTGACTTCGCAGGCCGCCGAACAATTGGGCAAGCTGCTGCGGGCGCTGCACGACCTGCCCGGCACGGGATACGGCTGGCTGCGCGTGAACGCAGACGGCTGGTTCGCCGACCATGAGACGCCGCTGGGGGGCGCACGCCAGCGCTGGGCAGAGAACCCGCTCTGGCCGCTGGATGCCACCACGTTGGAGAGCCACGTCGTCGCCCAGCTTGCCCCGGACTTGCTGCCCGCCTTGCGCACGGTGCAGCCGCGCCTGCTGCAAGCCGCTTCCGAAGGGCAAGGCGTCATCAGCCATACGGATTTGCACCGCAATCACCTCTATGTGCAGGGCGAATTCCTGACGGGCGTGATCGATTTCGGCGATGTGGCGATCCTGCCGCCTGCCTGGGAGTTCGCGATCCTGGCGCACAATTACGGCTGGTCATCCACGCGCGAGATCCTGCACGCCTACACCGATGAGGCTGCCCGCCGCCAGCAGATTCAGCAGCAGGCGCGGGTGCTGGCAGTGATCGTCGGCCTCTATCGGCTGAATCGGGCGGTGCAGTGGAATTTCGCGCAGCCACGTCTGGATGAGGGAGTCGCCTTCTTGCGCGAGGCGCTGGCGGCGCTATGAGCGGGGGGAGAAGCATCCCCCCTTCCGTCCCCCCACTGCGTGGAGGGAAACTGT
>CAZJWX010000131.1:0-3916 GCA_964549915.1 uncultured Anaerolineaceae bacterium | reverse complement strand
TTGAAAAGTATCTACCACCTGTTTTGTGTGATGTCTAATTGCTTTGTCCATAAGCCAGAGTCAATTACAAGGATTAACAAGCATTAACGGTTCTCGTGCCGTTTCGCTAGTATAGTGTGAATACGGTAGTTACGGGGTGAGGAAGTCTTGTGGAAACTGAAGGGATTCCCAGTGAGTTGGTCGCACGCTTGCGAGAACGCGCCGCCGCTGCTGGGCGCAGCACAGCCGAACATCTAGAATATTTGTTGGAAGACCCAACGGAAGCCGCAATGCCACCCCAGGGCGAATTATTTCGGCTGATTGCTGAGCACGCTTCTGACGGGATCGTCGTGATTGATGGGGCGACGGAAACCGTGACCTACGCCTCCCCCGCCTATGATCGCATGTGGGGGCGTCCCGTCGGTGGCTCCATCGGCCTGACCGGGATCGACATCTACAATCTGATCCATCCTGACGATCGTGATGCGACCTTCGCCCGCGTTCGCGCGGCAATTGAGCGCCAAGAACCCTCCTTGACCTACATCTACCGCGCCCAACACCCCGACGGCAAATACTACTGGAAAGAAGATCACACCACCTTCGTTTACGCCCCGGACGGAACCTACCAGCGAGCCTACATCATTTGCCGCGACATCACGGAGCGCATCAAGAGTCAGCAGACGCTCAAGTCAATTTTTGAGCAAGCGCAGGACGCGATTCTGCTGGCGAACGATGATGCGACCTACATTGACGCCAACCCGGCAGCCTGCCAGTTGCTGGGCTATTCCCGCGAGGAACTGATCGGCATGACTGTCTGGGATCTGACCCCTGAACGCTACCGGGAGGTGGGCCAGGGTGCCTGGGAGGGCTTCGCGGAGCGCGGCGAACAGACCGGGCATTACGTCCTGCTGCGCAAAGATGGCTCGGAAGTCATCGTCGAATTCATCGCCATGCGCGACATCCTGCCCGACGTGCATCTCTCCCTGCTGCGCGACATCACCGAACGCCTCGAACTGGAAAAAACCCTGCGCGAGAGCGAAGCACGCCTGCGTTCCCTGCTCGAATCGCAGACAGCCTACATGGTGCGCATCAACCGACAGGGCCAATTCACCTACGCCAACCGACGCTACCTGGAACATTATAGCTGGACTTTCAGCGGTAAGCGGATATCCGACTGTAATGTCAGGGATACGGTGGTTCCTGAAGACCTCCCGGAGATGGAACGCGCCGGGACAGCCGCGATCGAACATCCCGGAACCCCGGTACAGGTGATTCTGCGCAAACCCATGCCGAACGCAACCCCGCGCTGGACGCTCTGGGAATTCGTCGCCCTGAAGGACGAAGCAGGCCAGGTCAACGAAGTGCAGTGCATCGGCTTCGATGTCACCGACCACCAGCAAGCCCAGGAGCAGATCAAGCTGCAGAACATCGCCCTGGAAGCTGCCGCCAATGCCATCGCCATCACCGATCGCAACGGGCGCATTGAGTGGATCAACCCGGCCTTCACGCGCCTGACAGGTTACACGATGGAGGACGCCCAGGGACACACCATTGGCGAATTACAGCGCTCCGGGCAGCAGTCACCGGAAGTCTACCGGGAATTGTGGGATACGATCCTCTCCGGCAAATCCTGGTCGGGCAGGCTGGTGAAGCGGCGCAAGGATGGCAGCTTCTACACCGAAGAGCAAACGATCGCCCCCGTAGAAGACGAAGAGGGCGCGATCACGCACTTCATCGCCATCAAGCAGGATGTGACCGAGCGCGAACACAACGAGCAGCTCAAACGCGATTACGAACAGGTCAAGTCGCGCTTCGCCAAAGAGCGCGAACAAAATGCCCTGATTCAGCGCATCATCTCCGCACTGTCGCACGACCTGCGCACGCCTCTAGCGGTGATTCAATCTTCGAAGGATAAACTCGCGCTGTATTCCGACTTGCTGTCGGAAGATAAGCGCCAGGAAGCCCTGGATTCCATCGGACGACAGGTTCAGTTCACAGTGAACCTGCTGGACGACACGGTGCAGTTGGCCCGCGGTCAATTCCTGGAAGTGGATTTCAACCCGGAACAGGTGAATCTGGCGCTGCTCTGCCAGATCAGCATGGATGAAGTGACGGCAGCCAGCGAAAAGCACCGACCCGTTTTCGTCAACCTCGCCGGAATCGAGGTGGTCTCTGTGGATGAAATGCTGGTCAGCCGTATCTTGCTGAATCTGATCTCGAACGCCGTCAAGTATTCGCCGAATGGGGGCGAGGTGCGCCTGGAACTGGATCGACAGGGGGACTGGCTCGTGCTGCGCGTGCACGACCAGGGCGTCGGCATCCACGAAGAAGACCTGGAAAATATCTTCGAGCCGTTCTTCCGCGCCGAAGATGCCCGCGCCATCAAGGGGACGGGATTGGGTTTGAGCATCGTCAAGGACTGCGTGGAGCGGCACCAGGGGCGCATTTCCGTGCAGAGCGTCTACGGGCGGGGCAGCACCTTCATCGTGGAATTGCCCTACCCCAGCAACGGCACAGCCCCCTGAGGGCGCTCACCCCAGGAGTGCCTGTAGCGTCGTTAGATCAACGTTGCCGCCGCTGACCACCACCGCCGTCGGGCGCTCGTCTGCCGGGAGGACGCCCCCCAGCAAAGCCGCCACGCCGACCGCGCCGCCGCCTTCCACCAGCCAGCCCTGCACACCCAGCATCCAGCGCATGGCCTCGGCGATTTGCGCTTCGCTCACCAGTACAACGCGATCCACGTACTGCTGGCAGAGCGGCACGGTGATTGACCCCGCTTCGATGTCCCCGGAGAGCGCTTCTGCCAGCGTATCCCAGACTTCCGGCAAATCCGTTCCGTAGAAGAGGTTGTACATGCTGGGCGCGGATTGGGCGTTGACGCCGATTACTTCACAGTCCGGGCGCAGCGATTTGATTGCCAGCGCTACCCCGGCGATCAATCCACCGCCGCTGACGCAGACCAGCACCCGCGCCACATCCGGCAGCGCCTCTACAATTTCCAGGCCGATGCTGCCTGCCCCGGCCACTACGCGCGGGTCGTTATAAGGCGAGACGTAGGTCAGGCCGCCTTCGCGTGCGCGGCGCAGCGCTTCCGCTTCGGTCTCGTCGTAATTCGCGCCGAAGAGCACCGCTTCTGCTCCATAACGCCGCACCCCGGCGACCTTCTTCTGCGGCGTGTGTTCCGGCATCAGAATCTGCGCCCGTGCGCCAACCTGTTGGGCGGCATAGGCCACACCCTGGGCGTGATTCCCGCTGGAGGCCGCGATCAGCCCACGCTGGCGGGAGTCGTCATCCAGGGAGAGGACGGCATTCAACGCCCCGCGAATCTTGAAAGAGTGCGTGCGGTTGGCATTCTCCAGCTTGAGCCAGACGTTTTGCCCCAGTTCAGGGGCGGCGGCTTCCAGGGGGGTCGGCTGCAAGTGCGGTCTCAGGCGCATCTGCGCATGGATGAGATCGGCGAAGGCGACCATTGAGGCTCTCTCCTGGGGTTATGGCTACGAACGAGGCCGGAGTATAGCAGCTTCCGGCGCTGCGCGGCATGATGACCCCACACACGCCCCGCACACGAAAAGAAAAAGGCCGCATCCGTATGGATACGACCTTTGCAGCCGGGAGGACAGGATTCGAACCTGCGGTCCGGTATTACCCGAACAACCGCTTAGCAGGCGGCCCCAATCGTCCACTCTGGCACCTCCCGATGATGTATTCAGCTTATGCGGAGAGGGTGGGATTCGAACCCACGGTACCTCGCGGTACGACGGTTTTCAAGACCGTTGCAATCGTCCACTCTGCCACCTCTCCATTCGCAGGTGGTGCGCGCGGTCACGGTACCTCGAAAGATAGCATGAAGGCGCAATTTCGTCAATGCTGAGCGCGGGTTTTCGCAGGGCAATCGCTTCAAAAATGAAAGAAAGTTGGTAATGTGTAGTGGAGAGAG
>CAZJWX010000130.1:0-4432 GCA_964549915.1 uncultured Anaerolineaceae bacterium | reverse complement strand
TCTCTCCACTACACATTACCAACTTTCTTTCATTTTTGAAGCGATTGCCCTGGCAACAGATTAAGCAGTCCGATTCATCTACCTCACAGGGGTTACACTCACACCTTCACGCAAGACACGAGTCGCCTGGGTATGTGCCGGAACCCCGTGTCCTTCGTAGATGGCCTGCATTGCTGCGCCCACCTGTTGCGCGAGGGTCTCGTCATCGCATACAGCGCAGAGGGTCGGCCCTGCCCCGCTGATGACCAGTGCCAGCGCCCCCGCGCCTTTGGCAGCACGTCGAACTTCCAGCATGTGTGGCATGAGATGCTGCCGTGCAGGCTCTACGACCACATCCCGCTCCATCGCGTCGGCCATTGCCCGCACATCGCCGCGATGGAGAGCATCAACAAGCTGGGCAACGGCTCCGGTTTGCGCCACCATTTGCTTGAGCGTCACGGCTTGTGGGAGCGCCGCACGCGCCTCAGCAGTCGGCACTTCCACCTGCGGGCTGACCAACGCAAGAAATAAGCGATCAGGGACGGGCAAGCGCCGAATCTGCTCGATATTCGTTCCCTGATTGAGCGTAATCCCCCCCAGGAGGCAAGGCGCGACGTTATCCGCATGGTAGCCACTGACTGCCGCCTCCCCTTCCAGCGCAAAGGGTAGGAGCGCCTCGCGCGGCAATGGATCGTCCAGGACGGCATTTGTTGCGACGGCTGCGGCTACAGCACTGGCAGCGCTGCTGCCCAACCCGCTGGCAATCGGCAGCCCTTTTTCCAGCCAGATTTCCACACCGAAGGACGCATCCACCGCCTGTAGCAGCGCGTTCGCGGCAATGGCCGCGACGTTCCGCGCAGAGTCAGCAGGGAGCTTGCCATCATCTCCCGTGATTTCGCGAATATGTGCCCCGGTCTGCGTACTGCGTTGCACCCGCACACGGTCGCCAGAACCACCAACCGCCATGCCTAAAATATCGAACCCAACCCCCAAATTAGCGACTGTGGCGGGCGCAAACGCCTCTGCTATGGCAATCCCTGACAAGACTCGCTATCCTTACCAAACAATAAAACACAACGCGGGTGAGGATACAGCAATGCGCAGCATCCTACAATGCATGGATTGCGAACAAGAATACCCTATCGACGAAGTACGCTACGTATGTGATTCCTGCGGTGGCTTGCTGGATGTGCGGCATGATTGGAACGGTATGCACATCACCCGTACGCTCTTCGACGAACGCCTGGGGTCGCTGGACAAACCCTATAACAGCGGCGTCTGGCGCTACAAAGAACTGATTTACCCGGATCTGGACGAGGCGTTGATCGTCTCCAAACCCGAAGGCAATACGAACCTTTACGACCTACCCCGGCTGGCAGAGTGGGCCGGGGTCGCGCGGCTGCACCTCAAGCATGAGGGGGAGAATCCGACGGGGTCTTTCAAGGATCGCGGGATGACGGGCGGCGTGACGCAGGCCAACGCCCTGGGAATGCGGCGAGTCGCCTGCGCTTCGACGGGAAATACGTCCGCAGCACTCGCTTCGTATGCGGCGCTGGCCGGGCTGGAAGGCATCATCTTCCTGCAAAACAAGCAAATTGCCCTGGGTAAGTTGGCGCAGGGGATCGCCTATGGCGCAACCTGCCTGCGCATTGATGCCGACTTCGACCGCAATCTGGAACTCGTACGCGAAGTCAGCCAACGCCTCAACATCTACGTCTTGAATTCCGTGAATCCCTTCCGTCTCGAAGGACAAAAGTCGATTATGTTCGAGGCAATGCAGCAGCTTCGCTGGCAAGTGCCGGATTGGGTAGTCTGCCCTGGCGGAAACCTGGGAAATAGCTCCGCCTTTGGCAAGGCACTGACCGAGATGTACCAACTCGGCCTGATTGACCGCATACCGCGTCTCGCCATCATTCAGGCCGAGGGAGCCAGTCCACTCTACCAGTCCTTCACACACGAGTTTGAAGATTACGAGCCGATGAAGGCCGAAACGCTGGCGACAGCGATCAAGATCGGCAACCCCGTGAACTACCAGAAAGCGGTACGTAC
This sequence comes from uncultured Anaerolineaceae bacterium, assembly GCA_964549915.1. Taxonomy (GTDB): domain Bacteria; phylum Chloroflexota; class Anaerolineae; order Aggregatilineales; family Phototrophicaceae; genus JAUZRW01. Next base: position 2,404 of record CAZJWX010000130.1, on the reverse strand, counting down.
CGTTCATATGACCGATGGTTTCGTGGAAATGGTCACAGATCAGGAGATTCTCGACGCCAAGGCACTGATTGATGCGTCTGGGATCGGCTGCGAACCGGCGTCCGCCTGCTCACTGGCGGGAACCAGGAAGCTGGTCGATATGGGGATCATCAAGCCACATGAGACCGTCGTCGGCGTATTGACCGGACACCTGCTGAAAGACCCGGACGCGACCATCGGCTACCACAGCAATACCCTGGAAGATATCACCCCCAGCTACCCCAACCGCCTGCTGGAAGCCGGAGACGACATCGAAGAGATTGTGGCGTTGCTGGCGAGCGCCGGGCAGAAGTCACAGGTCTGATGTGATCTGAGCCGGGGGCGACCTCACCAACAAGATGTCGCCCTCTTTATTGCGGCGCTTGCTCTTCGTGTTGCTTTTCGTGGAGCGCCTACAGACGGAAGCGGATCTCCCACGTGTCGCTCAGAGCGCGTTCGGGAATGCCAGCCAGCGCCTGTTCCAGGTCATCAATGATGTCGTCAGCGTCTTCGATGCCGATGGCGAAGCGCACCAGATTGTCCTTGATGCCCAGTTCCAGCCGTTCTTCAGTCGTCTTCTCGTAATAGCTCACCAGCGCTGGCTGCTCAATCAAGCTTTCGACCCCACCCAGGCTGGGCGCAATGTAGGGAATCTGCATCCGGTCGATGAAATCCCCGGTGGTCTGCAAATCGCCTGAGACTTCAAAACTGACCACACCGCCGAAGCCGCTCATCTGCTGTACGGCCACTTCATAATCCGGGTGCGAAGGCAAACCGGGGTAATACACGCGATCAATCTTGGGGTGTGCTTCCAGGTACTGTGCCACCTTGAACGCCGTCTCGTTCTGCTGCTTCACGCGCAGCCCCAGGGTCTTCAAACCACGTTCGATTAAAAACGCGGCATGAGGATCCACCAGATTGCCATACACGCCGCGCGCCGAACGCAGCGCCTGAATTCGTCCGGCGCTGCCACAGACAGCCCCAGCCAGCACATCGTTGTGCCCACCGAGGTATTTGGTCGCACTGTGCAGCACGAAATCAATGCCCCATTCCAGCGGGCGCAGATTGATAGGTGTCGCGAAGGTGGTGTCGATCATCGTCAGACAGCGATTCGCCCTGGCGATTTTCACCAGACGCTCCAGATCAGCAACGCGCAAATAGGGGTTGGTTGGGGTCTCGCTGATGATAAAGCGCGTTTTGCCCTTGATGATGGCATTTTCTAGCGCTTCGTAGTCCCCCACCGGGACGACGCTGGTCTCAATGCCGAATTTCGCCAGTGTGGTCAGGCAGAATTGACGGGTGCGGCGGTAACAGTCGTCCGTCATGACGACATGCTGTCCGGACTTCAAGACTGTCAGCAGCAGCGTGGTAATCGCCGCCATGCCCGAAGAAAACAACACGGAGTCTTCGGCATTTTCCAGCGCCGCAATACGCTGCTCTACCGCTGTGACGGTCGGGTTGCCGTAGCGCCCGTATTCTTCACGCTCGCTCCCTTCGCCCCAGATGCTTGCTTCCATGTAATCGCACAATTCTGCGGTGTTCTGGAAGGTATAGGTTGCAGTCTGGAGGATGGGCGTCGTCAGCGAATCGTAGGGATTCTTGCGGCGGACACCGGAATGGACGGCGCGGGTGCTGCCACCCGCATTCTTGTGGGGATCATTGGGCTTCTGCATGGTTGGGATTTGCCTCCTTCGATTTGCCGGGACTCAAAAAGCCCGAACCTGTCACATAATCGATGGTGGGCAAATTCGGGCTTTGGTATTCGTGATCTCAGGAAGCGGGTTTGTGTTTGGTTGTCGCCCCTGCCGAGTACGCAAACTAACGCGATTCTGCGTCAGTGTTCACCCTCATCTGCCAGACTCTCCATCTGCCGGAAGTGGCACCTTCCCACCGACTTCGTGGGGGTTGCCGCAGGGTCAACGGGCCGTTCCCTCGCCTGCTCTGGATGAGTGTAAACGGTTGAGTTTGTTCAACGGCATTTACAGAAAGGCATCATAGCAATGCGCGGCGTATTTCGCAAGTGCGAACGAAGCCTTGTCAGGGGAATCGCTTCAAAGAGGCCGGGTCACAAAGACACGGTGGACAACAGGAGAAAAGCCAGAAGCCACTGGCGTGGATTTGTCATTCCACTTCTCACACAAAACAACAAGTGAAGATACACCTTGTTAAATAACAATTCCCGAAAAAGTGACCCATTCTCCCTATGTGGTCGCCATTGTCTCGCAATGCGTAAGGGCATGCGTTCGAGCATCTTCGCCCATGACACCTGTCGTGAACATCATGCCGCTGAATACATGAGTAGTTTGTGGGGTGACATACTCCCCACGCCTAAAGCTATGCATTACCCACAAATCGGAGAGCGGAGATAGAATGGACAAAAGGACGT
>CAZJWX010000129.1:0-4474 GCA_964549915.1 uncultured Anaerolineaceae bacterium | reverse complement strand
CTCTCCACTACACATTACCAACTTTCTTTCATTTTTGAAGCGATTGCCCTGTGCCGCGTCTCAATTTGTGTAATCTTTAGTTACACTGTAAGCTTGTGTCAAGTTCGTTGCAGAGATATGGGGGAGTGGCAACGGGCATCCACATTAATGAGGGGAAACTGATGAAAAATCTGGTACGGACGGGTTTGCTATTTCTGGTGGTGATCGTCACATTGTCGATGGTGATCACCATTCCCGCTGTTCTGCAAGAAGAGGGGCTGGAACGTGACCTCGAAGCAGAATCTGAAGCGATGACGGAGATCAACCGCTGGCGTATTCGCCGTGGCTTAAGCCCAATGGCACGCAATGCTGACCTGGATTTTCTGGCGATGCAGCAAGCGGAGTACATGTACGATCAGATTCCCTTCAGCAATGTCGTGGATTTCCACACGGATCAATTCGGTGATAGCCCGGCGGATCGTGCGCGGCTGGCGGGCTGGCCTGGCTATGACTTCAACACGTTTGCCGCAGAGATCGCTGCCTACTATCCCAGCGTTGATGGTGCGATCAACTTCTGGCAATCCTCACCCGTGCACACGGCGACGGCGATGAACCCCGGCTACCGCGAGATGGGTCTCGTCGTCTTGCGCAATGGCAATTGGAAGCTGTTTTACGTTGTCGTCGCGGGGCGTCCGGGGGTGCTCCCGGTGATGTATGATCCACAGCGGCGCACCCTCTTCCTCAGCACCGACCAATCCGGTTTCGAGAATTTTGAGTTTCAGCCATCGCGCTTGCGCATCCTGGATGAAGGGGGCAACATCCTGCACGAAGACCCCTGGCTCGTCTGGGATAACCGCATTCGTCTGCCGGATGATGCAACGGATCGCATCACGATCATCATGACGGATGGTGTGCTCGAATATGCAACCGAGGTTGACCTCTACGATTCGCGAGCGTTTCCGTCGGAGCCGACTCCGGTGCCGACCTTCACCCCGGCAGCCACAGCGACGCGCGATCCTCGGGTGAGCACCGCCACGCCGCTGCCACCGACCCTGACGCCATCTGCCACGCCGGAGCCGCTGCGCGACGATTATGATGTGGTGTTGGTCTACAACACGGATGTGCTGACCCTGCGCAACAAATCCGGCGAAGATTTGAACTTGCAGCCGTTGGTCTTCGTCTCGTCGGAAATCAACGCGGCTTACACGGCTACCTTCATGGGCGCTTACTTCGAAGGTTCGTTGCAGAGCTTCCCGGATGACTACTGCATGCAGATGTGGTCGTTCGCGCTGGGTCTTTCTGAGCCACCGCTCCCGCGTACCTGCGACCTCCTGGCTTCGGGGCGCAGCATCCTGCGTCCGGGTGATCGCTTCTGGGTGGCGGGGAGCTTCGATATCTACTTCAACACGGAACTGATCGCGAGCTGCGAATCATCGCTGGGGCGCTGCGAATTTGATGTTCCACGCATTCCCACCCTGGATGATCTGGACAGTGACGAGGAATGAGACCGACGAGGGCGGCATCGCCTGACCGCCCGGGGAGACCGCATTGGTGTTTGGAAAGCGAATGGGGTCTTCCCTACTACAAAGGATGCAGGATCACGAATACGCCAGCAGCGTCGTCCAGGGGGCTGTCGCGCTCCTGGCCTTTTCGCGGGTGGATTCTGCATCCCCTCTCCATATTGTTGTTCGTAGGGGGCATATTCGTCCCACGAATTCGGCGAACCTCATTCGCGCCGCGCCCGGCCTGATGGTATAATGCCCACGTCGCAAGAGAACAACCACAAAGGTAGCCTGATGGTCGAACACGTGCCCCCGGAAACGCTCAACCCGGAACATTTACGCGCCCTCTACCGGGTTTCTGGCTGGATTAACTCCACGCTGGATTTCGACCAGGCGCTTGACAACGCGATGGATGCCATCATGCAGGTGACCAACGCGCAGCGCGGCTTCTTGATGATCCTCAACAATGACACCAACGAATTGGAAGTCCTGGTGGCGCGCGGCATCAACGGCGAAGAGATCGAGAACGAAGGCTACAGTACGACCATCGTCAATCAGGTCGTGCAATCGGGCGAACCGCTCCTGACGAATAACGCCCAATTTGACACGCGCTTCAACGCTGGACAGAGCATCATCATGCGTGGCCTGCGTGCCATTCTCTCTGCGCCGATGCTGGTGCAGGATCGCTTAATTGGCGTGGTTTATGTGGATACATCCATGAAAGCCGGGACTTTTCGCCCGGAAGATGCCTCATTGATCCAGGCAGTTTCGGGGTTGGCGGCACGTGCCATCGAAAATGCGCGGCTGTATGCCGTCGCGCGCGAAAAAGGCCGCCTGGAACAGGAGTTGCAGATGGCGCATGAGATTCAGCGCAATCTACTCCCTGCGCAGTTGCCGGAGCTTGCTGGCTACGAAATCGCCCCCCATTGGGAATCCGCCCGCGAAGTCGCGGGGGATTTCTACGACGCCTTCGAACTGGATGGCGAGACGATGGGCACGGTCATCGCCGATGTCTCGGACAAGGGCGCTCCGGCTGCCCTCTTCATGGCTGTTGCGCGGACGCTGATCCGCAGCCACGCCAGCGCCGGGATGGCGTCCATTGATGCCGTCAGCCGCGCCAACGACCTGCTGATGATCGACGCCGAATACAGCGGCATGTTCGTCACGCTCTACTTCAGCCGCTTCTTCGCCGACGGACGCAGCGAACACGTCAACGGCGGGCACAATCCGCCAGCGCTCTACCGCCAGCAGTCTGGCGAAGTGGAGTATCTGCCAATCGGCGGGCGTGCCCTGGGGTGGTTCCCCAACAATCCGTTGCAGGAAGTCCAGATTCAGCTTCAGCCGGGTGATGTGATCGTCTATTACACGGATGGCCTGACCGAAGCCGAGAATCCGCAGGGAGAAGCCTACGGCGAAGAACGCCTCGCCCGCATTGTGCAGCAGGTCGGTCAGCAATCGGCGCTGGAGATTCGCGATGCCATCCTCCACGATGTCGAGATTTTTTGCGATGGACAATCGCCCTTTGATGATCTGACGATGATGGTCGTGCGCTATACCGGGTAGCATCCCGCCTGAGCTGAGTCCGGCACTTCAGCAGGACATCATCAGGAGAAGAGAGGAAGACCTGTCTGTGATCCAAGACGACTCCGGATACACGCGTCGCTTCAATCCCGTGTTGGTAGGGATCATCACCATCGTGCTGCTGGTAATTCTCTGGCAGATTCGCGATATTTTGATGCTGGGCTTCGCGGGCTTCATCCTCACCGCCCTTGCCGAGATTCCAGTGCAATTCTTCACCAATCGCTGGAAGATGAATCGCGCCCTCGCCATTCTGCTTTCTATGAGCCTGGGTGTCTTGATTCTGATACTGCTGGTGGTGCTGATCTTCCCGACGCTCTTCGCGCAGTTCAGTGTGCTGTTCACCGAGACCATTCCACGTGGCATCAATCAGTTGATCGAACTCTGGAACAGCGGCGAATTCTACGAGCGCATCCCCTTCCTGGAAGATGTGCTGGCGACTGCCGTGCCGGAAATTGACAGCGATCTGATCTCGCAAGCTTTCAACCAACTGGTGACGGCGTTGAGTACCGTTGGTGGATCGGTGATTCCGTTGTTAGGTGGCGTTGCCAGCGGCGCGTTGAGCGTCGTCATCATTGTCTTCCTCTGCATTTATCTGATCGCGGAGCCAAAGCGCTACGTCAACGGCATCATCACCCTCGCGCCCCTGTGGTACCGGGAGCGCACACGCGAGATTCTGTCGCGCATCAGCCAGACTGTGCGGGCGTGGCTGCTGGTCACGGGCGTGTCGATGGTCATCGTCGGCACCGGGACGGGGTTGGTACTGGCGCTTCTGGGGATCGAACAGTGGTTGGCGCTGGGGGTTCTCAGCGGGGTGCTTTCCTTCATCCCGAACTTTGGCACAATCGGAGCGATTATCCCTTCAGTTGCGGTTGCCGCTATCCAGGCGCCGGGTTCGGTGCTGCTGGTGATTTTGCTGATCCTGGTGATCTCTTTCATTCAGGCTCAGGTCGTCGGGCCGATCCTGACCAACGAGAGTATGAATCTGGCCCCGGTGCTGATTCTGCTCGGGCAGATTGTCTTCGGTATCTTCTTCGGTTTCCTGGGGTTGATGTTGGCGGTACCGCTGATTGCAATTACCGTTGTCCTGGTTGAAGAGATTTACGTCAAAGATGTCCTGGGTGATACGGGCGAAGACAAGGCCAAGAAAGCCGAGGAAGATGATCATGGCATGGTCTTCGCAGAAACTGATTAGCCGTCTGCCATCGGACTTTACTTATACCAGAAGTCGAAGCGAACGCCTCCAGGGAGAAGACCTCGGCGCTTGTCATGTCTCAGAACCTCTTTCCGATTATGTTTGCTGAAGTGCCCTTCGCTCTCATTTTCAGTGGCGGAAGCGCAAAGGGGGGAAAAGGTGAGTGTGAGGTCAAAAACGGGTGGAAGCGTCTGGAATCGCGGTAAAGGGGCGAAATTGG
>CAZJWX010000128.1:0-4615 GCA_964549915.1 uncultured Anaerolineaceae bacterium | reverse complement strand
CAATCGCCAGCGCCTGCTGATAGTAGTCGATGGCCTGCTGAACCTCGCCCAGATTCGCGTAGGCAAGGCCCAGGTTGCCCAGGGTTGCGCCTCCAGATTTTTTGCTACCGATTTCGCGTTGTAAGGTCAGTGCTTCCTCATAGTGAACAATGGCTGTTTGAACCTGCCCCAGGTGATTCGCTATCAGTCCCAGGTGTGTGACGTGCGCTCCCTGATCGTACTTGCTCCCCCGTTTTTCCGCAGCGGCAGCAGCCTGCGCCAGCAAGGCCCGCGCCTGCGTGTAGTAGCCCAGGTAGTCCAAGACTTTGCTGTTTGCGTACAGATTCCAGGCGAAGCGCTCCGCATCCTGCCAGCGTTCCTGGCTATAGGCGTATTCCGCCGCCCCGGTGAAGTTGTCCAGTTCCGGCAGCAGGGCCGCGAAATTTTCCAGCGAGGGTTGGTTGTAGCGTTCGGTGTAGGCCAGGCAGGCGTTCAGGGCGCGTTCACGGGAGTCGTCCGCAGCCTGGGAGCGGGAATAGGCGTAGGCCAGGTCATGCAGGCGGTAGTGCGCTATGGATTGGGGTCGCCCGTCGTCGTGGTTCTGCGCCGGGATGCGCAGCGCCAGCCCGGATTGAGCCAATGAATCCAATGCCCGTTGTGCGTTCGATGCGTCCGGCGTGGGTGTTGCAGACGACGAAAACGATCCGAGAAGCGATTCAAGTAGTTTGAGAGGATCCGTCTCGGATTCCAGCAGTGCCGATAGATCGGGTTTTTCCGGTTCGGTTGGGTTCTGGTAGGTCGCCAGCATCTCCGGCGTCAGGCTCGGCGACCAGAAGGCTCCCCAGGCGCGGTAGGCGGCCTGTGCCTCGTCCGGCAGGGCATCCACGCTGGCCTGGATCAGCTTCGCCACGCTCTCGCGGCCTTCCCCGCCGAATTTCGCGTCGTAGTCGGCGATGGTCTCGGCGCGCACCTTCGCCAGGAATTCGGCGGCGCTGTACTGTCGCTGCGCCATCGTGCGCCCCGCCACTTCCACCGCGAAGGCCAGATTCCCCACCTCGCGCACCAGTTCGCGGCAAGCGGCCTCGTCGGCGGTGAGGTCAGCCCCGGCGAGTCGGCGCAGCAGGGCCAGCGCGTCATCTTCCGGCAAATCCGGCACTTGCAGCAGGCCGTCGGCTTCGAAGACGCCGCTCTTCTGGCGCGAGGTCACCAGCAGGGGCACGCTCCGGGGAACGGCTTTACTCACTTCGTAGAGCGCGTCCTCGTTCCAGGCGTCGTCCAGCACCACCAGCGAGACGCCTTTCAGCAGGGAGCGCACCAGTTTGCGCTTCTCGTCGCTGGATTGTGCCGCTGCGACGGCTTGCTCCCCGCCGAAGGGGTGCGCCAGCGCTTCGTAGAGGGCGTCGGCCTCGGATGCGCCCAGGCGTTGCCAGAGGACGCTGCTGCCGCCGTTTTCCAGCCAGTCGTAGGCGATTTTCGCCGCCAGGGTGGTTTTCCCCGCCCCGCCGAAGCCCTGCAACAGCAGCCGGCTCGTGCCGTTCTGCAATTTCGCGGGAACCTCGGCGATCAGGGCATCGCGCCCGAAGAGGCCCGTTTCCGGCAGGAAGTCGTCGTGCAGGTCGTCGGCGTCATCGTAGAGCGTCGCCCGCGCCGCACCGGGGCGAGTGGCCTCAATCGGCGGCGGTGGCGCGATGTTCTCTTCCGGCTTGCCCAGCGCCACGACCAGCTTCTCCAGCGGGGCGTCGAATGCGCCGCGGAAGTCGAGGTAGTTGATTTGTCGCAGCAGCCAATGGACTTCGTGGTCGTCCAACTTCACCGTGTAGAGCGGCCTGCGATTGTCCATCGCATAGCCCCACTCCGCGCGGCAAACGCGGGACTCGTAACTGCCCTTCGTCATCACGAAGACCATCCCCGCGCAGGTTTCGATGGCCTGCTTGATTTCCTCGTCCCAGTCTTTCCCCGGCGGAATATCTTTTTCGTCCAGCCACATCGTGAAGCCCCGTGCTTCCAGGGCATTATGCAGCTTGCTGGCAAATTCTGCGCCGTCTGCGCGTGCATACGAGATGAAAATATGGTCAGCCATGCGGGTCACTCATCGCCAAATGGGTTTTTACACAAATGATTATGCACCTGGAATCCGCGCGGGGCAACCAGTTCCGTGATTCGTCCGGGGGATCGCAGCGAATTTGTCTGGCGCAGGAATGGGGCAACACCATCCCCCCTTGCGTCCCCCCACTGCGTGAGGGGCAACCTGTTCTCCCCCTGCACAGCGGGGGGAGCCAGAGGGGGACATTGGACTGCGTGAGGGGCAACCCATCCCCCCTTGCGTCCCCCCACTGCGTGAGGGGAAACCTGTCCTCCCCCTGCACAGCGGGGGGAGCCAGAGGGGGACATTGGACTGCGCGAGGGGAACCCATCCCCCCTTGCGTCCCCCCACTGCGTGAGGGGAAACCTGTTCTCCCCCTGCACAGCGGGGGGAGTTAGAGGGGGGACATGCCGGCAGGGTTGTGCTCAGGCAGGGGCCATTGCGAACTGGGCTTTCGCGGGTTCGGACTCACGCCCCATATCGCGCGAGAAGGCCGCCAGCGCCGTCAGCAGGAAGGACACCAGCGAGATTCCCAGCAGCACGAAGACGAAGGACAGGATCTGGTCAGGGTCCGTCATGCCGGGGACGAAGCCGAAAATCGCGATTTCCAGCGCCACCAGGACAGGCAGCACCGTCGCGATCAAGAACAGCGACCACAGCGGCGACAGAACGCGGCGCAGCCATGTGGGCAATACGCGCCGCCACCCGCTCAGCGGGCGATTGATGCGCGTGGCGACTGCCCAGGCCAGCAGGAAGAACGGAATCTGCCCGATGCCGCCACCGACCAGTACCAGCACGATGAATAGCAGCAGGAAGACCGTCGCACCATGCCGACGATGCAGATGTTCGATGCACCAGACCATGATGACCAGACTGACCAGCATCGCCAGCACGCCCGTCACCAGGAAGTTGGGGATGATCGTCAGCGCCGCTTCCGTACCGTGTTCCCAGGTCTGATACTCCGGCCCAATGGCGTCGATCAACAGGCCGCTGGTCGGCGTGTTGCCTTGCAACGCTGCGAAGAATCCATGAGTCATGCCCCCCAGGGCGAAGATCAAACCCAGGGCAGCGGCGCTCATTCTCGTGTAAGTATTCATGCTGTACTCCTCGTCCATTGATTACAGAAGAGTCGGCTGCGGGGTGGGATTGCGGTGTCGGCTGCGCAGCGTACTCATGAATCTATACGCGCCAGCGCGATTCTGGATGCATGGCCAACCCTGCTGAATGGCATGGTTGAAACCCATTTTTCATCCTCAAAGCCTCCGCGCGGGCATTGCTGTAATAGAAAACCAGCAGAATCGCATGAATTCGCGCGCCGATGCGCTGAATCTGCAACGGAGTCAGTATCTTTTGGCGGGAGCGGTTGTTACTGTATACAGATGGCGTCTGCAAAACGTTAAGCATTCTGCCCCTGGTATTAAATAAACTTTAGAATAGAGTCACCCGTTCAATGGTGATGAAGACAATCTACCCGACAGGTGCGTTGGGTGCTGCGAACAGGTAAGCGTAAGCTGAGGAGTATCTGGTGATTATATTCGGACCGATCCGGTGGCTATTCCGGGCGACCAAGTTGGACCTCAATCAAGTCAACCGCACGATGATCGACTCAATCAATCGTCAATTGCAATCAGAAGCCGTCGTCATCCTGGCGGGACATCACGACAAGGCGGATATTCCCCGGATGATGCTGGCGCTTTCGGACTACATCGAAAATGCCGATCACGTCATCATCCCGGTTTCGTACCTGGGCTACAAACACCCCATGATGAAGACGGAAGTCTTCAGCCGCCTGTACCCCAATGTGGAAGATCCGCTGGATCCCAGGCAGATGGCGGAAGCGCTCAAGCCGGAAAACAACCCGCACGGCGTCGAAGTCTATTCTGCATGGCGTGATTTCGAGCAGAATCGCCTGGATGCCGGGGAGCTGACCGAAGAAGACAAGGAACGCGGGCAGTCGCTCTTCAAGCTGTACGTCAAGCGCACACAGCGCATTTTCCGTAATCCGCAGAAGTACCCGCGCACCGTGGTGGTGCTGGCCCCCTCCGCCCGTATGACCAACAAGGGTGAACAATCGGTGGATGCCCTCTACAGCAAGCTGCACAACGGCATCTCGATTTACTGCATGTCCCTGGAATGGACGCCGCGCGTCTCGCCCCTGCTCTCTGACCTCTTCCTGGCGGAAGTGCGCCTCTACCAGCATCAATGGCGTCTGAACGACCCCACGACCTATTATCAGACGAAGCACTGGCAACCCTGGGATGATACGTCGCTGGCGCGTGCCAATGCGGAGATCGACCGCATCTACGAGCGCATTGAGCAATACGGGCAGCGCGAATACTGGTTCCGTGCGCTGCTGGCGCGTGCAGGTGCCCTCGCCCTCAACTGGGAGCAGGTCGGGCGCGATGTGCAGGACTGGCTGGGTGCTGTCCAGCGGACGTGAGAGCGAGTGGCTCAACTCCGCTGGGGGTGCTGTTCGCTCCGACCCTGTGCCGGAGTTGCCAACGGTCAGGCGCGTTCCAGTCAGACGCCGTGCCAAGGGAACCCGCAGGGCGC
>CAZJWX010000127.1:0-4834 GCA_964549915.1 uncultured Anaerolineaceae bacterium | reverse complement strand
GGGAAACCTGTCCTCCCCTTGTGCAACGGGGGGAGTTAGAGGGGGGAGCTTGTGCGGCGGCATTTTGCATCCCCCCTTCCGTCCCCCCACTGCGCCTTGTATCCCCCCTTCCGTCCCCCCACTGCGTAGGGGGAAACCTGTCCTCCCCTTGTGCAACGGGGGGAGTTAGAGGGGGGAGCTTGCGCAGCAGCATTTTGTATCCCCCCTTCCGTCCCCCCACTGCGTAGGGGGAAACCTGTCCTCCCCTGCTTGTTGGCCTCTCATGATTTCAAACAGCGGTCTTCATCTGTGACTCAGGCGATTCTTATTGCATGATTGTAAGGGCATTGACGACTTCGGCTGGCGATCCACCGTCAGCAGCCGTAAACAACTGAGGAGGAGACACCGTGAGTCAGATTAACATCCGCGAAACGAAGCTGCCGGGCGTGGGCGTGCAGCATGATTTTGAGACCGAAACAGGCACCCGCGTCGGCGTCATCACCCACCATACCGGACGCCGCGACTTCCTGATCTTCTCGCCCAATGATCCCGACCTGTGCGCAAGTTCCACGACGTTCAACGAGCAAGAAGCGCAGCTCCTGGGGGAGTTGTTCGGCGCATCCAAAGTGGTGGAAACCATCAGCAACATTCAGCAGAGCATCGCCGGGCTGGCGATTGACTGGATTCCGGTGCAGGAAGGCTGGGCGTGCAACAACGCCAGCATTCGCGGCCTGGGGCTTTCGCATACCGGGACGCTGATTATCGCCGTCATCCGGGGCGAAGAGACGTTCCCCGCACCGGGTGCGGATTTCCGCGTGCTGGCGGGCGACACAGTCGTCGTCATCGGCAAGCCGGAAGGAATCCGTGAAGCGAACGAATTGATGCGAGGAGTGGTAACTTGATGCCAACTGTGACTCCGCCGATCCTTGCTGCTGCCGCAGGGCCAGAAATCGCCCTGCTCTTCATCGAACTCGGACTGATCTTCGGGGCGCTGGCACTCGCCGCTCGCTTCTGTAGCCGCATCGGCATTTCGCCGATCCCGCTCTTCCTGGTCGTGGGCATGTTCTTCGGGACGAACGGCCCCTTCCCCGTGAATTTCTCCGAAGAATTCATCGCCGCTGGTGCCGAAATCGGCGTGATCTTGCTGTTATTCATGCTCGGCCTGGAATACACGGGCGAAGAACTCAGCCGCAGCATGCGCACCAGCTTTCGCTCTGGCATCGTCGACCTGGTGCTGAATTTCCTGCCGGGCTTCGTATTCGGCCTCATCCTGGGCTGGGATCTGACGATTTCGCTGCTGTTGGGCGGCATCACCTATATCTCATCGTCGGGCATCATCTCCAAGCTGTTGAGCGACACGGGCTGGCTGGGCAACCGCGAGTCGCCCGCCATCCTCTCGATTCTGGTCTTCGAAGACCTGGTGATGGCGATCTACCTGCCGCTGATGGGCGTGCTGCTGGTTGGCGGTGGATTGATCAGCGGGCTGTCATCATTGGGCATCGCGCTGGTGACGGTGATCATCATCGCGGTGATTGCCCTGCGCTTCGGCGGGCAGGTCAGCCGCATGGTCAGCAGCCATTCCAATGAGATTATGCTGCTGTCCGTGCTGGGGGTGGTGCTGCTGGTCGGCGGGCTGGCGCAACGCTTCGAGGTATCGGCGGCGGTGGGGGCCTTCCTGATGGGCATCGCGCTCTCGCAGGAGGTCAGCGAGAAAGTCCATGAGATCATCGCACCGCTGAAAGACCTCTTCGCCGCCGTGTTCTTCGTCTTTTTCGGCTTGCAGATCACGCCGTCAGAACTGCCCCCGGTGCTGCTTGTGGCGCTGGGATTGGGCGTTGTCAGCGCGGTGACGAAATTCATCACCGGGATGTACGCGGCGCGGCGCATGGGCGTCTTCATCAAGGGGCAGGTGCGCGCCGGGACGATTCTCACGATTCGTGGCGAATTCTCGATCGTGATCGCGGGGCTGGCGGCGACGGCAGGCGTTGCCGCGCCGGGACTCGCGCCTCTGGCAGCCGCCTACGTCCTGCTGATGGCAGTGGCGGGGCCGATCTTCCTGCGTTTCCTTGATCCGATCATGAACGCGATCCTCAACCGGGGACGCACCCAACCGCAGCCACAAACCGCAGCATCGGCATCCCCCGCCCGGCCAGAACCAGAAGGGTGAGAGGCACACGCCCCGACTCGCCGCTGAAATCACAGTTGGGTGTCGGGGCATACTGCCAGAGGCGACGTAAGACGATCCTCGGATCGCAGCGCTGTTGACGGCAGAAGCCCCCGCTGCCTTCAGGCGTGGGGAGTATGTCACTGGTATTCCATCGTGGATCGTGGAACGGCATCCTCTCCCCTACGCTCTGACTCGCCTCACCACAGCGGCGACAACTCCCCGGCAGCGACTAGATAGACGTAATAGAGCGTGATGATCCAGAGTGCCGCGTCGAAGCGATCCAGCACGCCGCCATGCCCCGGTAGGATGTTGTACCCCGGTACGCCGGAGTCCTTCACGCCGAAGTAGCGCTTGAGCCAGGACTCGAAGAGATCCCCCGCGATGCCCACAAAGGGCGCAGCGAAGATGACCACCGCCGCTGAAAGCGTCAATTGCCCGATTTGCAGCAGCACCAGCATGGGGATCGTGGCGCTGAAGAGGAGGCCACCCAGCGCCCCCTCGACCGTTTTGCCGGGGGAGAGCCTGGGGGCCAGCCTGCGCCTGCCGAACATGCGCCCGAAGACATACGAGAGGACATCCAGCAGCCAGGTGCTGCCGATGATGACGAAGAGCCAGTGCAGGCCGTAGGGTTCCATCTGGCGGATCGCGATCAAGAAGGCGAAGGGAAAGGCGACATAGAGAATACCCCCCATCGTCGTCACCACGCGCCACGCGCTGCGCCGCACCTGACGCTCTCGCAGCACTTCCACGAAGAAGGTCAGCGGCAGGGCGACCAGCAACGCCGCCTGCCACAAGAGCGGCTCTCGCAATTGATGGCTCAGCAGAATCGCCCCCGCCGCCAGCAGGCCGATCAGCAAATTGCTCTGTTGGTCGCGGCGCTTTTCCATCGTGTAGAATTCGACCACGCCCACCAGGGCGAAGAGCGCCAACGCCAGCGCATACGGCCAGCCGCCGAAGAAAGCCAGCGCAAACGCCAGCGGGATAATCAACAACGTTGTGCGCACGCGCACCCACAATTCCGATAAACGAGGGGGAGAATCCGGCGTATGGGGCGGCTCCTGGGGCGATGAATGGCTCATGGTGTGCTCTGGGCTGGTACGAATACAACGTGATGCTTCACTATACTGTGAAAGCACAGACCATGACCAGACTGAGGGGCGCGGCATCCGCTGCACTTCACACGAATCTACAAAAAGCGCTCGAATCATCGTGCGGGCTTTATAGATTTACTTACAAATCTCAATACTTCGCGGAATAAAGCAGACAATTCACAACAATATTCTCAGCGTCGCAATTGAAAAATGTCATAATTGAAGCGTGACACACATCACTGACTAATCTCTGTAGGTAAAAGATACACTTGAGACGGCATCTCGACATGCCGTTTTTTATTCTTCGTAGCTTTCAGGAGCAACACGGATGAAAAGACAATTCGCTATTGCCTTCCTCGTGCTCGGCGTGCTGCTGCTTCTCACCGGAGCCTTGCTGTATGCCCAAGATGATGAGGACGGGGATCGTCCGCAAGTCGTCCAGGGGGTTTTCGCCACCCTGCCCGATACTCCGCCCATCCCCGAAGACAACCCGATGACGCCAGAGAAGATCGAACTGGGGCGCTTGCTCTTCTTCGAACCCCGTCTCTCCGCCAGCGGTATCATTTCCTGCCATACCTGCCATAACCTGAGCCTGGGTGGTACCGACCGCTTGCCAACTTCGCTCGGTCATGAATTCCAGACGGGTGGACGCAATGCGCCGACGGTGCTGAATGCGGCCTTCTTCAACCTGCAATTCTGGGATGGTCGCGTAGAAGGTCTGGAAGCACAGGCCGGTGGCCCGATTCAGGCGGGTGTGGAAATGGCGATGCCGCCGGATCTGGCAGTGGATCGCATTGCCAGCATCGAAGGCTACCTGCCGTACTTCGAGGCGGCCTTCCCTGATGAAGAAAACCCGGTCACCTTCGAGAACATCACCAAGGCGATTGCGACCTTCGAGCGCACGCTGATCACGCCCAACGATCCGCTGGATCGCTGGTTGCGCGGCGAAGAAGATGCCCTCTCCGAAGATGCCCTGCGCGGGATGGAAATTTCGGTGCAGGTCGGCTGCACGGCTTGCCACAGTGGCCCGATGCTCTCGACGGGTACGCTGATGCCCTTCAATCACGGTGAAGATCGCGGGCGTGCGACGGTCACGGGCGTGGAGACGGATGAATTCCTCTTCCGCGTTTCGACCTGGCGCAACGTCTCGCTGACGGCTCCGTACTTCCATGATGGCAGCGCCGCCACCCTGGAAGAAGCCGTGGACATCATGGGTACGACGCAGCTCAACCGCGATCTGTCTGACGAGGAAGTTTACTACATCGTGGCCTTCCTTGAAGAGCTGGTCGGCGAACTGCCGGAAGTTACCATTCCGATTCTCCCGGCAGACTGAGCCATTTTCTCCTTTTTTCGCGAGCAGCCCGGTCATGTGCCGGGCTGTTCTGCTTCTCCATGCGCCTCAGGTTTTGCGCCAGCCCGTCCCCCGCCTCAATCCCTCTCCGCTGTGCAAGGCGAGGATGGGTTTTCCCCTACGCAGTGGCGGGACGCAAGAGGGGATACGAAATGCCGCTGCACAAGCTCCCCCCGCTTCGCAAGGGGATAACAGGTTTCCCCCTACGCAGTGGGGGGACGCAAGGGGGGATACGAAATGCCGCTG
>CAZJWX010000126.1:0-5037 GCA_964549915.1 uncultured Anaerolineaceae bacterium | reverse complement strand
GCCCGTGTGAAATTGCATCGCCTTTATCCGTCTCTTTCAGATTGACTGAGTACTATGTCGTTGACAGTATCGTCGTCGACCGGGAGATCTACTGCTTCGTGGAAGAGGGTACTACTGGTACAGGAGGCCCTGTTGGTGGCTCCCCGCTGGCAACAGAAGCAGTCTTCCCGGAGGCAGAGTATAAATTCGATCTAGGCAATCCTCCGACCCAGGAACCGCTGATCCCTTCATTGCAGATTAGCCCGGCAGATCGCCCGGAGATTCCGTTCGTGCTTGTGCTGGGGTATTCCGGCCCGGATAATTGCCACGCGATTCCGCGCATTTCCGTTCATTATCATCGCATGGATGGCCTCGAAGGTTATCTTACACTGCGTAAGCCTTCTGAGACGGAGCACGGGTTGAGCCGTCTGCTGGGCACCAACATCCATTTTGCAACCAGCAACGTACTTGTGACGCCGGATGGGTTTTCGATTGGCGCTGACGAAACTGTGCAGCCGCTGTATTACACACCATTAGAGCTTGGCAGTTCCTATGGGACGGGAGTGACGGTCGAAAATTGGGAGACCCGTCAAGCGTTCAACACAGCCTTAGCCTCTCACAGAGGCGAAGCAGAAATAGTGGAATTGGCGCGACAGGGTGATCCCATTGGAATCAATCTGTGTGCTGGCCTATTGACCCAATCATGTGA
The DNA here is from genome assembly GCA_964549915.1 of uncultured Anaerolineaceae bacterium. GTDB lineage: Bacteria > Chloroflexota > Anaerolineae > Aggregatilineales > Phototrophicaceae > JAUZRW01. Next base: position 4,349 of record CAZJWX010000126.1, on the reverse strand, counting down.
GCAAGCATTGCTTGACGTATTACACAACCAGTCCTTGCGTGACGAGATGTTAGTTGCTGAGGCTTATGAGACAATCGCGCAGCAGATGGCGACTGCGCATAGACCGCTGCAACTTACATTGGATGCACTGGCGATTCGGCATTTTCTCGCGCCGGACGATACACTATTGACGACGGTATCCTCCGAACTCGATTTTCTGGTAGGAGCGGGATTGGACGTGAACCAGGCCTACCGAGTGATTGTCGATGTTCAGCACGCAGGCTGGTTTGATGTCGTGCGCCAGATTGAGCAGGAAAAAGAGGCTCATGACATTTTCTACGTCTGTGGCCCCATCAGTGAACGAGTGCACGAACTGACTGACGAACAGCGACGAGAAGTTGAGGATTGGTGTGCCAATTGATCCATATGCCCCGTCACTTAATCCCGCTTGTTGCGAAGCTCTCGATGAACTGGCGCTGGAAGAGGATGAAGAGAATCACCAGCGGCGCGATGACGATCAGTGTACCCGCCATAAGTTCGCCAAACTGTGCCCCGACTTCGGTCGTCTGGTATAGCTGATTGAGACCGACGGTTAGCGGGCGCACATCCTGGCTGCGAGTGGCGATGAACGGCCAGAGGAATTCGTTCCAGCGGGCGCTGACGGATACCAGTGCAAAAGCGACGTAGGTCGGGGTAGAGAGTGGAACGTAGACATTCCAGAGAATTTGCACCGTATTGGCACCATCCATCCGAGCCGCTTCTTCCAGGTCGGTGGGGATCTCGCGGAAGGTCTGGCGCATCAGCAGCACGCCGAAGGCTGTCCCCCAGTAGGGAGCCATCAATGCCCAGCGCGTATCGAAAATGCCCAGGTCGCGCACGAGTTGCAAGTTCTGCACGAGCAGCACCCCGGTAGGAATCATCAATTGCAGCAGGATCAAGCCCAGCAGCAGATTGCGCCCCGGGAATTTCAGCTTGGCGAAGGCGTACCCGGTCAGCGTCATGGTGATGAGCTGCACAATCAGCACACCCGCCACCACAAGGACGCTGGTCAGGAAGTGCTGCGGCCAGGGAGCCACTGCCCAGGCTTCTGCGTAATTCTGCCCGGTGAGGCTGCATCCGGCCAGGAACCCGCCCGTCGCATTGGGATCGCAGCCGATGAAGATGTTGCCTACCGTAATCGGGATATTGGACGGGCGAAAACTCATCAACACGGTGAAAATCAAGGGCAGCAGCCAGAAGAGCGACAGCACCGCTGTCAGGATGTCGGCTACCAGGCTCCAACGATTGCGCTTGTCGGCATCAGTCATCGTCGCCATCCCTCTCGAAAAAGACAAAATTGGTGATTGTGAAGATCAGCAGCAGCGCCACCAGCATGACGGTGATGGCATTCACGTACCCCGCATTGCGGCGCGATCCGACCAACTGGAAAACGAAGTACAACAGCAGATTGCCGCGATCTGCCGGGTTTCCCTGGTTCAGCACCTGCAAATGCTCGACCGTCTGGAAGGCATAGGTGAAGGAGACGATCAGCAAGAAGAGCGTGGTGCGGCGCAGGAGGGGAAACGTGAGGTAGAACAACTGCTGGAAGTAGCCAGCGCCATCCAGATCAGCGGCTTCATAGATATCGCGGGGGATGCCCTGTAAGCCTGCCAGGTAGAAGATCATGTAGAACCCGGTCTGCTTCCAGATGTTGACCAGCGTCACCGAGAAGAGCACGACGTTCGGATCCCCCACCCAATTCACGCCTTCCAGGCCCAGGGAGCGCAGCACCGTATTGATGAGGCCGACCGTATCCGCGTAGAAGAAGGCGAAGATGCTCGCGCCGCCAATCAGCGGGAGCACGGTGGGGTAGAAGAGGCTGAAGCGCCAGAACGCCCGCCCTCGCACGCGCCGATTCAAGAGCAGTGCCATCATCAGCGCCAGCGGCAAGCTGATCAGCACCGTTCCGGCAGCGAAGATCAGTGTATTGCCGAAGATTTGCAGGAAGCGCCCGCCCAGGAAGTGATCGGGATCAAGCAGGTCGATGTAGTTTTGTAGTCCGACGAATGTCGGTGGATCGCTGCGCGAGAGTCCCGGCTGGTAGAGGCTGTTCACCACCGTTTGCAGCGAAGGGTAGATGGTGAACATCCCGACCAGGATCAGCGTTGGCAGCACCAGCAGATAGGGCGTGATCCGTGACCAATTGCGGCCAGTGGCGGCATTGTCCGATTTTGGGAGGCGGGGCGCGGTAGGGGGCATGAGAATCATTCCAGTTTGTTGATGCAGGTAGGGGGCACGATGTGCCGTGCCCCCGGGACTGACTTGCATTCTACAATCTGATCTGGGGTGCAGCAGGCTGCGCCCCTACGAATTATGGATACACCTGAATCGGTTCAGCGATAGGCTTCCAGGATGCCGTCGATCTGCTCCTGGGCGGTATCCAGCGCGGCCTGGGCTTCTGCCAGCGGGATTTCGCCGCTGAGGATGCCGGACAGCGTGCTGTTGATGATGCCCTGAATGTTGATGCTGTCGAAGCTGCTGAATTCGATCACAGCCACATCAAGCTGATCGCGGGCGGTGGCGTACTGCGGGAACTCGGCGACCACATCCGCCAGCGGGGCGATTTCCCAGGCGCTGCGACGGGCCGCCACATAACCGCCAGCCACACCCCATTCGCTCTGGAGTTCCGGCGAGGACATGTACTGCACGAATTCCCAGGCGGCGTCCAGTTCTTCCGGGGTCTTGCTGCCATCGTCGAAGATGTAGAGATTGCCACCACCCATCACGGTCGCCGGGCCTTCGGGGCCAGAGGGGGTGAAGGCGGTACCGACGGTGAAGTCCGCATTTTCCAGGATGTTGGTCAGGCTGCCCGTGGTGTGATAGATCATCGCGGCCTGTCCGGCGATGAAGGCCGTCGGGGTTTCGCCCCAGGCGCTGCCACCAGCCGGGCCGATGCCGAAGCCGCCTTCGTCAGGGGAAGCACCCAGCAGCGTCAGGAATTCGACGGCCTGGTAGCTGGCTTCGCTGTTGAAGAAGACCTGCGTCGGGTCTTCGGTGGAAAGCGGCTGACCGTAACCAGCGGCGAAGGTCTGGTACATCCAGATCGGGAAGCCACCCGCAACCGGGATCAGCAGGCCAGCGCGGTCTTCGGTCTGGAGCGCTTCAGCGGCAGCGACCAGTTCGTCGATGTTGGTCGGCACTTCGATGCCCTCAGCCTCGAAGAGATCGGCGTTGTAGTAGAGCACCGGGGTACTGCGCTGGAAGGGGATCGACCAGATGGTGCCTTCGGCGTCACGGCTGTTCGCCAGCATGGCGGGGAAGAAGTCCTCCACGTAGGCGTCGCCCTCTTCCATTGCATCAATGAACTGCTGCGCCGGCACAATGGTCTCTTCCTGGATGAAGCTGTAGAGATCCGTTGCCAGCATCACAGCCACATCCACGACGGGTTCCATACCTTCGCTGAGGATGGTGTCACGGGTCTGGGTGTAGCTGCCCGTGTAGGATGCTTCGACGACGATTTCACCTTCGTGCATGGCATTGAAATCGTCTACGTAGCCCTGGATGGTTTCCACGATGGGGCCATCGACGGCGGTGGGGAAGTAGAATTGCAGAGTGATGGGTTCCTGGGCGGTGACGTTCACTGCCAGCGCGGCCAGCAGGAAGACACCCATGACGAGGGACATTGCGCGACGGATCATGTGATTCTCTCCTAGAAAAGGTCTTATTCCGACGCGCCATACTATAGCCACTCTCCTGTTGCTACAGGTAAACAGGCATTTAAATCCACGTTAAGGGATGTGTGGGATAGCGTTAATGAAATGTGCGGCGGCAATGGCTGCACTGGACGGCTTATCGCCTGCACATCAAAGCCAACAGAGAATCTTGAAACGCTTCTGCATCCGCTTCATGCGCCTGCCTCTCAATCGAAGGTAGAGCAGTTTTGCATTTTCGAGGGAGAGAGAACTCATGAAATACCGCATGTTACTGGCGCTGGCGCTTTTGTTGGCGCTGCTGGTGCCCACTGCCCAGGCGCAGGAAGCCGATTTCCTGTTGGGCGAAGTCATCACCATCGAAGGGGAGGTACAGGAGATTCTCTCCGCCAATTCTTTCTTGATGGCACGCACTGAGCCTTTCGATTTCACGCCGTCAGAAGTGATCGTCTTCAACGATGACCTGGAGCCATTCGCCATTGATGTCAACGTGGGGCGGACGGTGCAGGTTACCGGGACGCTTAATGCCCTGGTGTATGATCAGTTCGCTGGTGACCTGGGCTACGATGTTGACACGGCGGTCTATACCGATTTCGACGCGACGGATTACGCCGTTGTCGCGGATCTGGCATCGCTACGGGATACTTGCAAAAATAGGACATGCTCTATTCTTCACCACTA
>CAZJWX010000125.1:1219-5354 GCA_964549915.1 uncultured Anaerolineaceae bacterium | reverse complement strand
CCGTGTGAAATTGCATCGCCTTTATCCGTCTCTTTCAGATTGACTGAGTACTAGTGAGAAAAACACAGTTGCTTCGATGAGGTTCACCGCACCCCATAAGAGAAGAACCAGTACAAAGAATAGGAAGCTTATGCTCCAGGTGCGTAGTGGGCGCTGGCGATATTGGTGAAGTCGCTGTTCCAATCGAGTGATTGAGCCAGGCACAAACCAAATTGCCAGCGGAAGTAACCATGCGGAGAGTGTTATTCCAGTCATCAGCGCATACGAGACGCGAAAGGAAGGCACAAGCAAGCGGATTCGTTCATGCATACCGAGAACGGACAGGAATGAGAGCAATAATATGATGCTCCAGAAGAACCATCCATATGCACGACTGCGCTTCATAGTTGTGACTTCCAGCTTACGAATCGTCTCGGTTAGTGTATCACTGTGAACGCTGCACAACGATTAAGCTTGGTCTGTGATGAGGCTTCTTGACTAGGCGCAGCACCTGCGGAGATTTGCCATCGACGCGCTCGACTTCGCCGCGTGCTTCCAGGTCTAGCTTGATAGTGGTCACGTACCAGGAAATCGACCCCTCAAAGCGTCCTTCTAACTGCTCACCAACGGCGCTCATCAACTCCATGAAGGTCAGTTCGCGGCGTTTCAGCACTTTGCGGATGGCGTCCGCGACCAGTTCGTACTTGTCCCTGGCAACATTCACCCCGGCCTTACCTTCCGGGTGCAGGGTCATGATGCGTTCTTCACTCATGGGATGCCCCTCTTTCTAGAATTTTTGTTCTACCCTGCATTCTATCATGAAATGCCCTGCCACGAAAGGCAGACATGCAGCAGGGATAGGTCGTGATCTTCGCCACGATTGCGCCGCCTGGAAGTCTGCTAGTGTGAGTGTAACAAACCGATAGGATGGTTGGGGAATGGCTGATGTTCTGGCTACTACTGGCAATTGCAATTGCAGTGTACGTTCTCTTCTGGCGTCCAGAGATGGCGAGCTTCGGTGCCACTCTGCTCGAACTTCGCAAGCCGCTTCCGGGGGATGACCTCGCCCCGAACAGCACCCAATCCAGCACACGCGCCATCACGATCCACGCCCCACCAGAAGCCGTCTGGCCCTGGCTGGCACAGATCGGGCAGGAGCGCGGTGGCTTCTACAGCTACCAATGGTTGGAGAATCGCATGGGCTGCCAGATCATCAACGCGGACAATATCGTCCCAGAATGGGAACTGCGCGTTGGCGACACGGTGCGGCTGGGCGCACAGAAGAACCTGCCCGCCTACCGCGTGGTGCAGGCCGAACATGAAGCGGCGCTGGTGCTGCAAGGTGTGAACCCCAAAACGGACGAACTCGATCCGGTGACCTGGCAGTTCGTGCTCGAAGAGACCAATGACGGACGGACGCGCTTCCTCGTGCGTAGCCGCATCACCTATCCACTAACGCCAGGGAACATACTGCTGTGGCGCGTGTTCACCGAGCCGATTCACTTCTTGATGGAATGGCGGATGCTACATGGCATCAAGCGCCGCGCAGAGCAGCAACTGCAAAGCGCACTTGCCACCACCTGAGCACCCCGCGTGGGAGCAGAGCGGCGATATTTTTTGTAGGGTGAGGGGCTGAGACCGACCCCTACACCCGTTTTTTGCGGCACGATGTCCGGAAAACAGTTTCCGCCCCAAAGATAGAAAAACATACAAAGGATTTCGGAAGGGACATCTTGTTAAATGAGAAAACGCACATCCCCTACGAACAACGGAGCCTCATGAATTCACCAACGTGATCGTGCTCGGCGCTTCCGTCAGATCGTGAGCGAATGCGGGCAGGAATACGCGACGAAGGATTTCGTCATCCCGGCGAATTTCTCTTCGAAGAGGCTCGCACCAGGGAAGAGTTCCTCAACTTCATGGCGCTTCATCAGGCGGATGTAGGCTGCATCTTCCCGCGCCTTGTCCAAATCGTTGGTCTTGGGAACCCAGCCCAGGTCGAAGTTGGCGTGCAGGCGCGCACGCACTTCCAGCGGCATCATCTGGAAAAACGGCACCAGGAAATGCGGTTCCATCGGGAAATAGTAGTTGGGCGTCTGCACGTAGTAGCGTTTGCCGATGCGCCGGATTTCCTGCGCCATCGCCCGCTGATCTTCCAGGCCACCGACGTGCTCAATGACCGAATTGGAGAAAACGACTTCGAATTCATTATCGGCAAATTCCGGCATGTGACGGGCGTCACCCTTGCGATATTCGAAGTTGTCGTAGCCTTCGACAGCGATGTCTTCGAGGTTCACGAGAGTCACATGAATGTCGTCCGGGCTGGTGTAGCCCATGATCTGCCAGTAGTTGAGTCGTCCCCCCACGTCGAGGATGCGCACCGGGCGCGGCAAATCCTCAACCAACTGCAAGAACAAATCGAAACGCTTCCGCCGCATGTTGGAGGCGACCGAAGCCCCATCTGTGCTGTCTACGACACCACCGATCCACATATGAATGCATCCTCTCTCTCGGAATGAAGATTGAGGAAGTGCACACAGCACAATCCATCTTAAGCTACAGTAACTTGAAGAATGTTTTGTGACCGTTCCTGTACAACTCCCCTGGAAAGCATTATAAGGAAATTTTTGATTCTTGCAACCATTTCGCATTCGTTGCAGAATGCAACCTCTCGTAGGCCAAACACACCGCAATATAACACTTTCTTACGAGTCGGTGCCGACCCGAACGCGCTGTGCTTTTCGATAGGTGGGAGTCGGTTGCGGGGGTGTGCCCGCAATCACAATTCGTCGCGGGTCTGCAAGAAGAAGGCTTTGCGCTCGTGGGGCAACGTATAGTCGAAGCCACAGGCGCGGAAGAAGGCTTCCGAAGAACTGATCGCCATGATCTCGAACACTTCACGCTCCATCGCCAGCTCCACGCAGGCATTGACCAGGAGTTTCCCTACGCCCTTCCCCTGTACCGTCGGCGACACGGCGAGGCTACGGATTTCCGCCAGCTTCTGGTTGTAAATATCCAGCCCCGCACAACCGACCAGCCGCCCCTCGTATTCGGCGACGAAGAGGGTTTCCAGCAGGTCTTCCAGTTCGCGAAAGGTGCGCGGTAGCAGCTTGCCGTCCTGCACGAACTGCTTGATCAGGTCTTCGATGGCGCTGAGGTCGGCTTCCGTGGCCTTGCGGATGGTTACTTCGTCTTTCACGGGGTCGGGCGCCTGCTCCATATGATGAAATCTCCGATCTGGTCGATGCGCTCGTAATTCGCAGCGTACCAGTTGTTGAGGTGCGTATAATCTTGCAGCAAGGTGTGCGAATCCGCGTCGTAATCCGTCACCCAGGGCATAAAGTCGTCTTCCAGTATCAGCGCATACGGCGGCCTGGAAGCCCAGAGAATATCGACATTCTCCTGCCGCCATTCGTCAGGATACCAGGGCGCGACCAGCGGGAAATGCGCCTGGTAGCGCGTAGCAGGCCGCAGCCCCGCCATGTATGTAACTTCCGGGCGAAATCCCCAGATGAAGAGCGTATCCCCCGGTGCGACGCGCTCGCGCAGGTAGTTCGCCATCAAGAGCGATTGTTCGGGCTTCAGGTCGTTAGCCTGAAAGCGGTCAAAATAGGCGACGCGGTCTTCCAGCCCACTGATGTAGCGCCAGGAACGCCCCCAGGTAGTGCTGCTCACGGCGGCGATTAACACCACCAGCACCAACCCTGGCAGTAGCCATCCGCTGATGCGCTTTTGCGAAAACGTGCGGGAGATTATAGCCAGCGTTCCCCCTGCCAGCAATGCCAGCGGCGGCAGCATCGGAATCCAGTGTGTATCGAACCCCTTGGCCTGGATCAGTGCGAAGGCCAGCGCAGCAATCAGCCACAGCCAGACCAGCCGCCACATCCCCCCTTCCGTCCCCCCACTGCGTAGGGCATCCATCCCCCCTTGCGTCCCCCCACTGCGTAGGGCATCCATCTCCCCTTGCGTCCCCCCACTGCGTAGGGGGAAACTGTCCTCCCCTTGCGAAGCGGGGGGAGTTAGAGGGGGGAGAGAATCGTGTAGGGGCGTGGTCTCAGACCCGCCCGCATTGGTTGTAGGAGAAATCTCATCCCCCCTTCTGTCCCCCCACTGCGTAGGGGGAAACTGTCCTCCCCTTGCGAAGCGGGGGGAGTTA
>CAZJWX010000125.1:0-1119 GCA_964549915.1 uncultured Anaerolineaceae bacterium | reverse complement strand
GAGGGGGGAACCAAAATCCACAAAGGAACCCACAACCCCGCCAGCAGCAGCAGACCATGCCACGCCTCCCAACGGAAGCCCCAGTAATTCGCCATATTGCCCAGGAAGGCCGCAAAATCGTAGCCCTGCGCGTTGTAGGCCGCCGTTCCCTGCGCGACGATCAGCATCTCCTGGAACATACCCTGCGCGACGAAAACCACCAGCAGCGAACCACCTGTGAACAATCCACCCACAGCAAAAGCCAACGCTTCTTTCCACAATCCGGCGCGAGCGTCTTTTTTGCTGAGCCGCACCCACAGTTGGTTGATCACCAGCGCCAGCACGAAGAAGACGAAGTAATGCTTGAACCAGAGAATCAATCCGCAAGCCATCCCCGTGAGCAAAGACCAGATAACCGCCTTGCGCGTGCCCGATTCTGCTTGCATGGCACGCAGTGCACTGTACGCCGCCCAGATCATCGGCACGGTCACGAGGGAGTCATTTTGGGATAAACTTGGGAAATCTTCGTTGAAGTAGAACAGGCCGTAGAGCAGCGCCGCCAGCAAACCCAGGCGCTTGCCCTGCATCCGCCGCCCGAAGAGATACAAGCCGAGCATCCCCAACGGAACCAGGGCGAAATCAATGGCGCGGATCGCTTCTGTGCCGCGTCCGAAAATGGCGATTCCGGCGGCGTAGATGTAATAAATCGGCGGCGGCTTGATGTCCCACATATCGACGAAGGGCGTGCCGCCGTTGAGGATGCTCAGGCCGATATTGGCGTACATGCCCTGATCGCGCCCCATCGGGTAGGTCAGCACCGGGAAGGCCACCAGCAAAACCAGCAGCAAAACACCCAGGAAAAGGCCATGTTCTTTGGCGAATCGTGTCATACTTCCGTTGGGGATTATCAACCCCTTGCGTCATCTCATCGCGCAAAACGATAGCATAGGTTGCGCAAAATTGGCACGATGGGCTAACCCGTGAAGCAGGATAACCTGCCGCCACTTTGCCATTGACCAAAAGCTATAGGCACTTCAATAACTTCTTTCCCATTCCAAACCCCGTGACAAAACACCAAGTCCCCATCTAGTACTCAGTCAATCTGAAAGAGACGGATAAAGGCGATGCAATTTCACACGG
>CAZJWX010000124.1:0-5502 GCA_964549915.1 uncultured Anaerolineaceae bacterium | reverse complement strand
GTTTCGACTTACACCCTGTTTCGACCCTCCCAAGATGTGGGTAATGTATAGCCCTTCGTAGAGGGGACTTGCACCGACTGGCCGCAGGATCGGGTGCGAAGTGTTTTCTGCATACTTGCCGGATGCAGCACCGGCGGATGCGCCACGCTTGCAAAATCCCCCTGCTTGTCCCACAATATGCTGCGATCACCAACCGAACACAGGAGCTATTCGCGCTTCATGCCGATGAAAGCCTTGATTCTGAGCGGTGGCAAGGGCACACGCCTGCGCCCGCTGACCTATACACGCGCCAAGCAGTTGATTCCCCTGGCGAATCAACCGGTTCTGCTGCGCGTGATTGAGACGATTCGCAATGCGGGTGTGACCGAGATGGGCATCGTCGTCGGTGGGCATACCGCCGCCGAGATCGAACAGACCCTGGGGGATGGCAGCGAGTGGGGCGTCAACCTGACCTTCATTCACCAGCCCAGCCCGGATGGACTGGCACACGCGGTCAAAATCTCGCAGGACTTCTTGCAGGATGACCCCTTTGTGATGTTCCTGGGGGATAACGCCATTGAGGGCGGCATCGGCAGCCTGGTCGAAGACTTCAGCAGCAACGGCTGGAACAGCCAGATCGTGCTGAAGGCGGTGGCGAACCCGTCTTCGTATGGCGTGGCCAAATTGCGCGATGACGGCAGCATCGAATACCTGGTGGAAAAGCCCAAAGATCCGCCTGGCAACCTGGGGCTGGTCGGCATTTATATGTTCGACCATCACATCTTCGAGGCGGTCAACAGCATTCAGCCGTCGTCGCGGGGCGAATTGGAGATCACCGATGCGATCCAGTGGCTGATCGATCATGGGTACAGCGTCTTCCCGCATATTCATGAGGGCTGGTGGCTGGATACGGGCAAAGCGCCTGATTTGCTGGAAGCCAACAGCTACGTGCTTTCCGAGCTGCGCCCACACATCGCTGAGGATGCGGAAGTAGACGCCGACTCGCAGGTTGATTCGCGGGTCACGGTGCAGGCAGGGGCCAGGATCATCAACAGCATTGTGCGCGGCCCCACGATCATTGGCGAGCGCACCGTCATCGAGAACAGCTACATCGGCCCCTTCACCAGCATTTACCACGACGCCACCATCCGCGACTGCGAGATCGAACGCAGCATCATCCTGGAAAATGCCCAGGTGATCGATATTGATGTGATGCTGCGCGACAGCCTGATCGGGCGCAATGCTGAGGTGCGCAACGCCAGCAACAAGAAACCGCGTGGCACCGTCATGAACCTCGCGGATCACAGTACCGTGTGGGTCTAGCTCGAAACGAGAATCTCGCCATCCGGCAGTGATGCGCACATTGGGCCATGTCCTGAGCGAATTTCCCCACCCCTGGCTCCTCCTGGCTGCGCAAGCGGGGCAAGCGAGGGACTGAGGGGTGGGGATGGAATATAACTTATTTAACAAGGTGGTTCTTCTGGCCTGTTCTGGCATCAATACTTGTTGTTTTGTGTGCGACGTGGAATGCCAAATCCACGCCAGTGGCTTCAACCATTTGACAACCCACCCTATAAAAACGGAACGCATATGGACTCCGAAATCAAACCGCAAATGCCGTCCCCGGATGAGATCGAAGTGATCGTCATCGACCTGGACGGGACCTTGCTCAACAGCGAACACATCATGACCAACCGCACCCGCGACACAATCCAGCGGGCGATTGCGGCGGGCAAGAAGATCATCCTGGCGACGGGCAAGACTCGCGCATCGGCGGAATCCGTGATTGCCGCGCTGAACCTGACCACCCCCGGCGTCTTCGTGCAGGGGTTGGTGACGTACAACGCCGACGGCAGCATCCGCACGCAGCAAGTGCTCGACCCGCAGGCAACCCGCCGCGTGATCCAATACGCGGAAGCCAGCGGCGCGGAAGTGCTGGCCTACAGCGGCAACCGTCTGCTGGCGAAGCACAACGAAGCCCCCTTCGACATCCTGGAAGCCTACAACGAACCCGCTGTCGAAGTCGTTGGCCCACTGGTGAACATCCTGGGGCAGGTTCCCATCAACAAGCTGATCATCTTCGAGCGCTCCAAGCGCAAACTGCGTGCCCTGCGCTGGCAGTTGAACCAGCAAGTCGGCGAGTCGATTTCTTTCACGCGCACCGCCGTGCACGACCAGCTCGAAGTATTGCCCAAGAACGCCAGCAAAGGCGGCGGCGTGCGTGCCCTGCTGCGCGAGCTGGCGGTGGAACCCGGGCATGTAATGGCAATTGGCGATGCCGAAAACGACGTTGAACTGCTCAAATTCGCCGGGTTGAGCGTGGCGATGGAGAATGCTCACGAAGCCCTGAAAGCCGTCGCGGATGTGATTACCAGCAGCAACGACGATGAGGGCGTGGCGGAGGCCATCGAGCGCTATGCCCTGGACGAAGAGCCAGGCGCACATGCCGCCAGCCAGGAGCAAACAGCAGAGACCTCGCAGGCCGAGACGGAAGCGGAGACGGAGAACGACGAAACATGAAGAATATCTTCGTAACGGGCGGGGCGGGCTTCATCGGCAGCGCCTTCGTGCGCCAGATGGTGACCGGACACCCGGAATACCACATCATCACCTACGACAAGCTGACCTACGCGGGCAACCTGGATAATCTGCTGCCTGTGAAGGAAGCGCCCAACCACACCTTCATCCAGGGCGATATTGCCGACCTGGAAGCGGTGCGCGGTGTCTTCGAGCAGCACCAGGTTGATACCGTCGTCAACTTCGCTGCGGAAAGCCACGTAGACCGCAGCATCCTCGACCCGGAAGCCTTCATCCGCACCGATGTCTTCGGCGTCTATCGCCTGCTGGAAGCCAGCCGCCAGCACGGGATCGAGCGCTTCTTGCAGGTGAGCACGGACGAAGTATACGGCGATGTCGCAGAGGGCTTCAGCACGGAAGAAGACAACTTCCTGCCCAACAGCCCCTATGCCGCCAGCAAGGCCGGGGGCGAACTGCTGATTCGCAGCTACCACGTGACCTACGGTATGGATGTCGTCATCACGCGCGGCAGCAACACCTACGGCCCTTACCAGTACCCCGAAAAGCTGATTCCCTTCTTCGTCACCGAAGCGCTGGACGACAAGCCCCTGCCGCTCTATGGGGACGGCATGCAGGTTCGCGACTGGCTGCATGTGGACGATCACGCACGCGGCATTGCCCGGGCGCTGCACGAGGGCAAGGCCGGGGAAGCCTATAACATCGCGGGCGAAGATGTACGCCACAATATTGATGTCGTCCGGCTGATGCTGGAGATTCTGGGCAAGCCGGAAAGCCTGATTCGCTTCGTGCGCGACCGCGAAGGCCACGACCGCCGTTACGCCATGACCGCCGCAAAATTGCACGGCCTGGGCTGGCAGCAGCAGTACAGCTTCGAAGAAGGGCTGCGCCAGACGATCCAGTGGTACATCGACAATGAATGGTGGTGGCGCAAGATCAAGACCGGAGAGTACCTGGCCTACTACAAACAGCAGTACGCCGAGCGCCTCGCGGAGAGCGAAGGCTGAAGCCACTGCTGACGCGAGAACGCAAAGAACCTCATACAATTTGCCAACCATTACGCTTCTGCACAATGAGGTTGTGATACATTGATAGCGTGTAGACTGGCAGCAACAAAGGGTTCTGAACTTCGTGACGACGAGCACGCAAACGCAGATTGATTTCAAAGCGGAAGCCGAAGCCTTGCGAGCGGAGTTGGTCGCACGACGGCGCGATTTTCACCGCCACCCCGAACTCGCATTTGAAGAAGTACGCACCGCGCGCATCATCGCCGAAGAACTGAGTCAACTCGGCCTGGAAGTACAGACGGGCATCGCCAAGACGGGCGTCGTCGCCATCCTGGAAGGTGCCCACGACGGCCCCACCGTCCTCTACCGCGCAGATATGGACGCCCTGCCCATCCACGAGCAGAACGAGCATGATTTCGTCTCGTTGGAAGAAGGCAAAATGCACGCCTGCGGTCACGACGGACATATGGCGATTGCGCTGGCCGTCGCCAGGCTGATGAGCAAGTACCGTGAGAAGATTCACGGGCGCATCAAATTCGTCTTCCAGCCGGGGGAAGAGGGCGCAGGTGGGGCGCTCGCCATGCTGAGCGAGAACATCCTGGAAGACCCCGCCCCGGATTACGCCTTCGGTATGCACCTGTGGCAGCCGCTGCATCTGGGGCAGGTCGGCATCGCCAGAGGGCCGATCATGTCCGGCTCTTCGGTCTTTCGCATCATCGTGAAGGGCAAGGGTGGGCACGCCGCTATGCCCCATACCACCATCGACCCGGTGGCCTGCACCGGGCAGCTTGTGACCGCCCTGCATACCATCGTCGGACGGCGCATGAACGCCATGGACGGCGCAGTGGTGCTCTCCGTCACCGGGCTGAAGACCAGCGCCATGCGCCACAACATCATCCCCGAAACCGTCGAGATCATGGGCACATTCCGCACTTTCAACGCCCTTACCTCCGAACTGCTGGAACAACACGTGCGCGATGTGGCCTTCAACGTCTGTGAATCAGTCGGTTGCAAATCCGATGTGCAGATCAAACACCTGACCATCCCGGTGGTCAACGATCCCAGAGTCACCCGCCAGATGCGGGACGCCCTGCAAGATGTCATCCCGGCACAGCAACTTCAGGACGACACGCGCACGATGGCATCGGAAGATATGTCCTACCTGTTGGACGAAGTGCCGGGGGTTTTCTTCCTGGTCGGGTCGTCGAATCCGAAAAAAGGGTTGGATTACGGGCATCATCATCCCCGCTTCGACTTCGACGAGGACGCGCTGCCGCTGGGCGTCTCTGTGATGTCCCGCGCCATTGCCGAATACGTGCTGCCGCAGCCGGGATCCTGATTGTTCCCGCATTCGGGCTACGTCGGCACTGAGTCTGGAGGCACATTTCGCATGAGTGATCTCGCCCTGCTCGCATTGGGGATCAGCGCCGCCGCCGCTGGCTTATTCACCGGGCTGATGATGACGCTGGTCGTCCTGATGGAACCGACGTGGAATCGCCACACGCCAACTGACGCCATTCGCACGCTGCAAACCTTCCTGGAAGTCGCCAAAGGCCACCCGATCATCGCGGGCTTGACCTTCGTCGGGCTGCTGCTGCCGATCGTCGCCCTGGTGCTGCTGTGGCAGGTGGGCAACATCGCCGCCCTGATCCTGACCGGGGCGGGCTGGCTGAGCTTCGGTATCGGCGTCTTCGTCGTGACAGTGTGGCTGAATCTGCCGCTCTATGAGGTGCTGATGGGGCTGGAGCCGGACTCCCCATCGGCAAACTGGCAGACCTCGCGTGGGCGTTTCTACTGGCTGAACCGCGTGCGAGGCATCGCGTCCGGGACGGCGCTGCTGCTCTTCCTGGGGGCGATGGCTGTTCTCTGAGGATCTAGCAGGCGGCGCGCAGTGGCAACCCACAGTAGCGATGCTGCACCTCGCCCTCTAGTACTCAGTCAATCTGAAAGAGACGGATAAAGGCGATGCAATTTCACACGG
>CAZJWX010000123.1:0-5616 GCA_964549915.1 uncultured Anaerolineaceae bacterium | reverse complement strand
TCTCTCCACTACACATTACCAACTTTCTTTCATTTTTGAAGCGATTGCCCTGGTGCGCAGCCAGCACAGCGCCCCAAAACCTGCTATGCTCGGGCACAGAACACAGCCAATCCACTGCGGAAAGGACGGCGCAGCATGACCCACAGCGGACAATTCCACAAGCTCGACTTTGCCCACCTCACGCCGGACGAGCAGCTGGCACGCTCGCGGGAATTTCTGGCGCGGATGCAAACGCGGCGCACAGTGCGGCACTACAGCACAACCCCCGTCCCCGAAGAACTGGTGCGCAATGCCGTCGCCACTGCCGCAACCGCCCCTTCTGGCGCCAACCAACAGCCCTGGACGTTCGCCGTCATCAGTGATCCGGCGCTGAAACGGCAGATTCGCGAAGCGGCGGAGGCCGAAGAGCGCGACTTCTACCAGCGTCGGGTGACGGACGAATGGCGCGAGGTACTGGCGCCCCTGGGCACAGATTGGCAGAAGCCACACCTGGAAGAAGCGCCCTTTCTGATCGTCGTTTTCAAGCAGGTCTGGGGCTATGACGCACAGGGCAAGCGGATCAAGCATTACTACGTCGATGAGTCGGTGGGCATTGCGGTGGGGATGCTGCTGGCGAGCCTGCATCTGGCGGGGCTGGCAACGCTGACGCACACACCCAGTCCCATGAAATTCCTCTCGCAGATTCTGCAACGTCCGGATAACGAACGCGCCATGATGGTCATCGCGGTAGGCTACCCGGCGGACGATGCCCGCGTCCCGACGATCACCAGGAAGCCGCTGGATGAAGTGCTGATCGCGTATGATGGCGGAGCCTAGCGCCGCTTGCGGCTGCCATGTCGCTGCGCCACCTGTGCGGCGACGGCCTTCACCTGCGGCTGCTTGCGCAAGTCCCAGATGCGGCTCCTGGCCTCTTTGACGGCGCTTTTGTGCTCCACAATCGGCGCTGGATAGTCTTCGCCGATGATGCACCCGGCTTCGTGCTGGAACATCGGCGGCAATTTGTGCGGCTCGTGCAGGTATTCAGGCGGCATGTCACGCAGTTCAGGCACCCACTGGCGAATGAAGATACCGTCCGGGTCATGATCCTGCCCCTGCTTGGTCGGATTATAGACTCGCAGCGTGTTGATGCCCGTCGTCCCGGACTGCATCTGCACCTGGCTGTAGTGAATCCCGGGTTCGTAATCCGTGAAGAGCCGCGCCAGCAGTTGCGCCGTTGCCGGCCACTTGAGCCACAAATCATAGGACGCGAACGAGACCAGCATCGCCCGCATCCGGAAGTTGATCCAGCCCGTCGCCCGCAGGCTGCGCATACAGGCATCGACCATCGGGTATCCAGTGCGCCCCTGGGCGTAGGCAGCGAAGCGGTCAGCGGCTTCGCCATCGTGTGCCGGGTCGTCGCGCAGGGTATCGTAAGCCGGGACGAAGCTCTCGTATTCGATGCGCGGTTCGTCCTCCAATTTCTGAATGAAATGATCGTGCCAGTGCAAGCGCGATTCGAAGGCACGCAGGGCGGATTTCCAGGAGCCGTCCAGTTGCTGATAGTCCTGCTGGCTCATCTGGCTGATTTCGGCGCGGCGTTGTTCCAGCGCGCGGAAGACCTGCCGCAGGGAGAGCGTGCCGTAGGCCAGATGGGGGCTGATTCGCGAGCCGCTTGCCCCAGCGGTGACCGGGCTGGACATCTCCTGATGATAGCGCGAACCACGTTCGTAGAGGAAGGAGCGCAGCAGACGATGCGCCTCGCTTTCACCCGCCGCTTGCAACATGACGATGCCTTCATCACGGATTCCGAGTTCGTCCCAGGCCGGAATCGCGCCGGGGTCAATCTCAACAGGGCGTACGGCTTCCGGCGCGGGCAGCAGCGCTTGTTCCGCCACCAGCCGATTCCAGAGGCGTACCCGCTGGTCACGGTCGCCCAAGGGGCGAATCACGCCGTTGTTGGGGGTCTCGCACAGTTCGATTCCCTGCTGCCTCGTCCAGCGGCGCACGGCATTATCGCGCGTGAAGCTGATGGCATTGCCCGTCTCTTCGTGGGCATGGATCGCCGCGATGGCGAAATCCCGTTGCAGCGTGGCGAAGACATCCAGCGCTTCCCCCACCCGCACCACCAGCGGCATCCCCCGCTGCGCCAGCGCCTCGCGCAGTTCCAGCAAGCACGCTCGTGTGAAGTCGTAGTGGCGGCGGTCGTAGTCCGGCGCGTGAATCAAGGATGGCTCGATGATGTACAGGGGCAGCACCGCACCGCGCTGCGCAGCCTCGAAGAGGGGGCGATGGTCATGGATGCGCAAATCGCGCTTGAACCAGACGAGTTCGATGGTTGGTTGCATAGAAGTCGCAAGTTCACGGCTAGCGAAACGTTCTGAGGAGATTGTACGGGATCATTGTGAGTAGCTGCTGAAGTGGGTCGGTTGCCAGTGCAAATGTCAACGCGCCGCCAGCACCCGGTTCAACCGCTGTGCGTCACGGATGCGGGCTGCGGGTGTGCGCCTTCCACCCGGCATCACGCAGCGGGCGGAAAGCACATACCCTGATCCCATACCCCTACGCCATTCGCGCGAGCCAGAAGAAGCGCCAGGCAAGCTGTATGCTCCAGACCACGCCGAAAAGGGTGCCGACGAACATCAGCAGCGGGCCAATGACGGGCAGGAAGAAGAGGCCGATGGCGATATTGGTGGCGAAGCCCACGTAGGCCGTCGCGCGGCTGAAGGTGTCGCTGCGCAACATCAAGTAGGAAGTAATCAGGTAAGAAATTGACATGCCCGCCGCATAGACCATCCAGGCGGAGCCGTGGAACGTGGGGATCAGTGCTTCGCCCGCTGCCAGGTAGCGGCTGCGTTCCGCTTCGGTTGCGGCGGCGGCGTACTGGTCGCTGAGCACGAAAACCTCCGCAATCGGGCGTCCCGCGATGATGGCTGCGACGGAGATCAGGCCGATGATCAGGGCGATCAGGGCGTAGCTCTCATTAACGGGTTTGAGGGCGACGTAGAGCGCAATCAGCAGAATGATCGAGATCAGGCCGCCGAGCAGCACGAAGAAATCCAGCGCCATCAACGCGCCGAAGGGGTCGTTCTGTACCATCGCGAAGATTTCCGGGACGGGCTGTACGCCGGGCGCGTACGGCCAGATGAAGAAGGCGACAACGGCAACAGCGGGAATGATCGCGAGAATGACGGAAACGATTCCGCCCAGGTTGTAAAGGTCTTTCCACGGCGAGCCTGTGGCAACATCCGAACGGATTTCTGTGCGCACTGCGGCGGTCATTTGGTTCTCCCCCTTTGTGAACGTTATCCGAATACGATGATCCGGGGTACGCAGCGTAGCATCCGCGCTTCCGTCACGATTGCGGGAGCATTCCGGCGGAGGACGATGGTGGGGCAGGAAGAGGCGAAACCTCTGACGTGCGTGCCTTTACCAGATTATACGCACGACAAATTGCAGAGGTTGCACCTGATTCCCCGACGAGCGATGTTTCCGTTGGTGTTCCCCCTGCCGGCCCGCCACTGCGTAGCCGGAGTGCGGTCGGGTGCGCTCAGTCCGTCGCTTCGACCTTGATGCCCGCTTCGCCCAGGGTGCGATGCAATGCTTCTTCCTGCCCCGCGCGGATCACGCAGGCCATTGGCCCCAATTTCGCCCCCAGGTAGCGCCGCAGAGACGGCTCATTGTAGATGCGATCCAGCGTTTCCGGGGAGACGGTGCGCAACACCAGCAGCCGCTCGAACGTGACTTCCGAGGTAGCGCCGCCCTGCCACGTTTCCAGCAGGCGAGCGATAGCCCGCGGCAGGGGCTTATCCCCCAACTGCCGTTTGAGGAAGGTGGCGATGTGCCCGGTGGTGATGCCCTGCGCGGCGGCCTGCTGAATGCCATCTGCATCCAGGCGGTAGCGGTAGGGGTCGTTGCCCTCGCCCCAGGTGGTGAACCGCGCCACCTGATACCGATCCATACGCGAGACTTTGCGCGAGACGACCAGCGTGCCGTCATCTTCCACAACCACGGAATCGCTGGGTTCCGGCGGCATCGGCCAATCGTTGAGGCCAATGAAGGCACGCCCGTAAGCGGTCAGACGCGCCGCCTCCGCAGAGACATCCGTCAACCCCAGCCAGTGCAAGGGGCCGCGCACGTAGTAATTCAGCAAGCCGCCTTCCACCGCATCCCAACTGCCGAATCCGCGCAGGTAGCGGTCGTGATCGTCCTGGATATACCAGCTATCGTAATCGCCGCCGGGGCGCTGAAAATCGGGGTCAGCGGCCTTGACGGTCTCGATGAAGTCGTCAATCGGCCACCAGTCGCTCGGCGGGGCGTATTCGCGCAGCATCTTGACCAGCGCCTGCCGCCCCAGACGGGGATCATAGGGGAAGCCCGCGTCGGGGTCGGGATGGATGCCGGGGACGTGCCACATGTCCCGGTAGAGCGTGCTGCTGTACCAGGCATCCAGCAGCATCTTGACCTGGGAAGAACGCGGCTGATTGAGCCATTTTTGCAGCCCTGCTCGTTTGGGATAGGCGCGACCTTCCTGAGTGGTGATGAGGTCGGCACTGGCCCCCACGCCGAGGATGAAGGCCAGCCGCAAATCGTGCGCAACCAGCAAATACGGCGCGATGCGTTCGACATCAGCGGGCAGGAATTGATCGTATTCCACCGCCGCGCTGTACATGCGCAGGAAGGCCAGCAGCGTCGTCAGATCATCGACGATGGACGTATCCGCCTGCTGCACGTTCTCCAGATGTTCTTCCGGCACCGGGTCGAGCGGCTCAGGCGGAGGTGGCAGATACTCCGCTTCTTCGTCCTCGTCCTCATCCACGTCAATGAATTCTTCTACATCGTCATCAGGCAGGTCTTTGTAGGCAGTCTTGTGTACAGGCAGCACTTCTGCCAGATCATCCGGCACGAAGACAATCGGCTCTGTGCCCTTATCGGACTTCTGGAAGCCCTCGTAGATGAAGCCGCGATAGAACAGCCCTTCCGCCACCGAAGCCGGATTTTTGTGCGGCTGCTCGCGTTCGATTTGTCCGCGTCCCATCTTGCGGATGCTGCCGAAGGTGCGCTCGAACATTTTGGCGGGCATGGAATTCTGGCTGGCAATCAGCATTTGTAGGGCACCGCGCTGCTGGTCATCCAGCAGATCCCAGACGACCTCGGCGCGTTCCGGTTCCAGCATGGCCTGCTGCATGGCCTTGGTCGAATCCTTCTTGTTGAGGTTGATGATATTGACGCCCCACAACTGCGCCAGCGTGGGCAGAAGACCGTCATCCTGTTCGCGCAGGGTGGTCAGCAATTTGGGCATGATGCATCCCCTGAATCCTGGTTTCGCACACAGCCCTAGTGTAGCACGGGTGGTCGATTGGTGGGGGCGGGGGATCAGGGCAATCGCTTCGAAATGATTTGAACTATAAAGCCACAAGGAACACAAAGCAAAGGCCAGGATCACGCCCCGCTGCGCGAGTTCCCTCTCTAACTCCCCCGCCGTGCAAGGGGAGAACGGTTTCGCCCTACGAAGTGGGGGACGCAAGGGGGTGTTCTCATGTCGGTAGAGGCTGCACATTGCCCCTGTGGTTTTGCGGCGGCTTTGCGGCTAGTACTCAGTCAATCTGAAAGAGACGGATAAAGGCGATGCAATTTCAC
>CAZJWX010000122.1:0-5718 GCA_964549915.1 uncultured Anaerolineaceae bacterium | reverse complement strand
CTTTGCCATTCTAACATTTTACTTCATGCGGGTTCCTTTTGCTTTGTCCATAAGCCCAATGATGCTTAAACGGCGAAAGTTACATTCCAACGCGGAATCTGCCCAGATTCCGAAAGATACTGTCCCAATTAGTACAGTAGGAGTACACAGTATGCAGAAGTTCCGTTTGATTGTGGCTGCGCTCTTCGTCAGCCTCTTCGTGTCCGCCGCTTTCGCACAGGACATGGTAGAACTCCCGGCAGTTGATCCGCTCGAGGTTACCGGCGACATCGTGACCGCTGGTAGCTCCACCGTCTTCCCGCTCAGCGAACGTATGGCTGAAGTTTTCGTGGAAGCTGGCTATGGTGGTGAAATCACCATCGACAGCATCGGCTCCGGCGCTGGCTTTGAACGCTTCTGCGTGGCGGGCGAAACCGACATCAGCAACGCAAGCCGCCCGATCCGCGACAGCGAACGCGAAAGCTGCGCTGAAATCGGTCGCGACCCGATCGAATTCCGCGTTGGCACCGACGCGCTGGCAGTGACGGTCAGCACCGAAAACGACTTCGTGACCGACGTGACGCTGGAAGAACTGGCGCTGATCTTCGGCGAAGCGGAGACCTGGGCTGATGTCCGCGCTGAATGGCCGGCAGAGCCGATCCAGCGCTTCATCCCGGGCACGGACAGCGGCACGTTCGACTACTTCGTGGAAGAAGTGTTCGAAGAAGATGAAGAACCGATCCTGAGCGCGGCCAACACGCAGTTGTCGGAAGATGACAACGTGCTGGTGCAGGGCATCCAGGGCAGCCCGTTCGCGATTGGCTTCTTCGGCTATGCCTACTTCCAGGAAAACCAGGACACGCTGCGCGCGCTGGACATCAACGGTGTGACGCCGAGCGCTGAGAGCGTGGAAGCAAGCGGCGACGACGCCTACCCGCTGGCCCGCCCGCTGTTCATCTACAGCGATGCGAGCATCATGGCTGAGAAGCCGCAGGTTGCCGCCTTCATCAACTTCTACCTGACCAACGTCAACAACGAAGTTGTCGAGGTTGGGTACTTCCCGGCTTCGGACGCTGCGCTGAGCAATGCTCGCCAGGCCTGGCTGGATGCAGTTGGTGAATAATCGCGACTTATAATACGCTAGCCGTGTGAAAGTCTGGTGGGGTGCGGTACGCGGCGACGTTCTACTTTTCCTGCTGTGCATTTCGACGGTGGAAATGGGCTGCGAAGAGTACAGCGGGAAGGGCGGGACGCCCTGGTTCATTTGTTAGCTTTGTCGGAGAGGGAGTGATGGCATCTGAGCAAAACGCAGGCCGCGAGAGTATCCTGGATGAGGTGTTGGGTCGCAGTCTGGCTGACCCCAACGCGCCCATCAACCTGGATCGCAGACCGCGCCCCTTTGAACGGTTCATCCAAGGGTTGTTGCTGGCGAGCGGTGTTGTCTCAATCTTCACGACCATTGGCATCATCGCTGTGCTCGTGAACGAATCCGTGAACTTCTTCACTCGTCAGTTGTGGGAAGAGAGCAACCGGCGGGTGGCAGAACCCATCGATGTCGAAGATACTGTATTCCACACCGAAGTCGGCGGTCGCCAATTGGCAGCAGGCGAGTTGATTCGCATCAGCGAAGAGGTAATGCTCGTCGAAGAATATGACCGCAATGAAATCATCGTACGTTCGACGGGTACGGGTGGTGGCTTCGCCCTTTTCTGCTCCGATGTGCCGGAAGAGCGCACGGACATCAATGACGCCAGCCGACCCATCCGGGCAGAAGAGCAAGAACAGTGCGAGAGCAACGGCATCACCCCTGTTGAATTCCGCGTCGGCACCGATGCGCTGGCGGTTGTGGTGAACCCGGAAAATGACTTCGTTGATACGCTCTCGTTCGACGATCTGGCGTTGATTTTCGGCGGTGCTGAGACCTGGGCGGACATGCGCCCTGAATGGCCCAACCAGCCTATCCTGCGCGCGATTCCGGGTGAGGACAGCGGTACGCTGGATTACTTCGCCGAAGAGATCTTCGACGAAGATGCTTCCATTCCGTTGGGCGTTGCCGAAATCACCTCCGAAGATGACGACCAGTTGGCCCGCAACGTGCGCGAGAACGAATACGCCATCGGTTTCTTCGGCTATGCCTACTTCAACGACAACCAGGGCACCCTGCGGGCTATCCCGATTGAAGGGGTGACGCCGGAAGCCGCCACCGTCGAAGATGGCAGTTATCCCCTGGCGCGTCCGCTGTTCATCTACAGCAGCGAAGAAATCCTGGCGGAGAAAGAACAGGTTTCGGCCTTCGTCAGCTACTACCTGACCCATGTCAATGATGTGATCGAAGAAGTCGGTTACTTCCCGGCCAGCGACGCGGCACTGCGAGAGAGCCGCGAGCGCTACGCCGATGTCACAGGCGCGACCATCAACGATGGCCAACTGGACGAAGTCGATGCGGGCGCGGTCAATGGGGAGATCCGCATTGCTGGTAGTTCGACGGTTTTCCCATTGACGGAAGCCATCGCCGATGTCTTCCATGAGGCGGGGTTCTTGCCGCGCGTGGTGGTGTCACGCGGCATGCAGAACACCGAAATCGTCCCGCATGATCCCGGCACCGGCATCGAAATTGGCGACCGCGCCACCCTGGGCGAATTCCTGACCAATGATGTCTGGCAGCCGGCCATCCGCGAGTTCGGTATCCTGCCGTTGATCTACGGTACCCTCGCCACCAGCGTCATCGCGATGATTGTGGCGCTGCCGTTGGGGATTGGCGCAGCGATCTACCTCAGCGAATACGCGCCGGAAAACGTCCGCAGCACGCTCAAGCCCATCCTGGAAATTCTGGCGGGTATCCCAACGGTGGTCTACGGCTACTTCGCGCTGACCTTCATGACGCCTTTGCTGCGCAGCATCTTCGGCATCGAGACGGTGGCGGTTTATAACTCGGCCTCCGGCGGTATCGTCGTGGGTATCCTCATCATCCCGCTGGTGGCCTCCATGAGCGAAGACGCCCTGCGTGCAGTGCCCGTTGCCTTGCGCGAAGCCAGCTACGGCCTGGGTGCGACTCGCCTGGAGACGACGCTCAAGATTGTGCTCCCGGCAGCGCTCTCTGGCATCCTGGCGGCCTTCATCGTGGCGATTTCCCGCGCGGTCGGCGAGACGATGGTCGTGGCGATTGCCGCAGGCGCAGGCCCACAGAATAACATCGTCGGCCTGCTGCAAGAGCGCGGCCCCGGCATCATCTTCGAACCCGCCGAAACCATGACCGGGCATATCGCACGCATCAGCGGCGGCGACCTGAGCTACGACTCGATTGACTACAACAGCATCTACGCAATCGGTATCGTGCTCTTCTTGATCACGCTGGTGCTGAATGTCCTCAGCCGTCAGATTCTGAATCGCTTCCGCGAAGCGTACTAGAGAGGAACGGGAGCAGACCTATGGAAGACAAGAACAAGTACACACAGACTTACATGCCTGATGAGAAGACCTTCCAGCGGCGGCTGGCGACCCGTCACCGCCGAGGGATCCTCGGGCAGGCGTTTTACTACTTCTCCATCGGTATCGCGACTCTGGCGCTGATCACGCTCTTCACCAACGTCATCAATCAGGCATTCGGTGCGGTGGCGCGCAGCTACACGATTGAGCCGGATGAACTGGTATCCGAGGGGCAGAACTTCGACGCATTGACCGCGCAGGAATATGCCGACATCCTGGTGGAATACGGCGCGAACCTGCGCGTATTGGTGCGCGACCGGATGAGCACCCTGGATTCGAGCGTCTTCACGACCTCGACCCTGCGTGAACTGGCTCCCAGCGCCACCTACCCGGAAGGCTTCGCCGACTCGACGGTCAACGAGATCAGCGCCCTGGACAATGGCAATGAAATCCTCGCCGAATTCCTGGCGCTGAACCTGTCCGATGTCGATATGCGTAGCATTGTGCTGGAAGAAGTGGCGGAACTGCAAACCCTGCAAGCCTGGGGACTGTTCGACTCGATCCTGCGCTGGGAGCCAAGCGAAGCGCAGCAGGCACGCGCCAGCGAAATCCAGGAAGAGACCAATGCCCTGGAAGCCGCACAGGAAGACCTCGCCAGCCAGCTTGAAGACCTGGAAGCTGAGGTGAGTGACCTGCGTGCAGCGGGCACAGAAGAGAATCGCGCGGCCATCGACGCGACCAATGAAGAGATCGGCGCCCTGCGCGAAGAAGTCAGCGCCAACCGCGAACGGATCGGCGACCTGCGCGATGAACTCGAAGACATCGTGACGGGCAACATCACCACCGATGTGCGTGCTGAATACTGCACCGGGGAATTCGTCAACGTCAACACGTACGAGACTGACGAACTGGTCGAAATCGCCACCACGCCCTATGAAGAATCCGGCTGCCGCACGGAATTGATCCGCTACCAGAGCTGGCTGGATGCCGACTTCCTGCGCACGCCGATGAGCAGCGTTCCCGCGCAGGCGGGCATCCGCACGGCCATCCTCGGCTCGATCTTGATGATGGTCATCGTGATCGTGGTTTCGCTGCCGTTGGGCGTTGGCACAGCGCTTTACCTGGAAGAATACGCCAATCGCAGCTTCATCAGCCGTTTGATCGAAACCAACGTGCGTACGCTGGCTGGCGTGCCCTCGATTATCTACGGTCTATTGGGGTTGTTCATCTTCGTACGAGCGCTGGCACCCGTCACCAGTGGTATTGTCTTCGGCCTGAACGTGGAAACGCGGGAAGCGGAAGACGCCATCGTCGCCATTCAGAACAGCCTGGGCTTCGATGATCTCTACGAAGTCAACGAAGATGGGGACTACGTGGGCGTCAACGAAGACGGTTCGCTGAGCGCAGAAGAATCGCAAGACCTGCTGAGCACCTTCCTGCGCCTGGGGAACGTCGGCCCGTCCAACCTCTACGGTTCGATCTCACGACAGGTCGCTGAGAGCAACATCCGCAGTGCCCTGGGCATTGAAGGCGAAATCCCCTTCGAGTCCGATGCGGAGATCACCCTGGAGGATGGCACAGTCATCACGGTGGCACAGTTCAATGAACTGGTGCGCGGCCTGGAGCAATTCGCCAGCTTCACGGTGAACGGTCGCACGATCCTCTCCGCCTCGCTGACGCTGGCGCTGTTGATCCTGCCGATTGTGATCATCAACGCGCAAGAAGCGCTGCGTGCGGTGCCCTTTGCCGTGCGCGAAGCGAGCTACGGCCTGGGCGCGACCAAATGGCAGACGATCTGGCGCACGGTGCTGCCGCAGTCCATCCCCGGCATCATGACCGGGATGATCCTGGCGGTCTCGCGTGCGGTGGGTGAAACGGCACCGCTGATCGTGGTCGGCGCGTCCACGTTCATCCTCACTGATCCGAGTGGGCCGTTCTCCAAGTTCACGGTGCTGCCGATCCAGATCTACCAGTGGACGGCGCGTCCGCAGGCGCAGTTCCAGTTCATCGCGGCGGCGGCGATCATCGTCTTGCTGACGCTGGTGCTGGTGCTGAACGCCCTGGCGATTTACCTGCGCAATCGCTACAGCGTGCGCTACTGAATCCGAGCAGATTGTCGGGGCATGGTCGGCCATGCCCCGGCAGCCAGGCTTACAATTCCGGTGCAACCCGTGTGTTGTCCACCGACAGACGAATGGCAGAGTACAACAGCTAGATCAAGAGGAGAGAAATCCAATGGCAGCAGCCCCTGATTACTACTGGACAAAGCAATTAGACATCACACAAAACAGGTGGTAGATACTTTTCAATCCA
>CAZJWX010000121.1:0-5737 GCA_964549915.1 uncultured Anaerolineaceae bacterium | reverse complement strand
ACACCCTGTTTCGACCCTCCCAAGATGTGGGTAATGTATAGCTGCGCAAGGGGAGGACAGTTTCCCCCTACGAAGTGGGGGGACGGAAGGGGGGATAAGAGATGCCGCCCCCCTGGCGGACAACCTCAGCGCGGAGCCATGCGGATCGCGCCATCGAGGCGGATGACTTCGCCATTGAGCATCACGTTCTCGACGATTTGCTGCGCCAACTGGGCATATTCTGCTGGATCGCCCAGGCGCGAGGGGAAGGGTACCTGCTGCCCCAGGGAGATTCGCGCTTTTTCCGGCAGCCCCGCCAGCAGCGGCGTATCGAAGAGGCCGGGGGCGATGGTCATCACGCGGATGCCGTCCCGCGCCAGGTCCCGCGCAATCGGCAGCGTCATGCCGACGACCCCGCCCTTGCTGGCGCTGTAGGCCGCCTGGCCGATCTGCCCATCGTAGGCCGCGACGGAGGCCGTGTTGATGATCACGCCGCGCTCGCCCGCTTCGTTGGGGTCGTTCTGGAGCATGGCGAAGGATGCCAGACGAATGCTGTTGAAAGTTCCGATCAGGTTGACCTTGATGACGCGCTCGAAGCGATCCAGCGGGTGCGGCCCCTTCTCCGCGTGGACGGTCTTCAGCGCCTCACCGATGCCTGCGCAGTTCACCGTAATGTGCAGTGCACCGAACTCACGCAGCGCTGCATCCACCGCCGCCTGCATCTCTTCTGCGGATGCCACGTTGGTCTTGACGAAGACAGCGTTTTCGCCCAATTCGTCCGCCAGTGCTGCGCTTTTTTCCTCGTTCAAGTCCGCGATGACCACTTTCGCGCCCGCTTCCGCAAAGCGACGCGCCGTCGCCCCGCCCAGGCCAGAGGCTCCGCCCGTCACCAGGGCAACTGCATTCTGAATTTGCATGGAATAACGCTCCTTTAGCAGAAAGAAATTCAACTCGTCATGCCGGCTGCTGGTAATTTTCGGTCGATGTGCAGCCAGCGCATTTGCTGGGCACAGTATGGTCGTTGCGCGGTGCAGAAGCAAGCGTGAGGTTGCCGAAGCCAACCGGGGTGGGTGCGCCGGGCAATCGCTGCGAAATGATTTGCACCACAAAGGCACAGAGAACACGAAGAAAACGCCAGAAAGACGCCCCGCTGCGCAGGGAAGCAATCTCCCCCCTCTAGCTCCCCACGTTGCGCAGGGGGAGAACTGCGCCGCACAAAGTTCGCACCTACGAAGTGGGGGACACATGGCGATCACCCGGGGTGGGTACGTCCCACGTCTGGCGTCTCGTGGCGGGATACAGTAAGCTAGGGCGCACGATCCACCGAGCATTGAGTGCAGCCCATGTCCGAGCAGCCTATCCGCATCCTACGCCTGATCGTCCGCCTGAACGTCGCAGGCCCCACGCTCCAGGCCATTTTGCTGACCAACGCCCTGCAAGACCTGGGCTACGAGACGCATCTCGCCTGTGGGGGCAGCCCGGATGAGCCAGATAGCATGCTCTACGTAGCGCACGAATACGATGTGAGTCCCACCTACCTGCGGGAACTCTTCCCGTACCTGAGTCCGCTGCGCAACGTCGAGGCGTTTCTGGCGATTCGACGCCTCATCCGCGAGGTGCAGCCGGATATTGTGCACACGCATACGACGACGGCGGGCTTCCTGGGGCGCATCGCGGCGCGTCTTTCTGGCGTCCCGGTCGTCGTGCATACGCTGCATACCCATCCCTTCCAGGGCTATTACAACCGCCTGCGCACCAATCTCTTCATCGTCATGGAGCGCATCGGCGCGTATTTCAGCGACAGTATCATCACGCTCTCGGAGAGTTTGCGCCGGGAACTGGTCGAGGAATACCATATCACCAGCAAGAATCGCATCACGGTGTTGCCCCTGGGCTTCGACCTGAGCAGCTTTGCCAATGTGCAGCGCAAGCAAGGCACCTTCCGCGATGCCTGGGCTATTCCGGCGGATGCGCCGCTGGTGGGCATCATCGGGCGGCTGCTCCCGGTCAAGAATCACCCGCTCTTCCTGCGGGCGGCGGCGCAGGTGCGTGCCCGGTTGCCGAACGCCCAGTTCGTGATCGTCGGCGATGGCGAACGAAAGGACGCCTTGCGCGAACTGGCGGCTGAACTGGGACTCGGGGATGCCGTGACCTTCACCGGATGGCAGCAAAATGTAGAGCAGATTTACAGCGATCTGGATGTACTGGTCACGAGCAGCCTGAACGAAGGGACGCCCGTGCCGATCATCGAAGCGCTGGCGGCGGGCTGCCCGGTGGTGGCGACTCGCGTCGGCGGCATCCCCGATTTGCTGGATGGCGGTCGGCTGGGGGCGCTGGTCGAATCGGACGAGGAAGATGCCCTCGCCGGGGCGATTCTGAAGACGTTGCAGCACCCCCCGGAAATGGACGAGGCACAGCAGACCATGCGCAATCGCTACGGAATCGAGCGTCTGGCGCAAGACCTGGACAGCCTCTATCGTGGGCTACTGGCGAAAAAGGGACGCGGCGCGGGGTAGGCGCAGCTTGCACGCGGGACCGCCCTCGCCGGGAGCCTCATTGAATACAACAGAAGCCACTGGCGTGGACTTACCATGCCACTTCTCACACAAAACAACCAGTTTTGAGGCCAGCACAACCTAGAAGAACCACCTTGAAACAAGACAGGTTAAACAAGACAGTAGGGAAATCTTATGCGGATTCTGGTGATGGGCGCTGCCGGCAAATTGGGCGGCGATTTGATGGAGGCCTTGCAGGGGCAGGATGTCTTCGGCGCGGATTATGCCCAGGTCGATATTGCGGATTTTGTGGCGGTGCGCGGGTACGTGCAGCAACAGCAGCCGGACTTGATCGTCAATGCAGCGGCCTGGACGCATGTGGACGGCTGCGCGGAAGAGCCGGAAAAGGCCATTCGCATCAATGGCTACGGCGCACAGAATCTGGCAGTGGCGGCGCATGAAATCGGTGCGGCGATCCTACAGGTGAGCAGCAACGAGGTCTTCGATGGCACGGCCTCGCGCCCTTACTACGAATACGACCGTCCCAACCCCGCCAACCCCTATGGCTACAGCAAATTCGTCGGGGAGCAGGCGGTGCGCGAGACGAACCCGCGCCATTACATCGTGCGCACCTCCTGGCTCTTCGCGACGGGGGGGCGCAATTTCCTCCATGCCATCCTCAGCGCAGCGAAGGACGGCAAATCCCTGCGCGTCGTCGTGGACGAAGTCGCCAACCCGACCTACAACCGCGACCTCGCGCAGGCCCTCGCGCAGTTGATCGGGAGCGGGCGCTACGGCACCTATCACCTGTGCAATGAAGGGGCGGTCTCGCGCTGGGGGTTCGCACGTTATGCGCTGGATCGCGCCGGATTCGCGGAGGTTGCGCTGGGGAAGATCACGCGCCGTCAGTGGCCGCGCCCCTCCATGCCGCCACCGTATACGTCGTTGGCGAATCTCGCTGCTGCCAGCATCGGAATCCGGCTGCGCCCCTGGCAACAGGCCGTCGATGCCTTCCTGCAAGCTGAGGGGCTGCTGGCGACGACCCCGGACAGTTGAACGACCCGATTGGACGACAGCGGGCAGCCGCGCCCCTACGATTCCTGCGAAAGCGCCTTCGGATAGGGGCGGTCGTGGCTGCGCGGTTTGGCGATGGTCGGCGTCAGATCCGGTTCGGCTGGCGCTGCTTCGACCACAGGCAGGCTGCTCTCCGTGTCGTCTTCGGCAGCAGGCCAGAGCGTCGTCTCGGTGGTATCCGTGCCCGTACTGTGTGTCGTCGTGGGCTGGGTTTCGGCGGCGGTTGCGTCCACCGTCTCCGTGAGCTGCGCTGGCGTCTCGCACAGGGGCATCTCCAGCCAGAAGATGCTGCCGCCTTCGGGGGCGGGTTCCATGCCGATGCTGCCCCCCTGGCTCTGCAATAACTCCTGCGCAATCCACAAGCCCATGCCCTTGCCTACCTCACTGCGATTCAGCGGCTGTTGACCGATGCGGCTGGCGCTGAAGGGTTGGAAGAGATGCTTGCGCTCGTCGGGCGCGATTCCCGGCCCCTGGTCAATCACCCGGATGCGGCATCTGGCTGCTTGCTGCTGCACCTCAATGCGCACGGTCGAATCCGTCGGGGAGTAGCGGATGGCGTTGTCGATCACGTTGCTGATGGCCTGGTGGAAGCGCTCCGCATCCCCCAGCACCCAGTGATCGTTCTCTTCCAGGGTCACGCGCACGCGCCGGGTCTGGATCAGCGATTTGTGCTGGAAGACTGCCTGCCGGATGCGCTCCGACAGGTGCAGGGGGCGGCGCTGCAAGGGCTTGTGCGACTGATCCACAACCTGCACATTGGCGACACTATCCGCCACGCGCACCATCGTCTGAATGTTCGTCTCCATAATGCTGGCGAAGCGCCCGATTTCCGGGTTTTCGTCGGCCTGGTTGTGCATCACGGTTTGCAGCATGCGCAGGTTGTTCAGCGGGGCCTTGATGTCGCGCGAGGCGATTTCCAGCAACTGCGACTTCATTTTGTTGGCGCTCTCCAGCTGGGCGATCAACTGCTGGCGCTCATCCAGCGCCCGTTTCAGGTGAAGCTGTGTGTTCACCCGCGCCTGCACGATGTCAATTTCGAAGGGTTTGGTGATGTAGTCATTGGCTCCCAGGCGGATGCCGCGCGAAACATCGTCTGTATCCGACATGGCGGAAATCAGAATCACGGGGAGTTCCAGCATCGACCGGGAATGACGCAGAATCTTGAGTACATCCAGGCCGCTGAGGTCTTTCATCATGATGTCCAGCAGCACGAGGTCGTATTCGTGGGCGACCATCTTCTCCAGCGCCTGCCGACCATTCTCCGCCATATCGACCTTGCAGACGCGCTTGAATATCCTCGCCAGAAGGCCGCGATTGATTGCGTCGTCGTCCACGATGAGCAGATGCGGTTTCGGCATGTTCATAGTGCTTGTTGTCCCCAGGCTTCTCTGTCCGTCACTGATTGCTGCGATGCGTGGTTGTCTATCCGTAGCATACTCACAACAAATCCGTGAGACAACCGATGTGTCTTAATTCTTCTCGCAACTAAATCAATTCAAACGCCTGATGCAAGACATAACCGCGATTGAAACACGGCTGTAACGTCCGGAAGTGATTGCGTCAGGCTGTGTGCAGCGGGATACGGCTGCGGACGCTGTAGTGCGCCCCGGATGGCGTGAGGCGGCTCTCATAGAGCGTGATCACCGCGGCGGCGAATGGTTCGGTGGCGAAGGTGGCGTGCTGCTCGCGGTAGGCACGCATGGACTGGATGCCAGGAGCTACCTGCTTGAAGCGGGCCAGCGTCAGGTGGGGGTTGTAGGGGCGCTTGTCCGGCTGAAATCCCGTCGTCGCCAGCGCCTCGCCCACCTTTCGATGCAGAGTTTGCAGGGTGGGCGGCGCATCCACCCCGACCCAGAGCACGCGCGGCTTGCCTTTTGCTGGGAAGGTGCCGATGCCTCGCAGCGACAGCGGGAAGTCTTCCGCAGTGATCGCTTGCAGGGCGGCCTCGATTGGCTCGAGCGCTTCGACTTCGCCGATGAAGTGCAGGGTGATGTGCCACTGGTGGCGGTTCGTCCAGCGCGCCCCCTTGAGCGAATCGTCGCGCAGGGCGGCGATGTCACTGTGCAGGCGTCGAGGGATGTCAATTGCAGTGAAGAGTCGCATGATGAGGATTGCTCTGGTACAGGAAGCCACGGGCGTGGATTTGCCATTCCACTTCTCACACAAAACAACAAGTATTGAGGCCAGGA
>CAZJWX010000120.1:0-6084 GCA_964549915.1 uncultured Anaerolineaceae bacterium | reverse complement strand
GCACGCGGCGAAGAAGGCTTGTTCTACCCGTATGGCAATGAATTCGACGCAGGCAGGGGGAATACCAGCGAAACAGGCATATCGCAGACGAGCGCTGTCGGCATGTTCCCGAATGGCGTTTCCTGGTGTGGGGCACATGATCTCAGCGGGAATGTCTGGGAATGGTGTCTGAATCCGTATGCCGAGCCAGATGGCGGCTTGTCCGAGGAGAATATTCAATCGGACGCGCGGCGTGTGTTGCGCGGCGGCTCGTGGTTCGACGACGATGACTATGCGCGCGCGGCTTCTCGCGACGACTTCAATCCCTACCTCAGCAACGTCACTCTCGGTTTTCGGTTGTTGTGTTGTCCCCGTCTTCTCTCAAAATAAGCTCTGCGCTCTGGATCTCTGACCTCTGGTCTCTGATTCTCAGGGCGCGCAGCGCCCCTCTAAGGGGGTGTGGGGGAAGCCCCCACAGGCGCGTCAGCGCCATTGTTCCCGCCGTCAGGCGGGTGGCGAATCACGGTCACGGGTGTTTTTCCCGGTTTGCTTGAGCCAGCCACCGAGCAAGCGCCCGATTTCCGCGACCATGACGCTCACATGCTGGTATTGCCCGTCTGTGAGGTATTTGCGGCGATGCGCCAGCCGTAAATAGAGCCGCAGTGTGTTCAACTTGGCATCCGCCGTGCGCAGGTATTCCAGACGCTGCTGCTGCGTGTGCGCGTTGGCGAGGTACAGCGCTTCTATACAGTCGAAAGCCGCATCGGTCAGGCGGCGCGTGAAGACGAATCGCTGCGCAGCAGGGAATTTCTCCGCCTGGGGCAGCAGCCAATCCAATAAATCATACACTCGAACGAGAATCACCATGTCATCAGCGGGCATTGATCTTCCTTTCTATGGCATAATGGTAGTCAGCAATGCATTGAGAGGTTTGCTCATGGTACAGCCAACACGCACACGCATTCGGGCGGCGGAATATTATGACCTGCCAGAATATCAGCAGCACGATTTGATCCAACTCATCGACGGTGAGGTTGTCATCGGTATGCCCCCGATTTTGAAGCATCAAACGATTATCAAGAAAATTCTGTTACTTCTGGCACAGGTGGAAGCCCAAAAGGGAGGTATTGCGTACACTGCCCCAACAGAAGTGCGGATGGATGACGAGAATATCTTCGAGCCAGATGTGCTGTATATCACGCCTGAAAATCTCAGCATCGCGCAGCAAGACGAAAAACGCATCCTTGGTGCGCCGGATCTGGTGGTGGAAGTGCTTTCCCCCAGCACTGCCAAATATGACCGCCAGGAGAAATACCTGGCATATGAGCGGCATGGCGTGCGAGAATACTGGATCATTGACCCGCTACATGACGTAATCGAAGTGTGGGTGAGCGAAGACGGTCATTTCCAGCGGCAGGGAGCCTACGCAGGTGAAGAAGCTTTCGCATCTCGCACCCTGGGCAAACCCATCTCCGTAAAGGACATCTTCAACGTTTGAACGTATCACATCCTGGGAGAATTTGCTGCTAGCCTATCGCAAAGCTGCGAAAGGCAAACGGGGTAAACCTCCCGCCGCAATCTTCGAGCATCAGGTGGCGGATCGCCTTTTGCTCTTGCAGGATGAACTGCTCACAGGGCGCTACCAACCGGGAGCCTACACGCACTTCACCATTCATGAGCCGAAGCGCCGTAAGATCAGCGCTGCGCCCTTCCGGGATCGCGTGGTACATCACGCCCTCTGCAATGTGATCGAACCGATTTTTGATGCTCGATTTCACTCGCATAGCTATGCTAACCGGGTCGGCAAAGGCACTCATGCCGCGCTGGATGCGCTTCAGCGAAATGCGCGTCGCTATCGTTATGTGCTGCGCATGGATATCGTCAAGCATTTTCCGTCACTGGATCATGCCATCTTGCGCGAATCCATCGCACAGGTGATTGAAGACCAGCAAACGCTCTGGCTGGTGGATCAAATTCTGGCGAGTGGTGCCGGGGTGCTGGCACAGGAATATGAGATGGTCTATTTCCCTGGGGATGATCTCTTCGCGGCAACCCGTCCACGCGGTTTACCAATAGGGAACTTGACCAGCCAATTCTGGAGCAACGTGTACATGAACGCCTTCGATCATTTTGTGCGCAGGGAATTGCGCTGTGCAGCATTTTTGCGCTATGTGGATGATTTCGCCCTCTTCAGCGACAGCAAAAAGCAACTTTACGAATGGAAACGCGCCAATATCGACTTCCTGGCGAAGTTGCGTCTGACGGTTCATGAAGCTGAAGCCCAGGTTTTGCCCTGCAAGGATGGCATCCCCTGGCTGGGATTCGTCGTTTACCCCACGCACCGCCGCCTGAAATCGCGCAATGTCGTCAAATTCACGCGACGGCTGCAAAACAATATCGACCTATACCAGAGCGGAAAAATTTCGTTTGCGGAATTGGATGCCAGCGTGCAGGGTTGGATCAATCATGTGCGTTATGCGGATACCTGGGGCTTGCGAACGCATGTTTTCAGGACGCATCCGCTGTGATGCGAGGGGCGGGTGCAGCGGGAGCGAATCCAGGCTGCACCCCGTATTTTGTATGCGCCTGACGCGACCACCTGCCCGGTAGCGGTCTATTTGCGTGCAGACCAGATCATCCCGGCGCTCTTCTCTCTCCTTCGCCTCAACCGCCCGTCCGTGAACGTGCGGCATTGTTGGAACGCCAACGCCGATGGTGGGGCGCAGCGTCGTGCGACCTGGATTAGCATCGCACCCGGATTCAGGGACAAAAGAAGATGGGACAACACAACAACCGAAAACCGATATTGTTGTTCCTGTTGTTGGGATTGTTGTTGTTGCGAGAAGCCGCGCGCGCATTGTTATTGTTGTTGTTCCACGAGCCGCCGCGCAACACACGCCGCATTCGTCTCCGGGTGACCTGATGGGCAAACGACACCCACAACAAGAGTATACGCCAGATTGCAAAATTTACCCCGCCTGACGGCGGGAACGAGTGCGCTGACGCGCCTGTGGGGGCTTCCCCCACACCCCCTTAGAGGGGCGCTGCGCGCCCTGAGAATCAGAGACCAGAGGTCAGAGATCCAGAGCGCAGAGCTTATTTTGAGAGAAGACGGGGACAACACAACAACCGAAAACCGAGCCCGTCATAGTAGGCCCTGCCGTAGGGAGAGTTGCTGTAGCGAGAAGCCGCGCGCGCACTGTAATCGCCGCTGCGCCACGAGCCGCCGCGCAACACACGCCGCGCGTCCGAGTGCCAATGCTCCTCGGACAAGCCACCGTCAGGCTCGGCATATGGATTCAAACACCATTCCCAGACATTGCCGCTCAGGTCCTGAGCGCCACACCAGGAAACACCATCCGGGAACATGCCGACGGCGCTCGTCTGCGATATGCCTGTTTCGCGCGTGTTGCCATTTGCCTCGTCAAACTTGTTGCCATAGGGATAGAATAATCCATCTACACCGCGTGCCGCGATTTCCCACTCTTTCTCCTGCGGCAGCCGGATGATCTCCTCTGCCTGGATCAGACCTGCTAGCTGGTAGCGCTCCGTCAGCCAGGCACAGAAGGCCATCGCTTCATACCAACGCACGTAGATGCGAGGGTGGTTCGCCAGCCGGAAGTCACTATTGCTGTATTCATCCGGGGCGCGGCGCTCACCCTTCCATTGCAGCCCTGCGCGTGTCCAATAAGCCGGATTGTTGTAGCCTGCAACGTCGGCATCGATGAAGGCCTGGAATTGCGCATTCGTCACCGGGTATTTCGCCACGCGGTAGCTGTAGTCCAGTTCGTAGGTCT
This sequence comes from uncultured Anaerolineaceae bacterium, assembly GCA_964549915.1. Classification (GTDB taxonomy): domain Bacteria; phylum Chloroflexota; class Anaerolineae; order Aggregatilineales; family Phototrophicaceae; genus JAUZRW01. The sequence continues at coordinate 2,308 of CAZJWX010000120.1, read as the reverse complement.
CAGCAGGTAGTGCGTTACGGGCATTCTCATCCCCACCGATGGGATATTTTCCGGGTGGAATTGGCTCGCTCCAGGCAATGTCAGGTAGACCCTCACCCCCGGCCCCTCTCCCAAAAGCTGCGCTGGGAGAGGGGAGCAGCCCGATGCCGGGGCGCTGGTCAGCATTCAGGATGCTCAAGACGCGGTAGGCGGCAGCGCGTCCAATGGGGTTATCTTCGGCAGTATGCGCCTCTGCGCCAGCGATGAGCGCCTCGCGGCTGCTGACTTCCAGGTCATTTTCGACGGTATAGCCCGCGCCGTTGCGCCGCAGCACATCCAGCGCCACTTCCGGGGTCACGGGTGCCAGCCAGCGCAAAACCCGGTTCGCGCCCCCTGCCCCACCCAGGAATTCACCCAGGATGACGACCGTCTCGCGCCAGACTCCGGGATCCCACCAATCCGGCTGGAAGACTTCATAGGCACGTGCGTGGCTGCCTTCGTGTTCATCGGCTTCCATCTTCTCCAGCAGGATCTTCGCGGCGAAGTATTCCTGCAATAATTGGTGTGCGAACTTCAGGCTGTCACCTTCACTGGCGAGGATGTTGGCATTGGTCGCTGCGTCCAGTAAATCGGCTGTGGTCAGGCGCTGCGCATCCCCCCATTCGATGACCGTGCGCCCTCCATCCTGCAAGGCCTTTGCCAGCGCGATCAAGGCCACGTCGATAGCGGTTGGTTCCGGGAAAGTCTCACCCCGACGGGCGGCGGCTTTGGCTTCGCGTGCCAGCATGTTTGAGATGAACTGCCCGAAGAGTGCGGCACGGCTGGCGGGTAAACTGCCCCCACTATCGCGGTAGGTACGGCAGAGCAAATCGCCCATGTAGGGGTTGCGTGCCAGCGGGATCAACCGCGCTCCCTGGTGCATCCTGAACCAGTCATCAGGCGCTTCGAAGGAATAGCGAAACGCTTGCGGCTCCCAGAATTTTTCGTTCTCGGTCTTATCCCAGAATTCGCGCAGGGCATCGCTGCCGCCCATCTCTTCCCAGAGCGCCCCACCCTGCTCATCCGGCAAGCGGCTCTGCACCAGTTCACGGATAGCGGGTAATTCGAGGTCACGCAGCAGCACTTGCTCCAGCGGCTTCAATTCGCCCAGGTCATCGCGGTAATCGCGCACGCGGCAGGAGACGATGAAATACGGCGCATTCTTGAGGTATGCCAGTAACTGGCGCATCTGACCGTTTTTGCGCGGCATCTCGTTGAGCGCATCGCAGAGAATCACGAGCTGCTTCTCGCGCAAGAGACGGTCATGGTAGGGTGCCAGCATGTCCAGCGCCCCTTTGACGAAATCCGCGAAGCTGCCGCCTGTGTATTCATTCAGGCGCACCAATACCGGAAGCAGGCCACGTCCATCGCCTGTACTTTTCAACCAGGCACGGGCATAATCCGCCTGCAAACGGCGCAGCATCCAGCTTTTGCCGCTGCCCGGTTCGCCAATTAGCACCACTTTATCGATGGTCAGCAGGCGCTGGCGCACATTCTTGACGTACTGCGCCGCCTGGGTTTCCGCAGGCACATGATCCGCTTCCACCGAGGCCGAAGCCCGCCCGAAGAGGTCATCGTCATCGTCCCAGGTGTGCATATGTCGCAATTTTGGCTGAGGCCGCAGCGCCATCTCATCGCCCTTGAGTTCGATGAATTGCGCCCGAACGCTCTCATACAGTTCATCCGTCACCCAGTTCAGGTAATCTCGGATGCGCGGAGTGAGGTTCGCGGGGTCAACATCCCAGTTACGCAAATCGGTCAAGAAGGCGCGTGCGGTTGGGTACCGTTCATCCGGTTGCTTGGCGGTGGCCTTCTGCAAGATGCGCAAAATTTCATCCGGTAGCTGTGAGTCAGCAGGAAGTTCTTGTTCACAGTGGGCATTGCCCAGGTCAAGGTCATTTTTATGCTGGAATGGCAGATGTCCGGTCAGTAGTTCATACGCTAAAATCCCCAGAGCGTACAGATCCGTGTGTCGGCTGAGTGCTTTCCCACGCCATTGTTCCGGTGCCATATAGCGCCCGGTTCCGGCGGGCTTGCCTTCGTCGGTCAGCCGTTCATCTTCGCTATCCGAACTGAAGACCAGGCCGAAATCCGCCAGCCGCAGCGTACGCTTGTCTTCACCGATGAGCATATTTTCTGGCTTCACATCACGGTGAATCAGACCGCTGTGCCGATCATGCACATGATCCAGCGCCGCGCCAATTTGCTCGAGCCACGCGAGTGCTTCTTCCAGCAGGAGAGGTTCACCTGTCAACTGTCCGCGCAGCGTGCCACCCTGCATATAGGGCAT
>CAZJWX010000119.1:0-6166 GCA_964549915.1 uncultured Anaerolineaceae bacterium | reverse complement strand
CTCTCTCCACTACACATTACCAACTTTCTTTCATTTTTGAAGCGATTGCCCTGGACCGTGCCGGGGACAGCCACAAATCAACAACCGGACGGGCTGTGAACCCGTCCCGTTGTTACCCTGTGTCGGCACGCATGCAGGCGAAAACGCCATTGGTGACCTGACGCCAATCAGCCCTTGTACTTGCGTTCGCTCTCATTCATGCTGTAGTTGATGAACAACGCCGCCAACACGCCGCCGATCCAGAACCCCCCCAGCGTCAGCACAGTCACGATCAGGAGCGCCCCACAGCCGCGATCAATCACAGCCAGCGGCGGAAAGATGAGACACAACAGCGCACGAAAACAACCCATCGTCCAGTCCCTTTCAACTTGCTTGAGCGTTTGATTTCCAGTACGCAGGCGGGTACATGGAGGTTGCATCCGTCAGAGCCTGCCCCATTGCGGGGTCGGCGGAGTTTCCCCATCCAGCACAGAATCGAGGTACTGCGCGGCTTTGCGCAGGTCGCGGTACAATTCCGGGGCAAGCCACTTCATCTGCACGATGGCGACCAGGACTGCCCGGAAGCCCACTGGGATCATATACACATAGCGGGTCTTGCCCTGTTCATCCATCAGCTTGACGAACAACTCCGTCGATTCGCCGCTGCCCCAGGCTTGCGTCATATCTTCGCCCAGCAAGAACATCGTCGTCGCCACAGCGGCGAGGCGCTGAGCGCTATCATCCCCCGGCAGAGTCGTCGTGAGCGTGAGGCCATCAACGCTGGTGAGCAGCAGCCCCTCACACTCCAGGCTGACCTCTTGCAGCGACCAGAGGCAGCGGGTCGCCAGTTCGATACGCAGAGAGTCCATCCGCAGCCGTCCTTTCGGCTCTCGCCGACCCGCGAGGCCGACGAATCAGACCATCGTTTGTCACGTCCAGTGTACAGGTTTTTGGCACATCCTGCATGGACGCAAAAAGCCACAGCAAGGGGACTGTGGCTCTCGAGTCTTTAGCGGATTAAAGAGGACGCTTACTGGGTGTCCATCAGCGTTTCTTCGTTGTGCAGTTCCGCTTCCTTCATGGCGTTGCCCATGGCCCAGAACGTGGGTGCCCACAGGCCGACGAAGATACCGAAACGCTCAGCATGAGAGCGGTCATCACTCTCACGGTTCGTCAAGAACCAGATCAGGATGCTACCCAAAATTGAAGCGAAGGTTGCCAGATACATCGAATCCGAAGTCAAGCCCATTCCACGAAGCATTTTAATCATACTCGAATTGCTCCTTACCGTTATCATTACCAGACATTCGACAGAATATCCGCCGCAGTTTAATCTGAGACGATGAGGATGTAAGTATTTGCAAACAGCCCTGTAAGCCCTGGATGAGTGCTTTTCTGCTGCAAAACGGGGTAAACTGCTTGCATCAATGGTTTACAAACGAGGAAATGCGGCTCATGGCGAACCTCGACCTGAAGAAAGACCTGAAGCACCTCTACAAACCATCGGCGAAGGAGCCAACCTTCGTCACCGTACCTCTCATGTCGTACTTAATGATCGACGGACACGGCAACCCTAATATCAGTCAGCAGTACGCCGATGCCGTCAGCAGCCTGTATGCACTGGCCTATGGCATCCGTGCGATCAGCAAAGCCGCCGGAACGGTCTTCACCGTCATGCCGCTGGAAGGCCTCTGGTGGTGGAAAGAAATGGTCGATCACACCCAACACTCGCTGACCGCGCAGGACAAGGCCGATTTCCTGTGGAGGATGATGATCCTGCAACCGGAACACATCACCGAGGAGATGGTCGCCGAAGCCACCGAAACCGTGCGCAAAAAGAAGAATCCGCCGCTGCTCAATTCGATCCGCTTTGAAGCCTACGACGAGGGCGAAGCTGCACAGATCATGCACATCGGCACATATGACGATGAAGCGCCGACGATCCGGCGTCTGCACGAGTTCATCCAGTCCAACGGCTATACGCTGCGCGGCAAGCACCACGAAATCTACCTGAGCGATCCACGCAAAGTAGAACCCGAAAAACTCAAGACCATCATTCGTCAGCCTGTGCAGAAGGGGTAGCGATTGCGACTATCACGGTGGGAGGTCGATTTTCGGTTTCGCCGCGAGAACGTGTAGGCGTTCGATCCTGCCGAACCCAAAATGATGACCACGGGCGTTTCATGAAAGCGCCCCTACGCGAATTTCGTGGCGGTTCCCTGCTGTGGCGGGAAACCAAGATATCTTTGCGTAGTGGGGGAACTGCCGATACACAAGATTGCTCCGATGAATTCCCCGAAATTCCCAATTTTTTCTTCGTGTCCTCCGCGGCTTCGTGGTTCAGATATTGTGTTTCAGGTTTCTTGATGCAGCATTTGCGCCTGACCCGGAAAGTCGGTACACTCCGGCGAAATCTCTGTAGGTAAGCGTTTTCTTCGCACCAGGTAAGGATTCCACTTATGACTGAGAATACTCGTTTTGACATCGAACAATCTGAGATTCCGACGCACTGGTACAACGTGCAGGCGGATTTACCGCGTCCACTGCCGCCCGTGCTGCATCCTGGCACCAAGCAACCGGTTGGCCCGGATGATCTCGCGCCGCTGTTCCCGATGGCGCTCATCGGGCAGGAAGTAAGCCAGGAGCGCTACATCGAAATCCCGGAAGAAGTGCGCGAAATCTACAAACTGTGGCGCCCGACCCCGATGCTGCGCGCGCGACGGCTGGAAAAAGCGCTCAATACACCGGCGCACATCTACTACAAATACGAGGGAGTCTCGCCCTCCGGCAGCCACAAGCTGAATACGGCGGTTCCGCAGGCGTATTATAACAAAGAGGAAGGCATCGGTGGATTGACCACCGAGACGGGTGCAGGCCAGTGGGGAACGGCGCTGGCACAGGCCTGCAACTTCTTCGGCATGGAATGTGTCGTCTACATGGTGAAGGTCAGCTACGAGCACAAGCCCTATCGCCGCGCTATCATGCAGGCGTTCGGGGCAAGCGTGACCGCCAGCCCCAGCGACCAGACGCAGGCAGGCCGCGCCATCCTGGAAAAAGACCCGGATAGTACGGGCAGCCTGGGCATTGCCATCAGCGAGGCGGTGGAAGCCGCTGCGACCAGCGGAGGCAAGTACAAATACGCCCTGGGGAGCGTGCTCAATCACGTCTTAATGCACCAGACGGTCATCGGGCAGGAGAGCCTGAAGCAGATGGAACTCGCCGGGGAATACCCCGATGTGGTGATCGGCCCCACAGGTGGTGGCAGCAACTTCGCCGGGATCGCCCTGCCGTTCCTGCATCAGAACCTGACGAACGGCAAGCAAACGCGCTTGCTGGGTGTGGAACCCGCTGCCTGCCCCAGCCTCACGCGCGGCACCTACGCCTATGACTTCGGCGACACGGCGGGTATGACGCCGATGGTCAAGATGTACACCCTGGGGCATGACTTTGTCCCCGCGCCGCTGCACGCCGGGGGGCTGCGCTATCACGGCATGGCGAGCGTGATCTGCGAACTCTATGACCAGAACCTGATGGAAGCCCAGGCCATCCCGCAGATGGAGACCTTTGAAGCTGCCATCACCTTCGCCCGCGCCGAGGGCATCATCCCCGCGCCGGAAGCCGCACACGGCATTGCTGGCGCGATCCGCGAAGCGCTGGATGCGAAAGAAAAGGGCGAGGAGCGCGTGATCCTCTTCAACCTGTGTGGTCACGGACACTTCGACATGAGCGCTTACGATGCTTACTTCGCGGGGCAACTCAGCGATTACGAATATCCGCAGGCAGCCATTGATGCCGCCAAAGCCAATCTGCCGGAAGTCCCGGCGCTGGGCTGAGCGTCGCCGCGTGTCCTGGGCACGAGTTGTGTAGGGTCGATTCACGAGTCGACCCTACCCTCGTCGCGATTGGGGCGTGGTTGCAGCGATCAGCTGTCTCTGGCGCGGCTATGCTGACCGCTGCTGGCGTCTGTTGAAGCCCAAACACACCCTCACAGATCCGGCGCGAAGCCTTCCGGCAGTGTCACATCGCGCTGCACCTCAATGCGCCCATCCGCTGCGTCCTCAGCAACAGTGATTGGCACCCGAATAGTCACTTCGTCAACCAGGCAGAAGGCTTCGTTTTCCGCTTCGCAATAGAAGAGAGTCACCGCCAGCGTCAGCGTAGCTTCGCCTTCGGTCAGATTCAGCGGAACCGTCACGGTTTCATCTGCGAGGATGACCTGCTCGCTCTCAACTTGCACGGCATCTCCATCGCTGCTGAGGTCGATGAACGAATCCGTCAGGTCGTTGATTTTGTAGCCTTCCGGCAGGGTCAGCGAGAAGCTCAATGCTCCTGCGCCCGGGGCAACCGTGTCCGCATTCACGGTAATCTCTTCGGCGTCCCCGGCGTTGCCACCCAGAATGGTGACTTCGTTGCGCTCAATCACCAACTGCTGCGGATTGGGGAATTGAATCGTCTCCACGGTCTCCGTTTCCAGGTCGAGCACACGGATCACATGATTGTTCGTATCCGGCACATAGAGCCGACCGTCATAATATTCGATGCCGCCGGGTTCGTCGAAGAGCGCTTGCTCGAAGCTGCCGTCACGGTAGCCGCCATTGCCACCCTGCCCGGCGAGAGTCACCGTTTCCTGTGTCGCCGGATTGTAGACTTTGATTTTGCTGTTGTAGGTATCCGCGATGTAAATTGTCTCCCCGGTCGGGTTCGCCGTCACTCCCAGTGCGTGCTGCAAGAGCGATTCGCCCAGGCCACCATCAACATCACCATAGGTGAAGAGGCTGTTTTCGGTCGTGCCGGAAATCACGCGCACTTCATCTTCCGCGAAATCCGCCACGCGAATCGTGCTGCTCTCGCTATCGGCGAAGTAGAGCAGGCCATCAATGAAATGCAAGCCGCTGGGCTGCGCCAGTTCGCTGCTTGCGAGGCTGGCATTGAACTGCGCCTCGCGCCCATTGCCGACAGCGGCCTGTAATGTGTTGTCATCGAGGTTCAACTGCCAGATTTGATGCGTGCCCGCCATCGCGATGTACAGCGTGCGATCCTGGCCCAGTTCCACGTCCCAGGGGCTGCGCAAATCGAAGGTCAGCGGTTCGCTGATGACGGCGTCAAAGGCCACGATGCCCCGCCCCATACGTCCACTCCCGGCGATGGTACGAACTTCCTGCGCCGCGAGGTCAACGGCGCGGATGGCGTGGTTGTTCACATCAGCGATATAGAGGGTATCGCCCTCGATTTCCATGCCCTGCGGTTGGTCGAACTGCGCGGTCGCGTAATCGCCTTCGGCGTATCCACGCTGCCCACTGCCGATGGTCGCCAGCACTTCGTATGTCTCCAGGTCAGCGACGGCGATCCGGTGATGGTTGCTATCCGCAATGAAGAGCCTGCCGCCGTCGGCATCCACCAGCACCTTGCCGGGGAAGAGCAGCGGCGTGCCGGGATCCCCTGCACCTTCCAGCGCCAATTCCAGCGGTGTGCGGTCAATTTCGCCCAGTTGTGGGTTGGCGTCGTAGTATTCGATCATGTTGCCCAGGTACGTGTCGAAGGCTTCGAAGGGCACTTCGCCCGCCTGTGCCGCCACCACGCGCCCCATCGGGTCAATGATGACAAAGGTCGGCCAGGCTCTCGCCCCGTACAGCCGCCAGACGTTGAAGTCACGATCGTTGATGACCGGGTGATCGATGTCGTAACGCTGTACGATCTGCTGGATATTCTCCGTTTCACCCTCATTGCTGAATTTCGCCGAATGCACCCCAATCACAACCAGTTCATCGGCGTATTTTTCCTTCAATTCACGCATCACCGGGATCATATGAATGCAGTTGATGCAGCCATACGTCCAGAAGTCCAGAATCAAGATTTTGCCGCGCAGCCCATCAATCGTCAGCGGTGCGTCTACGTTCAGCCAATCCAGCCCTTGCGGAAATTCCGGCGCTGGCGCTGTCCCTACATATCGTGCGTCCACCTCGTTTCCGCCCTCCTGCGCCTGCACAGCGCCTATGCTCACCAATAGTATGATCGCCAGCACCACGCTGACCCAATTCCGGTACCTGTTCATCACCTCTCCTCTATGACTTTTCCGTCACAAGTTTGTGCTGAATCCTAGCAGCGAGTGCACGAAGCGTTAAGGTTGGCCTCGTGCAGGGCAATCGCTTCAAAAATGAAAGAAAGTTGGTAATGTGTAGTGGAGAGA
>CAZJWX010000118.1:0-6574 GCA_964549915.1 uncultured Anaerolineaceae bacterium | reverse complement strand
TCTCTCCACTACACATTACCAACTTTCTTTCATTTTTGAAGCGATTGCCCTGGGATAGTAACAAAACGCCCCCAGGGCGTCAATCGGCAATCAAGCCTGCGCCGCCAACACGCATCCTGCAAAATCCCCGCGCGGCGGCTATAATCGGCGCAACTGCCTGCTGAACCAGAGAGACCACCCACTGATGAATACGATGCGCTGGGCGACGTACGATTTGATCTTTTTCGACTGCGATAGCACGCTCTCCACCGTTGAAGGTATCGATGAACTGGCAAAGCTGAAAGGCAAGCAAGGTCGCGTCGGGCTATTGACGGATAAGGCCATGAACGGCGACCTCGATCTCGGTGAGGTCTATGGCAAGCGCCTGCGTGCGATCCGTCCAACGCGCGGACAGTTGAAGGCCATTGAAGAGCGCTATGTAGAAACCGAAGTTGAAGACGCCTCTGAGGTGATTGCTGCGCTCCAGTACCTCGGCAAGCGGGTCTTCATCATCAGCGGCGGCTTGATTGACGCCGTGCGCGGTTTCGGGCGCAGGCTGGGTGTTGCGCCAGAGCGCATCCGCGCTGTCGAGCTAGAATACAATGAGCTTTCAGGGGAATGGTGGCGCTACCATGAACCGCGAGCGCAGCATGAGCAGACCTACCTCGAATATGTCGAAGGACCGCTGACGATTTCCAGTGGCAAGCCCGACATCATCCGCGAACTCTCTGGAGGCCTCAGTGGGCGGCGCTTCATGATCGGTGACGGTTCGTCTGACCTGGCAACCCGCGATGTCGTCGATCTCTTCGTGGGCTACGGTGGCGTCGTCTCGCGTGAAAAAGTTCGCAGCGAGAGCGAAGTCTTCATCGAGACCCTCTCGCTGGCTCCTGTGCTGCCGCTGACGGCGGGTGCCGCCGGGTATTACAAGGTGCGCGGTACCGAACACGAAGCAGTCTTCAAGAAGGGGATTCGCCTCGCACTGACCAATGACGTTCTCTTCAAAGATGCGGAGCAACGGGCGGCGTTCGCAGCCATCTTTGAGGGCATCCTGCAAGAAGACGAGTAGACATTACAACATCAAAGGATCATGTGTGGAATTTAAAGCCATCATCTTTGACATGGACGGCACGCTGGTGGACAGCGAAGTCGTCTGGGGCGTTGCTGAAACGGAGATGCTCAGCGATCGCGGCCTGGAATATTCAGACGAGGTGCGCCAGCAGGTGATCGGCCTGCGGCTGGACGAATTCTTCGCCAAACTGAGCGCCATTTACGGCCTGAGCGAGTCGATTCCTACGCTGCAAGCCGAACTCATCGAGCGCATGGTCGCCAAGATTCCCACCCTGGTGAAGCCCAAGGTGGGCGCACAGGAGATCATCGAATGGACGGCGCAGCAGGGGATCCCTTACTGCATCGCATCCAGTTCCCCCATGAGCATCATTGAAGCGATTGTAAAATCCCAAAATTGGGGTGAGTTGATCCCGCACCTGTACACGGCGGATGATGTCGAGAAGGGCAAGCCCGCGCCGGATGTCTACCTCTACGCGGCGGAGCAGCTAGGCGTGGTGCCCGCGCAATGCCTTGCCGTCGAAGACAGTCCCACCGGGGCGAAATCTGCCGTTGCTGCCGGGATGACCTGCTATGTCGTGCCGGATGCACACAGCCAGCCGGAAGCCTTCAAAGAGATTACGCCGCATGTGTTCGATGATTTGCACGCCGTGCTGGAATCGTTGAGCAACTGACAGATGAGGTGCGATGCCATGCTCACACCTGAAACAGACCTTGTTGGCGAATCGGTGTAGGGGCGATCCCTGCGTGGTCGCCCTGGGAGCGCACACAGGCGCTCCCCTACAAGAACGCATGGATTCGTGGATTCGCCAACAGCATCTGTAACAATCCTACAAACGTCGAAGACTTCCGTATACAAAAGCGCCGTACCCATCAGGAATAACCACTCGATCACCGCGAAGTGAGCTTTCATGACCGACACCCAATACACCATTCTCATCGCAGCCGATTTGACGGACGAAGCGCGTGAGGTGCTGCAAACGACGCCAGATGTGAACGTCATCGAAGTGGCACCCAAGACCGCCGCCGTGCATGACCACCTCGCGCAGGCACATGCCCTCATCACCCGCGATGAACTGCGCGTGGATAGTTTGCTGCTGGAACACGCCCCCAGATTGCGCCTGATTGCCCGCCTCTCTCCCAGCCTGAACAACGTCGATCTACAAGCGGCGACCACGCGGGGCATCATGGTGATGAACGCGCCGGGGGTCAGCGTGCTGGCAGCCGCCGAACACACCATGGCCTTGATGCTGGCACTCAGCCGCCGCCTGACCACCGCACACAACAGCCTGCGCGAAGGGTACTGGCTGCTGGATCGCAAGCAGCAGGTGGGCGTGCAGCTCAGCGACAAGACCCTCGGTTTGATCGGCCTGGGGCGGGTGGGCAGCCTCGTCGCGCAGCGGGCGCTTCCTTTCGGTATGACCGTGCTGGCCTATGATCCCTTCGTCAGCGAAGAGCAGGCCGATGATCGCGTGCAGCTTGTGAGCCTGAAGGAACTGCTGCGGCGCAGCGATTTTGTGAGCTTGCACGTGCCGCTGACCGGGGAGACGCGCCACTTATTGGACGCGGACGCCATCCAGCAGATGAAACCCGGCGCACGCTTGATCAACACCGCGCATGGGCTGGTAGTGGACGAAAACGCCGTCGCGGACGCCATCAAATCCGGGCATTTAGCCGGGGCGGCGGTGGATGTTTACAACGAGGAGCCGCCTTATAACAGCCCGCTCATCGGCCTGGATGCGGTGATTCACACCCCGCACATCGGCGATAACACCGTCGAAGCGGCGCAGGATGTTTCCATGCGCATTGCGCGGCAGGTGCTGGATGCACTGCATGATGTCGATTACCGCAACGTCGTCAATCTGCCGATTCTGCCGGGGCTGGATTACGAGACGGTGCGCCCCTATATGAATCTGGCGGAGCGTATGGGGCGGCTCTTCCACACGCTGGCGCGGACACCCGTTCGGCGCGTGGCGGTGGAAGTGCGCGGTGAGGAATTCAACGGACTGATAAAACCGATTACGGTTGGCGTGCTGAAGGGGTTGCTGGCTCCCATGTTGGGCGACCAGGTGAGTGCTGTGAATGCCCCGTTGCTGGCACATGAGCGCGGCTGGCAGATCACACAGGCGAAGGGTTTACGCGAAGGCGATTATTCCAATGCGGTCAATGTGCGCGTGACGCTGGAGGACAACGAGGAAATCACTACGACGGGCACCTTGCTGGATAAGACCCAGCCTTACATTGTGGAGATCAACGACTATCGCATGAACTTCGTCCCCAAAGGACACCTGCTGATTATGGGTAGCTACGACAAGCCGGGCGTGATTGGGCGTGTGGGGACGCTGCTCAGCGAACACCAGATCAACATCGCGGGATGGTACACCGGACGCGCCGAACCCGGCGGCAATACGCTCAGCGTGCTAACGCTGGATGAGGCCCTGCCGGACGACATCTTCCAGAAGCTCATTGAACTGGATTTCGTTCGCCACGCCCATCAGGTGAAGTTGTGAGGGGATGGGTTTTGGATAAGCCTTTGCAGTAGTACAGTGTACAATTGAAAAAGAGCGTTTGTGAGGATATGAAGCAATGACCGACTATGCCCCATCTGCCAGTATCCAGGAAGAAGTGTTGAGTTTCCTGCTTTCGTCGCCGACACCACAGCATATCGTCGAATTTCATGCGTCGGACGAAGCCCAGGCACGTTTGCGCTATCTGCTAGATGCCAACCGGGAGGGCATACTCAGCCCGGAGGAACGTGCCGAACTGGATGAAGCCAGCCAGATGAATCACTTCGTCATGCTGCTCAAAGCGAAGGCACACAAAGCGATCCAGGGCGAATGACGTATATCTCCGACAACTGCGCCGCCAGGTCATTGAGCGTGCGGGTGAGTGCTGCGAATATTGCCTACTGCCCCAGGCGGTCAGCCTCTACACGCATGAGGTCGATCACATCATCGCTGAAAAACATCGTGGCGAAACGGTATTGGAGAATCTATGCCTGGCCTGCCTCGAATGTAATCGGGCGAAAGGCAGCGATTTTGGTTCGTTTGACCCTGAAACTGGCGAAATTACTCTGCTATACAACCCACGCCAGCAAATATGGGAGGAACATTTCCGCCTGGATGGAGCGCGTATCGTTCCGCTTTCACCAGAGGGACATGTCACAGTCTTTGTATTGAAGCTCAACGATGAGATTCGCGTCAGGGCACGTCAAGCCTTGCTCGAAGCAGGCAAATATCCGGGAAAAATCCCATCGTGAAGCAATACGCAGCGACACCTGCCTGCGTTGACCATGTTCAGTGGTGATTACTCATCGAACTGGATTTCGTTCGCCACGCCCATCAGGTGAAGTTGTGAAGGGGCAAACAATGGGTCAGGCCAGGTAGCGCACCAGTGGCAAGGAACGCTCCGTTCCGCTGCGCCAGTTCTCGACCTTGAGCCACTGCTTGCGTGGAGCGGGATTGCCCGTCTCATCGAAGCGCTGGGCATAGCGCGGGAGAATATCGCAGTTGGCGTGTGTCACCTCGATCTGCTTGTAATTGGGACGCGATGAGAAGCCGAGTTGCTTATCGTAGCGCCGAATGCTGCGAGGGGTCACGCCCAGTCGATCTGCTTGCAGGCCGCGCGACATACTGAAACCCTGCCCGTCATTGTCCAGCCATTTGCGGATGTAGAGTTCGCGGTGCAGCGCACGGCGCAGGGTTGCCACGCTTTGCAGATCCGCCAATGTGAGGGGATCGCTGGGGACGTGTTCGGTTCCGGGGGCGAATTCCCAGATCAGTTCGTCGCGGCGGGGCAGGCGATACAGGTAGGGACGTTGACCACGTGTGCCATTAGCAGTGGCACGACGGCGCTGGAAGACGGCTCCGCTGCGCAATCCCTGGTAGACCAGGTTGCGCGAAGCCCCACAATGCTGCTGGAGCAGTTGATGGATCTCATCGAAGGTGAACCAGGTTTCGGCGGCAAAGTCCAGCAAATACAGGGCTTCGACGATGATCAGGGCATTGCCCATCCCAACCTGTAGAAAGGTCTCTCGAACGCTATTGGGGAGTGCTGAACCGGGTTCAGCGGTGGAACGTTGCATGAGTCTATTCCAATTCTGCAACGCCTCAAAAGAAGCTTTAACTTGCCAACATCCCCAGATTCGGTATACTAAGGGTGAACTAGATGGCGCATTATCGCTCGACGGCGTTGCGCAAATGCTAAGAGACTGCTTCCAACAGTCTCTTTTGCTTTTTATATAGGGTTACCTTTTGAGAATACTACAGCTTGCGAAATAGAGCAATCTTTTTAGTCAAACTTCCTTCTTTCAGCTTGTGCCCTATCCCACAGAGACCCATTCTGCTTGCCTTTGGGTCGGTGTGGAATCGTGTTCGAGAAGGGGTCGCAACCACAGCAAGCTAAAACAGCTTGCACCTGCGTGAGTCTGGTGCGCCGTTCTCACACGGCACACCAGCACACTGTCTTACAGTGCGGTCTGTTCTGTCGGCTTGGTTCATCGGGATGACAGGACGCATCCTCTTCCGAACATTGGTTGCGAATAAGCATTAATACATCGCGAGTGGATTATGATCCCGAGGTGATATTGCATATGTACCAATCATTTGCTAATTCATGAGTACAACTAACATAGTATTGGTAAACCTTTGGCGATATCCCCAATAGATTGGTCTCGCTATTGACATAGTATGTTCCAAATCTACTTCGAATACCTACCAGCCTTTCTTCGGAGTCTGAAATGACGAACATCTCATTTTCTGCAAACAAATTTGTTTCTGGATGTTGCATGTATTCAATACAACTATTCGAAGACAAATAACAGTCTGTTGTCGTTCCTTGAGTTGCAATTTCATTAAACAAAGGTTGGTTCAAGTGATAGATACTAATCTCTTTGAGAATTGAAATCATATTGAATGTAATAAAGATGAGGAAAACGAAAAATAGAGCTATCACATTTGAGTTGAATGAATTATTTATTTTTCGCTTCGATTGCACTTGAAATAGATGCCCTGCTATCACTATTAAAAAAAGAAGAATTGGTAATGCAAACATTATCAACATAATCGCTGGATTTAGAGATTCCGCCCAAGTTTGAAGATCACGATGGAAGAAAACGATCAACGGAAGACAAAAAGTGATGAACCACGTAAACCTTCCTGTAATTCTATGTTTATTTTTCATGTTTACTGCCTCGCTTGCATGATACGCCTGATGTGAAATGAAAACCCATTAATTAGTTTACTGCGGCTCAATAAGGAGCAAGCTTCGGTGTTTCTTTGCTATTTTTTGCTGATACTCACTCAAATAGCATTGCATCTTCGATCTGACACAAAGTTTGACCTTTTATGAACCTAAATGAGCCTTATATAGCAAACACAGTTCCACATCAAGCGTATGATAGAATAATAATGGGCAAAGTGAACCTCACCCATTATTATACACTCTTTGCATTACAACATCTTAGAGACCATATTACCTAGTGCAAGATCAGACTTCATAGCATGAGTGTGTCAAAAACAGGCTGGGTGTC
>CAZJWX010000117.1:0-6930 GCA_964549915.1 uncultured Anaerolineaceae bacterium | reverse complement strand
TTCGACTTACACCCTGTTTCGACCCTCCCAAGATGTGGGTAATGTATAGCCCTGCACAGCGGGGGGAGCCAGAGGGGGGATATTGGACTGCGTGAGGGTCAACACCATCCCCCCTTGCGCCCCCCACTGCCTAGGGGGAAACCAGTTCTTCCCTTGTGCAGCGGGGAAGTTGGAGGAGGAGCAGGGGCACAGGATTCGCCTCAGATTTCGAGGATGTCCTTTTCCTTGTGGCTGCTGGCGTCGTCGATCTTCTTGATGTGGTCGTCGGTCATCTCCTGAACCTGATCCTGCGCACGCTTCGATTCGTCTTCGGAGATTTCGCCTTCTTTCTCCAGGTCTTTGATGTGGCTAATGGCATCGCGGCGGACGTTGCGGATGGAGACTCGCGCCTGTTCGGTGCGCTTGCCCAGCAGCTTGGTCAATTCCTGGCGGCGTTCGCGAGTCAGGGGCGGCATATTCAGGCGCACAACGCCGCTATCCGTATTGGGGTTCACGCCCAGGTTGGCCTGGTTGATGGCGGTTTCGATGGCCTGCGCCGCCGTCGGGTCGAAGGGGCGAATCGTGATGGTCATCGGCTCCGGCGTGGAGATGTTGGCGATCTTGCGCAGTTCCATCTCCTGCCCGTAGTAGCTCACCATCAGGCGATCTACCAGCCCGGTGCTGGCGCGGTTGCCGCGAATACCCTGTAAGTCGGATTCAAATACTTTGAAGGTCGAGTCCATCCGTTCTTCGGCGTCGAGAAGAATATCGTCTAACATGGTTGTAATTCCTTTCCATGATGAATCGTCTGCAGCCGTGAAAGTTTCAGAGTTTGCCTATATTATACGCTATGACGGAACATGTATACAGGTCATGCCGGAATCATGCCGAAACGTCAGGGTAAGCGCACTCAGCAGGCCGAAGCACCCTTGCACGCCACACACACCGCAACCCATGCAGCGCACTTCGTTCGCAACGCAATCGCCGTATGGCTGTTGGGCATGGCGATATGGGCTGCACCCGCTGCCTCGCTGGACGACCCCTTCCCCACCATGAACGCCATCCAGCAGAGCACCATGCCCGTCGCGGATCGCTATGATCTGGCGGCGCGTTTCTACGGCGTGACGGAGGTTGCGCCGCCCCCGACGACTCCCGCGCAGTGGCAGGTCGGCGCGGAGCAGCCTTTCTACGTGAGCGCGACCGCCACGCAGGATGTGCGGCAGATTCCGGCGCAATTGCTGGCGCTGGGGGCGCATGTGCTGGTCTGGGGGGAATCGGCGCTGAGCCTGCCGCGAGACTCAGCGCAGGGCTTCGCGGATCGCTTCGACAGGCAAGTCTACGAGGCGGTGACGAGTTTCTGGGGCATCGAACCGCTGCCTGGCATCGACGGCGATTCGCGCATTCACGTCCTCTTCACCGAGCAGATGCCGCCGGGGGTCGCGGGTTATTTCTCCGCACAGCACACCTATCCGCAGGCCATCCTGCCCACCAGCAACCAGCATGAGATGATCATCCTGGGGGCGGGGGCGGTGGGCGGCCTGGATTCGGCGGAAGCGATCAGCATCGCCGCGCACGAGTTCCAGCACTTGCTGCGGCATCAGCAGGACGCCAACGAGACAATCTGGGTGGACGAAGGCTTCAGCGGCCTGACGCAGTACGCGCTGGGTTTCGACACGCTGCAACCCTGGACGCGCACCTTCGCCCTGCATCCGCAGACGCAGCTCAACGCCTGGGGCACGGGCGACAATCGGCTGGCGGAATATGGGGCGGGCTTTCTCTTTTCGCTGTATTTCTACGAGCGCTACGGGGTGGAAGGGCTGCGCCTGCTCAGCCAGCAAGAGGCCGATGGGCTGGCGGGTGTGGATGCGGCGCTGGCAGCGCTGGATGGTCGCAGCGCAGACGACTTCTTCGCCGATTGGGTGCTGGCGAATCTGCTGCGCGATCACGGGCTGCTGGGCTACCGCGATTTGCCGCAGATGCCGCCGATTCTACCGCGCAGGGTGGCAGCGCTGCCCTATCGCTTCAGCACCGAAGAGCGCCCCTACAGCACCGCATACTACGAACTCCCGATCACGGATCGCCCGCTGACCGTGACGCTCGACCTGCCCGAGTCGATCCCACTGATTGATTTCGCACCCGCCAGCGGTGATTGGATGTGGTACAGCCAGCGGGGGGACGATAGCAATCCCCGCCTGACACGCGCCTTCGACCTGCGCGGGGTGCAAACTGCCACTTTAACCTACCGCATCTGGTATGAGCTGGAAGAGGGCTGGGATTACGGCTACGTTAGCATCAGCGCCGATGGTGGTTCCACCTGGGAGGTGCAGCGCACGCCACAGATGACCGACGACGATCCCAACCGCCGTGCCTACGCACCGGGGTACACAGGTCGCTCGCTCTTCTGGCGCGCGGAATCGCTGAACCTGGATGCCTACGCCGGAGCGCCGATTCTCGTGCGCTTCGAGATGGTCACGGACGACGCCATCAATCAGCCGGGCATGGCACTGGACGATGTGCGCCTGGAGGCCGTCGGCTACGCGGCGGATTTCGAGGTCGGTGGCGGTGGCTGGCAGGCCGAGGGCTGGATTCGCACGGACAACCGTCTGCCGCCGCGTGCGTGGGTGCAGGCCGTGTGGGTTCGTGAGGAGCAGCCAGTCGTCACGAGCTGGCTGCTGGAAGGGGATCGCAGCCTGACTCTGGAGCCAGTCCCCGGCAGTGAACGCCTGCTGCTGGCCATTTCGCCCCTCGCCCCCCTGACGACCGAACAAGTCCCCTATACCCTGGGGATCGAATGAGGCTGCACACGGCGCACAGCTTCCGGATTGCTCATTGAGCGGGTGGCTCAGTGAACCAGATGCCATTGGGAGCCAGGATGTAGCGCGTGCCGTTGGGATCCGTCAAGATCTGTGCGCCGTTGTCGGGATAGTACTCGTAAGTGATGCGTGCACCGACTTCCGGCTGCTGTACGACAGGATTGGAGGCCACGACAATGCCCAGAACCGCGAGAATGGTCACAACTGCGAGAAGGATTGTGGTGAAAAGGCGTACCCGCTGCTGATTACTGATAAGTTTGATCAAGTCAGGTGCTACTTCGGCGGCCAGGTGCTCAGGGGTTGTGAAGAGGCTTCTTACTTCGTTCTGCTCAATGCGCTTCTTAAAGGCTTCGAGCAGCGCGGCCTTCTCTGGCTCCTGGTCTACGTAGGGCGGTTCAGTAGGCCAGTCCTCGTACTCAGGATCAAGCAAATACATGAGCCGCGGCAGTCCGAGTTTCACCGCTTCGTCGTATTCCTGCTCCGTGACCGATTTTTCGTGATTGGCGGGGACATATCCATACCGCATGGCGACGATTCCGATGAATATGTCGGCCTTGCCCACTTCGCGCATACTCACCCCACTGGCACCGCCCGGTTGGGAACCAAAGTGATCCATGTTGATGGGGCGCAAATCAAGCCGCCGGATCGCTTTATCGACCGCTGCCCGATGATAAAGCAAATCCTGGTTTGTCGAACTAATGAACACGCTCTTCATATCGCACGATCCCCAACCCGGCGAAACACTGATTATAGTATGCCGCATTGTTACGTAAAATGCGAAGGAAACATGACGGTCTATGGTGTATCATTTGTCACTTGAAGCACAGCGCATTGAGAGATGAACGAACGATGGCTATTGATTACGTAATCGACTACGACTGCATCCCCAAGCAGACGTTGGGCACGGAGGGCATCAAGGAGCGGCTGAAGGGGCTGGAACGGGCACAACTCATCATCCAGATTTACCGCGACAACGGCGATGACCGCCCCCCGTCCGAGATGGGTTTTGATTTCACGCGGCAAACTGCGACGGGCGAGGAAGAGACGCAGTTGATTGTGGTGCAGGATTTGCTGGATCAGGGGCAGGCGCTGGAACCGCTGCGCCACCACTGCGCCGGATGCCCCGCCAACCGCACCGGGAAGCCCTTCGGCTGCATGGGCTACGTCCAGTATCCCATCAGCGGGCAGGCCGAAAGCTGGCTGCTGAACCAGCTTCCCTCGACCAACGAGCCGCTGGTCTGGCTGCTGCTGAAGCAGGGCGTGGATAACTTCCAGTACGACGGGCAGCAAATCGCGCTCTTGCGCCAGCAGTCCGATACCTACTTCGAAGACCGTCGTCCGGCGGTGCGGATTCTGGGCGAATTCGACCTGAATGCCGACCAGGTCTTCGAGATGATCTTCAACGTGGGGGACATCATCCCCAATCACGGGGCGATCTTGCTGGTGTTCTTCAACGCCGTCGAACGCAGCGAGATGGAAGCGGGCGACATCATGAATCTGACGCCCGCCACCGAAGATTTGCTGCGCCGCTATCCCTTCCTGCATCAGGTGATGCCGGGGGATGACCCGACGACCATCGAACTCAAGGACTTCCTGCACGCCCTCTACGTTGCCTGGGCGCTGAACGTGAAGCTGTTGGTAGACGCCTGATTATCCGCCGAGCGGTTGCGCTTCGGTGTCTTCGTCGTCCGCATCACTGGCGGGCGGGGCAGCTTCGTCGGCTGGGGTGATGACATCGCTCAGCGCCGGGACGCCCTCGCCCACATAGGGGCCGCAGTCGCTGCTGACCAGCAGGACGCTCCCTGGCTGCACCTGCGCAGGACGCTCGATTCCGTTGCGTTGCGCGAGGCAGCCCGTGTTCACATCGTAAAAGGCGGCGATTCCGTCCAGGGTCTCGCGTGGCTGCACGACATGAAGCTGCGCTCCGCCGCCGATGCCCAGTTCCTCCGCGTCGAATTCGCCATCCGCGCCGAAGGCCGGGACATTGGTCGGTATCAGCAGCGCTCTGCCGACGCCGACTTGCGTGCCGGAGCGGATTCCGTTGGTGGTGCGCAGCGCGAAGAGCGACACATCGAAGTCTTCGGCGATGCTGCCCAGGGTATCGCCCAGTTGCACGGTATAAATCTCACCCTCGACCGGGTAGCTCACGGCGGGGAAGACGCCATAGGCCGGAGCATTCGCCGGGATCACGATCAGCGTGCCGGGCTGCACAAGCTGCGGGTTGGGGATGTCGTTGGCGAGTTGCAGCGAGACGACCGAGACATCAAATTCCTGCGCGATGACATCCAGCGTATCCCCCGGCTGGAAGACATAAGTTTGTCCACCGCCGCCACCCTGCCCCTCATCGGCGCGGGCGCTGGTCAGCGCCGGGAAGACGCCGTAGGGCGGTGCATCATCCGGGATTTCCAGGCAAGTATTGACGATCAGATTCTGTGGGTCGGCATCCGGGTTGGCGAGTTGCAGCGAGACGACCGAAACATCCAGCGCGAAGCCGATGGTTTCTAGCGAGTCGTTCAGGCGCACGCGGTAGCCCTCGCACTCATCTTCATAGGTGACGACTTCGCGGGGGAAGCGCACCGTTCCCGTGCCTTCATCGCGGGGGTCTTCGCCATAGCGCGGGCAGCTCACCGAAATCAGCAACGGCTGCCCGATTTCCAGCGTCGTTGGGATGGTCAGATCATTCTGATCCGCGATGCAGGTAGGGCTGACATCGAAGAGTGCGCCGATGGTCTCCAGCGTATCGGACGGGCGCACTTCGTAGATGACATCTTCGGTGATGGGCAGCGGATTGTCGTCGGCTGACTCTTGCGCGAAGGCAGCAGTCGCCATCAACGCCAGACAAAATGCGAGAAGCAAGAGCGTGCGGTGCATGATTCCTCCGTTCCTGACGAAGCCACTGGCGTGAATCTGCCGTTTGCAGCCAGCGTGACTCTCCGAGCCACCTTCGTCAACTTGTTGAACCTGGACTCTAGCTTAGCACACCCTGCGGATTTGGGCGGGGCGCTGCTGTCTGGAAATCGAAAGAAAGCGGGTTTGCACCGATTGGCTGAATGTACGCGCTTTTGCGGGGGCAAGCACGGAGGGCACGCGGATTCGCACGATGCAGACATTGTTACACTGAGCAAACCGCACCAGCACAAAACGCTTACGGTCGGGGCGGCAAATGCTTCTATAATGAAATTGCAATGGAGTTCGGCTGGCTTTTCTGAACGGCTCTGTTAACATTGCTTTATACTGAATATCTGAATATGGGGACACACGACAGCATGTTGGGCAAACGAACCCTCTCGTACGTCTTTCTGGTTTTCAGTGTGGTCACCCTGGTGGGGATCATTGGGACGCAGGGCACGCACGCGCAAGACCTCAGCGTTGGCTGCGATACGGTCAAAAGTGGTTCTGTCGCTTTGGATCGGCTCTTTCTGGCCGGGGAGACGGTGAGCCTGACGATTACCATTCCCAGTGGCACAACGCGCGGCGACATCTTCTTCAATGGCCTGCTCGTCGCCACCACCGGAGACTTCACCGGGCCGGATACGAAGACTGCTTCCTATACCTTCCAGCGCGATCGCACGGGCGACCTGGCCTGGACAATCCTGAGCCTGGGCGTACCTGCGGGCACCCTGGATGTCAACACGAACTGCGCCTATACCGGGCTGCCGGGACTGACTGTAGATGTGCAGCAGCCGCCGGATGATCGCATCAACTGGCGTGCGGGGGATGACCTGGCAATCCTCTATTCGCGTCCGGATGACTTCGGCAATCCCGCCCTGGATGTCTACTGCTTCCTGAATGGGGAAGGCCTGTGGCGCTTCCGCCTGACCGAAGCGGATCTCGAAGCCTGGGATGACAGCCTGCCGCAGGAGGTTCCGTTGGCGACGGTGCCAGAATGCAACGCCAGCCTCTACGAATTGGACAACGGGCAGATACAGATCAACATCGAGGTTGATGCAGCAAAATACTACGAGATCATCTGCGAAGATTTGAGTTGCACCGCACGCACAATCCGCTTCAGCGATCCGTCGCTCTGGCGTTGATTTGCGCCTACACCGCGTACAAACAGTCTCTTGCAATCCCTCCTTGCTGGGCTATGCATTACCCACAAATCGGAGAGCGGAGATAGAATGGACAAAAGGACGTG
>CAZJWX010000116.1:0-7431 GCA_964549915.1 uncultured Anaerolineaceae bacterium | reverse complement strand
TTGAAAAGTATCTACCACCTGTTTTGTGTGATGTCTAATTGCTTTGTCCATCAGCTTGGGCATATCAGCGTTCCTTGATCCGTCCCCAGGTGTTCAGGATGAAACCCCAGCCCGCCAGCAGCAAGAACATCGAAGCTAGCGCCAGCAGCCAGCCGAAGACCGGATGCGGCGTGAGCACCATGCCGGGTTCGCCAATCGCCCGCAGGATCAGCCCGGTATTCAACAGGATGAAGACTGCCCAGCCGAGTTTCTCGCTGCGGCGCGGATTCTCCCTGGAGAACTTGGGGAACATCCAGTAGCCCACACCCATGATGATCTGTGTCACCCAACCGATGAACAGGAAGTGCAGGTAGACCGGGCGCAGCACCTGTAAATTGGATGACCAGCCCAGAATCGGCTGTGCGAGCATCAGCGCGCCCATTGCCAGCCCGGCAATGAAGTAGAGCAGGCTCGTTTTGATGAACCAGCGCGATAGCATCGGCATGGGGACTCTCCTCCTTCACTCGTGCTCGATGTACCAGCGCAGGGCGTCCGCGATGGCTGTGGTATGCGCGTTATAGGCAAAACTGGCACGCAGCACGCCATCTCGATCCAGCAAGTAGGAGCGGGTTGAGTGATCGACGGTATAGATCGCCTGCGAGTCCTCTTCCATGCGGCGCAGGTAGTAGAAGTCGTAATCCGGCTGAATCTGGTTGAGCGTTTCATCATCCGGTGAGAAACCCACGAAATCCGGGTCGAAGTTGTCCAGATAACGGCGTAAGAACTCAGGTTGATCCCGCACTGAGTCCACGCTGATGTAGACAAAGGTTACTTCGTCGGCCTCTTCGCCCAATTCCTCCTTCACTCGTCGGTAGTCGCTCAGCGTCAGCGGGCAAAAGTCCGGGCAGTGCATATAGCCGAAGAAGATCACGCGCCAGGTACCCCCCGTATCGCTCAGACGGGTCAGGTCTTCATCACTGCCGGGAGCCTCGAAGTCCTGCACCAGAATGGGCGGATTGACTACCTGCCCGACGTAGGTTCCCGCTTCGACAGCAGCTTCCGCCGCGCGGGTGAGGTCGTCTGTGGGCAGTTCGTGAGGGATTGGCTCCTCGGTGATTTCCGGCATGGGTGTTTCTTCCTGCGCCCACGCCGCCATCACGACAAGCAGCAAGGCCAATGGGATCAGCACGAAGGCGATGCCTGTCTTGCGCTTGGTTTCCATCTTTTCGCCTCCTTTATATTCGGTATTTGGGTGAACACAGCAGCGCCGTGTCCGTCTGTAAGGGGTGGGCCATGACCCACCCCTACGGATATTTTTTTTGGATTGTTCGTTAATGTCCGGACTGTTCTGGATGATTCTCGGCACTGAAGATGGTCGGGTTTTCTTCACCCTCAGCGTAGAGGAAGCCGACCAGCCCACGTTCCAGACGGCTCAGCGCGTGATCCACCAGGATGTAGCGACCTGGTACATCCAGCGTGAACTCAACGATGGTCGCGCCACCAGGCGGTACGAGCGTCGTCTGCACATCAGTCAGCGGTTCGCTGGTCAGCGATGCTTCGTCATACACGCGGTCGAAGATTTCGCCGATCACGTGGAAGGATGAGATTGCGTTGGGGCCACCCACGCCGAAGTAAATGCGCACGGTATCGCCCACGTCGGCACGCAGCGCGTATTCATCCTGCGTGAGCGCACCAGCCGCGCCGTTGAAGACGAAGTATTCCGCATCTTCATCCAGCATTTTCTCGTGGCTGAAGTCCAGGTGTCCTTCTGTGCCGAAGTCCTGCTCTGTGTAGATTTCGCCCTGCATCACGTAGAATTCGTGATCGACCGGGGGCAGGCCGCCTTCAGGTTCTACCAGGATCAGGCCATACATACCGCTGGAAATGTGGTGGCCGATGCTGGCTGTCGCGCAGTGGTAGACGTAGAGGCCGGGTTGCAATGCCGTGAAGTTGAAGGCGGACACCTCGCCAGCCATCGTCTGCGTGAACTCCGCACCACCGCCGGGGCCTGTCACCGCATGCAGATCAATCGAATGAGGCAGCAAGCTCTCGATTTCGTTGCTCAGGCGCAGTTCCATCGTGTCGCCGACGCGCATCCGCAGCATCGGGCCAGGAACCTGCCCATCAAAGGTCATGTAGCGGAAGGTCGTGCCATCGTCCAGCACGCCATCGACTTCCACAGCGGTCATCTCTACGACATGGTGCTGCGGTTCGGTTGCCGTGATCGGCGCGGGCAAATCTGCCGGGTGACGCACGATGGAGGCTGCGTCCTCT
Organism: uncultured Anaerolineaceae bacterium; assembly: GCA_964549915.1. GTDB lineage: Bacteria > Chloroflexota > Anaerolineae > Aggregatilineales > Phototrophicaceae > JAUZRW01. Next base: position 5,178 of record CAZJWX010000116.1, on the reverse strand, counting down.
ACTGCGGGTGAGACGGCCTGCGAAGCGGCCTGGCCGTGATCCATGTCGCCGCTGCCATAGCCTTCATCTTCTAACGAAGCGTCCATTGCACCTTCGTCACCAGCTACGACTTCACCGACGACGCGCAGCACACCTTCCATGCCGATGTCCCGATGACCAGGGATCGAGCAGTAGTAGTCGAAGAGACCGGGTTGGTCTGCCACGAATTCGACGGTGACACTCTGTTCTGCATCGATAATCTCGCCTGTGTAGACATTGAATTCGTCAATCTTCAAATCGTGCAATGCTGGATCGCCGTTGACGACGGTCAGGCGAACGGTATCACCCAGGTTGACGACCAACTCTGGATTGACGACGCCATCGATTTCCCCACCGACCCCAACATAGGCCATTGCTGGGTCACCACCGATTCGGGTGCGCAAGGTGTATTCAACGACGTTCGTCTCGGCCTGTGCGACCTGCACAGCTTGCGGTGTGGGTTCTTCCTGAGCCTGAGCCGCTTCCGGCCCGACTTCCACGCGGATCGGCAGGAAGGCTGCCAGCACCACGACAACGATGCCGATCATGGCTACAAAACTAATGGGGGCAATGTTGGAACTGGTTCTCTCGTTCATTGGACTATCCTTCACTCTTCTTGGTTGTGACTACCAGGAAAGGCAGCTCAATCGCACTTGTCGGACAAAGGTCTTCACAGGTGGCGCAGTAGATGCAGCGATTCGGGTGGATGAGCGAAGCTTTGCCACCATCCCAACCGAGCGCTCCGGTGGGGCATTGCGTAATGCAGTCGCCGCAGCCAGTACAGCGCGTCGTGTTGATCTGTGGAAACCAGTTGTCTTGTTGGCTCATGGGCTTGCCCTCTCTCCTTAACACTTGCTTTGAGAGTAGGGCAGACGGGCGGGGGAGGATTTAAGCTAGATTAAGTTGCGATGCTGCCTGTGAAGGATGTCATGCTTATTCAATGTCAATTGTCATAGCATGGCAATCGTATGCAACTTGTCTTCGTCTATGATCGTGATGCGGTGGCGGTTAAATTCGATTGCTTGCGCCGCTTCGAGTTCACGCAGGGCGACGCTGATTGTCTGCGGGGTGGTATTCAAGTGGGCAGCGATTGCGGTGCGTGTCACGCCGGGGCCGCTGAGGCTGGGGTCTTCCGTTTGCTTCAGCAAGAAACGCGCCAGCCGCACGATGACGGAATACAGTGCCAGGTCTTCGATCTGGCTGACCAGGTGGCGTACGCGCCTACCCAGGAGGCGAATCACATTCAGCGCCACCTGCGGATTCTGCAAGAGTACCTGCCGGATCACATCTGAGGGGATCAGCCACACCAGCACTTCGTTGCTCAAAGCGGCGGCATTGGCGGGGTTCTCTGCACCGTCGAGGGCGGCAATATCGTTGAACGTCTTGCCAGGGCCGCGCAGGTGTAAAATATGCTCGTTGCCATCGGGACTGAGCTTGTAAATCTTCACTCGCCCCTTTTCCACAATCCACAGCCCATCCCCCGCTTCGCCCTCCAGGAAGATCATTTCTCCGGCTGTGAATGTGCGCTTCACGCTGTTTTCGGTGATGTACGCCAGCTCCGCCGCGGTGATATTCTCGAAATAGAGAATGGTGCGAATGTAGGCATCGACTGACTGTGTCATGGGGAATCCTCCTCAAATGCCGATACCAGTCAAATCTCGTGAGGCCGAACGACCCATCTGGGTTGCTTCGTGCATCTCATATACCACAATTATCATGGATGGGCACGGACGATTAAACCCACATTGCGTGGTATAGGCTCCCGGCATCTCGTCTCGCGGGGTATCTCTACTGTTCGGTACGAGTCTCCATACGAGGTTGTTCCGGGGCAGAGGGCGGATGGCAAATCCACGCCAGTGGCTTCGATGTGCAGGTTGCGGAGATGCTACTGGCGTGGATTCGCCGTTTAACTGCTCGCACAGCGCGACGAGTGGGAGCGACTCATCGGCGTTTGAAATATCGCTCCCACGATGATGGGGGGGCTACGAAAGCGGCGCAGCCAGCCCCGACATGTGCTGTTCCAGCAATGCCCTGAGTGTGACGCTGCCGATCAGTTGCAGTTCGTAGCGCACCCGCAGAATGGGCAGATTGACGTTCAGAATGCGCGTGAGGTCGATCGGCGTTCCGGAGACGACCAGATCTGCATCGCTCTGGTTGATGGTCGCTTCGAGGTCGCGCATCTGCGCATCACCATAGCCCATGGCTGGCACAATATCTTGCACATGGGGATATTTGGCGAATGTCTCCGCGATGCTGCCGACCGCGAACGGACGCGGGTCAATCACGTGGGCGCCGTAGCGTTGTGCGGCGATATAGCCAGCGCCGTATTTCATCTCGCCATGCGTGGTGGTCGGCCCATCTTCGACGACGATGACCCGCTTCCCTCGCAGCGATTCGCCCTCCGTCACAATCAACGGCGATGCTGCTTCCAGCACCTGGGCACCGGGGTTGATGATCTGGAGGTTTTTCCGCACCTGCAAAATGTTGGCGTAGTCCACGGTATCGACTTTGTTGATGACGATGACATCCGCCATGCGGACATTGGTTTCCCCCGGATAGTACCGCATTTCATGCCCCGGACGATGCGGGTCGAGGACGACGATGTGCAAATCTGGCTTGATGAAGGGCAGGTCGTTGTTCCCACCGTCCCAAATGATGATATCCGCTTCTTCTTCCGCTTTGCGCAGGATCGCTTCATAATCGACCCCGGCGTAGACCACCGCGCCGACATCAATGTACGGTTCGTATTCCTCGCGTTCTTCGATGGTCGTCTCGTATTCGTCCAGGTCGTCATATTCTGCGAAGCGCTGCACCCGCTGGCGGATCAGATTCCCATAGGGCATGGGATGGCGAATGGCGACCACACGCTGACCCATTGCGGTCAACTCGGTGACGATGGCGCGTGAGGTCTGGCTTTTGCCGCTGCCGGTTCGGGCCGCACAGACGGAAATCACAGGACGGCGGCTCTTCAGTAGGGTGTTGTCCAGGCCCATCAGCCGGAAATCAGCGCCTGCCGCCAGCACCTGCGAGGCCTTGTGCATGACAGTCTCGTGCGAAATATCGCTGTAGGCGAAGATGACCTGCTCCACGCTGTGCTCTTTGATGAGAGCATCCAGGTCGGCTTCTGCGCGGATCGGGATTCCATCCGGGTACAAATCCCCTGCGAGTTCAGCCGGGTAAATCCGCTCGTCGATGCCAGGAATCTGTGTCGCTGTGAAGGCGACGACCTGATAGTCCGCATTGTCACGGAAATACGTGTTGAAATTGTGAAAATCACGCCCGGCAGCACCCATGATAAGCACTTTTTTTGCTGACATAAAATACTCTCCACAGTGTAATTTTGTGTCACTTGCACATATCGTGGCATACAAATTGCACAAAAGGCCAGTAATCTTCGTATTTGCGGAGGGTGTCATTGGTAACGAAATCACCCGCCCCATTGCCCGGCGGACGCTGGCGATGCAGGGACTCGCACGGAGGCGTTTGCATGTGCTGGCGTTGTTCCGCGAAACAGGCCAGGTGAATCGCAGAGGTCAGAAGCGCTACACCGTGGAACCAGGGCACGGCAGGCGCGGTTGAAATGTAGTGACTCTCCGGTCTGGAAACTCAGCCTCCCTGGTAGGGAGCGAACAATGGGGCGCTTCTGCAATAGATCGAACGTGAAGTTGATGCAGGCTGTGCTGTGCGTTGCAAGTAAACACTGTCATAAGCTTGCCCAGAATGGGATATGTGTCATGCGATATATATTACCGAAATTTGGCGTGAATCGATATACTGCTAGCTATTGTAGGATGTCACCAACTTCGGAAAGTCGCTCCGTTAGAATTTTCTAATTGTCGCAGTACTTGCGACATTGCCTTGCTACGCTGAGGAAAACGAGGAGGAAACGGTATGGGACATGCGCAGAGCAAGCGAGAAGCGAAGGAAATAGCCAAGTTGTTTTTGCAGCGCAGCACTGCCGGTGTCACGGCGGAGGAACTTGCCGAACACTTGGGCTGCGATCGTGCGACTGCATATCGCTACATTGAAGAATTCAAGCAAGAGGGCATTCTCGATAAAGTGAGCCGGGGGCGATATCGCATCGATCCATCTGAGGTGCTGAGCAACGTTCGCTTTCACCCGGATGAGGCGCTGGCCGTCTACATTGCGCTGCGGCGAATCATCCGCATGACGGGCAAGGCTCCTGGTTTCATGGTGACGGCCATCCAGAAGATCATTCCCGCCATCCAGAGCGAAGACCTGGTGGAGTCACTGCTAGAAGCTGTTCGGCAGTTAGAGCTAGAGCGCCCCCATAGTGAGGAGCAGACTCACATCTGGCGCACATTGATGCAAGGATGGCGCGAAAAGCGGATTGTCCATATTGAATACATCAAACGGGAAGCCGACCAACCGGAACCACACGATATTGAAGTTTATCTCTTTGAACCGATGGTCTTCGGAGATGGAACGTATGTCATCGCCTGGAGCCACCAGCGCAATGCGCTGCGAACATTCAAGCCAGATCGTATTCAACGTGCTTATCTGACGCAGGATGAGTTCGAGCAACGCCAGCATTTGAATGTAAATGACTTGCTGCGGCACGCCTGGGGGATCTGGTATGGCGAAGCAACAAAAACCATTGAACTCCTTTTCGCCCCACATGTGGCAAGTCGCGTTCTGGAATCACAGTTTTTGCCAACGGAAGAAAAATATCTGCAAGACGATGGCTGGCTCTATTGGCGTGCTGAGGTAGTTGGCTGGCTGGAAATCCTCTCCTGGGTGCGCGGCTGGGGGCCGAATGTGAAGGTACTCGCACCGGATGACCTGCGCGAAACGATTATTGATGATCTCGAGAAGGCACGAGCGCTATATGAGTGAAAGATGCTGCGGCGGATCGAGATATGTAAATAACACGACAAAAAGTCATTTCAGAATCCTCGTGCAGCATCAGCGAGAAAGAGGTTATCCCAACCGATTCCAGATGTCAATTCTTTTGCTCTACGCACAATTAATTGCATAGGTTTATATTTTGTTACTTGACTCCTCAGTCGAGTTCAGTCATCATCCGAGAAGTGTTGATTGCTTACCAACACAATAAGTACGGTAAAGTGGCGGGAGGCTGAGTTGATTATCTATCTTCGCTATCTCATCAGAATGGTGACGGAACTACTGGTGTCCTTA
>CAZJWX010000115.1:0-7626 GCA_964549915.1 uncultured Anaerolineaceae bacterium | reverse complement strand
GCTGTTGCATGATGTCGTTGGATGAGGGGCAATCTCGTAAGCGTGGGAATTACGCTTGATTTGGCGCTGGTCTATGATGGGATTGCGCTGGAAGCTGAGTAAGCCATCAACATGGCCTCTTTCGATGAGATTATCGCCCATCACGCCAGACAAACCGTAAGCTGACGACTGCAAACTACAATCTCGGCTCAGTCGGCGCGAACAGATCCAGGAAGTCCATGACGGAGCGCCAATCCGGCTCAAACTGGATCGCGCCCCCCTGGATAGCGTCCCTCAGCGGCAGATGCACGGTGAAGAGACTGAAGAGCGCGTTGACATCCGTGCAGCGCATGGTGAAGCTGGCGTCTTCTGAGTTGCCCTCGTAGACGGTCGCCCCTTCTGAGCCAGCCCAGGTGTGCCACTCCCCGCCGTTCTCGCCGCCGATGCTGAAGTTGATCGCCCGCAGTGCCTCGCCTCCGTATTCAGGCCAATAGGCGACGGCCATCTGACGCAAGAAGCGCTCGATGGTACGATGTTGCAAGCTGGACGGAAAGCGTTCCCATAGCGGCGGTTGATCCAGCGGGCGCGTGACCTGTGCGCCGTGTACGACCCCCGCGTGCGAAATCTGGAAATCGAGGAAGTCCGAAGCTGTCGCTGGACGCCCGTAAACGCGCAAATGAGCCGTCTGGTGCAGATCATCATCGCTGAGACCCGTGAGGTACTGCGCCGCGAAATCCAGTTCTACCAGCAACCGCTCTACCAGCGCTTCCGGTGCCACGGTGGAAAGCTCCGCAATCTGCGAGCGATTCCAGGCGCGCAGGTCTCCGCGCTTCTCGATTCCCGGAGTCAGCAGAGGCATCTGCGTCACCGCTGCCTGGGCTGCCCGATTGAAAGCCTGGGCGATGGCAACCAGATGAGCCATCGTCTGCCGCAGCGTCCAATCTTTATTGCGGCTGCCCGTCGGCTGCTCCCAGGCATCCGCCGGAATCTCGCGCGCAAATTCGGCGAAGACTTCACGAAAATCCCGAATATCGGCAGCGGATTGTTTGGCAGTGTTGCTGATGACACTCGGCATCGGGAGCGCTCCCTGTCACTGTTGGTCACGAGTTTGTCTGCTGCCGATTATACCCCAAACTGAAGGTGATTTCATTTCGTGATTCGCATTGCGATTTGCACCCCATCCCGGGGTAGAGCGCCCCAATCTTGAACCCATTTTCACATTATTGCGTATAGTGGGACGTGGAGCGGTGTAATGCCGTCCGTTCGGTATTCGTGAATAAAGGGATATGTAGATGATTGCACAGGAAACAGCACAGAAGGTCTTGCGCGAGGCACTCAAGACCGGGGGAGATTTCGCCGAGATTTACGTGGAAGATGTCACATCGCTGCGGTTGGGCTTGGATGATGCGCGGTTGGAAGAGGCCATTCGCGGGGCGGATCGCGGTGCCGGGGTGCGCGTCTTCTTCGGCACGATGGCGACCTACGCCTACACCGATAACCTCAGTGAAGCGAGCCTGCTGGATGCTGCTCGTGCCGCAGCCGCCGCAGGGAGCGGCAGCACCGAGCCACAGATGATCGACCTCACTGAACGCAAAAGCCCCTTGCAGTTCGCCATCGCCAGGTCGTTCGACGAGATGAGCATCGAGGACAAGGCCGCCATCCTGCACCGCATTGACGAGGCCGGACGCGCCTACAACCCGGCTATCAAGCAGGTTTTTGGCAGCTACCGTGAACGCAGCCGCCGCGTCTGGATTTACAACAGCACCGGGGTTTATGTGCACGATGACCGCACATTCTGCGAATTTGGCGGGGGTGTGATTGCCGAACGTGAGGGCAGGCTCCAACGCGCCTATGAAGGCTTCGGCGGGCAAATCGGCCTGGAATTGTTCGAGAATAACGACCCGGTTGCTCTCATCGAGCGCATGGCGGAGGCCGCCGTCAAGATGCTTGACGCACGTCCGGCTCCGGCAGGAGAAACCACCGTCGTGCTGCCGAATGGCTGGGGCGGCGTCCTCTTCCACGAAGCCTGTGGGCACCAGATGGAAGCGGACTTCGTGACCAAGGGCGGCTCGGCCTACAGCGGCAAGCTGGGCGAGGTGGTCGCTTCTCCGCTCATCACTGCCATCGATGACGGCACCATCCCGGGGCGGCGCGGATCGCTGCGCTTCGATGACGAAGGCACCCCCAGCAACCGCACCGTGCTGATCGAAAAAGGCGTGCTCAAGGAATACATGTGGGATCTGACGGAAGCACGCCGGGTGGGGCGCGAAGCCTCCACCGGGAACGGACGCCGCGAGAGTTTCCGACACATGCCCATGCCGCGCATGACCAACACCTTCATTGACGCCGGCGAACACGATCCCCAGGAGATCATCGAGAGCACCAAGAACGGCATCTTCGTCAAGAGCATGGCGGGCGGGCAGGCCGATATTGCCAGGGGCGATTTCGTCTTCAACGCTACCGAAGCCTACCTGATCGAAGATGGTAAGCTGACCGCCCCCCTGCGCGGCGCGACCATCAGCGGACATGGCCCGACCGTGCTGCAAGAGATTGATATGGTCGGCACTGACCTGGCGCTCGATCCAGGGTTCGGCACCTGCGGCAAGGGACAGGCCGCCCGCGTCAGCGTGGGGCAACCCACCGTGCGCATTCCGAAAGTGATGGTCGGCGGCACCGGGGAATAACTGCTGTTGGCGAAACGGTAGGACGCAAGACGCCTGCAATGTTGGCTGGGCACCACATGACAGTGCCCCAAAACCAAAAACTGTTCATTGACTACTGACAAGGACAACTTGCTATGACCGATTATCTCGAACTTACTAAGGAAATTGCGGCAAGAGCTGCCGTCGATGGCGCAGAAGCTGAGGTCATCATCACCGATGAGCGTGAGACCACCGTCCAGGTTGAGGGCGGCAACGTCGAAAAACTCTCCCAGGCCGGATCACGCGGGATGGGTGTGCGCGTCATCAACGGGGGCAAGACGGGCTACGCCTACACTTCGGATCTCTCTGAAGAGAGCGTCGAACAGACCTGGAAGACGGCTGTCGAACTCTCCCAGGTGGCGACGGCGGATGAATTCCGCAAGCTGCCCGAACCCCAGCCCATCCCCGAAGCTGACCTCGGCATTTACGATGCGAAGCTGGTGGATTTGCCCGTTGAGCAGAAGGTCGATTTCGCCAGGCGCATCGAACGCGCTGCCCTGGACTACGACGAGCGCGTCTTCCTGACCAATCGCTGCTCGTACAATGACGGCATCACGCACACCTACCTCGCCAACTCCAAGGGCTTCGCCGGATCGTATGGGCGCACTGGGGTTTACGGTTTGGTCGCGGCAATCGCCCGCGATGCGGAAGGCAGCATGGTCAACGCGGCAGCGTTCCGCGTCTCCAACTTCTTCCATCAACTGAACCCCGAGGAGATTGGCGCGGCGGCTGCGAAGAAAGCCATCAGCATCCTGGGTGGAAAACCGATTCCGACCCAGAAGGCCAGCGTCGTGCTGGATCACTTCGTTGGGGCGCAGATTCTGATGGCCTATGCGCAGGCGCTCTCCGCCGAAAGCTGGCAGCGCAGCCGCAGCTTCCTCATGGGCAAGATGGGCGAGGAAGTCGGCAGCAGCATGGTCACGCTGATGGACAACGGGCGGCTGGAAGGTGGTTTTGCCTCCGCGCCCTTCGATGGCGAAGGCGTTCCCACAGGTGCCACCCGCCTGATTGACGAGGGCGTCCTGCAAAACCTGATGTATGACAGCTACACCGCCGCCAAAGAAGGCAAGATGAGCACGGGCAATGCAGGCCGCGTGGGGCATCGCTCTATGCCTGCGCTATCGCCGAGCAACTTCTACATGCAGCCGGGGCAAAAGTCGCCGGAGGACATCATCAAGGGCGTAGAGCGCGGGCTGTACGTCATCAGCGTGATGCAGACGGGCGGTATCGATCCGGTGACGGGGGACTGTTCCATGTCCGCCAATGGTCTCTGGATCGAAAATGGGGAGATTCGCCAGCCCGTAGGTGGCGTGACCATCGCCACGACATTGGGTGATTTGCTGCGGAACATCAGTGATGTCGGCAACGATTTGCAGCAGATTCCCTTCTTCGGCAGCCTGGGCGTGCCCACCTTGCGCGTCGATAACGTCACCATCGGCGGCGTGGACTCGTAACTTGCTTCAGGGCGGTTCGGCAGAGCCGTCCCGCTACGCTCCGGCCTGGATCGCCGACAAGAGATCACGAATGCTTGTTTGATCTGCCGGGGCGTAGCGCTCAAAATTCACCGGGAACCCATCGTAACCCACGAGACGGGGATAGAGCGGCGTATCGCGGACAGAGGTAGTGCTTGGAGGGGCGGGTCGCCTATCCTGGACTGACTCCATGCGGTCGTTTGTCCCGCGTATAACCGCGACATCCGGCACCTGCTTCAGTCCGACAGCGCCGATTTGCAGACCGTGCTTGGTGATCGCATCGTATGGTGCTGGTAACACCCCGTTCACCCCACGCTTGAGCACCCCCACAAAATCACTCACACTCGGCCTACAGCACAGCATCTGCTATTCAGCCTGGCACAACCGCGCTACAATACCGGGCAGCGAAAAAACTTCTTACGAGAGGATGCACAAAGATGGTTACGCTCGAACAGGTCAATCAGGTGGTAGGGACATCGCTGCCGCCGATTACGTTCTCCTTCAGCAAGCGCGATACAGTGCTCTATGCCCTGGGAGTGGGTGCTCCTGCGGATTGGCTCGACCAGGACGAGTTGAAATTTGTCTACGAATTGCACAACGACTTCGCTGCCCTGCCGACGATGCCCGTGATTTACAGCGGGCAGATGATTGAGGCCATCGTCAGCGGGGATATTCAGGGGATCAAGTTCAATCCGATGATGCTGGTACACGGCGAACAGGCGCTGGAGATTAAGCAGCCGCTTCCGGTCGCAGGGACGATCACCTGCACGCCGATCATCCGCAGCATCTATGACAAGGGCAGCGGCATGCTGATGGTGACTGATGTGGAATGTGAAGATGAAAGCGGCTCGGTCATCGCTGTGACGACTGCCAGCATGTTCATTCGTGGGCTGGGGGGCTATGGTGGTGAACGCGGCAGCAGCGAAAAAATTGAGATGCCGGATCGTGCGCCGGATGCCGTGCACATCGAGCAGACGCTGACGAAACAGGCTCTGATCTATCGCCTCAGCGGTGACATCAACCCCCTGCACGCTGACCCGGCAATGGCGCAGGTCGGCAACTTCGAGAAGCCGATCTTGCATGGCCTTGCGACGTATGGCTTCGCGGGACGCGCCATCCTCAAGCACTTTTGCGACAACGACCCTTCGCGCTTCAAGGGAATGTCCGTGCGTTTCAGCCGCGAGGTCTACCCCGGCGATACATTGACGACGGAGATGTGGCGCACAGAGGACGGCATTCGCTTCCAGACGAAGGTCACCGATCGCGATGTGGTTGTGCTCTCCAACGCGAAGGCGCTGGTGCAATAATCGTCTGTGGCCTCAGTCTCTCGTGAGGGATTCCACTGCTTGCAGCAGACCCTTGCGGCGCTTCGCCAGCGGGAATTCGCGCAGAATGCGATCACGGGCGGCTTCCCCCAGCATGGGCAGGTGCAGTGCAGAGTCAATTGCGGTTGCGATGGCTTGCGGTGTGCGATCTTCCAGGTAGATTCCAGCAGAATCGACGACTTCGCGTAGGGATCCTGCGCCGGAGACAATCGGCACGCTGCGTGCCAACATCGACTCGGCGAGGGCCAGACCGAAGCCCTCGTGTGCCGATGCCTGCACATAGACGGCGGCGCGGGTGCGCCAATCGGCGAGTTCATCGTCGGAGGCGAATCCGGTGAAATGCACATTGGGCGCAGCAGCCTCGCGAAGCTGTTCGGCGGCGGAGTCGTTGAGCTTCCCAACCACCACGAAGCGCACATCCGGCAGCAGCGCAGCCGCCGCCACGAAGCGATCCACCCCCTTGCGCCGGATTGCAGTCGCATCCAGGAAAGAGACGGTCAGCGCGATAGCTTCCCTGGGGGTCGCCTGGGCGAAGGCTGGATGATCCGGCACGCCCAGCGGCAGCACGCGGGTCTTCGCTGGCGTCAACGGCGTATTGCGCAGCGCTTCCTGGTAGGCGCTTTCCGAGAACGCCAGCGCTTGATCGGCCAGGCGGAAGGCTGCGCCACTGAGTACTTTCGGCAGCCCGCCGCGCCGCAAACCATAGTCGATCTCTGGTGCGTTCGCGACATCGTATCCGCCCGTAATCAGTAGCGTCGGAATTCCGCGCAGCTTCGCCGCCAGGAACGCCGGCAGGCTGTGCCAACTGGCGAACCAGGCCACGACCCCATCGACATCCCGCGTCTCGCGCCACATCTGCGCCAGCAGCCCCGCGCTGCGATGACGCACGTACAGCGCCCGCACCTCGTACACCTCGCGCAAGATAGCCTCGTCCAACTGTACGAAGGTCGGGTTGGTGTTGTAGACGTACAGAATACGTTTCATCGATGGACTCAACTCGGATTCGGCAGACGGTGATTATACCCCGGCTGGAAATCCGCCCTCAATGCACGATCCTTCTCGGGGTTCAGTCCTCGTTAGGGTCGTCGCTGGCAGCAACGACGCTTCGGTTGGCGAGGCGTTCCCGCAGCGCCGGATCGTGCGACGGAAGGTAGACGGTCGGCGTGCTGACGGCGTAGGTGTGGATGGCGTCCAGCGAACTGCGCATGGCTGCGGGCTGTGCGGCGATCCCGGCGGTGCCCCCTGCCAGCATCTGCTGCTCATCAAAGGATGCATCCCCGGCGAAGAAGTACGAAACGCCATCATCTACCAGCACCACCGACTGATGCCCTTCGGAATGCCCCGGCGTGGGTACGATGAAGACATCCTGCGCCCGCGTCAGGCTCATCACACGCGCGAAGCCAGGCAGCGATCCATCAGCGAAGCGTGCGAATGTAGGCGCAAAGTCCGCCGGATAGCGGCAGGGCAGCGTGCCAATCGCCGCAGGATAATCGACTTCGGAGACGATGACCTCCGCGTCGGCGACATCACGCAGGCCGCCCATGTGATCGCCGTGCAGGTGCGTCTGCACGACCCAGCGCACATCCGAAGGACGAATTCCGATCCGCTGAAGCTGTGGCAGCAACTCGTCTTCCGGGTGCATGGCAAAGCGCAAGAACGACCGGTAGAAGAAGTTGGTGCCGGGATCGCAGTTGTGATAGTCTGAGTCGCGGATCGCACGGAAGGTCTCGCCGGTATCGACCAGAATTACGCCTTCCGGATGCTCGATGACCCAGACTGACACGGGCATCCAGTCCGTCCAGGTGCGGTCGGCGACGATGGCGAGGATGCCGCCGCCGTCGCGTCCGTCGTAGCTGCGATGACTGGCCTTGACGGCGACATAGCCTGTTTGTAGATGATGTATCCGCAGCCCACCCGGCGTACTGACCGTCAAAGGGGGCTGCGGTTCTGTGGCGACCAGCGGATTGGGCGAGGCGTTTTGCGAACGATTCCAGAAATTGAGGGCGCTCCCGGTCGCGACGCCGCCGACGGCGCTGCCGCCGAGGAAGAGGGCGGAGTTGCGCAGAAATCCACGTCGGCTCAGGCCGCCATTGTTGGCATCGCTACGGGATACTTGCAAAAATAGGACATGCTCTATTCTTCACCACT
>CAZJWX010000114.1:0-7628 GCA_964549915.1 uncultured Anaerolineaceae bacterium | reverse complement strand
GAAAAGTATCTACCACCTGTTTTGTGTGATGTCTAATTGCTTTGTCCATAAGCGGGATACGGTGAAGTCCATATAGTTTCTTGAAGACTGGTGGTATACGCACTCAGTTCAACCCTTCCCCCACGCTGTAAGGCTACGCATAATACGGGCGAGATTGTTCTGGAGTGCAGCCACGATGCAAACCCAATCGCCCGATGCCCGGGGCATCTTCCCGGTACAACTACGTCCCCTGGCCTACATGGTCACCAGCCTGATTGTCATCGCCTTGCTGGCGAGTGCCGTCCTCAACAGCGGACGCGCTCCCTCGACGGTGGTGCAGATTTTCGCCACGCGCTTTCTGGGGATTTTCATTGAGGCCGCGCCCTTCCTGTTGATGGGCACGCTGACCTCTGGCTTGATCGAAGCCTTCATCCGCCCCAGCGACATCGCCCGCTGGATGCCCAAGAATCGCGTCTTGAGCACCATCGGGGGGGCCTTCCTGGGGCTGGTTTTCCCGGTCTGCGAATGCGGTGTGGTTCCGGTAGCGCGGCGGCTCTTCACCAAGGGGCTGCCCGTTTCGGTAGGGATCAGTTTCTTGCTGGCTGCGCCCTTCATGAATCCGATTGTCTTCGCCAGCACATACATCGCCTTCGGATTCGGCACGGTCTTCATTGCACGCTTCACCATCACGGCGATTGTGGCGATCACCGTCGGCCTGATCTTCGCCCTGAATGCCAAACCCCATGAGGTGCTGCTGCCCGCCAGCTTGCTGGATGACAGCGAAGTCCCCGACATCCCCGAACCGCGCCCGCGCTTCTGGCAGGGGATGGGGCAGGCGCTGACCATCGCCAGCAGCGAATTCTTCGAGATGGGGCGCTATCTGGTGATTGGCTGTTTGTTGGCGGCGGGGATGCAGACCCTCGTCAATCAGCAGGATTTGCTGGCGATTGGCCAGGGTGCGGTCATCAGCGTGCTGGTGATGCAGGGCTTCGCCTTCTTGCTGAGCGTGTGCAGCACGGTGGATAGCTTCCTGGCACTGGCGTTCGTCAACACCTTCACGACGGGGTCGATTGTGGCCTTCCTCAGCTTCGGCCCGATGGTGGACATCAAGAGCACGATGATGTTCCTGGGTGTCTTCCAGCGGCGCACGGTCTTCTACCTGATTTTGCTGCCCTTCCTGATGAACCTGCTGGCGGGAGTCGTGATCAACCTGAGCATGGGACTCTGGTGAGTCCCGGCCTCTCCGGGTCACCGCGCAAACAAATGCCCCCACGAAGGTTCGCCGTCGGGGCATTTTCGCCAGGCGTCACATGGGCTGGCCTGCCTCGCGTTTGGCTTCCTGGGTGTTGAAATTCCAGACGCGGATCATCGGCACCAGGGAGCCGATGCCGACCCCGCCCGCGACCACCGCCACCGCAATGCTGAACTCGCGCACATTCTCCAGCGCCAATGCGCCGACAATCGAGCCGAGCATCACCACTGCCGCGACCAGCAATCCGACCAGGGCGATGCGCTGTGCCCGCCGCATGGAGCCGCGCCGCTGCCCGAAGATCTTGCCGCTGACTCCGTTGATGCGCACTTGCCGGACGATGCCCCGGTCGTCGTGGTAGTACGTGCTGAACATCGGTTGCAGCAGCAGCGTCCAGTTGGAATCGGTCATGCTGGCCTGCCATTTATACTGGCGGATGTCTTCCGCGCCCGCTGCTTTCTGGCATTCTTCGGCGGCGCGGCGGCGCATGACCTCCTGCGCTTCGTGCAGGGCGGCGTCAGTGGTGCGGTTGGGCAGGCGGATGCTGCTCTCCGCAACGAGGTCGGGGGCGTAGGGTTGGGCGGCTGCCATGAAGACGCCTAGCTGACGCTCCAACGCGGCGTCAGTATCCAGCGCGGGGGCGGGCACGTTCTCGTATTCGCGCTGCAACTGCCCCAGGCGCGGCTCCCAGTCGAAGCGCTTCTCAAGAACTTTTTGGGACTGCCACTGCCCACCGCGATAGCGCTGGCGGTAGCTCTCGACCTCATATTCATAGCCTGCTTCAGCACGCCACTTCGCCGCGACTTTTGCATCAAGCAGCCATTTGGGCAGGTAGATGCGCTGTGCCCGCGCCGCCAGAGCCTCCGGCTTCAGATCACGAGGCGGGAGCGGAATCCCGTTGACGAAGGCTGCCAGCGTCCGCGCTAGTTGTTCGCGCGTCAGGCTGAAGGGCTGCACCAATTCCGGCGGGGCGATGGACGCGAGCTGTTCCAGGTCTTCATCAAAGGTCTGAATCGCTGTGCGGAAGCAGTTCGGGCAGCGCTGCACCGATGTATCCGTCAGCAGGAACGTCCAATCGCAGGTTTCGCAGACGGCAGGTTGCACGACCTGCCCCCATTGCTGGGTTAGATCCTGTGTCGTCGTCATCGCGCGGGTTTCTCCAGGATGGTATGAATTCGCTCTACTCTCCTCAAGAGTACCGGAAATCGCCGTAGATGGGAATCGAGGGCTTGTGATGAGCTGGCAAGCGGCGAAAGAACCCGGTGCGCGTGCGGAATCGGCGTATTCTCTGCCGACAATTCGGCGATTCTCTGCCATAATTGCCCTGAGAAAGCGACAAAAATGACAGGATGACACTCATGGAACCTGCGCCGGGCACTTTCGAACGTCACCAGATGCGCCTGCGTGAATCGGGCTATAAGCTGACTCATGCGCGGCTGACGGTGCTGCGTGTGCTGCACGAATTGGGGGGGCATGTGACCTCCACCCAGGTGCTGCAAGCGGTGCATGAGGTGGATGAGTCCATCGGGCGTGCCAGTGTCTTTCGCACGCTGGATTTGCTGACGCAGTTGAGCATCATTCGCCCAACTTACGTGGACAGCAGCATGACTCCGCAGTACGTCATGCTCCCCGGGGGGCATCACCACCACATCATCTGCACCCAGTGCCACCGCGTGATCGAATTTCACAATTGCGGCCTGGATCAACTGACGCAGCGCATCGAGTCGCAGTTCAACGTCCATGTGACCGGGCATCTGCTGGAATTCTACGCGCTGTGTGAAACCTGCATGAGCGAATCGGACGCGGAGGACGACGCCCATTAAAATGGCGGCGTACGGGAGCGCACCAATGCCCACAGGCCACCCGCGAGTTGCCCCTACGAGGGACTGCCGGGGTTCTGAAAAACCATAACCAATCACCATCCGAGGACAGAAGACGCAATGCACATCGCCCTGAATGGCTGGTTCTGGGATCAGCCACATGTCGGCAGCGGACAATACCTGCGCCACCTGGTGACTCATTTGCGGCGCATAGATAGCAACCTGCGCATGACCCTTGTGCTGCCGCCCCACAATCCCCAACCCGACGGAATCCCGGACGGCGTGGACATCCTGCCAACTGGCAAGCGCCAGCATACGGGCAAAGCGGGGAAAATCTTCTTCGAACAACGCGGATTCCCGCAGGCTGTGCGGCGCAGCGGCGCGGAGCTGGCGCATGTGCCGTATTGGGGGCCGCCGCTCGCGTCCCCGGTGCCGCTGGTCGTCACCGTGCTGGATGTGATTCCGCTGCTCTATCCGGTATACAGCCAGGGATTCTTCAACCGCCTGTACACCTCGCTGGTGAGTGCCGCGACGCGCGGCGCGGCGCACATCCTCACGATCAGCGAGACGAGTAAGCTGGACATCGAAGAGCAGTTGAGGGTCGCCAAAGACGACATCACGGTGACCTACCTCGCCCCGGAAGAGCGTTACCATCCGCGCATGGGCAGTGAACGTGATGAGGCCGTGCGCGAACGCTACGACCTGCCGGAGCAGTTCGTCCTGGGTGGATTCGGCTTTTTGCCGCATAAGCAGATCAACGAGCTGCTGCTGTCCTATACCTATGTGGGCGAAGCCGAGGGCGAGAACATCCCGCTGGTGCTGGCGGGCAAGGAGCCGGATTGGTCGCAGCCGCTGTACGCCGATTTGCGCGAATACGCACGACGGCTGAACATCGAACCCTATGTTCGCTGGTTGGGCTACGTGGAAGAAGCGGACAAGCCCGCCCTGTATCGGCTGGCGAGCGTCTTCGCCTTCCCCAGCGAATACGAAGGCTTCGGCCTGCCGCCGCTGGAAGCCATGGCCTGTGGGACGCCTGTCGTCGCCTGGGATTCGGTCGTGGCGGATGAGGTGCTGGAAGGCGGCGCATACCTGGTGGATAGCGCACGCAGCATGGCCGGGGCGATCCTGGCGCTGCTGCTGCAAGAACCTCTGCGCGAGACCATGATTAACCAGGGGCTGGCACAAATCACGCGCTATTCCTGGCGCAAGACAGCCAGGGATACCCTGATGGCGTACCAGCAGGTGCTGCGCCGCACCCAACGCTGACAGCAGCCAATGAACCAACCATGGCATTACGCACTCCATTTCGTTTGCACACGCCAGTGCACACGGCAGTGTGCTAGACTTCTATGTGCGCCGGGCCGGTTCAGCGCAACCTGCCCGGCGGTTTCACGGACATACGTTTTCAAAGGAGCTAGTGCATTATGAAGACCCGCGCACTCTCATTGGTTGCCGTGTTCCTGCTCATCTTCGGAGCCGTTTCCCTTCTCGCACAAGACGATATGGCTGCCGAGACCATCACCGTCACGCAGGAGAACCTGTATCCGGAAGGCATTGACTTCGATGCTGAATCCGACCAGTTCTATCTGACATCGCTCTTCTACGGCGCAGTCTATGTCGCCAACGCTGCGGGCGAAATCACGCAGTTGGTCGAGGACGAACAGCTCATCTCGACGATTGGCGTCTACCTGGATGTTGAACGCGGTCGTGTGCTGGTCGCCAATTCGGATCCAGGCGTGGGGCTGCGCACCAGCGAAGAGACCCAGGTAGTGACGGCTGGCCTGGGCGTCTACGACATGGAATCGGGCGAATTGCTGAACTACTACGACCTGGGAGCGCTGCGCCCGGAGAGCAACCACTTCGCCAATGACATCGCAGTGGACGACGAAGGTACGGTCTACGTGACCGACAGCTTCGCGCCGATCATCTACCGCGTGCCGCTGGATGGCGAAGCGGAAATCTTGCTGGAAGACGAAGCCTTCGCGGGCGAAGGTTTCGCGCTGAATGGCATCGTCTACAACCCGGACGGATACCTCGTCGTGGTCAAGTCCAACGATGGCCTGCTCTTCCGCGTGCCGCTGGATGACCCGCAAGCCTTCACCCAGATCGAGACGGAAGCGGCTTACGTGGGCGCGGATGGCATGGAATGGGACGCCGAAGGCCGCCTGCTGGTGATCGCCAACCAGGTTGCGGGCGGGGAAGCGAACGTGGTGTATCACCTGGAGAGCGACGACGACTGGAACAGCGCCTCCCTGGTGACGGAGTATCCGCTGGAATTCGGCGCGACGACGGGCATCGTAGTGGACGATACCCTGTACTTGCTCGGTGCCCTGCTGGAGAACCTCTTCAACCCCGAGTTCGACGGGCTGGATGAACTGTTCAACATCGTACCACTGGCGATTGGTGGCTGAGGTTCGGCTCGACCGCGATCCATGACCTTCCTGTGGCCTTCCTGATGCGACTGGGAAACTGCGCCGAAACCCGCCATAATGCTGTCTATAAGCCGCCGCTGTGCGAAGGTATAAGCGTCTCAGCGGCACAGGATGGCGGCTTATACCGTAGCATGAATAAGGTTACCGAGTCGGTAGTGGGAATCAGAGGAGAGTCTCAATGAAACGTACGATGTTGGTCATGATCATCGCGCTGCTGGGCACGGTCGTCCTCAGTGCCTGTGGCGGCGGTGCCGATTCGGCAGCGGTGGAGAATATCAGCCCGGTTGCTTACAACCAGGAATATACCCCCAGCACCGATCATCTCTTGATCGACGTGCGCACGCGCGGGGAATACGCCGCCGGACACATCGCAGGGTCGGTCAATATCCCGGTCGAAGAACTGGCTTCCCGCCTGGACGAAGTGCCGCAGGGGCAGCCGATTGTCGTCTACTGCCGCAGCGGCAACCGCAGCGCCCAGGCGGCGGGTATTCTGGCGAACGCAGGCTACGCGGACATCTATGATCTGGGTGGCATCATCGCCTGGCAGTCAGCGGGGTATCCCTTGCAGCAGTAAGAGCAGTATGTCGCTCGCACAGCACAGCGTCGCGCCTCATCACTGGGGCGCGTCTTTCATTCGCTTGCGGGCGCTTGCGGGCGCTTGCGGGCGCTTGCGGGCGCTTGTGGGCGCTTGCGGGCGCTTGCGGGCGCTTGCCGGAATACCAAGGCAGCGTTAGCTGACGTTTCATGTCTGGCTAAGCGAACTGGGCTATCTTTCAGGCATGGAACTGCTCAATGAGGATGGCTGACATGGCAAACGTGACGACATCCTGGGTCTGGCCCAGTCCGGCAGGGGGCGTGCACGGGGCACATCTCGATGCCGATGACCAGACAATTCAGTGGTTCGATGAACCGGGCTGTGCCTGCGCGGGAAGTGATGGCGTGCAGTCGCTAACGGAGTTCCTGCAAGGCGGTCCCGGCGCGCTGACTCCTCCGGAAGATGTGCTGACGGAGATGCGCGAATCAGCGCAGATGATTCTGCAACGAGCCGGACTGTAACTTGACAGGCCACCGCCCGCTGAATACAATCAGCATCAACATGGGCCTATAGCTCAGCTGGGAGAGCGCTTCAATGGCATTGAAGAGGTCATGAGTTCGAGTCTCATTAGGTCCATCTGCGACGAAGCCCCGCGAATCCTGGGGCTTTTGTTTAACTAACACAAATCATCCAATGTAGTATGGGGTTAGAAGAGCGCTCTATGAGCAACCATAAGCGCACCATCTGGGATGACCTGGCAGAAGTAGGCCGCGAGATCGCGGAGCAGATCGGCGAAATCCTCAATCCCGATCAAAAACGGCGTAAACCCGCCCGCGTGCCCGTCCCGGTACATAAGAACCCGCCCACGCACGGTTCGCACGACGATTCCTATTGATGGCTTGCTGAGCCGCCGAACAACTTGATCTTATTTATGGCAAATCCACGCCAGTGGATTCCCATACCCTGTTGCTCGCACGCTGTCGGCTCGGGTCGCTTTGTGGTACAACCCCCTCTGTGAACCACATGCAGACCACAGACCAGGAGGCCGTCACCGATGCCCACGCCCGCTTACATTCTCCGCCTGCGTCAGAAGATCGGCCATGACTTGATCATGATGCCCGTCGCCGGAGCGTTGATGACCGACGACGAGGGACGCATTCTCTTGCAACAGCGCAGCGACAATGGCCTGTGGACGATCCCCGGCGGCGCGATAGAACCCGGCGAGGAACCTGGTGAGGCCATCATCCGGGAGGTGCGCGAGGAGACCGGGCTGGAAGTCTTACCGGAACGGCTCGTCGGCGTCTACGGCGGCGAGGCGCACATCGCCCAATATCCTAACGGCGACCAGGTTGCCATGATTGCGGTAATTTTCGCCTGCCGCGTCGTCGGCGGCGCTTTGCAGACGGACGACGACGAAACGCTCGATTTGCGCTACTTCGCGCCGGATGCCCTGCCGGAGACGCTCCCCGAACGCTATCAGGTCATCATCCAGCATTTTCTGACGCGCGACGCGCCCTATTTTCATGTGCCGAATGTTGGGTGAAGGGGACTTGCCTTCGGCTATACATTACCCACATCTTGGGAGGGTCGAAACAGGGTGTAAGTCGAAACGA
>CAZJWX010000113.1:0-7666 GCA_964549915.1 uncultured Anaerolineaceae bacterium | reverse complement strand
GGGTTGCCGCAAGCGTGGTTCAGAAGCCCCCGCCTTTAGGCGTGGGGAGCGTCACGAACGCGATGTGGCCTTCTACCGTGATACGCTCGGTCTGCCCGTGATAGGCAGCTATGACGACGGTCACAAACGCGGGACGATCTTTCAGGTTAATGCGCGGGTTGAACTGGAATTGATGGGCACACCCGCAGGGCAGCCGCAGCAGAAGCCGCCGCCATCAGGCATGCGCCTGAAATTCCGCGTGAGCGACATCGACGCCGAATACGAACGCCTGCAAGCGGCGGGGGTCACCATCATCGAGCCGCTGGAAGCCAGGCCCTGGGGGGAACGCTCCTTCGGGCTACGTGCGCCGGATGGCCTGCTGCTCTATGTCTATCAACCGGATTGACGCACAGTCCCCCTGAACTCCGGCCATCTTGTGTCCAATCATTGGGGTCCACTACACCTCTCCTATCCGCGAAGCGGCGGTTGGGAGAAGGTGAGGGCTGGTTTCGCCAACAACATCGGTGACTTTGTGGTTCGAAGCATTTCGCAGCGATTGCCCTGAAGGCGGGCCAACACGGTCTTATTGCCAGCACAATCGAATATGCAGTAGGATATGGTTATCACACCCGTCAAAACCTACAGGTTATTGAAAAGAACGCTTATGACAGAACCCAAGGCGAAATTTATTACCATTGAGCGACACATTCAGGAGCAGCAGAAGCGCTTCCCGAATGCAACCGGAACCTTCACGCAAATGCTGCAAGATATGGCATTGGCGGCGAAGATCATCGCCAAAGAGACCACACGCGCCGGATTGACCAACATCCTGGGCGCAGCCGAGACGGAGAACACCTTCGGCGAGCGGCAGCAAAAGCTCGACCTCTTCGCCGATAAGGTGATCTACCAGATGAACGACCACACCGGGCGCGTCTGCGCGATGGCCAGTGAAGAGCACGAGGACATCCTCGATATTCCCGTGCAATACGACACAGGCAACTACGTGCTGCTCTACGATCCGCTCGATGGCTCCTCCAACATTGATACCAACGCTTCCATCGGCACCATTTTCTCGATTCACCGCAAGTTCACGCATGGCGAACGCGGCACCATGGAAGACCTGCTGCAAGAAGGACGGCGACAGTTGGCAGCGGGCTACGTCATCTACGGTAGCAGCACCATGATGGTCTATACCACCGGGCACGGCGTTCACGGCTTCACGCTCGACCCGGCGATAGGCGAGTTCATCCTGAGCCACCCGGACATCCGCCTGCCGGAAAAGCCCAGGTATTACAGCGTGAATCAGGGTAACCAGAAATACTGGACGGAAGGCGTGCAGCGCTATATGAACTGGCTGCAAGGCATCGGCGACGAAGACCAGAAGCCCCTGGCACACCGCTATGTGGGCGCGATGGTCAGCGACATCCACCGCAATCTGCTCAAGGGTGGCATCTACCTCTACCCTTACGACAGCAAGAAGACCTACGGCAAGATCCGCCTGATGTTTGAAGCGCAGGCGATGGCCTTCATCACGCAGCAGGCCGGGGGTTACAGCAGCGACGGCGTGGGCGACATCCTCAAGATCAACCCGCACTCCCTGCACCAGCGTGTGCCGATTTTCACGGGCAGCCGTGAACTCGTGGAACAGGCGGAGAAATTCGTACAGGAATACGATCAGGAATGGATCGAAGAATACATGCCTTACCGCGACGGCAAAGTCCTCGAGAGTTCTGCTGACTGACCGCGCTCCTCGTTTCGCCGCACCCTCTTCCCGGTCTCGTCGGATGGCGGCTGTGGGGGCGGGTGCGCGGCTTCTTGTTGAACAAGGTGTATCTTCTGGCCTGTCCGGGCCTCAACATGGATTGTTTTGTGCGAGAAGTGGCATGGCAAGCCCACGCCGATGGCTTTGGTCGTCAGAGCTTTAATGATACCCGGTGTGTTAAGACACTCCCCGCTTGCTTCACCGCGATTTAGCAATTGCGTAAACATCTCCTAACCAAATTCGCGGAAAATCCAGCGCGTCGCTCACTACCATCTTGTTGGAGGAACTATGCTTCGTAACGTGCGTTTGTTCGTATTTGTTCTGGCTATGGTTGTCCTCGTCTCCGGCGCTGTAGCGCAGGAAGATGGCACCTTCACCTTGCAGATTCTGCACAGCTCCGATAATGAATCGTCCTTCCAGGATCCCAACACCCTCGAACCGAAATTGCTGAATTACGCCACGATCGTGGAAGGGCTGCGCCAGCTTTCCCCGGAAGGCAACACGCTGCACCTGACCGCTGGTGATCACGTCATCCCTGGCCCCTTCTACCAGGCGGCGGCTGAAGTCGACTCGGTGGGCGTAATGCCGAAGACAACCAGCCGCTGGTCAGCGCCGTTGGCCTCGTGCTGGAGCAGGTCGAACTGCTGGAAGCCCAGGGCATCAACAAGATCATCCTGCTGGATCACGCGCAGGACTTCACCGGCGACCCGCTGAGCGCCAGCTTCTTGCGCGGTGTCGATATCATCGTTGCAGCGGGCAGCACGGGCTTCATGGCGCGTCCGCAAGCGGATGGCCCCTTCAACTTGCTGCGCCCCGGCGACACCCCGGAAGCAGATTACCCGACCGTGCGCCGTGACAGCGAAGGCAACTTCGTGCTGGTGGTCAACAGCGACCAGCTTTACACCTACGTCGGTAACCTGATCGTGACCTTCGACGCGGAAGGCCGCCTGGTGAACATCGACCCGCGCAGTGGCCCGGTGGCGACCACCGATGAAGCCATTGCTGAACTGGAAGCCGTCCTCGGCAGCGAGCTGGAACCCCCGGCAGCCGTCCAGGAAACCTTCGATGCCCTGGTCAATACGGACCTGATCCAGACCCAGTTTGAAGTGATCGGCACTACCACCGCCGAACTCAACGGGCAGCGTGCCAGCGTCCGCAGCGTGGAAACCAACCTGGGTCGCCTGACCGCAGACAGCACCCTCTGGTGGGCACGCAACACCTTCGAGCAGCCCATCGACATCGCGCTGAAGAACGGCGGCGGTATCCGCGCCACCATCCTCGGCCCGAACGTGACCGTGCTGACCGTCAGCAGCGCCCTGGCCTTCGACAACTCGATGGCCGTCGTGACCCTGACCGCCCCGGAACTGCTGGCGACCTTCGAAAATGCCGTCAGCCGCGTCCCGGCGCTGGATGGCCGCTTCCCGCAGGTGGCGGGCGTCTACCTCGAATATGACGCCAGCTTCACCGGTGTGAGCGATCAGGCAGCCCTGGAAGAGCCGTCGCGCGTGCGCACGCTGATCGTGACCCGCGAAGATGGCACGGAAGAAGTCGTGGTGGAAAATGGTGAATTCGTGGCGGATGCCGAAAGCACCTTCACCATCGTGACCAACAGTTTCCTGCTCACGGGTGGTGATGGCTACGTCAGCCTGGCCACTGCTGCCGAACGTGGCGCGGAAGACCCCGGCATCGGCGAACGCCAGATCCTGACCGACTACATTGTGGAAGAACTCGGCGGCGAGATCGACCTGCCGGAACCGCTGGAGAATCCGCGTGTGGTGCGCCTGGACGCCCCGGCTGAAGAATAAGCCTGGAACTTGATCCGACACTAGCCAAAGAGCCTGCCTCCCGGTAGGCTCTTTCTATTAGACTTCGTTAGGCTTCGTCCAGACTCGTCGTGAAACACCTCGTTCTGGGGGAAACGCTGCAAGTCTCCACGCATGCCGTAGTGGTCGCCTCGGGGGGGAATTGATGGAAATTGACAACCGACAATTGACAACAAAAGCCCATGTCTCCTGACGAGCTAGTCCTGCTGGCCATCATCATCGCCTTATTCGGCCTGATCTTCCTGACGAAATTGAAGATCGAATTGATTGCGATTCTGGTGCTGCTGGCGCTCGGCCTGAGCGGATTGGTCGCGCCGGATGACGTGTTCTCCGGGTTCAGCAGTTCGGTGGTGATCACGCTGATTGGCCTCTTCGTCATCACGCACGCGCTGGAAGAGACCGGGGTCGTGCAGGCCATCGCCGGACGCCTGAACGCCATCGGGCAGGGATCAGAGATGAAGCTGGTGACGCTGTTCATGTTCACCGGGGCGGCGCTGTCCCTCATCATGAACAACGTCGCGGCGGGGGCGGTGCTGCTCCCGGCGGCGGTGCAGGTAGCCTTGATTTCCGATGTGCGCGTCTCCAAGCTGCTGA
The DNA here is from genome assembly GCA_964549915.1 of uncultured Anaerolineaceae bacterium. GTDB lineage: Bacteria > Chloroflexota > Anaerolineae > Aggregatilineales > Phototrophicaceae > JAUZRW01. The sequence goes on along the minus strand of CAZJWX010000113.1, from coordinate 3,508 downwards.
TGCCGATGTCCTTCGGCACGCTGGTAGGTGGTATGGCGACCTACCTGACAACGGCGAACATCGTCATGAGTGAATTGCTGCAAAACCGGGGGATCGAAGGGCTGGGCATGCTGGATTTCATCCCGGTGGGCAGCATGATCGTGCTGGCCGGTCTGGCCTACATGCTGTTGATCGGGCGGCATTTGCTGCCAGAGCGTGAGTCGATGGCGCAGCAGATGAAGCAAGAAGCCGACCTGCGCGAGACGTATCGCCTGGAAGAACGCTTCTGGAAGATTCGCGTGGGGGAAGGCTCTTCCCTGGCGCATCGCAAACTGAGCGAGACCCCGCTGCGTGAAGGCCTGGGGCTGGTCGTGCTCTCGATCCAGCATGGACGCCAGACCAAAACCACCCCCACCTCCGAAGACATCATCCGTCCGGCGGACACGCTGCGGCTGCTCGGCAACAAGGAACGCATTGATATGCTGGTGGCGCAAGGCAACGAACTGCTGCAAGACGATGAGGTCAAGCTGCGGCAAAACGGCGTCGAACTGCCCTACGAACCTGTCGAAATCGTCATTGCGCCACGTTCCGACGCCATCGGGCAGAGCCTGCGCGGGATGCGCTTTCGCGAGAAGTTCGGGCTGCTGGCAGTGGCACTCTGGCGCGAGGGGCGCAGCTACCGCACGGACATCAACAAGATTCCGCTGCGGGTAGGCGATGCCCTGCTGATGGTCGGCGATCCGGAATATGTGCAGGCGCTGGCGGAGAATCGCAATTACATTGTCCCCAGCACGAGCCGACGCATGCACCTGCTGCGTCCGCGCAAAGCGCCCTACGCCATCCTCATCACGGCAGTCGTGCTGCTGATCGCCATCCTGGATTTGCTGCCGCTTCCGCAGATGATGCTGGCGGGGGCTGCCGCGATGGTCGTCACGGGGACGCTGACGATGGATGAATTCTTCGACGCGGTGGAATGGCGCGTGATTTTCCTGGTGGCGGGGATGCTGCCGCTGAGCATCGCCCTGGCGGAGACCGGGCTGGCGGATCGCGTGGGCACGTTGCTGGTCAGCGCCCTCTCGCAGGCCGATCCGCTCGTGCTGGTGGGCGGTATGGCCCTGCTGACCATGCTCGTGGTGCAGATCATCGGCGGGCAAATCGCGGCGCTGCTGGTCGGGCCGATTGCCATCAACGCCGCGCTGCAAATAGGCGTTGATCCGCGTGCGATGTCCGTCGCAGTGGCGATGGCCTGCTCGATGGCCTTCCTCACGCCGATTGCCCATCCGGTCAACATCTTGATGATGGGGCCGGGGGGCTACAATTTCAGCGATTTCTTCAAGGTCGGCATCGGCCTGACGGTCGTGACGCTCGTCACCATGCTGCTGGGGCTGAGCCTGCTCTGGGGCATTTAGGCGCGGGCAGAGCGCTGCTGCTCCTCGATGCGCTCGACCACCTGCGGCACTTCTTGCAGCGAGACGACCACCGCATCCGGGCGGACATCGCTGCCTTCTTCCGGGAATGTGCTGATCTGGTCGGTGTAGGCATCTAGCCGGGCAACACGCTCGAAGGGATCGTGCGCCGCCAGTTCGGCAATGGGCGCGCGCAAGACCGAGTAGAAGCCGTTACGTTTGGTGCAGATCACATCGTCATAGTAATGGTCACCAATCTGGATGAAGAGCGCTTCTCCGTTCGGGTAGCGATTCGTATAGCGGCGGAAATAACCGGGAGAGGTCTTCAGGTAGCCCGTGATGTCCGGGGTCAACACATCGTCGAACCATTCGCCCAATTGCGTCACGCGCAGCACCGAATCCTGATACTTGCTGAGTCCCTTGGTGGCGATCACCAGCTTGCGCCCTGGCTTCAACCGCTCCAGCACGCGGGGCGCATCATCGTGAATCAGCACATCAGCAGCATCCGCGAAGGCTTCCCAGCGCTCGTCAACGCCCTCTTCCAGCGTCACACCGTGCTGCGCCGCCAGAGTCAGCACAATATCCGCCCAATCCATCGTCAGCGGATGATCCGGGTCAGTCAGTTGGCGGCGCTGGTTCTCCTCCCCCATCGCCTTACCAATCAGCCGGACATCGATTCCGGCGCTCTGGGCGATTTGCTCCAACAGGGGGCGGATGGCCTTGGCGCTGTAGAGGTTCTCCACCAGCGTCCCGTCGAGGTCGAAGAAGAGGATGGTTTGCATTGTGTGCCTCCGCGTGAATGGGGTCTCAGCCGTGCGCTGCGATTATACCCCAGTCGTCGCCCGGGGCAGAGGCTGCGGAGGAACGGACATCCGGGCAACTTTTGGTCGCTGTCTTTCGTAGTAGAGAGCGTGATCAATCATTTGAGGGAGACTTATGCAATACGAAATCGAAGGCAACTTCATGCCGAGTTTGAAAATCAACATGAAGGCGGGCGAATCTGTCTACACGGAATCCGGCGGCATGGCCTGGATGACCGATGGCATTGAGATGACGACCAGCGGACGCGGCGGCCTGGGTCGCATGATGGGGCGGGCGCTGGCGGGCGAATCGCTCTTCCTGACGACCTACTCCTGCGAAGCCAAGCAGGGACTCATCGTCTTCACGGTGGAAGCGCCGGGGACGATTTTGCCGATTGAGCTGGAAGCCGGGCAGTCGATCATCGCGCAGAAAGATTCGTTCATGGTGGCGCAAGAATCGGTTGAACTGGAAATGCACTTCCGGCGCAAGCTGGGGACGGGTGTCTTCGGCGGCGAAGGCTTCATCTTGCAGAAGCTCACGGGGCCGGGCATGGCCTTCGTTGAAATCGCGGGTGAACTGCGCACCTACGACCTGAAGCCGGGGCAGACCATGAAGGTCGATACCGGGCACATCGCCATGTACGAGCCGACGGTGGATTACGACCTGCAAATGGTCAAAGGGGTCAGCAATATGCTCTTCGGCGGCGAAGGTCTCTTCCTGGCGACGCTGACGGGACCCGGCAAGGTCTGGCTGCAAACCATGCCGCTGGTGAACCTGGCGGGTGCGATTCGCCGCTACATCCCGACGAGCAGTTAGGGCACACGCCGCTGCACCAGCGCCAGCCGTCAAGCCATCAGGCCAGAAAGCCCAGGGGGATCGCATCAACATTTGATTGGCGCAGAACGGTGGAAATAGTGGGTGAAACATTGTGAATCACCCATTGATGTCCCCCACTGCGCATCGTATCCCCCTTGCGTCCCCCCACTGCGCATCGTATCCCCCCTTGCGTCCCCCCACTGCGCATCGTATCCCCCCTTGCGTCCCCCCACTACGTAAGGGGAAACCTGTCCTCCCCCTGCGGCAAAGCGGGGGAGCATGCGCAGCGGGTCGGGTCTGCCAGCGCTTTGAAGGTCTTTTCTATGCGCAGCCCTCTTGCTTAGATATTTAGGCAAACACTGAAACTTCACACGGGATTGCAACAGATTTGCTCTGCCGGGCAATTGGTTACCCCGGATATGCGGCGCAGCGCGAAAACTATTTTCGTTGAATCTAATGGACAAAGCAAAAGGAACCCGCATGAAGTAAAATGTTAGAATGGCAAA
>CAZJWX010000112.1:0-7971 GCA_964549915.1 uncultured Anaerolineaceae bacterium | reverse complement strand
TCGCAGCGCTGTTGACGGCAGAAGCCCCCGCCTTTAGGCGTGGGGAGTATGTCACCGATTGCTGGACAACGACGCAGTGAGCTATGAAGCGTTGAGCCAACCGCATTGGCAAAAAACGCGCCAATCCTGCGCCGAGCAGGACAGCACGTTCCTGCTGATGCAAGACATCACGGAATTGGATCACAGTTCGCACGAGGCAACCGATGGGTTAGGTCCAATCGGGGATCGTAATTGTTAACAGCTAAAGCAAGGGGTATTGAGCGCGTTTTTGATAAAAAAGGCACCCCGGATGGAGTGCCTTTTGTGATGTGATTTGTAGCAGAAGAGCGCAGCTTATTCGCCAGCTTCTTCGGTCGCTTCTGCGCCAGCGCTCACGGCGTCGATGACGGCCTGCGGCAGCAGCACATCATTGATGACGTGCACCACGCTGCCACCTGCTTCGATGTCCACTTCGATGACTTCCACGACGTTGTTCAGGACAACGGTTTCGCCAACGATGTCGATGCCGATTTCATTGCCTTCCAGCAGGGTGGGCACGCCTTCGCCGTCCAGGCCGAGGACATCTTCAGCGAAGAAGTTGCCTTCAACCACGTGATACTGGAGCACGGTGGTCAGCGTGTCGGTGTCGGCCAGCAGCGCGTCCGCGCTGGTATCCAGCAGCGCCAGCAGGTTGATGAAGGCCTGATCGTTGGGTGCAAAGATGGTGAACTCGCCGCCGTTGAGGGCATCACCCAGGCCCGCCGCTTCCACAGCCGCCAACAGGATGCTCAGGTCTTCGCGGGTACCCAGGATGTCGGTCACGTTGCCGGGGTATTCGACGGTGTCCAGGACGGTATTCAGCGCGTCTTCGTCTAGCTCAGCGCCTTCATCGGCCAGGGCGATCACGACCACGACACGACCGAAGTCCACGTCCAGCAGGTAGGCCACACCTTCCTGGTTGCGGCGTTCCAGGGCAACGCCCGTAGCCGCCAGGATGTTGACGCCGCCGACTTCATCGGTGATGGTGTAACCGGAACGATCCAGGTAGAATTCCAGTTCCTCGTCTTCATCTTCGAAAGTTTCGCCGCCGAGCACCTGGGCGTAGCTATCCGGGCCAGCAACGACGATCACGTTGTCTTCGCCTTCCAGACGAACGAGGTCAAGGGTGCCGCTTTCCACAACTTCGTAGCCTTCCGGCACTTCGAAGGTGAAGTCACCATCATAGGTGCTGGCGTCTTCCTGGGCGAAAGCGGGCGCGATGCTCAGTACGAGCAAAATGGTCAGCACTACGAAAAAGCTTTTACGCATGGCTGTTGTCTCCTCTGAAAGATTGAAAAAGTGAATTGCGCAAGAGTATTTGTAACAACTGTGCGCCATTTCTGCCAATAAGTTGGAAAAGTGTTCATGGTTTTTTCATGCATTTTCGGCGCAATTTCATCGTCACTTAACGGTATTTCTCAGAAACTGCCATTTGTCTGTGCTCGCTATATCGGCTGGACATATCTCCCTTGCAGCCGCACGGGTCGGGAATCCACGCTCATTTTTCCTTCAGGAATTGGTTACAATGCCAGCGTGCACAATTGGAAGGTGACCATCATCTATGAAACCCATTCATTACGTGGCGCTGGTGCTGCTAGGAGCCATCTGGGGGTCGTCCTTTTTGCTGATCCGCATTGCCGTGCCGCAGTTGGGGCCGTTGGTGCTGATGGGGGGACGAGTCTCGCTGGCGGCGGTGGCGCTGCTGCTTTACGCCGGGCTGCTGGGCAAGTTGCCGAACGTCCGCGCCAACTGGGGCAAGTACCTCTTCGTGGGTACGATGAACGCTGCGCTGCCCTTCAGCTTGATCGCGTGGTCGGAATTGACGTTAACCTCATCCCTGGCGGCCATCATCAACTCCACGACCCCGCTCTTCACAGCGCTGGTGGCGGCGCTGTGGGTCAATGAAGCGCTCACCGGGCGCAAGATCATGGGCATCGTGCTGGGTATGATCGGCGTGAGCATCCTGGTCGGCGGCAGCGCACTGGAAGTGGACGCGATGCTGATCCTGGCGGCACTGGCGTCGTTGGCTGCGGCGCTCTGTTACGGAATCGGCACGGTCTTTGCGTCGCGCTATTTCACCGGGAATGCGCCCATGCACAACGCCATCGGGCAGCTTCTGGGGGCGACGGCTGCCCTCTCCATCCCGGCTGCGGTCACTGTGCCACAGGCCAATTTCACACCCGGTGCGCTGCTGGCGATGGTCGCGCTGGCGCTGGTGGCGACGGCCTTTGCCTATCAACTGTACTTCTACCTGCTGAACAACGTCGGCCCGACTCGTACCGCCACAGTCACCTTCCTGGTTCCGGTCTTCGGTACGCTCTGGGGCGTGATCTTCCTGCAAGAGCAGTTCACGCCGGGGATGCTGCTGGGTCTGGCGGTGGTGCTGACGAGCGTCGGCCTGGTGACGGGGGCGCGTTTCCGCAAGCAGTTCACACGCAAGCACAAACCTGCGGCGGGGTGAGAGGATTGGTACTATGCTGCGCTGTGGCATTGATATGATCGAACATGAGCGCGTCGCGGCGGGAATCGAGCGACTGGGGGAGCGTTTTCTGAATCGCTTCTTCACACCGGGGGAACGCCAGGACTGCGAGGATGCACCCCACCGCCTGGCGGCGCGGCTGGCAGCAAAGGAAGCCGTCGCCAAAGCGCTCGGCACCGGGATCGGCGATGTGAGCTGGCGCGAGATCGAGATTCGCGTCAACAACCCGCGCAAGCGCCCCACGCTGCACCTGCACGGCGCGGCGGCGCAACTCTCCGCAGAACTCGGCCTGACGGAATGGGACATCAGCCTGACGCACGCCCGCGAGTACGCTGCTGCGATGGCTGTGGCGACGGGATAGCGGGGGAACTGGCGCAGCGCACCTACGCCAGTAGTGGCTTCAAGCCAGAAGCAGGAACCGTCACTCGATCTCGACGGGCTTCTTCACATTCGGGTTGTCGTCATTCTTGCGTTTGTCTTGCTTCGGCTCTTGCGGGTCAAATTCCAGTTCCAGGCCGCCCCAGGAGCGTGCAACCAGGTTGTAGAGATAGGCGAACATGCCGAAGGTGAAGGCGGCGTTCAGTGCGCTGAAGACCACAACCTGCACCAGCCGCAGCCAGAAATCCAACTTCAATTCGGTCAGAGGTACGCGCGCGAGGAAGATCAACACCAGCAAGAAAATCGCCAATTGGGTGATGCTCAACGCCATTCCCAGCCAGAAGCCCAGGCGTCCGGCGGAACGTACCCCGATGCGTCGCAGCGTTACCATGTGTTTGCTCCAGAATTGCCATTCGATTCTTCTGTCCCTGAGTATACACGAAAACATCGCAGCGGCGGGCAACCGTGCACAAAATTGTACGCGATTGCTTTCGCACCTGAACACTTCGCGGTAGGATGCGGCTGACTTCACCATCTGAACGAGAGACTCGCCCATGACTTTGCTCATCCTCGATGTCGGCAGTTCTTCTGTCCGTGCCCTGCTCTTCGACCAGGAAGCACGGCTGCTTCCCGATGGCGTTGTGCGTCGCAGCCACACCTTCACCCACCAACCGGAAGGCGTGTCAGTGGCAGATGCGGCCTCACTGTGCGCTCTGGTGGAATCCTGCATTGACGAAATCGCGCTCCATCCGCAGGCGGAGACGGTGCGTGCGGTGGGCATGGCGACCTTCGTCGGCAATCTGCTGGGAGTCGATTCCGCCGGGACTGCGATTACGTCCCTTTACACCTACGCTGACTCGCGTGCTGCGGGCGATGCCCTGGCGCTGGGTCAAAGGGTGGATGCCACCGCCACCCAACAGCGCACCGGGGCGATCCTACACCCGTCGTATCATCCCGCGAAATTGCGCTGGCTGGCACGGACGCAGCCAGCACGTTTCGCGGCAGTGTCGCGCTGGCTGGATTTCGGCAGTTATGCCTACCAGCAGTGGTTCGGGCACCCGATGCCGATGAGTTACTCGGCGGCTTCCTGGAGCGGGATGCTCAACCGTCGGTTGCTCATGTGGGATGCGGATTGGCTGGTAATGCTCGGGCTGGATGCGGCGCAGTTTCCGGTTCTGGCGGATTTCGATGCCGTGCAGGTCGGATTGACGCCAGCCTACGCTGCCCGCTGGCCTTTTCTGGCGGATGTGCCGTTTTTCCTGGCGATTGGGGATGGGGCGGCGGCGAACGTCGGTTCCGGGGCGATTTCGCCTGAACAAATTGCGCTGACGGTGGGCACGACGGCGGCGCTGCGCATCGTCACATCAGCAACGCTGCCGCCTGTTCCGGCTGGCCTCTGGGGATATCGTGTCACGGCGAGTCAGCACCTGATCGGTGGAGCGACCAGCGAGGGCGGTGGGGTCTATCGCTGGCTGCGCGACACATTGGCGCTGCCGGATGACCTGGAAGCCCAGCTTCTAGAGCGTGAACCGGGGGCGCACGGTCTGGTGCTGCTGCCCCTGCTGAACGGCGAACGCAGCCCCGGATGGAGCCTGAACGCCGTGGGTGCGGTGGCGGGGTTGCGCCAATCTACTGACTCCGTTGATCTGGCACAGGCTGCGCTGGAAGGGGTCGCGCTGCGACTGGCCGCCGTTGCGGATCAACTGGGGGGAATGGCGCAAACTGTGCTGGCGAGCGGCGGCGCACTGGAAGGCTCCCCGGCCTGGGTGCAGATCATCGCCAATGCCCTGGATCGCCCCCTGCAACTGCTGGCTGAGCCGGAAACAACCGGGCGTGGTGTGGCGCTCTTGCTGCTGCACGCGCTGGATGGCCTCTCGCTGGATGCCTATCCACCACGAATTGCCCGCACCGTCAAGCCGCAGCCGGGAGCCGCCGCAGCGCTGCCGGGGATGCGTCAGTCTGAACTCTACGAGTGGGTCACCCGCCGCCGCTGGGATGAGTGAGAACAGCCCCGATGACGCACGCAAATGAAGCCACTGACGTGGATTTCCCATTCCACTTCTCGCACAGAACAACAAGTATTGATTCCAGGACAGGCCAGAAGATACACCTTGTGAACCAGGACTGCTTGCAGGACATGCTCGCGCACATCACACGCATAGATGAGACTGCGAGTATGAGCCTCAGAAGAGCCAGCGGATGCGATGGCGCGGGCGGGTACGGATGTGTGAAAGCGTCGTCAGGCCACCCGCATAGGTGCTGAAGAAGGGGCGTTCTGCTTCCAGCAGGATTTCGACACCGCGCGGATAGTCGTGGCTGGCCGCAATTTCGATGAAAGCGCCATGCTGCTTGTAGAGCGGCTGCACTTCCTCGACGGTGAGACCCTCATCCCAGCGCCACTTATCCGGATAGAAGTAGTAATACACCAGATAGGTGACCGCAGTATTCAGGCCTACGTCGCGGTTCTGGTAGCCCCAGAGGTCGGTTCCTGCGTGGTATGCGGCTTCTGCCCCCAGGGAGAGCGCGTCCACTGCCAGCAGCATCTGCAGCAGCGAGTCGCCATCGGGTTGTTTGCGCTCTACCGCCGGGCGCAGGTAGCCTTCCGGGTGAATGTCGTTGTCGATGACCTGGCGGTATTGCGCGGCACCTGCCTCGAACCAGGCTTCCTGGTCGAACAGCAGTCCTCCGGTGATGCGCAGCAGGGTCAACCAGCAGCGCTCTACATAGGTGGCTTGCAGCTCCTGGTCGATGAGGTGCGCTACCCACGCCAATTGCTGCTCGCGCCATGCGGCTGCGTCCGCCTCCAGCAGGGGCTGCACCAGGGCGAAAAGCTGCATTGTCGCAGCGGTCTGCATCAACGATGCCTGTAAAGTATCCTGTTGCTGCCACTCGCGGCCATCGCGCAGCAGGGCACCTGCCGCGCGTTCACCAGCAATCTCGTCATCGGCGAAGCGAAAGCGAAAGCCTGCTTCCAGCGCTGCGCTCAGCCCGCCCAGGGCCGGTTTGTGGATGGGGATGGTTTCTTTGGCTTTTTTGTGCGGCTTTTTCTCCGTCACCAGCGTGCCTGCATCCGCCAGCAGCCAATCCCAGGCTGTGCGCAGGTCGGCGTCTTTCTCACGGTTCGCACGCGCGTAAGCAATCTGCTCATCGCCGAAGTAGAGGCCGCTCAGTGTCCGTGCGTTGCTCATGACGTTCTTTCTGTTGTGGTGCAGTTTGTTGCGTTACCTTTACGTTCTTAAACGTAAGTATAACCCGCCGTGTGCAGAAGTGGTGTATCATTGTTCCAAGTCTCATCTCGAAATCGTTAGAATTGCCGGAGCAGGGGCTTGTGAGCGACCAACCCCAACAGAACCACGACAACGACCCTCAAGCGGTGCTGGCGGAACTGCGTCGGCGGATCCACAGCGCGACTTCTGAGTACGCGGCGGGGAACCTGAACGCCCCACAATTCCAGGCGATTCATCGTCATTACACAGAAAAGCGCCTCATCATCGAGCAGTTGATCGCTCGCAATGCGGACAGCAGCGCCTGGAAAGCTGCTGCGTCGCCGGGGCATACGAGCTTTCTCCGCGAGCAATTCGAGGCGCGTCCATTGTATTATGTGGTTTTCCGGCGTGGCGAAAAGCGGCCCCTACGCAGCGATGGACGCCTGCAACGACAGCTTGCCCAGCAGGTGTATCATGTATTGCAAGTCTTCTGGCGTATGACCCAATGGCGCACCGGACTCGCCCGGAAATCACTGGGGAAAGGGCATTGGTTGCTGCTCGTCGTCGGGCCAGAGTCGATGACGTTGGTGGTCTTCATGTTCCAGCCATCCGCCCTGCAAGTGCAGCATGTGCGGGATCTACACGCGGATTTCGAGCGTGCCAATGCGCGCCAATTTGCCCGCAAAGCGGGGGCGGAGCGCTTCGTCTTCCCGCAGCGCAGCCTCTTGCAGGGGGAGTCAGGCTGAAGGGTGTCAGGTTGAGAGATAGTGATACTTGCGGTTCGTGTCCGACAGTTCGCGATCCAGCTTCTTGATCTGCTGGCGTAATTCGTCCACTTCGCCCTTGCTGCGGCGGATTTCACCCCGGATGCCGCGTGTGATGTCCAGGTCTTCGTCGGCGTTGAAGCCTTCCAACGCCGTTTCCAACTCTTCGACCACTTCCAGAATCTCGGTGATGTCCCTGGTTGCGCGTTTGATCTCGCTGCGGAAGCGCTTGAGAACGCGCTGAACTTCTCGGCTGCTCGCCATAATCCGAACCTTTCGTAACATGAAGCCGCTAAATGGATGCTGCCATTCTAGGGCGCATTGTCGTTCCCGGCAAACAGGGGGCGCGAATCCGCAGTATAATGAACGCAAGACTCCGCAATCCAGGCAAGTTGAGGAGGTGTTCTCATGTCGAGTAAAACGATTCCGCTGCTGCTGGTTTTCGTGTGGATGCTATCCGCATGCAGCCCCGCCGCACCCGCAACTGAAGCGGTCGCCGCCGTGACGGAAGCCCCTAGCCAGCCGCCCCCCACGCCCATCGAGCGACAGGCGCAAGGGGAGATGCTGGTCTTCAGCGTGGGAATCGCGGTCTTCACTGTGCCGAACCCGGATGGGCGCTGGGAAGTGCGCGATTTGCAAGGGGATCGTCTGGTGCCGGCGGATGAGGCGCAGGCGTACAACATCCGCATGAGCGCTCTTCGCGATGTCGAAGATTTTGAGGCGCGTGTGGCGACTCTCGCAGGGGATGCGGCGGTAGAATTCGCGCAAGCCGGAGGCCGGAACTACGCGATTGTGCAGCGTGCATCTGGCCCCGAATACATCGTGGATGCCGATGGCACAGTTATCATCGCCACTTTCGCCATCCCGGAAGGTAGCACGGTGACTGCACCCGTGCGCGATGCGGCGCTGGATGCCGCTTTGAATACGACCGTCAATTTCATCGACTGAGCGGAGCAAACGACCGCGAATCAGCGATATTGCGCGAGAACCATATCCATGCCCTGACCCTATGCGAGAGTTCTTTCGAAGTCAATTGGTCAATCAGCCAGTATAGCTTGCTGCGATTGACCGGGACTTATGGACAAAGCAAAAGGAACCCGCATGAAGTAAAATGTTAGAATGGCAA
>CAZJWX010000111.1:0-8306 GCA_964549915.1 uncultured Anaerolineaceae bacterium | reverse complement strand
TCACAAGCCAGCTTAATCTGCTTGTCTCATTCCTTAAATACCTACCCCTGTAAAGCACTCCCCCCCCCCGACAGCAAGATGAATTGTGTGGGATGCATTGCGTTATCGCGTGATCGAGGCAGGCGCTCAAGAGCCGAAGCGCAGCTTGATCGTCACCTGCCCGCAGCGGATCGCCGAACCATCCAGGATGGCGTAGCGCTTGAGGGGCATTGCACGCTGTTCGTTGACGTAAGTGCCGTTCACGCTGTCCAGATCAACCAGAATCAGCGCACCCTTCCACACCTTAAGCAGCGCGTGCTGGCGCGAGACTCCGAGTTCATGGCCTTCATAGGGTTCGAGGTCAATCGTCACTGGGGGATCGTCCAGACGAGGGCGGCGACCAATGATGATCTCTTCGCTGGAAGGCAGCACGAGGCGCTTGCCATCAGGCAGCGTGAAATACAACGTCTCCGGGATCGAATGCGGGAGGGGACGCTGCGTATCATCCAGCGACGGACGCAGGTCTTTGCGCCCCAGGATGGTGATCACATCGGATTTGTCTTCGCGGTAGCTCGGCATCGTTCTGGGTCCCTTTCCTATTTCACAGAGCGGCTTTTCCGCAGCACTTGAAGTCAGAGCATAGACGTCTTCGCATGAAACGCGGCTCCAATGCGGCGGCTGAGACCAGCCTACTCATTGTAACATTCCATTATTTTTTGGCGCTAGTACGAACCGCTTATTTTGCAGCAGGTCGTCGTGCAGCCGCTTCGACGGCCAGCCAGAAGAGCTTCTCGCGGGTGTCGTGGCGTTCGTGCCAGCCGCGCGTATCCCACTCCGTACCGCTGACATCATCACCGCCGTAGAGCATCTGCCCGAAGGATACCCCCCGGAACTGCGCCACTGCGAAGAAGGCCGCAGCTTCCATCTCGACGGTCAGAGCGCCCTCGGCCTTACGACGGCGAATCTTCTCCGGCGTCTCACGGTAGACCGCATCCGTCGTCCAGGTCTTGCCCAGGTCATAGGGTACCCCATGCGCGGCAAGCGTCTCGATGATGGCCTGCACGGCTCCATCATCGGCGGCGACAGCGCGAGACGGCGGCAGATAGTGGTAGGAGGTGCCCTCGTCGCGGATGGCGCTGTTCGGCACGATCACATGCCCCGGCGCGATGGTGCCATCCAGCACGCCTGCCCCGCCGACGGCGATGAAGTGGCGTCCGCCCAGGGCGATGGTCTCTTCCAGGAAGGCGGCTGCCAGTGGTGCGCCCACGCCGGGATGCGTTACCGCGACCGGGGTGCCCTCGTGTTCCAGCACATAAATAGGATTCTTGCCGATTTCACTGCCCAGGGTCGCCACAACGGGCGCATTCTTTTCCGCACAGAATTCGCGAATGGGGCGCTGGAAGAAGCAGAAGACCACACGCGATGGCATCTGCGGCGCGGGCTGAAGCACCTTGCCGGGTTCGATCAAGGCGGGCAGGCTGTCATCGTATTCCAGCAGGGGACTGATCTCGCTCATGCGTGTTCCTCCTGGAAAGCGCTCAATTGGGCGGCGTGCTCCAGCGCTTCGCGCGTCAGGCCGTCCAACCATTCGACGTAACGAGGATCGCGCGCGAGACGCTCCGGCGGAATCTGACTCGCCAGCGCGGCAAAATCGCGCACCTGCGCCTCCAGTTCGGCGAGGATCTGCTCGTAAGTCAGGCTGCGGCGCTGCCACAAGGACACGATGTTGAAGGCATCGACGTTGTAGCGCATATCGCCAGAACCACGCTGGAACGCCCGGTAGCGGCGGCGGGCTTCCGCAAACCACCCGCACAGATGCGCCAGCACTTGCTGCGCCGACCATTCGCCACAGGCTCCGCTGCGGGTGCGCAGCGGCGGCGGATAGGTGCGCGCCAGCGCCAGCAGGTCAGCATAGGCGGCTTCCATGCGGGCGATGCGTTCGCGTATTGGGTTCTCGACTTGCACAGGACCTCCTCAGGATTAGTTACCGAATCGGTATCTCCCCCTGCGATTGTACCAGGACTTGCAGCAGAACGTCCGGGGGCTGTGCGCCGCTGGCTGCCAGGCGATTGTTGAAGACGAAAAAGGGTACGCCGCTGATGCCGAGCTGCTGCGCCTGCTGCACCTTGCCCCAGACGACATCCCGCGCCTCGTCGCTTGCCAGGCGCTGCAAGGTCTGCGCGCGATCCAATCCCTGTTCGGCGGCGATGTCCGCCAGCACCCCCTGATCGCCCACATCGCGGGCCTCCTCGAAATAGGCCGTGTAGAGCGCGTCGATCATCTGCGGCTGCATGGCAGCGGGGGTCAGTTCCACCAGACGATGCGCGTGCAGGGTGTTCGGCGCGACTTCGATCTGCTCAAAATTGAAGGTCAGCCCGGCCTTGAGTCCGGCCTCGCGTGGGCCAGCGAAGAAGCCCTCCAGCGGGATACGATGCCCGCCCTTCGCCAGCATGTACTCGCGGAAGTTCGCGCCCTCTTCCGGGATGTTGGGATTCAAGAAGAAGGGGTGGTAATGCACGGTGACCGGATCACCTTCCCAGTCCTGGAGTGCCCGCGCCAGGTTCGCCTTGCCGATGCGGCACCAGGGGCAGGCGATGTCGTGGAATACGTCAATGCGCATTCGGTTTTCCTCACAATACGGATTCGTCCCACACAGCTTACCGGATTCCTCGTGCAGCAGGCAATACGCACACATCCGTTCCTCAGTTCCCGAAAGGGTACTGAAAACGAGGGAGCGGCCTGCCCGCTCCCCCGCTGGTGCTGCATTCAGCGCACCCACAATGTCACGCGGTCGGCTGCCCAATCTGGCAGGATGCCGCGCATCACCGCCCACCAGATAGCGCGTGCGCGGACGGCATACCGCGATGGCCTTCTGAATAGGCTGCGCGACCTGCTCGGGCGGGAAGCCGACGCTCTGTGCGGGTACGCGCCTATCTCTGCGAGAAGCTCGAAAACCTGGCGTGACGGACGCTCGTCCGCCGCCGCCATCCCTTTGTGCGACATGCCCCGTTTGATGGTATACTGGGCGGGATACGAAACTGAGCGAACTTGACGAATTCATTCAGCAAACATGCGGAGGTGCAGGCGTGAGTCACTGGCCTGGGAAATACGTAATCGGCCTCACAGGGAATATCGCGACGGGCAAGAGTATCGTGCGCCAGATGCTACATCATTCTGGAGCCTATACCATTGATGCAGACGGCCTCGCGCACCAGGTCATGATGCCCAATGCCCCGGCGTACAAACCCATCATTGATACCTTCGGGCAGTTCATTGTCGGCGAAGATGGGCGCATCAACCGTGCACTGCTGGGAAGCATCGTCTTCTCCAACCAGACGGCGCTCAAGAAGCTGGAAGAGATCACCCACCCCATCATCCGGCAGGCGATTGATGTGCTGGTCAAGCGTTCCAAGCACAAGGTCATCGTCATTGAGGCCATCAAACTCCTGGAAGGCGACCTGGCGAAGATGGTCGATGCAGTCTGGGTGGTCAATGCCAGCCGCGAGACGCAGTACAAGCGGCTGGTGGGCAAGCGCAAGATGCCCGCCGAAGAAGCCAAGAAGCGCATCCTGGCCCAGAACAACCAGGCCGACAAACTGAAGCAGGCCGATGTCGTCATCCAGAACGACGGTGATGTGGAGCAAACCTGGAAGCAGGTGCAGCGCCATTGGGCCACGATTCGCAAGCAGCTACAGGAAAGCAGCGCCACCCCGGAAAGCGCACCCGCCGCCCCCAAACCCGCCGCACAGCCGGCAGCCGCCCCTGGCGCTCTCAGCGTCAAGCGCGGTTCTCCTGGCAATGCCGAGCAAATCGCTGCCTTCAAGAACGAATACGGCGGGGGCGATAATGTGACGCGCATGGATGTGATGCTTTCCTTCGGCGAGAAAAGCTACCTCGTAGTGCAGGACGGGAGCGAGAATCTGGTCGGGCTGCTGGGCTGGACGGTGGAAGACCTGGTGACGCGCATGGACGAATTCTTCCTCAAATCCGGCGTACCCGTGACGGAGACCGTGCACCAGGTTGTGGTCGCCGTCGAGGAAGCGTCCAAGGAATTGCAGAGCGAAGTCGGCTTCATCTTCCTGCCGCCGAACACCCCGGAAGATGTGCTCAAAGCCTGGAGCGCGGATAATTACCAGCCCACGACGCTCAAGGAAATCAAGATTCCGGCGTGGCGCGAGGCCGTCGAGCAAGAACTGAAGGACAAGCCCGACGGTACAACAGTGCTCTGGAAGCAGCTACGCAAAGACCGGGTTTTGCAGCCGATTTGATTGTGGTGCTACACCGTCCAGCCCATGCGCAGCAAGAGACCGGGCCGCACCAAAATCTACGGCTGTCATGGGGCGAGATGGGCGACCTTTTGATTCAACAAGCAATCGCTGTGGCTGGGGGACATGGACGCCCCCTACGCCCGCGATACCGCGAAACTCACGGTTCGTTGCTGGGTGGGATATTGCTGAGATGTTCCCCCAGCGCGTGAATCGCCGCACCGACGGGCTGCGGCAGTTCTTCCGCCTGGGCAAGCTGCGTCACACGGTATTGATCGTTGAGGTTCAGGGCGTAGAGCGTCGTCAGGTTGTGCTCGATGAGGGCATCCAGCAGACGCGGATACTCCATCGTGAAATTATGCCGCACGGCTCCCAGGATCACCTCCATCGACGTATCCCGCCCGTCCAGCTTCAAGTGCAGCGCCTCGCGCTTTGGCTGCGGCCATCCATGCGCTTCTGCCACCTGGAAGGCACGCAGGGAGAGCTGCCGCCCCTCATCCACCCAGGCCGTTAATTTCGGATACCGTACCTCAATTGGCTGAATCTGCCGCCCCTGCATGGTCAGTTGCACCGTTTTGAAAAATGCACGCACATAGCGCATCATGGGTTTGTCCCTCCTGTTCCGCCTCTTCTCGCGCCCGAATCTAACACAGGCGGGTGAAACGTAGGTGAGCGCTGCGACCTTTACGCCCGGTTCTGCGGGGCTATAATGGCGCGAACATCATGACGAGAACGATGCGCTGACCCTTGAGCAATCGAAAGACCGACACGCCCGGAACCAACAACCCAGAACTGCCAACCGTGAGAAACCGACCCTACATCATCCTCACCTTGATCTGCCTCGCGGCGCTGTTGCTGCGGCTGGCACTGGGACTGCTGCTGATCCACAATCCGGGCCTACCCGACGCGATCCATTACTACAACCTGGGGACGCGCCTGCTGGAAGGGCAGGGCTTCACCATCGACTACATCTGGCACTACAGCCACATGCCAGAGAGCATCGTCAATCCCATCTCGCACTGGATGCCGCTTCCCGGCGTGGTGGTGGCTGCCGGAATGAGCATCGGCGGCGTGACGATCGGTGGGGCGCTGATCTTCTTCGTGCTGGCGGGGGCGCTGCTGCCGATTCCGGTGTTCTTCGCGGGGCGGCAAATCGGCCTCAGCGATGCCGGGGCGCTCTTCGCGGCGGCCTTCGCCATTGCCCTGCCAGATCTGGTCTGGAATTCGCTGCGCACCGACACGACCATTCTCAACACGCTGCTGCTGACGACGGGCATCGTCCTCTTCACGCGCGGGATGCAGCGCGGCGGCTGGTGGCATTTCGTCCTGGTGGGGGCTTGTGGCGGGCTGGCCTACCTGAATCGCAACGACTCAATCCTGATTCTGCCGACGTTGTACGGTGCCCTTGCGCTGTACGCGCTCTTCGGCGGGGCACAGGGGCGGCGGCGTGTGCTCCCGGCGGGGCTGCTGCTGACCATCGCCATGCTGCTGACGATGGCTCCCTGGATTGCCCGCAACCTGGAACTCTTCGGCAGATGGGGCAGCGCGGAGACCAGCTATATGTTTTTCATGGTCGATCAACGCGACCACTACAGCTATGGACGCGAGATCAGCCTGGAGACCATGCTGGAACAGCGCACCCCGCAGCAGCTCATCAGCAAGCGGCTCTTCGAACTGGCAGCAGCGGGCAAGCAGGTGATCGTCTCCCTGGGAGTCGCCCTCCCGGTGCTGATTCCGCTGGGCTTGCTGGGGCTGGTCGCGCAGTGGTGGACGGATCGCAAGCGGTCGGCGCTGCTGGCGGTGGCTCCGGCACTGATCTGGCTGGCGGGGATTCTGGTGGCCTATCCGCTGCTGATTCCTTACAAAAGCCAGAGTGGCAGCTTCGAGAAAGCCTACCTGACGATTGTGCCGCTGCTGCTGCCGCTGGGGGCGCTGGCGGTCGAGCGCTTGATCGCACAGCGGCGCTGGCAAATCGCCCTGGTGAGCGTGGCGACGGTGGTCATGGCGCTCAACAGCTATGATCTGCTGCGGCAGGAGACCGCCCTCGCTGACCTGTACTATGACACCATCGCGGGAGTCGTGGCGGAAATCGAGACGTTGCCCGACCGCACAGGCGATGGCGCGATTCAGTTGATGGTGCAAGACCCCTACATCATGAGTTACTACGGCCTGCGCAGCATCATGATTCCGCTGGCGAGCCGCGAAGATACGCTCGAACTCGCCGAGCGTTACGAAATCGACTATATCCTCTTCCCGGCAGGGCGTCCCCAGCTTGATCCGCTCTACCAGGGGGGCGAAAACGACCCGCGCTTCGTCCTGGCGCAATCCATCCCCATGCCCGATGGCCGCGCCTTCGAAGTCTATGCCCTGCACCCTGATGCCCCCACGCCATGAGAGCTGAGAAGCGCAGACACGACACCATCGCAATCCCACAAAGCGATCCGAACAGGCGCGAGATTCCCCATCGCAAGCGCCTGCTATCCAAACCAGCAATTTTCCGCTATACTTTGGGATAATGCGAGAACTTTGGGATATATTTGGGTTTTAACCGCTGATTTTCGTCCCAGAGCGGCGCAAAAATCCGACAAAAAACCTCGGCTATACGAAACAAGGATTGGCATCATGAGAATCAGTGTGTTGCAAGAGAACCTCTCCAAGGGGGTGAGTACGGTCATCAAAGCCGTGGAAAGCCGCCCGACGCTGCCCGTGCTGGGGAATATCTTGCTGGAAGCGGAAGAAGCCCGTCTGAAGCTGGCCGCGACCAATTTGCAGATGAGCATCACCATGTGGATCGGTGCCAAGGTGGATGTGCCTGGCAGCATCACCCTGCCCGCCAAGACCTTCGCCGACCTGGTGAACAACCTCTCGCCGGAGCGCGTGGATATGTCGCTGGATACGGCGACGCATACGATGCAGGTGCGCTGCGGCGCGACCAATTCCAACATCAAGGGCATTGATGCCGACGAATTCCCGCCCATCTCACATGGCGAGCAGGCCGATGTGGTCATCGAAGGCGGGGTGCTGCGCGATATGATCACGCAGACGGCATTCGCAGCCGCCAAGGAAGACAACCGGCCCATCCTGACGGGTGTCTATACGGAACTGGATGGCGAGACGATCACAATGGCAGCGGCGGATGGCTATCGGCTAGCGGTGCGTTCTGGCACGCTGCTGGAACCCGCCCGCGAGAAAACGTCGATGGTGATTCCGGCGCGCACCCTCAACGAAATCGCCCGCATCATTGACGAAAATGACAAAGAAGTCTCAATTTCGCTGCCGGATCGCCGTGATATTGTCACTTTCCACCTGCACAACGTGGACATTTCCTCGCAGTTGCTGGAAGGCCGCTTCCCGGATTTCAGCGCGATCATCCCGCAGCAGTACATCACCAGCACGACCATGTACACCAGCGACCTGCTGAAAGCCTGCCGCCGCGCACAGATTTTCGCCCGCGACAGCGCCAACAGCGGACGCCTGTACGTGAAGCCGCCGCGCGGCCCCGGCGAACCGGGCGAAGTGCAGGTGATCGGGAAGAGCGCCGAACGCGGCGACCTGGACGGCATGTTGGATGCCAGCGTGGAAGGTGAGCCGCTGGATATTTCCTTCAACATCGAATACCTGATTGATGTGCTCAAGGTGCTGACGGAAGAGCGCGTGATCTTCCAGAGCAACGGCGCGGAAAACCCCGGCGTGATCCGCCTGGAAGACCGCGACGACTTCGTGCACGTCATCATGCCGATGAGCCGCTGATCGCGGACGATCTTGCTTGCTCCTGGGAAAATTCTCCCTGTTGCACAAGGGGAGGGGATATGATCCTCCCCTACACCTGTTCTTCTGCGACACGTTGCCCGTAAAGAATTTGCATCCCCAAAAAATAAAAACCTACAGTGGGTTTCCCCTACGCAGTGGGGCGACGGAAGGGGGAGCAATGGGCAATTCATAATGCCTCGCCCGCCATGTTCCCCATGTCTGCACCCATCAAGTTCTGGCGCGATCACCCTGTTGCCCGCAGCCAGGGCAATCGCCTCAAATTTGTAAGAGTAATTGCAACAAAAAGGTGTC
>CAZJWX010000110.1:0-8428 GCA_964549915.1 uncultured Anaerolineaceae bacterium | reverse complement strand
CTTTTTGTTGCAATTACTCTTACAAATTTGAGGCGATTGCCCTGAGCGTGGGCGCGAATGGCTTGCATCCTCATGGCTTCTGCGGCAGAATCGAACGCAGATTCAATTCTGGTAAAACTCTGGTGAACATTGAGCGCCCCATGACCGACACCCTTTCCCTGACTCCCGTCGCTGACGGAATCATGCAGTTGCAACTGCCGCTGCCCTTCGCCCTGCGCATCGTCAACGTCTACCTGCTGCGCGGCGCGGCGGGTTGGACGATCATCGACTGCGGCATCAACACCGCCGCCGGACGCGAGACCTGGTTCGCCGCCTTCCGCGAACTGGGAATCACACCAGCGGAGATTGAGAAAATCGTGCTCACGCACACCCACCCGGATCACTTCGGCCTCAGCGGGTGGTTGCAGAAGCTGGCGGCGGATGCAGGGCGGCAAGTGCCGATTTACGTCTCCCCGCGCGAAGATGAACAGGTGCGGCTGGTCTGGCGGGGCGAGGCACGTATGGATTTCGGCGGCTGGCTGATGCAGAACGGGATGCCAGAAGCGATGGCAGGCGAGGTGGACGCCAGCATGGATGACACCCGCGCCATGACGCTGCCGCATCCGCCCCAACTGGAACTGCTGCATCCAGGTGCGACGGTGCCGTTGGGGGAGCGCACCTTCCAGATCATCGAAGGGCAGGGGCACAGCGACGGACACCTGCTCTTCTACGACCCGGATGACCACCTCCTGCTGAGCGGCGACCATGTGCTGCTGAAGATCACCCCCAACATCGGCCTCTGGACGCAAACGGCACCCGATCCGCTGGGGCGCTTCATGACTTCGCTGCGAGCGTTGCAATCGCTGCCCGTGCGGCTGGCGCTGCCCGGTCACCGTCGCCCGATCGAAGATTGGGCCGGGCGCATCCAGGAATTGCTCGATCATCATGAGGAGCGCTTGCAGCACGCTCTGGAGGCCATCGCCGATGACCAGCACACGCCCTATGCCGTCGCCGAACGCATCTTCCAGACCGGGCGCTTCACGGCGCACGAGTGGCGCTTCGCCATCGCGGAGACCCTTGCGCACCTGGAACGGCTGCGGCTGAGCGGGAAAATCGCCCGCGATGGGGATGAAAGGCGCTATCGACTGGCGTGATGGTGCCGGGTTATACGGCGTTACAGTCCGGTTTGCATCGGCTGCGGTTTCAGTGATACACTCTCAGCAAGCGGCAGGCACCGCCGCACAAAAATAGTTCTTTGAGGGGCAAACAATGGCTATTTCAGATTTCACCCCCGCAGACGAGCACGCCTCGGCTGTGGAAGACTCCCCGTCGCACCCCTTCACAGAAGCCCACATCGGACACACGGAACTCGCCGCCACCCACCGCATTGATCTGCGCCCGGATGGGCCGGATGTATTCTACGATGCCGACCCGGTCAACGATTGGGCGGCGCTGACCTGGGACGAGATCGGCACGCCCTACCGCGTGGAGCGCTGGTCGAAGGAGCGCAAGCGCTGGGAGCAAGAACACGGGCAGGAGATGCCGGTGAAGACCAGTTGGGAGATGTTCAACCGCTCCTTCCAGACCCTCTTCGACGGTGACGCCCTTGCCAAACGCAAGGAGGCGCTGCGCGAGATGGGCGTCTCGCTCAAGGGGTTGGATTTGCAAGAAGTGATGGAGCACGGCCTGGAAGCCTTCCAGTGGATGTACTGGAACAAAGTGCATCGCATTGAAGATGCCGTCTGGGATCCGCGTGGCAAGCGGGCGCTCTTCAGCGGCCTGGATGTGGAGAAACCCGAGATTCTCTTCCTGGGTGCGGCGGATGGCTACGAGGCCATGCAGTTGATGGCGATGTATCCCGGTGGGCATGCCGTGCTGGTGGATTACGACGAGTATTGCGTCGAAGGGCGCTTCGGAGCCTTCCCGGAAAGTTACCCCTTCCTGGGCTACAATCCACAAACGGGCGGCTACAAGGTCTACTACCGCGACCAGATGGACATCGACTACGAGGTCGCAGACATCCGCGACCTGCAATACGGCAAGGAGTTCGATATTGTGGTCAGCATCGGCCTCGTCGAACACTTCCCCGACGAATACAAGCCGCTGGCCTTCGAGATGCACCGCCGCTTCCTGAAGCCAGGGGGTTACGCCATCATCACCACGCCGCGCTTACAGACCCTCTCCAAGATTTTCTACACTTTCTTCGCGGACATCATGAACTTCGCCTACCGTGAGCTGATGGATGTGACGCACCTGGGCAAATACGCCTATGATAACGGCTTCGAGATTCTGCGGCATGGGCGCATCAAAGCGCACAACGGCTTGATTACGCGGGTGCGCTGAACCCAGCAGGGCAACCTAAGCTGAACTTTCGCTACCTGATCTTTCGCTACAGAGAGAGACAGCGGATACGCGGCGAAGTGTAAGGGCGCGTTCATGACGCGCCCGCGGGCGTATGCAGGGCGTCGCCATGTGTGGGTGCGATATCAGGTGAACTGACGCGCTGCGCGGCTTCAGGCTCTTGCGCGGCTGTTGTATACTGCCTGCGTCAGCCGAACTGCCTCAAGAGGAGACACATGCGTCGTCGCTGGTTTCTGGTCACTGTATTGATCGCCGTTATCGCCACCGCAGCTTTGCTCATCAACCAATTCGCCCCCCAGCTTACCGCGCTGCAAGACACCGCCGAAACCACCCCGGAATCCGCCGCTGCACCCTGCCTCACTGACGAATCCGGCGAGTGCTACCGGATGCCCGCCGTCACAGGTGTAGACATCGACAACCAGGAAATCGCTTTCCCGCAAGCCTTCCGCGAAGATTATTATCTGGTGGTGATGCCCTATGACCGTGCGCAGCAAGAAGGCGCACTGACCTGGCTGGAGCCGTTCCAGGCGCTGGCCGCCGAGCACGAGTCGCTCTCCTATTTCAGCATTGCCGCCCTGCCCGATTTGAGTGCGCCGATTCGCCTGCTGGTGATCGGGGGGCTGACGGCTGGCGTGCGCGATGAGGCGGTTCGCTCCCAGGTGGCGGTGCTCTTCCTGGAGGATCAGGCGGCATTTTTGGCGGCGCTGGGTGTGGATAACGCCGACGACATGAGCGCCTTCGTCATGGATCGCAGCGGCGCGATCTACTGGAGCGCGACGGGGGTCTACACAGAGACCGCTGGGGAAGAGCTTGAATCCGCGCTGGCAGTGATCCTGCCCTGAACCCCCGTCCCTCGTAGAGGGGACTTGCACCGCCGTGCGGGAGTGTGCGTTGTCTGCGGCATCGTGAGCGGCTGAAGCCCTAAGCCGACTCGTCTTCGGTATCCAGGGCGGTGAAGCGCATGAAGGCGCGTTCCTGCGGGGTCATGTCGGTGGGGTAATCCTGGGTATCGTAGGATTCCAGGATGCGGTAGCCCTCTTTGATGTAGCCGCGAATCGTATGCAGGCTGATTCCCATCTCGTCAGCGGCGAGGTGTGCGGGCATCCCTTCGATCACGCAGAGGCGGATGGCCTGTCGCACGCGGTCGGTCATCTCTGGATATTCGCGCTGTTCGGGCAGCACAGCGGCGTTGTAGAGCCGGGGGTTGCTGGTGTTGGATTTCAGCGAGCGAGCGCCATGCGTGATGAGGAAATCCTGCTCGCGTGCGTAGATGATCGCCCAGGCGATCTGAATCCCGACATCTTGCTTCAGCAGGTAAGCACGTGCCCCGCCTTCAATCACCGCTTCCGCCACCTCCAGGCGCAATTCCTGGGCGAGGCAGATCAAATCCACATCCGGCACCAGCCACTGAAGCTGCTCCAGAAAATGGGTCACTTCGGCGGGCTTCCCCAGATGATCCGCATCCAGCACGATCACATCCGGATGCTCGGCATGGTGGGTATTGCGCAGATATTCCAGGAAGTCGTCTCGGTCGGTCGTCATGAACGTCACACGGGTGCGACGATCCCATGCCAGGTAGCTGTTGATGGCTTGCATGGCATAGTAGTCACTGTCATAGACCACTACTTTGAGGTTCACCAATGCGAATTCGGCCATGTTCAATTCCAACGGTACGTAAACGACCTACGGCTCCACTATAGTTCGAAACGAGCGCAGGGGCAATACAGGTGCCGCAGCGGACCGTCAGGTTTTGCTGTTGCCTGCCCCCGGCTGTGGCGCTATGCTTGGCGCGGTTTTTCTGCCGACGAGGGACTCCATGCCGAACCGAACCATTCAGCCGCTCTTGATCGCCTGCACGCTGCTGCTTCTCTTCGCCATCGCGCTCTTCGGCATCCAGCGCGAGAGCCTCTGGCTGGATGAGAGTTGGTCGGCCTGGACGGTCTACGATACACCGCGCGACCTGGACGGCCTGCGGGATACGCTGCGCTTTCTGCGCGATTCCGCGCTGACGACGCTGGAGCGCGTGCGCGACGATATGCATCCACCGCTGTACTTCTTCCTGCTGGAAGGCACGACGTTGCTGCTGGGCGAGAGCGAATTCGCCCTGCGACTGCCCTCGGCGCTGGCGGGGCTGCTCGGCCTGGCAACGACGTTCGCAATCGGCAGGCAGTGGCTCGGCTGGAAGGGCGGCCTCTTCGCCCTGGTGCTGCTGGGTACGGCGGGCTTCTTCCTGTATTATGCGCGGGAAGCCCGCATGTACGCTTTGCTGCTGGCGTGCGCGGCGCTGGCAACCCGGGCCTATACCCGCTGGTGGCGGCGGGGCGGCCTCTGGCGCGGCCTGGTCTACGCCCTGCTGCTGACTTTCGCGCTCTACACGCACTACCTCGCCGCCCTCTTGATACCGATTCATCTGCTGCACCACTTGCTGACTCGTCCCCGCTGGCGGATTCCGCTGCCCTACGCGCTGACAGCGCTGCTCTTTGCGCCCTGGCTGCCGATTCTCTGGCAGCAGTGGCAGGCGCATCCCGGCGGGCCAATGAGCAGCTATTTGCCGGGCAATCTGGACACGTTGGCGGGATTCGGGCTGGCAGTCAGCAGCGGCTATGGTTCCATCTTCCTGCTGCCCTTCCTGCTGGGAACTGCCGTGCCCGATGCGCTGCGCAAACCGCGCGAACGACGTTTCGTGGGGCTGGTTGTGCTGTGGCTGCTGCTGCCGCTGCTGAGTTTGCTGTTGCTGAATGCGCCGGAGCGGGCGTTACTGCAACTGCGCTACGTGCTGCTGAGCCTGCCCGCCTGGGCGCTGTTGATCGGCTACGGGTTGGCGCAGGTGCGCATACCGCTGCTGCCCTGGATGCTGCTGGCCTGGATGGTCTTCACGCAGCTTACTATGATGGATGATCTCTGGCAAAGCAAACCGCCCTGGCGCGAGGCCGTGCAGCACGCCGCCACCACACGCGATAGCGCCGAACCCGCACTGATTCACATTCCGCCGCATAGCCCCACCGCCTACTATGATCGGCGTTTCGGCTTGCAGGTGGGCATCTCGCTGGATATTGGCTGGCGCAGCTTTTCGCCAGCGGAGGTGCGAGAGGCCGCTGCCGCCCTGCAAAATGCCGCTTCCGTCTGGGCGTTCCTGCCCGCGCAAGACCCATCAAGCTGGGACGCGCTGGCAGCACTCTACCAGGGGCGCGGCATCGGCTATCGGTACAGCGTGCAGGGCGCACTCTTCTACCGTTTCGAAGCCGGGGACTTTGCTGCCGAAAGCGCCGACGAGCTGCGCCAACTGCGCTTCACCTTCGGGGAACTGCTGGACTACGAGGGCGGAATCGTCACGGCCTACACCGTCCACGCTGGCGAAGTGTGCGTTCCGCTGCGGCTGCGTGCGCGGGCTGCAGTGCCGGATTCGTACAGCATCGGACTCTACCTGACGCAGGGCTACCACGAAGTGCTGGCCCAGCGTGACGAACTGTTGGGCGCAGTGGATGCTGGCGAACGCATCGAGCGCGACCTGTGCCTGAGCGTACCCTCCGGGTTGCCATCCGATGATCTGCATCTGCGGCTGGTCGTTTACCAGCGTGAGACGTTGCAACGGCTGCCCCTGCTGGAAAGCGGCCTGCTCTGGGGCGATTATCTGCTGGTGGGGCGCACCGCATCCGAAAATGACCATTGAGGGAGCGCGGGGTGGCGCGAAAAACAGAAATTCGTACCATTAAATTCCCAGGGGTTTGCACGGAACGAATAGAGGGAGATGGGCGACGATGGAAACGAGGAAGACGACACGCTGGCAGGAAATTCGCAACATCTGGGCGGATAATCAGTGGCCGCTGCTGCTGCTGACGGGCTGGATGGTGGGATTATTGACCATCCCGGCGATTCGGATCATCAACGAAGACCTGGCAGGCTTCCTCGAGAATCTGGTGCCGGAGGCCGTTGGGATTGCTTTCACTGTGCTGATTCTGGATCGGCTCAATGAGAACCGTGCGCGAGTGCAGTTGCAGGAACGACTTCTGCGGGAAGCGTCCGGGCAGGCCAATGAGACCGCCAAAGCAGCGATTGACTGGATGCGGGCAGAGAACTGGCTGGGTGAGCCGACCAGCCTGATGCAGGGCGAGGACTTCACCCGCGCCAATCTGGTGGGGGCGGATCTGTGGCGGGCCAAGCTGCAAGGAACCAATTTCTACCGCGCCGAACTGCGCGAGACCAACGTGTTCCGGGCGGATTTGCGCAATGCCAACCTCGCGCGGGCCAACCTGACCGGGGCGGATTTCATCTGTGCGGATTTGACGGGCGCGAACCTGGAAGAAGCGACCATCGACGGGGCGCTCTGGTATCACGAGAATCAGGGCAGCGCCATCCTGCCCGATGGCAGCGAATGGACGCCGGAAACGGATATGCGGCGCTTCACTGACCCGGAGCACCCTGAATTCTGGCGCAGCCGCGATCCTAACTCCCCTGCGCATCCCAGCCGCCCGATTCAGGGCTGAGGATCAAGCCCTGGCAGAGGGTTGGGGCACAGCCAGGCCTCGTTACAGCCCCAACACCTTCGGATTGCTGCGCTGGTCGCCCAGGGCATTGCGCGTATCCACAATCAGCGGGCTGTGTTGCAGGACCGCCTGCCAATCCGTATCGCTGTGATCGGTGGTGATGACCACGCAGTCGGATTCGGAGAGCATTTCGGCGGAGAAGGCGCAATTTTGCAGCTCCGTGCCATCTTCCAGGCGCAGGCTCACCACGTGCGGATCAGAATAGACCACTTCGCCGCCCTGCTGCCGCAGCAGTTCCAGGATGTGCAGGGCGGGACTCTCGCGCACATCGTCAATATCCGGCTTGTAGGCCACGCCCAGCAGCACGATCCGCGACCCGCGAATCGGTTTGGCATGCTGGTTGAGCGCCTGCGCGATTTTGTTCACGACGTACTGTGGCATCCCGCTGTTGACCTCCCCCGCCAGTTCGATGAAGCGTGCGGTGTAGTCCAGGGTGCGCATCTTCCAGCCCAGGTAATGTGGATCGAGCGGGATGCAGTGCCCGCCGACGCCGGGGCCAGGGTAGAAGGGCATAAAGCCGAAGGGCTTGGTCTTCGCCGCTTCAATCACTTCCCAGACGTTGAGGCCGAGCTTATCGCACATGATGGCCATCTCGTTCGCCAGCCCGATGTTGACCGAGCGGAAGGTGTTTTCCAGCAGTTTGACCATCTCGGCAGCGGTGGGGGATGATACCGGGACGACCGTATCAACCGCCGCGCTGTAGAGCGCCTGCGTCAATTGCGAGCAGTGTGGCGTGACCCCGCCGATGACCTTGGGTGTGTTGCGCAGGTGATACTTCTTGTTGCCGGGGTCGATGCGTTCGCCGGAGAACGCCAGGAAGACCTCTTCACCGATGGTATATCCGGCTGCGTCTAGCTGGGGGCGGATGACCTCTTCGGTTGTGCCGGGGTAGGTTGTGCTCTCCAGGATCACCAGCAAGCCCACATGGGCGATCTCGCGGATCGACGCGACTGCCGCTTCCACAAAGCGCAAATCCGGCTCGTGTGCGCCGCGCAGCGGGGTCGGCACGCAAATGCTGATGGCGTCTGCGTCGCGCAGGGGATTATAGCTCGTGCTGGCGCGCAACTGGCCACTTGCCACTACCGGGCGCAGTCGTTCGGTTGGCACATCTTCAATATAGCTGGTGCCCGCGTTCAGGTGCTGCACCTTGGCGGAATCGACATCCACGCCGATGACGGTGTAGCCAGCCTCGGCAAATTCCACCGCCAGCGGCAGCCCGACATAGCCCAGGCCCACGATGCCAACGGTCGCCGTGCGCCCTTCGAATTTCTCCAGGAGTTGCTCTTTGAGGGTCATTCCCCTGCGGCCTTTCCCACTATCCTCTGCTCACCATTGCAGCTTCGATTGTTCTTGGTGCGAAAACGCAGGCTATCCTAGCAGCACTTGCCGCACAGCGTAATAGGCAGTGTGCAGAACGTCCGTCGTCGCGAAGGTTGGCAGGGGGTGGGCCAGGTCTCGTGCTGTCGCCCAGCCCCGCGCAGGGACTGAACACCTAGTACTCAGTCAATCTGAAAGAGACGGATAAAGGCGATGCAATTTCACAC
>CAZJWX010000109.1:0-8790 GCA_964549915.1 uncultured Anaerolineaceae bacterium | reverse complement strand
TGAAAAGTATCTACCACCTGTTTTGTGTGATGTCTAATTGCTTTGTCCATTAGCTGGCCTCGCTGGCACGCTGCGACTGGGATGGGCGCTCTTCCGCCGGGGTTTCCGTTGGGCTGGCGACCAATCCGCCGCCGCGCACTGTCGCGCCAATGACGATACCCGCGCTGACCAAGACCAGATTCTTGATGATGTACTGCCCTTCCAGCGTGGGTGAAATGGGGAAAATCTGCCAGGTTTCGCCGGGGAAGATGAACAGCGGCGTCACCGTGCCGACCATCTGCAGCGCCAGCAGGAACAGCGTCGCACGCATGAATAACCCCGTGATCAGCCCCAGCCCAATCGCAACCTCCCAGGCTGCCAGCACCGGCAGCGACAGTTCCGGTTGTACGACGCCGAAGGTCAGGGTGGCGATTGTCTGGGTGGCGAGGTCTTGCGCCGGACTCAGGTTCGGGAAGAACTTGAGGATGCCGAACCAGAAAAACACAATCCCGACGCTGATGCGCAGCAGCAAGACGCCGTAGCGTGCCATCCATCCGGTGATTGTCCGATCAACTTGCTCGAACCAGCTTGCGAATTCTTCGCGACTCTTCCAGGGAAACATCGCTGAAACCTCTCGAAAACGACCAGAATATGCTCTTCAGTGTAGGATATTGTGATAAAAATCACAATTGAATCCTACGTTAGAAGCGTTTCAGAAAAGAGCAGAATCGGCTGATGAGGGCTGCAAGCGGCAGCTTATGGCATTGGCTGCTGTTTCCAGCGCAGCGACGCCTGCTCGGTTTCTGGTGCGGCGTCGTATTCTGCTTCGGCATTGGGCAGGCGCAGCCGTGAGGTATCGGGCTGCCAGTCCGTTTCCTCGAAAGTTGGGCGCTCGATGGGTGTTTCCTGCCAGCGGTGCAGGCGATTGGCGGCGACCCAGGCGACTGTCAGCAGCAAGAGCAGCGGCAGCAGCGCAGCACTCTGCGCCACAACCAACCCCACCACACCCAGGAGCGTCATCAACAGCGGCCACAGCGGAGAGTGGCGCGTTTCCTGGTGCAGAATCGCCCACTGGAAGAGACCGATGAAGGCGAAAATGCCGATGAAGGGGATGGCCTGCGGCAGCGCGAAGGCTGTCAGCGATTGCAGGTAAATGTAGCCCGCGCCCGCCAACAAGCCCCCGAGCAGTCCGCCGAAAGTGCTGCTGGAAACCCAGAACGGCAGCAGCGGAAACCCCAGCCGTCGCTGGATCTGCTGCTGGCTGAAGCCGAGCGACAGGCCAACCACCAGTCCACTGACCATATTGGCCAGGACAGGAGGCAGCAGCAGCACCGAACGCGCCAGTATCCAGATGGGAGGCAGCAAGAAGGCACTACCCAGAAGCGCCATCACGCTCCAGAAGATGAAGAGGCGTCTGGTTCGCCGGGAGGTGCGTTTACGAGTCACGAGGTTCCTCAGTCTGTTGTACAGAATGTGACCAGTCTAGCACAGGGATATAAAAATCGGATTACAGCGGACTTCGCCCTGTGCGAATGCGCCGTTTGTGAGGACAATGCCCGACAGCAAGCGTCTCTCTATCGTACGCAGGCCGAGATCATGATCCATCATTACGATTACACGCGGCTGAAATCATTCTCTTGAACAAGCACGATTCTCCTACCAGACTGAGCATTGATGGGCGTATCTGGATCGTCCTGGCGGCGACCCTCTGGGGCACGACGGGAACGTCCCAGGCGCTGGCCCCCGCAGCCGCAACGCCGCTGGCAGTCGGCACCATGCGGCTCGTCATCGGCGGTGTGTCGCTGTTGATTGTCGCGCTGCTGAGTGGGAAGCTGCGGCGCAACCCGGCCTATCGTTCACCAGCGATGCTGGCAGCAGGAGTCAGCGCCGCACTCTACCAATTGACGTTTTTCGCCGGAGTCGCGCTGACGGGCGTTGCGGTGGGTACGCTGGTGGGCATCGGTAGCGCTCCCTTGTTCGCTGGCGTGCTGGGGGCGCTGGTCAAGGGGGAGTCGCTGGGGCGGCGCTGGTTCATCGCCACCGGGCTGGCGATTCTGGGCTGCGGCGTCCTGGTACTTGGGAATGATGAGGGCATGCAGATCGATCCGCTGGGAATCTTGCTCTCGCTGGGGGCGGGGCTGTCTTACGCGGTTTTCACGCTCTTCAGCAGCCGTCTGGTGCAGCGCATCCCCTCTGATGCGGCGATGGCGGCGGCCTTCTGCATCGGCGCGGTTTTGATGCTGCCGACGCTCTTCTTCGTAGAAACAGGCTGGATGGTGAGTACCGGCGGTGTCATCGTCCTGGCGCATCTGGGCATCGTGGCGACGGGGCTGTCCTACGTGTTTTATGGGCGTGGGGTGCGCACTGTGCCCGTCTCCGTCGTGGGCACGCTCACCCTGTCAGAACCGCTGACGGCGGCGGCGTTGGGCATCGTCGTCCTGGGCGAAAACCTGACCACGAGCGCGGTGGTTGGCCTGCTGGTGCTCTTCGGCGGCCTGATTGTACTGGTGTTGCCTGGTCGCAAACCCTCGACGCAAGGTTCACCCGACGAAACGGAAATTGCTCATGAGTGATCCTGCACAGCAGCCCCCGCCGTCCTTGTTTTCGCCGCGTGCCGTCCGGTTGGCGCTGGAAACGCCCTGGAAAGCTCGCAACGAGATCGAGCGCCTGCTGTTGATTCCGCTGGCCTGGGTCGGCCTGCGGCTCTCCGGTGCGGAGGTCGCGCCGGGGTGGAAACTCTACGGCCTGCCCATCATCCAGAGGCAGCGCAGCAGCACACTGCGCATCGGGCATAACCTCAACCTGCGTTCGCATGTGCGCAGCAATCCACTGGGACCCGCGCACGCCTGCATCCTCAGCACGCGCCGCCCCGGCGCTTCGCTGATCATCGGCGATGATTTCGGGATGACCGGGGGCGCGATCGTCTGCGAAGCGCGAATCACCATTGGGGATCGGGTGACGGTAGGAGCCAATACCGTCATCGCCGACACGGACTTTCACCCGCTCGATCCGGTACGGCGCTACGAAGCCCCCCTGGACGGTGCAACGCGCCCGGTTGTCATCGAAGATGATGTCTTCATCGGGATGCAGTGCCTGGTGCTCAAGGGCGTCACCATCGGGCAGGGGAGCGTCATCGGCGCGGGCAGTGTCGTCACGCGCGATGTGCCCCCGCATAGCATCGCCGCTGGCAACCCCGCTCGCGTGCTGAAAAGCCTGCCCGATTCCACCTAGACCCTATCGGGAGTCAGGGCTGGGCTGCCTTCAGCCAGTGGGTGGCGTAGGCCTGCGTATCTTTGAGCATGTACTGCAAGCGCTGCGCAGCGCTTGCTTTGCCACCGCCATGCGCTATTGTGACGATATAACTGTCTTCCGAAGCGGCCTGGAAATGCAGTGAAGTCGAGGCGCTGATCCACTGCACGGCGCGGTGAACGGCCTGTTCTTCCAGGGCGGTGCGGGTTGCGATGTCCGTGACGGTGATGTACCCGGCGTAGTGTTGCAGCGCGTATTTGGCCAGCCCTACGATGACCTGCGCCAGCGCATCTGCCTGGTAGAGTGGTTTCTCCGCGCCCACCAGCACGATGGTCTGCGGCTGCACTTCGTCAATCAGCGCCCGCCACACGCTCGGCGAGGGCGGAATCGTCCAGGCGATCAGCGTTTCTGCGCTGGCGAGTTGGTAGCGGGTGGCTCCGTCAATCTCCGGCGAGCGCCCCTCGTAGTAGACCAGCGCAGCGGGATACTCCCGGCGCAGTTTCGCCAACAGAGAGGGCGACGCATCCGCCTGGCGACGATCCACGATGGCGTAGGGCGGCGTATCGTCAATTTCGGCTGTTCCCTCGGATGGTCTGGCGTCCAGCCATTCGACCAGCGCCTCGCGCTCACCTCTGAAGACGTTGGCGCGTACCGTGTAGGCGATGTCGAATTGGCCCTGGGGGATGTCCGTCGTGCTGCCGAACCACCAGACGACGCGCTGCTCGTTGCCCTGCGCATCTTCCAGCTGCAAATCGACGTGATCGCCCCGGCTGCCCAGGGTGCGCCGACTCTTGACGTGAACGCCGCGCGTGACCAGCGTCAGCGGCGGATTGCCGTTGCCG
The DNA here is from genome assembly GCA_964549915.1 of uncultured Anaerolineaceae bacterium. Lineage (GTDB taxonomy): Bacteria > Chloroflexota > Anaerolineae > Aggregatilineales > Phototrophicaceae > JAUZRW01. The sequence goes on along the minus strand of CAZJWX010000109.1, from coordinate 4,720 downwards.
AAGGGAGCCAGCCGCGAGAGGTCATCCGCGAAATGCAGGTCAATTTCATCAAAGCCGACCTCAGCGTCGATCTGTAGCTGTGGCTCGTAGACCTCCCCGCCGAGCATCTCGCGCACCGTCTGCGAGAGGCCGCGCCGGAAGGGGAAGAGGTTCTCCGCATCCATGCGCAGCCCCGCCGCCATGTTGTGTCCGCCGTAGCCCTTCAGCAGATGCGCCTGGGAGCCAATCGCCTCTACGATGTTAGCTCCCTCCACCGAACGCGCCGAGCCGGAAATCTGGTCGTCGTTTTGCGATAGCACCAGCACGGGGCGTGCATAATCTTCCACGAGGCGGCTGGCGACGATGCCCACCACGCCCGTATGCCAGCCATCCCCACACACGACCAGGGCGGCGTATTCCAGCAGCGACGGATCGTTCTTGATCTGTGCCTGCGCCGCTTCATAGACCTGGCGAGTCAGAAAACGGCGTTTCTGGTTCAAGCCCTCCAGTTCATTGACTCGCTCTGCGATGATGTCCTCATCGGTTGCGGTCAGGAGCTGCACCGCCGGATTGGCGTCCGCCAGCCGACCGAGGGCATTCAGGCGGGGCGCAATCGTGAAGCCGATGTCGGTTTCGCTGAGGGTCGTCGCTTCCACCCCGGCGCGTTCCATCAGCGTGCGCAGGCCGGGACGTGGATCGTTGCGCAGGATTTCCAGGCCGCGTTGCAGCCAGTAGCGCGTGTCATCTACCTGCACCATCACATCGGCGACGATCCCCAGCGCCACCAGATCGAGCAGGTGATCGCTAGAACGTGAGCCGTAGAGCGCGCGCACGAACTGAAAGGCCGTGCCGACCCCGGGTAATTCGCGCAGGGGGTGCCCTTCTGGGAGGCGCATCGGGTTCACGGCGGCGAAGGCTTCCGGGAGCGTTTCGGGCAGGCTGTGATGATCCGTGATGACGACATCCACGCCGCGCCCCTGGGCATGGGCGATTGCCTCGTGGGCGCTGATTCCGGTATCGCAGGTCAGCACGACGCTCGCGCCGCCGTCTAGGTAGCGTTTCAGGGTGGGCAGGTGGATGCCGTGCCCTTCGTTGAAGCGGTTCGGGATGTGGTAGCGCACGTCCGCCCCCAGGTCACGCAGTGCCGAGACCAGCAGCGCCGTCGATGTCTGCCCGTCCACATCGAAATCGCCCCAGACCAGAATCGGCTCCTGCTGGCGAATCGCCCGCCCAATCCGCTCCACCGCCCTGTCCAGATCGGGGAGGTCATCCGGTGCCGCAGGCTGGTACTGCGCCGGATCGAGGAATTGCAGCGCCGCGTCCGGCTGCGTGAATCCGCGCCGCACCAGCGTCTCGCTGACGATGCGATGCCCGCCCACGGTCGCCAGCAGGTCATCGGGCACGGTCACGGGTTGGGGAAGGAGCCAGTTTTTCATTGGGTGTCGTCATCTCGGGTTGCGGATGGTTGGTTTCGCAGTCGCTATTCGCATTATCCCCGCGTGCAAAGGTGCGTGCAAGTGAAAGCGTATCTGCGCTCGAACCCTCATTTTCTGACGCGACCATTAGAATCTTGCGCTGCAACACGCGGTATACTAGTCCGTATATCCACATAGAAGACACCGAACCGACCCGACAAGCAGGCAAAGGATGCTCACCTGATGGCTAACCAGACCAAGCAACCCCCCGTCGATTTCAGCGGGCTGGCGCATACCCTGCGCGGCGCAGCCGTGACGCTCGTCAACATGCAGCGCGAGAGCGCAGGTCACAAAATCGACTACGTGCAGTTCAATCTGCCGCAAACCCTGCCCGAACTCCCCGAACCGCGCAATATCGTGCAGCAGCAGTTCCTGGGCAAAGCGCCCCTGAGCCTGCTGGAACTCGAACGCGCCTTCGACCGCATCGCCAATGACAGTCGTCCACGCGGCGTAATCCTCTACCTGCGCGGCTTGCAGATGCCCCAGGCGGATCTAACCACCCTGCGCGACATCATTCAGCGGCTGCGGACACGGGGCAAGCGGGTCATCTGCTATGCCCAGGATTACACGATGGCAGATTACTATGTCGCCAACGCTGCCGACGAGATTCTCTTGCAACCGGGTGGTTCCATGTTCACCGTCGGCCTGGCGTTGCAGCAAGTCTATTTTCGCGATGGCTTCAAGCGCGTGGGGCTGGAAGTGGATGCTGTGCAGATCACACCGTATAAGACTGCGCCCGATCCATTCCTGCGCCAGGATCCCAGCGAGGAGAATGCGGAACAGACCAACTGGCTGCTCGATTCGTTCTATGACACCCTGGTACAGGGCATCGCCGAAGGGCGCGGACGCAGCGAAGAAGCTGTGCGCGGCATGATTGACCAGGCCCCCGTTTTCGGCAAGGTGGCGCAAGAATTGGGCTATGTCGATGGCGTGCTCAACGAAGAACGCCTGCGCGACCACCTGAACGCAGAGCACATCGTCCTCTGGGAACAGGCCGATGGGATGCTCCCATTGAAGCTGCCCAAATCGCCGACGCGCTACGTGGGCATCCTGACTGTAACGGGAACGATTGTGGATGGCGAGAGCGCGGATCCCCCGGTCGATGTCCCGGTTCCGCTGGTGGGCGGCCCGCGCACGGGAGACATCACCTTCGTGCGGCAGATTCGTAACCTGATGAGAGATGATCACTGTGTAGCGGCGGTGCTCTATGTGAACAGCCCCGGCGGTTCCGCCAGCGCCTCGGAAGCGATTGCTTCCGCCCTGGATGAACTGGCGAAGAAAAAGCCCCTGGTGGTCTACATGGGTGGGGTTGCGGCTTCAGGCGGTTACTATGTATCGACTCCTGCGGATTACATCATCGCCCAGCCCAATACCATCACTGGCTCGATTGGGGTGGTCTTCGCCAACTTCCTGGCGAATGGCGTCCTGCGCTGGCTGGATTTCAACCCGGTGGTCTACAAGCGCGGTGAGTTTGCTTCCCTGCTGCGCCCGGATAATTCCTGGAATGACGACGAACGCGAGAAGATCCGCACCGCCATCGAGACCATCTACGAACTCTTCCTGAATCGAGTCGCTGCCAGCCGCAAGATGAAGCCGGATACAGTGGACGGCATTGCCGGTGGTCGCGTCTGGACGGGGGCACAGGCGCTGGAACACGGCCTCGTCGATCAACTCGGTGGCCTGCATGAAGCGCTGGCGAAAGCCCGCGAAATGGCGAAGGTTCCGGCGGATACGCCCGTCGGCATCGTGCGTGGCAAGGGCAAACCGCTCCCGGCGCAGATCGCCGAACAGCTTGATCCGGCGGCCTCGCTGCGCTACTGGCAGGAAGGGCTGGGACTCGTCCGTGAAGGCCGTGCCCTGACCCTGCTGCCGTTTGAGATCAAGCTTTGAGCGCGAAACGTTCGTATCGGGGCGGCCACACAGCGCCGCCCACGGCTGCTTCAACGGCACGCTGTTCACGATACGTTTCGCTGTCGAAGGCAGCACAGCGTACATCTCGCACACGAGAAAACGAGAGTTGCGACTTCGTCACCAAGATAGTTAGCCAGCGCCAATCCGGGTTTGGACGGCCTCTGCGGACTGACCAGCGGCTGCTTGTACGCCGCCTCCAATATCGAACAGGGTCGTTCCGGCAGCAGCTTCCGCTCCGCTGAGCGCAGAATCGTCTGCTGCATCGGTACGCTGCAACTGCGTATACTCAGCAAGCAGAATCCGCTCGATGTCCAGAACCGGATCAACGATTGTCTGAAGTTCTGTATCGTTCCAGAGCGCAGGCGCAACGCCAATGTAAAGTCGATCCACCCCGACCCCGGCGATGTTAATAGTGACCTCAAAGGTATAGATATCGCCATTGGGTGAGGGGGTGACTTGCAGAGAATCCGGGATCACGGCTACCCCATCCAGCAGGGGAACATCTGCGAAGATTGCCTCCAGGGACGCATCCGGGCTCGCTGCAAAATCACGGGTGGCAATGTAGGCCAGGATTTGCAACTGTGATTTGGTCTGGATGACGGGTTCATCAATCACGATCTGCGGCTTTTTCCCGCCTTGCAGCAGGGCACCCAACTCGCCCGGGGCGTCAATGCTCTGCTGGTTGAGCTTTGCCGTGTATTCATCATTCGTCAGAACAACGGCACGTTCTTCATCAATGAAGCTGATGGGAGTCAGCACCACGACATCAAAGCCGTCCTCCACCAGTGCCTGAACCATCCATTCGGTGTGGGCAGCACCGATGACCGAGGCCATAATGGGCAACGTTTGCATACGATTGCCGATGACATCCACCATCGTTACGCTGCGCTCCTGGGCTGCAACGAAGAAGCTCCTGACCGTTCCGGCGGCTGCAATGTATTCGCTCATGTCAAGATCCCAGAAGCTTTGCGTATCGCTCTGGTAGTCTTCCATGACACTGATCGCCAGATCCATGTTTTCAATTTCACGTTCGATGGGGATGATTTCGTCAGACTCAGATGCACTGTGCCAGTCGCGTATGCGTGCTTCCGGGTTGGCACCGTATACGAGATCAAACAGTTCCGTCCGCCAGGCATCAAGCGCTTCCAGGTATGCTTCCTGCTCTTCCTGAGGAGCATCCAGTCCGGGATCTTCAGGCGAATTGTTGAGCAGTCCGATGGCAGTGTTGAAATCGTCGTCTTCCAGCAGCGGCAAAGCGGTATAGAGCATCCCTACGCTGTAGGTGCCGAACTCTTCATCTGGCGTTGGTTGGTTGTAGTATGCTTCGTCATCAATCCCTTCGACTTCCAAACTGA
>CAZJWX010000108.1:0-9826 GCA_964549915.1 uncultured Anaerolineaceae bacterium | reverse complement strand
TTCGACTTACACCCTGTTTCGACCCTCCCAAGATGTGGGTAATGTATAGCCTTGCTGGGCAGGGAGGGGGCTGGTTTCCCCACATAACCGCTGGGCACAGCCGGGAGGCGAACGGCTCCATGCTGCATGATCCAGGTGCACCAGTACACCGGGGCTTCTTCGCGCAGCCGCCCACCACGTCCTCACAACACATCCAGCGGGTCAATATCCAGATACCAGCCGGGGCGATTCTGGACGCCGCGCAAGGCTGCCAGTGGGTCGCTGCTGCGTATCAGAATCTGCCAGCGATAGTGCCGGTCGATGCGCGAGAAGAAAGCGGGCGCAGGGCCGATCAGGTGCGTATCCGTGAGGTTCTCGTGCTCGATGCGATAGCGCAACTGTGCCGCAGCGTCTTCGACCTGGCGTTGGGCTTCGACCGGATGCGTGTGCTGCACCAGAATCCGCGCCATGCGCCGGAAGGGTGGATAGCCTAATTCGCGGCGGGCGGCGATTTCTTCGGTGTAAAAGGCATCGTAATCGTGTGCGGAAGCTGCGACGATGCTCGGGTGCTTCGGCTGGTAGGTCTGTACGATGACCTTGCCCCCCAGGATGCCGCGACCTGCCCGCCCGGCTACCTGGGTAAGAAGCTGAAAGGCGCGTTCCTGTGCCCGGAAATCCGGCAGAGCCAGCCCCGGATCGGCGCTCACGACGCCGACCAGCGTCACCAGTGGTAGATCGAGTCCCTTGGCGACCATCTGCGTGCCGATCATTACATCGGCTTCTCCGCTGATGAATCGCGCCAGAATCTGCTCGTGCAACTCCGGCTTGCTGGCGGTATCCGCATCCCAGCGCACGATTTTCGCCCCGGGGAAGGCCTCGCGCACCGCACTTTCGACTTGCTGCGTTCCCGCGCCGAAATAGCGAATCCGCTCGGAGCCGCATTCCGGGCAAACACGCGGCGGCGGGCTCTGGTGCCCGCAATGATGACAGCGCAGCGCTTCCCCCTGCCGATGATAGGTCAGCGGCGTATCGCAGCGCGGACACCCCGCCACGTAACCGCAATCGCGGCAGAAGACATAGGTCGCCTGCCCACGCCGGTTCAGGAACAGAATTGCCTGTTCGCCTCGTTCGAGCACCTCCTGCATCGAATCGCGCAGTGCGCCGCTGAACATGCTGCGATTGCCGGCCTTGAGTTCCTCGCGCATATCGACCACCTGCACAGGCGGCAGATCAATGGTCATGGCGTCCCCTTCGGCGGGCTGGTAGGCCGTCACGACTCCGCGTCGTCTGGCCTGGGTCTGCACGCGCTGGCGATGCCCCATGATGCGGCTCGGCAGATGCAGATATTGCAGGTCGCCCCGCTGCGCCCGGTAATACGTCTCCAGATCAGGCGTGGCACTGCCCAGAATCACCGTCGCGCTCTGCAAGTTGGCGATGCGTTCCGCCACTGCGCGGGCATGGTAATAAGGCGGGTTGAAGGGCGGCGCATGTTTGTAGCTGTGGTCGTGTTCTTCATCCAGCACAATCAAGCCGATATTGGGCAGCGGCGTGAAGAGTGCCGAGCGAGTCCCGACGATCACGCCGACCTCGCCCTTTCGCGCGCGCTGCCATGTGTCGAAGCGTTCCCCCTGGCTGAGGCTGCCATGTACCAGCGCCACCTGCCCCGGAAAGCGCTGCGCCACACGCCGGATTGTCTGCGGGGTGAGTGCGATTTCCGGTACGAGGAAGATCGCCTGTCGGCCCTGTGCCAGTGTCTCCGCGATGGCGTGTAGGTAGATTTCCGTTTTGCCCGACCCGGTGACGCCGTGCAGCAGGAACCCCCTCCGGCGCTGACGCGCCACCTCCCCCGAACCCAGGGGAGGGATTACATCCCCGAACTCAACGCTAAAGCCCCCTCCTTGCATGCGGGGAGGGGGTTTGGGGGTGGGGTTATCTTGCAAACTCCCCCGTATCACCTCCCAGACCTGCTGCTGCTCCGGCGTCAGGTCGAGCGGCTGACTGGGCACAAAATCCCGATCCGCCAGCGAATCGCGGTAGGCGATGCGCTCTCCCAGGCGCACCAGCCCCTTGCGCTCCAACTGGTTCAAATCGGCGCTGCTGGCATCCACCGCCTCGTACACATCCGTTACATCCAGCGGAGCATCAACTTTGGCGATGTAGGCGAAGACGCGGCTCTGCTTGGGCGCGCGCCGGAGCTTGTTCAGTGCATCGACCACTGCCTCAGGCGGGATTGCACGCTCGACGGTGCGGACGGTCTTCTGCCCTACGCTGGGAGCCGCCAATACCGATTCGATGCGCACAGCTCCCGCTTTCGCCAGGGCACGCAGCAGCGGGTTGAGCTTCTTGACTTGCACCCGCTTCAACAGTGCCGCCGTAGAGATGGGACTCTCCTCGCGCAGCGCATCCAACACGGCGGATTCGGCCTCTGTACTGCCTGTCGCGTCGGGGTCGATGAGGTGTACCTTGCGTTGGCTCCTGCCTGTGATCCCTGGCGGCAGCATTAGCCAGAGGCAGTCCCCCGGCGGTGCCAGATAGACCTCGCTCATCCACAGGCCAAGCGCGATATGCTCCAGCGTCATCACGGGCAGTGGATCGAGCAGTTCGATGATGGGCTTGGTCTGGATGCCTTCCAGTTCCGGCGGCAGTTGCAGATGAATCGCGACCACGATTCCGGGCTGCATGGCGGTTCCGAAGGCCACACGCACCAGATGCCCCGGCCAGACCGGGGCCAACTCCTCCGGCACGTGATAATGAAATGTCTGGTTCACTGCCGCGTTGACGGCGACTTCGGCGTAAATCGTGCTCTGCGACATGGTGGCGCAATCCGAGGGTACATCGAGCAGGTAGCGATTCGGCGTGTCAGCCAGGTAGCGACTCCGCCTGTGCTGTGGTTCTATTCTACAGAAAACGGTGTGCTTTGCGGCGCGACGACCTCATAAGAACCGCAACAGAATTCAGGGGCGGACGTTGACGCCTCCACAACGCCATTTTATACTGGGCTACACATTGCGTGGTTGGCAGTCGCCAGTCTGGGACCCGCACGGCAGGAAGCGCCGAACCGTGTCAGGTCCGAAAGGAAGCAGCACTAAGGCGTGAAATGGGTGCTGCGGTCATCCTGGACTGGTCACCGCCAACCACGTTTTGATTCTGCGCTACTGGCAGGTCGGCGGCAGCGGTGCATCCGCATCAATGGGAGCCACTTCAACGACCAGCACCACATCCCCTATCACAGAAAGCAAGAATTCTTCCACTACCTGCACGCTCTGGTCGCGTGCTTCTTCCAGGATGCCATCTTCCAGCGCCATATCGCGATACTGCCGGATGGCGAAGCGGCGTGCAGCGCTCTCCAGCTCTTCGGAAGGCTGCGCAAACAACCCCGTGCTGCGCGTCACCACGTAGGACTGCGCTTCATTCAGGAAGCAGTCTTGCAGGGTGGGCGCGGGCAACGTGATCGTGAGCAGGTTGCGGGCTTCGTCGTATACGATGTCCGCTTCGGTGATCTGGCTCAGGTCGATTCCGGCGTTGATGTGACCGACGGCCACATATCCCAATCCCTGCCCGTATAACCCCTGCAAGAGACCGGGCATATCGACTGCGCTGGTGACGAGATGCGAATAATTGAAGCGCGTCGTCGTCAACTGCGAGAGGGCTTGCAAGCGCTCCACTTCCGGGATGAAGACATCTTCGGGGATTTCCACCCCCGCACCTTCTGCAAAGCTCACCAGTTCTGGCAACTCGAAGAAATCCGCCACATTGCCGATCAACCCACCCACCGTCTGCCCAGCAGCAACCAGCAGGCCCGCGAGTAGCGCGAGAATGAGCACGAGGCAGCCCAGCGATCCGGTCAAGCCCCACAGGCAACCCCGGCCTTCGCGGGGTGGCTCAGCGGTGGTGTCCTTGCTGCTGAGCGGAACCTGGATTTCGATGTACTCCTCCTGGTCGGCGCGTGCATCATCCGCGCCGGGTTGGATCACCGGGGCGCTTTCTGGCGGTGGGGGTGGCTGCGATTGACTCATACGCGGGTCTCCTCATCCAAGCCCGGGGGTGCCCCGGGTTCGCCAATGCTGTGAACAAGTATAGCAAAACCATACCGCGAGTAGGGCGTTCCCGCTAGCATCATTCGCCTGTGCTGCCCGTGCTGGCTGGTTGGTTCCTGTCCACCGATCGTGCGTGTAGTGGCTCATCAGGCACAGATGAGCGCCATCAGCCTGGCGTATCCCATCCCTTCCAGCGAACACTACACAGAGAATCAAAACGACCAGCGCAATGGCTGGCCGGGTAGGGCATTATGTGCTGGGAAGACAGGACTCGAACCTGTAACCTTGGGCTCCAAAGGCCCCTGCTCTGCCAATTAAGCTACTTCCCATTTTGCGGTTTTACGCCTGTCCAGTATACCAGATTCACCACTCTGAACAAGTGGTGAATCAAACCATTGGCGGCTCTGACGAGCGCAAAACCGCTGCCTCATCAGGTGATCCGGCTGCGGATCGAAGCACTGGCGTAGTCCAGGATGGAGACCACGACGGCGATTGCCAGCACCGCCACACCCGCGTCACGATAGCGCAGCAAGTTGATCTGCTGCTGCAAGAGCAGGCCGATGCCACCACCGCCGACGAAGCCGATGATGGTAGACATGCGCACGTTGATATCCCAACGATACATCGTGAAGGCGATGTAGGGGGGTATGATCTGCGGGACGACGGCGTAGATGATCGTCTGCAAGCGGCTCGCCCCCGTCGACATCAGGGCTTCCAGCGGCCCATCGTCGATGTTCTCGACCTGTTCCGAGTAGAGCTTACCCAGGGCGGCGATGGAATGCAGGGTGAGCGCCAGCACACCCGCAAACGGCCCAATGCCGACCCAGATCACGAAGACCAGACCCATGATTAGCGGCTCGATGGAGCGCACGGTGTTCAGCGTTGTGCGCGACACGTTGTAGAGAATCGTGCCCAATGGGAAACTGAAGTGCAAGCCCGCCAGTAACCCCGTGAGGCCACCCAGCAGCGCACCAATCATGATGTTATTGAAGACGTAGGACGACACTTCCAGGCCGAAGATGGTGCGCGTGACCTGCGGCGGCAGCGTTCCATCAATCAAGGCGCGCCCGATGTTCAGGTACTCGAAGCTCAGCACGAAGGTCACCACCGCGCCGATGGCGAAGAGCACCAGCGGCAGCGTATGCTGAAGCGCTGTGCGCCGGAATGTCGGTTTTGCCGGGGCGAAGATCCGACGATAGATCAACCCCGGAATCTGCCCGCCGATGAAGGCCGCGATGATCGGCGAGAGCAAGCCCAGCAGCGCCGCCCAGGTGCCGATCAACCCGATGACGCCCATCAGGATGCCGCCGCTGAACACGCCCAGGACCCCCGCGATGAGGATCGAAGGCAGCCCCTGTACGCCACGCAGCGGCTTGTTCACCAGGCCAGTGATGACCCCGGTGAAGACGAACGCACCCACCACTGCTGAGATGATGAGGGTGAACAGCGCGACCAGCTCACCCAGCACGCCCAGCAGGTTTGCCACTGCGTCCACGCCATCCGCCACCAGCAACACATTCTGGCCGCGGATCGCTTCGGCGAGATTGTGAATCTGCTGACTGCCCAGAATACCCAGCCCACCGACTGCGCCGATGGTGAAGACCAGGGCCAGGGCGAAGATCACGCGCATCCCCACAGAGATCGCCAGGCGCGTATAGGAAAACGAAGTCTTGGCATCCGTCGGCGGCACGGTTGCCCGGAAGAGCAAGAACGTCCCCAGGATGACCGCCAGTGGGATCACGAAGGCCATCAGCGCTCCGGCGGCTTCGCTGCTGCCGACCTGCACACCCAGATTGGCGATTGGGGTCAGCAGGGCAGCGCCCAGGGCGATGCCTGTGGCGAAGGCGATGAAGGCCACCAGCATACTGCCTACTGAGAGGCGAATCGGGTACATCAGGTTGCGTGCGGCCAGGAAGCTGATGAGCGCCGCAATCGGAATCGCAACGGTCGTTGCCACCAGCGCCATGAAGATCGTCTCTGCCATGCGCCCGATCACCTGCTGGCTGGTATCGCTCAACTGAACGGCACCCACCGGAACCGCCGCACGGATCGTAATTTGCGAGATTTCGCCTTCCGTGCCCCGGATGCGCGGGACTTCGATGCTGCCGCTGAAATTGCCGTTTTCGGTGAAGACGAAATCTTCGCGCCCAATTTCAATAATCTGGCGTGGGCGCGACTGTGCATCTTCACCCGGCGGGTCCCAACGCACGCGACCTTCTGCCAGCGGCTCGAAACCCGTCACTTCAATCTGGACGACATCGCCCGGCTCGCCGCAGTCCGGGGTGATGCTCACGACCGCGCCCTGGTACTGGTCTTCGGGCTGGTCTACGGTCTCACCCGGTTCGCAGATGATGCGGAAATTGGCGTAAATGTCGATGACTTCGCGCTCTTGCTCGAAAATATTGGGCGAGAGCAAATCGCGCAGCGCCGACTGCACATTCTCCTGCCGCTGCTGTTCCTGGGGACGTTCCAGGTTGATGTCCGTCACCGTCCAGCCGTAGGAATAGATGATGAAACCGATGGCAACGGTCAGCACGATCAGCAGGCGATAGAGAGCGGAACGGGGATTGGGTTGTGGTTGATCTTGCATTGGGTGTCACCCCCTTCAGGAGACGTGTACTTCGACGGCTTCTTCACCGTAAATTTCTTTGAAGCGGGCATTATCAATGACTTCTGGCGACCCGTCAAATTCCAGCTTGCCGTCTTTCAGGGCGATCACGCGATGCGCATAGGTGCGCGCCAGGCTCAAGAAGTGCAGGCTGGCAATCACCGTCAGGCCATCTTCTTCGTTGAGCACTTCCAGGTACTTCATCACTGAATGGGAAGTTGCCGGGTCCAGGCTGGCGACGGGTTCGTCGGCGAGCATCAATTCCGGATTCTGCATCAGCGCCCGCGCAATACCCACGCGCTGCTGCTGCCCGCCGCTGAGTTCGTTGGCGCGTTTGTAGGCCTGGTTGCGGATGCCCACCCGCTCCAGGTTATTCAGGGCGCGTTCTTTGTCCTCAGACGGGAAATAGTTAAGCAGGCTGAAGACCGGGTTGATGTAGCCCAGACGCCCTGCCAGGACGTTGTGGATCACTTTGGAGCGCTTCACGAGGTTGAACTGCTGGAAAATCATGCCGATGCGGCGGCGCAGATAGCGAATTTCTTCATCGCTGACGGCGGTGATGTCCAGCCCGTTCCAGATGATGCGCCCTTCCGTCGGTTCGATCAAACGGTTGATGCAGCGCAGCAGGGTGGATTTGCCAGAACCGCTGAGGCCGATCAGCGCGACGAACTGCCCATCTGGCACCTCGAAGCTGACGTTATCCAGCGCCTTAAAACCGTTGTCATAAATCTTGGTCAGGTTTTCGACGATTAGCATAGGGGTTTCCTGCCGAGTGAATACAAAACAGAGAAAGCCCGGGACGAGCTTTCTCTGCGTTTCGGGTTGAATAGGACGAGGCTTAGTTGCCTTCGAACACGTCTTCTTCCGTCAGGCCGAGGATTTCGAACTGGAGACGCACGGAGTTGAAGACCGAGTCATCGATGGCGGTCAGCGTCGACCAGGAGTAGCCCTGGTCGCTGCCCAGCGCGGATTCTTCCCACTGATCGGTTTCGGAGAAGGCCACCAGCGCGTCAAAGAGCGTCGCACGCAGTTCCTCGGGGAACTCGGGGCCGAAGCTCATGGTGTCGTTCGGGATCGGGTCGCTGATGCGCAGGATACGAACCTGATCGATGATGTCCGGCGCGATGTCCGCAACGCTCGAACGCGAATCCAGGACGCGGATGTCGCCGACGAAGAGGTCGCCCTCATCGTTGACGAAGGCTTCGTCCACCGTCAGATCCCACGGTTCCGGCAGGTCGCCGAAGCCCCAGTCTGCCCCGGGGGTCAGCGGCGGGCTGAAGAACGAAGTCGCGAAGTCCACTTCGCCATTGTAGACGGCCAGCACAGCCTGGTTGTGGCCGCCGGCTTCTACTTCTTCACCAGGGGTGATGCCTTCAGCCTGGAGTTCCACCGACGGCACGATGAAGCCGGAGGTCGAAGCGCGGTCGGGGTAGGCCCAGCTAGCGCCTTCCAGGTCGCCCAGGGTGAAGATGTCGCTGTCGCGGCGAACCAGGTACTGCGCCCAGTAGACCGGCCAGCCGAAGCGCACCGCAGCCGCTTCCACTTCGATGCCGCAGCGGTTGTTGCCGATCACGTAACCAGCGGCGGGGATGAAGCCCATCGAGCGAGCCGGGTCGGCACACATCGCTTCAATCGTCGCGGCATACGAAGTCGGTACACTGACTTCAAAGCTCAGGCCAGTGGCTTCTTCCAGCGCCACGCGCAGCACTTCACCACCTTCGATCAGCGCCTGTGCTTCCACGGACGGCACGAAGAAGACCTGAATCGGGTTTTCCGGCGTGCCGAGTTCGGCATCCTGCGCGGAAACGACGGTCACGCTGATGAGCAGCGCGGCAACCAGAATAGCGAACAAAGTGAACTTGCGTACGTTCATAAGAGTTCCTCCACAAGAAAATGGTACTTCACGCGGAAAGTAACACGATACTGTTAAGAGACCAACGCTGAGTCTTTAACTATCCTTAAAGAAAGATGACTCATGCGCCTTAACACTCAACCGACAACGGCGATGCGTTCATATAGCTCCCAAACATCTTTGGCACGACATAATTGCGTTCCCGGAGTCATCACCGCTGCGCTGCCCGCTGCCACGCCGTAGCGGATGGCTTCTTGCAAGCTCTTGCCCGCCGCCAGCGCCCAGACAATGCCGCCGACCATGCTATCCCCCGCACCGACCTTGCTCTGAATCGGCACCACCGGGGGACGCAGCCGCACGCAGTCATCCGCCGTGACGAAGGCCGCGCCACCGCCCCCCATCGATACCGCCAGCACCTCCGCCCAACCTTCATGGATCAGCGCCTGCGCCATTTGCTCGACGTGCTTTTCGCCCTGGAAGCGCGCGCCAGAAAGCTGTTCCAGTTCGCGCAGATTGGGCTTGATGAGGAAGGCTCCCGCGCCCTTGATGCTTTCCAGCGCGGGGCCTGATGTATCGACGATCACACGGCAGCCGGTATCTTGCGCCCGTTGCAGCAGCCGTGCGTAGAAATCAGTCGCCATCTCCGGGGCGAGGCTGCCGCTGGCGACCAGGAACTCCGGCTCCGTCTCGAAGGCGGCATCCAGGCAGCGCCGCGCCTCTTCTTCGGTCACTTGTGGGCCGGGCATGCCGAAACGGTATTGCAACCCGCTGCTCTCTTCGTAGACCGACAGATTCTGGCGCGTCATCCCGTTGATGGGAACTGCCCGTGTCGTCAGTTTGTCATCGTGCAGCAGTTGCGTGAGCAAGTCGCCCATCGCGCCGCCGGATGTGTAGACGACGGTGGATTCGCCGCCGAGCCTGCGCACCACCCGCGAAACGTTGACTCCGCCGCCGCCAGGGTCAAAGGTCGGAGCAGCACAGCGCATCTTGATCTCGCTGGCGACCGTTCCAACAGCCGTGCTTTTGTCGATTGTGGGGTTCACGGTCAGGGTCACGATACCGGGCATGGGTGCTGCTCCTCTTCTATTTTCGAGTCATTTGCACGGAGCGAATCTTGCCACAGTTCAGCGAACAACTCAAATAGCTGCCACTGCATGAGGTTCGCATCAAAAAGGCTGAACCACAAAGCCACAAAGAGCACAAAGGAAAGGCCAGAAACACTCCCGCTGCGCAAGCTCCCCCTCTCACTCCCCCCGCTGCGCAAGGGGAGAACCAACGCAGTGAGGGGGACGGAAGGTTTACAGGGGTAGGTATTTAAGGAATGAGACAAGCAGATTAAGCTGGCTTGTG
>CAZJWX010000107.1:0-10062 GCA_964549915.1 uncultured Anaerolineaceae bacterium | reverse complement strand
GTGTGAAATTGCATCGCCTTTATCCGTCTCTTTCAGATTGACTGAGTACTAGGCCTCTGCCATCTCTTCCTTGGAAGCCGTCAGGCCGAGGATGTTGTAACCGCTATCCACATGCATGACTTCCCCCGTGACCATCTTGCTCATATCCGAAGCCAGGAAGACCGCCATGTGCCCCACATCTTCCGTCGTAATCATCTCGCGCAGGGGGGCAACCCTGTCGAAGTGGCGCAGCAGGTTGCGGAAGCCAGGGATGCCGCCCGCTGCCAGCGTCTTGATCGGCCCCGCACTGATGGCATTCACGCGGATTCCGTCTTCCCCCAGGTCGGCAGCCAGATACTTGGTGATGTTTTCTAGCGCAGCCTTGGCTACGGCCATCACGTTGTAATCGGGGATGACTTTCTCTGAAGCATAGTAGGTCATGCTCATGATGCTGCCGCCGTCGGTCATCAGCGGCGCGCCACGCTTCGCCAGGGCGATCAAACTGTAGGCGCTGGCCTCCATCGCGACCTTGAAGCCTTCACGCGAAATATCCACGAAACGTCCCCCCAGGTCGTCACGCGGGGCGAAGGCAATCGAATGTACCATAATATCCAGCTTGCCGTATTTTTCCGCAAACTTCTCGAAGATCCGATCCAACGCCTCATCATCGTTCGCATCACAGACTTCCAGGAAGTCGCTGTTCACTTCCTCCGCGAGCGGTTCCACTCGCCGCCGCAAATCTTCGTTGAAGATCGAGAACGCAATCGTCGCGCCCTGTTCGTGCAGCGCTTTGGCAATGCCCCAACCAATCGAGCGGTGATTGGCAACGCCGAAGACCAGCGCCACTTTTCCATCAAGTAAACCCATGAGTTGTGCCCCTTTTCGGTACGGTATTTGAAACTACGCGCTGTGGCACGTACAATCGCTCAGAACGTATCGTTTATAACACGACTAAAAGTGACACGCTACGCACAAACAGGGAGTGCCGTCTGATGGCCGAAAACGAGAAGCCGCTGCATGTTCTGGTGGCGATGGATTTCTCCGACGAGATTCTCGACCAGATTCGCAGCGTTTCGCCGCGCATTCAGATCATGAAATATCCGCGTGATGTGCCAGAGACCGCCTGGAAAGAGGCGGAGGTTCTCTATACGGGGAGCCGCTTCCCGCAGCCGGGGCAAGCACCGCACCTGCGCTGGATCCAACTGCATTCGGCTGGGGCCAATCGCGCGTTGACGCACGACATCACGCAAGATTCGCAGATTACAGTGACCTCTGCCAGTGGTATTCACGCCACGCAGATGGCGAATTACTGCCTGATGATGATCCTCTCCTTTCACTACGATCTACCGCGCATGGTCGCCTTCCAGCGCGAGAGCGTCTGGCCTTCGCGACAGTACGACATCTTCCGCCCGGCTGACCTGAGTGAGAAAACCGTCGGCATCGTGGGCTACGGCAGTATCGGGCGCGAAGTGGCGCGGTTGGCACGCTGCTTCGGCATGACTGTTCTCGCCAGCAAGCGCAATCTCAAGCGCGTGCAAGAATCCGAGACGGACTACAGCGAGGGCGAGGGCGATCCGGAGGGCATCCTCCCGGAACGCATCTATCCCGGTGAAGCGCTGGCAACCATGGCTGCCGACAGCGACTTCCTGGTCGTGACCCCGCCATTGACCGAAGAAACCCGTCACATGGTCAATGCGGATGTCTTCAAGGCGATGAAGGAAACGGCAGTTGTCATCAATGTCGGGCGTGGCGCGGTGATTGATGAGCAGGCCATGATCGAGGCGCTGCGAGAGAAGCGCATCGCTGGCGCTGGGCTGGATGTCTTCGAGGACGAGCCGCTGCCGGAGACCAGCCCCCTGTGGCAAATGGAGAATGTGCTGATCAGCCCGCACGTTTCCGGCAACAGCGCCAGCTATCATCAGAAGGCTGCGCGGCTCTTCATCGCCAACCTGGAGCGCTATTTGCAGAAGAAACCGCTCTATAACGTCGTCGATGTGGGGGCGGGCTATTGACAGGCAAAAGTGAATTGCTGCATCCTTTGCGAAATCAGTTAGAATGTTTACAGCCTGCTAACAGAGGCGGCGCAACTCATGCGGCTTGCGGGCGTATACTGTAATAAACCAGCATAAACGCACCAAGTAGAGAGAACACTCGGATGGCTGACAATAACGAAGAGAAGAACATTCAGGTAGAGTCTGAACACGAACTGGCGGAAGAGACCGAAACCCCGATGGAGCGCTTCTTCTACCATCAGCGTCGCGCATTGGAAGAGACGGGCAAGGCGCTGGAAGCCCTGCTGCCGCCGGATTTCCGCAAGCATGGAACAGAGGCCAGCAAGGAATTCACCAAGGGATTCCGCGTGCTGGTGGACGCCGCTATCGACGAATTGAAGAAGGTCAGCGAGCGCGAAGATGAAGAGGCCGCTGCCCGCGCCGATGACGCCCAGGACGACGAGAAGAACGACAATGATGACAACGAGCCGCCGTCCAGCACGGGCAAGACCAAAGTCAAGGTCAAGCTGGATTAGGCTTCAACACGAACCCTAAATTACCGTAGGGGCGATTCATGAATCGCCCCTACTACGTTCAAGAGGTGTGGGATTTCATGATTGGATGAACCACGACGAGATGTAAACCAGCGCTGCGACCACCAACCCCGCAATCGCCAGCGAGACTTCCCCGCTGGTATAGAGCAGCGTAGAGCAAATCAGCAAACTCCCAACGATGAAGACCCGTGAGCTTCGCTTGCCCTGGATTTCCAGGCGTTCCAGGCGGCGGGCTTGCAGCGGATTGAGCTTGGTATTGAGCGTGACATCCCCATCAATGATGCGCTGCAACATCTGCTCGGTGCGGCTGGCACGCTGGAACTGGCGCAGGAAGCGTTCTGCGACGGCAATCAAGCCCTGTGGCCCCTGCATGATCTCCTCGAAGGATTCGGCGATGGTCTTGCCGAACTCATCGAAGATGTTGTTCTGCTCGTCGGTCGTGATGAGCTGCTGCACATTCTGCTGAATCTCGTTCCAGGGGTTGAACTCCGGATCGAGCTTGGTCGCCATGCCGGACAGAATGCTCACTGTCCGCCCCAGGTAGACGAAATCTTGCGGCACGCGGAAGGGCAGGTCGTAGAGCAGGTCGCTGAAGGCATCGCCAATATCGCTGATGACTTCGAAGTCCATGCTGTTCATCTCGGACATGCTCATGCCCCAGACTTGATCGAAAACCAGTTTGGTCGCTTCTTCGATGCGCTCTACATCAGCACTCGGCAGCAAGAATCCCAGATCCATGTAGGACTGCACCAGCTTCTTCGCATCGCGGGTGATGACCGCCGTCAGCGTGTTAATCAGCCCATCGACGATTTCGCGTGTGAGCGTGCCCGTCATGCCGAAGTCAACGAAGATCAGGTAGAAGGGGCGTCCTCCCGTGCCGATGTACTGCGACTCGTCTTCGACTGGCAATGGATAGACGAAGAGGTTGCCGGGGTGTGGATCAGCATGGAAGAAGCGTTCTTCGAAAACCTGGCTCATGTAGGTATCCATCAAGCGTCGGGCGACTTCCTTGCGGTCGATGCCCGCAGCGGCCAGGCGGTCGTAATCGTCAATCTTGATGGCAGTTACGTCCTGCATCACCAGCACTTTGTCTGTGCAGTGCGCTTCGTAGATCGCGGGGACGTACACGCCGGGGTCGTCTGCGTACATCGCGGCGAAGCGCTTGGCGTTCTCCGCTTCGGAGATGTAGGAGATTTCTTCCAGCAGCACGCGCCCAAATTCTTCGATGATCAGGGTCGCGTCAACGCGGCGGCGCACGAAATTGAAACGCATCGCCACATGCCCCACGATGAAGAGCGCCGCCATATCCGTATAGACCGTATCGCGGACGTTGGGGCGCTGTACTTTGACCACGACGGGTTCGCCTGTCTTCAATTGTGCGCGATGTACCTGCCCCAGCGAGGCCGCCGCGATGGGGTCTTTGTCAATGGATGCCAGGAATTCGTTGTAATCGCTGAGTTCCTCGCGCAGCACCGCTTCGATCTTCCTGAACGGAATGGTCGGCACGCGATCTTGCAGCCCGGCCAATTCGATGATGACCTCTTCCGGCAAAATATCGGCACGGGTCGAGGCGAACTGTCCGGCCTTGATCTGTACCCCGCCCATGCGAATGGCGAATTTGCGAAATTCGCGTGCGTATTTGCGCCAGCGCGGGATGTTGCGATCGTTGACCCAATTCGGGAAGAACCGCGCGACATAAATCTGCCAGAAGACCAGCCGCCCGAAGAGCCAGAGCGCGAAGATAACCGTGTACAGGAAGCGCATTTGCAGCCGCAGCGTGCGCGGACGCAGGCGCTGCACCTGTTCTTCTACGGTCTCCTCACGGGCTTCCGTCAGGATTGGCTCGGGTGTGGGCATCTGTGCACCTTCGGCCTCGTGGGGTGCTTCAGGTGCCATCACATCGGGTATGGATGCTTCAAAGGCCGTCATCAGCCGGGTGGGAACCGAAGTCGGTTCGTTGGGCTTGCCGTTGGGTTTCGCTGGACGGATTGGGATCGGGATGCGTGCCCCGGCAGTCGGGGGGATGGCGTCTGAGCCAGCCGCGCCGTTCTTGTCGTCGGGTGGGGTCGTGTAGCGATCGGGTGGGATGGGCGCGACCTTGACTTTGGTCGCGCCGTTCTGCTGCGTCTCAGTTGTTGTTTCCATGTTCCGGGTCGTAGAATCGAACGTTCAGATTGGGCGCTTCAAATTTGGCTTCCAATTCCAGGTCGTGCACCATCGCAGGCAGGATGATGTTGCGGCGGTATGGCCCCACGCGCAGGGTGATCTCGTCGCGCGAGCGATACATATCCACATCGCCCTTTTCGGCGAAACCCAGCGGCACGCGCATGATGTAACGGGTTCCGTCTTCCGCCTCTTCGACCTTCTCGAAGCTGTGCGTCGCCCCGTCGAAGAGGCGGTCAGCGGGGTTCTTATCGCCGTAGAGGGCATCCGCCAGGCGTCGCAGCCCTTCCAGGCCGCCCATCTCCTCGCGGAAGAGCGGCGCAGTATACACAGGCAAACCACCGAAACCCTGTTTCACCAGTTCCACGTTGGCCTTCTGGCGTTCCTTCCATTCCACGAAGAACGGATCGCTGATTTCGTCGGGGAAGATGCGGTTCACCAGCACGGCATCCGTCGCATAGCCGTAGAGGTTCAGATAGGTATACGTGCGTTGTGTCTCGCGGATCACCATGCGTTCCGGGTTTACCACCAGGCGCATACTGGCGACTTCCGGGTTGGTCAGCAGTTCGCGCACGTTTTCCAGCATGTCGAAGAGTTTTTCGACCTGCTCCCAGGCACCGCCCATGTCTTCTTCGGTGGCTTCTTCCATCTCCTCCTTGCTGCGGCGGAAGACCTTGGTCACGCCGCGTACGGCATCGCCAACGAATTTGAAGCCGCGCGTCAGCCGAATGAAGCGTTCCAGCCACCAGCGTGTGACATCGGGCAGGCTCAACAGGCGAATCGTCTCTGCCGTCGGCGCAGCATCGACAATCAACACATCGAACTCGCCGCGCTGGAAGAACTCATTGATCCACAGCAGAGAAGCGCCTTCTTCCAGGCCGGGGATGATCGTCACTTCTTCGGCAACGATGTCTTCGGCTCCCTGGCGGCTGAAGAGCGCAGCCATGTACGTCTGGATTTTGCCCCAGTACTTGTCCATCGAATAGCGGGCGTCGATCTCCTGTGCCCACAGGTTGGGGGCGATGGGAGTCGGCTCCGGACCGATCTCATGTTCCAGCGAATCGCCGAGGCTATGAGCGGTATCGGTGCTGATCACCAGGGTCTTCAGCCCCAATTCCGAGCAGCGCAGCGCCGTCGCCGCCGAAATGCTCGTTTTGCCCACGCCACCTTTACCCGTATGTACAATGACTCGCATTGCTTTGTCCTCAATTTCACAAGTCAAATGATTATAATGCAAAGCCCATCGCAGGCCGCTAATTTTCATCTACGCATCATACTCGAAAAAGGTGGCAGCGTGTAGCAACCACCCTTGAGGAATCCAACGCCGATCTAACGCTCAGCGGTTCGCGGGATGCCAGGCGCAGTCCAGCGTATGATCGTTGACCATGCCGCAGGATTGCATATAGGCGTAGCAAATCGTCGGGCCGACGAACTTGAACCCCCGTTTTTTGAGCGCCTTGCTCATCTGGCGCGATTCGTCCGTCTCGGCGGGTACATCCGCCAGGGTCGGCCAGCGGTTGATGCGCGGTTTCCCGCCGATGAATTGCCAGATGTAGGCGTCGAAACTGCCAAATTCGGCCTGCACGTCCAGGAAGGCCCGCGCATTGGTCACTGCCGCGTTGATCTTGCTGCGGTTGCGGATAATGCCCGCGTCGTTCATCAACGCTGCGATTTTGGCCTCGCCATACTGGGCGACGATTTCCGGGTCGAAGTCATCGAAAGCTGCCCGGAAATTCTCGCGCTTGCGCAGAACCGTGATCCAGCTTAAGCCCGCCTGCATCCCTTCCAGAATCAGCATTTCGAAGAGGCGGCGGTCATCGTGGGCGGGTGTGCCCCACTCTTCGTCATGGTAGGTGATGTAGAGTGGATCGTCACTGACCCAACCGCAGCGGGGCGCTACCGTGAGGGCGCTCATTCCGCCTCCTCTAGCGGCACAAAGAAGGCGAAGGTCTCAGAGAGCGCGTCCCACAATAGCGCCGCGTTCTCGTCAACGCCGGGTGTGGGAGTGAGCGTCAGCACGAGGAAGCCCTCAGTCGTGATGACGTAGACTCGTCGTAAGGAGACTTCTTCGCGCTGTGCGTCCACCTGCAATACAGGGCGGTCGCCGAGTAGCGTGCGTTCAACCGCGTATTCGCCCTCTTCGTCCAATAAGGCGGCTTCCAGGTCGGCCTGAAGTTCGAGCGTTACATCCAGGCTGCTGCTGGTGCGTACCAGCGTGAAACGCGCGGACGGTTCATCGTTGCCACCTTCGCGCACGAGTGCGACTTCGGCGTCTTCTTCATCGACCAGTTCGAAAGCACGCGGGTAGGTAAAGCAGTATCCGTTGCTGTCATCGACGAACAGCGCCTGTTCTTCGTCGGGCAGGGTGCAGACCTCCGGAATGCGTGCCGGTGGGATGCGTGTGGCTTCTGCGGCCTCTTCATCAGATGAGCCATCCGCGCCCGCTCCAGCTTCGTAATCCAGCGTGGTGCTGAAGCGCCCCGCGACTACTGTGTATTCACGCGGTTCGAGGGCATCTGCCGGAATGACGACTTCACCCGTGAAATCCACCAATGCCTGCGCACACATCACCGTCGGATCAGGCCGGCTGGTTTCCACTCTGATCGTGATCGTATCACCGGAAATATCGTAGGTCACGTCGTCTACATCCACGCAGGAATTGGGCAGCGTGCCTGTGACGGTCACGGTGACGGAGCCATCGTCTTCTACGCTGGCTTCGACGGTAGCGATGGTTGCCTGGGAAACCTGGGCAGTGGCTTGTGGTACCAGCATCAGCAGCAAGGCTGCAATCAGGGGGATCTGGCGCATCGAGTGCGAACTCCTCAGAGGTATCGTCGGTTGTCAGGCGTATTGTGCCAGCAGAGGAAGACTTTGCAAAGCAAAAGATGGCAGATGGCGAGGCGGGGTGAGCATGGGGGCGGGAATGAAAACGGGGCGGCTCGGTAGCCACCCCGTCTCTGGTGTTTGTGGGTTGGGCGACCCGACTGCAGCCGCCCGAAACGCACTCAGTCCTGCACCAGCGTGTTGTTGCCGGGGCCACCGTTGAGCGTGTCGTCGCCGGGGCCGCCGTACAGTTCGTCGTCGCCGTTGCTGCCGCGCAGCTCGTCGTCGCCGTCTTCGCCGTAGAGGACATCGTTGTTGTCATCGCCGGAGATGAAGTCGTCGCCGGGGCCACCATACATCTCATCGTCGCCCTGGCCACCACGCATATTGTCGTTGCCTTCGCCACCGACCATCATGTCGATGCCGTTGTCACCGCGCATGGTGTCATCGCCCAGGCCGCCATCAACCGTGTCATCGCCATCACCACCGACAACCATGTCCACACCGTCGCCGCCGTAGACCGTATCCAGGCCGTTGCCGCCCATCACGCGATCATCGCCGCCTTCGCCGAAGAGGATGTCGTTGCCATCGGTGCCGTAGATCATGTCATTGCCGTCACCACCGCAAATGATGTCATCACCATTCAGGCCGCGCAGCATGTCATCGCCCGCCGTGCCGACGATGATGTCCATGCCGTTGCCACCCTGGAGCATGCCGCGATAGAGCTGCCCGTTGATGTGCATCTCATTGCTGACGACATGGCCGGACGGGGACACGTAGAGGGTCGCTGCCTGGCCACCGCAGGTCTGGTAGTCGGAGGGCAGGGCGTAGTCCGTTGCTGCACGACCCACGTTGCCGAAGTACTGGTTCTCATCGACGCTGATGCCCAACGGCGAAATGAAGTCGATATCCGGCTGTGCCTGTGCAGCACGCTGGCGCATCGTCGCCCAGACGCCTTCACCACGACGCCAGGGCATTTCGCTCTTGATGAGCGCTGCGACGCCTGCCGCGTGCGGTGCCGCCATACTGGTGCCGACGCTCCAGTACCAGTTGATGAGGGTTGTGCCGCCAACCGTCTCGAAGCTGCCCGTGCTGAAGACGTAATCCAGCACACCGCACGGAATCGCACGCAGGCTGCCATCCGGGTTCGGGATCTCGCAGATGCTGTTATCCAGACCGTTAAGGTATTCAAGGTACAGCTCGTAGTCGCCGCCAGGTGCTGCGATGTCTACCAGGTTATTGCCGTAGTTGCTGTACATGTATGCCGGACGATCCAGACCCATCGGGTGCAGGCCGCCAGTTTCCGGCGAGATGGCCCAGCCATACGCACCGGTGGAGGCAACAGCCACAACGCCCACGCCACCAGCCGGCATCACGCTGTATGTCGGGTTGGAGGCGAAGTCGAATGAGTCATTCCCTGCGGAAGCAATGACCAGCACGCCGCGATTGCGGGCATAGGTCAGCGCACGGTTGTAAATCTGGACGTAATCCCGGAAGGCCGGATCGGTCGTGTCGAAGGGGCCACCGCCCAGGCTCATGTTGATGATGTCCGCGCCGTTGTCGGTCGCCCAGATGATGCCCTCAACGATCCATTCCGTCAGGCCGAAGCCGAGCTGCTCGCTGAGCACCTTGACCATCAGCAGGTTGGCTTGCGGGGCGACGCCGATTGTGCCGAAGGCGTTATCGGCAGCGGCGATCGTGCCCGCCACATGCGTGCCATGGCTGAAGGCGTCATTCAGGGTGTAGAACACGTCCGAACAAGTCGGATCAATGCTCGGCTGGCAGCCATCCGGCGCGCCAAAGATGTTGTCGTAGTCTTCTACGGCAGCATAATCCAGCGCGTCTGCCTGGTAGGGGATGGCGTTGTAGGTGCCAATGACGTTCGGCGCCAGGTCAGGATGATCGGGCTGGAAGCCTTCATCGAGCACCGCGACCGTCACGCCCTGGCCGAAGTAACCCTGCGCCCAGGCTTCCTGTGCGTCCACCGCATCGTGACCATACTGGCGGTCGAAGAAGAAGTCATCGTCGCCTGTGATCGGCGGGTTGACGCCCATCGGCAGCGCCTCCGAATCCGGAATCGCAATCGGCTCACCGTTCGTGTGGATCACGTTCGGCACAATGCCCTGCACATTGCGAATACGGCGGATGACATCCGGATTGTCCGTAGTTACTACCAGCGCACCGACCTCAGGCAGGCGCTCAGTGACGACCGCACCGCTGCGAGTGAGATCCTGTTCCACATTCCAGGGGATACCGTTCTGGCGGCTGGTGAGTACGACATAGCTCTGCACTTCACCACTGGATCCATCGTCCTGCGCCAGTGCAGCCGGAACTGCCACCAACGTCAGCAACAGCAGAAAAACCAACGAATAACGAACACTTTTCATCCATCTGCTCCTTGATAAACCGTTGAACCAACCGCGTCACATTTCCATTAATGAAACCGGAACTAAACGACGCGCAGCCTGTAACATGGGGTAGACATGGTAGGCTGGCGCAAGTGTATCGTTTCAGACCTTGCACAGCCATTACGAAACGGCTTCCCGTATTTA
>CAZJWX010000106.1:0-10249 GCA_964549915.1 uncultured Anaerolineaceae bacterium | reverse complement strand
TGATGACACCTTTTTGTTGCAATTACTCTTACAAATTTGAGGCGATTGCCCTGGCCGCCTCGCGACTTTGCCCGCGTCGTCTGTTACAATGTGCGCGGGGTGGGGGCACGACCCCGCACCGCACCGACGGCAGTTCCGCTGCACCGCCCAACGCGACGAAGAAGCAATCAGGACGAAGCACATGACCACAGATTTACTGGCCGGACTCAATCCTCAGCAGTATGCTGCGACCACCGCAGGCGAAGGCCCGGTACTGGTGCTGGCTGGCCCCGGCAGCGGTAAGACGGGCGTGCTCACCCGGCGCGTGGCCTATCTGATTCGCGAGATGGGCGTGCAACCCTGGCACATCATGGCGGTGACCTTCACCAACAAGGCCTCGCGGGAGATGCGTCAGCGCATTGAAGGCTACCTGGGGGAACGGCTGCGCGGCCTGCAAATCGGCACCTTCCACGCCACCTGCGCCCGCATCCTGCGCATTGAACACCAATATACGAATTATGGCGAAGACTACACGATTTATGACAGCGACGACCAATTAAGCGCCGTCAAGCAGGCCATGGGCGAACTGAACATCGACACCAAGAAATTCGCGCCGCGCCGCGTCCTGAGTGCCATCAGCAATGCCAAGAACGAGATGATCCTGCCAGCGGATTTCATGGGCGGGGATTATTTCAGCGAAATTGTCTCGCGAGTCTATCCGCGCTACCAGACCATCCTGCAAGATAGCAACGCGATGGATTTCGACGATTTGCTGGTGCAGATGGTGCTGGCGCTGCGCCACCACGAAGCCCTGCGCCGCAAGTACCAGGAGCGCTACCAATTCGTGCTGGTGGATGAGTTCCAGGACACGAATCAGGTGCAGTATGAACTGGTCAGCCTCTTCGGCGCGCCGCAGAACAACATCTTCGTCGTGGGCGATGAAGACCAGAGCATCTATGCGTTTCGCGGGGCGGATTACCGCAATGTGATGCGCTTCCGCCAGGATTTCCCGCAGGCGCAGGTGGTGCTGCTGGAACAGAATTATCGCTCCACGCAAATCGTGCTGGATGCCGCCCGCGCCGTGATCGACAAGAATAGCAACCGCACGCCCAAGGCGCTCTTCACAGATCGCAAAGGTGGGGCGAAGATCACGGTCTACGAAGCCTATGACGACGAATACGAAGCCCGCTTCATCATGGATACGGTCACGGAGTTGCGGCGGGGACGCGACGGCTACGATTACAGCGATTTCGCCGTGATGTACCGTACCAACGCCCAATCCCGCTCCCTGGAAGAAGCCTGCATCCGCATGGGCATCCCCTACCACATCGTCGGCGGGGTGGGCTTCTACGGACGGCGCGAGATTCGCGATATGCTGGCTTATTTGCGCGTGGTCAGCAACCCGGATGACCGCGTGAGCTTCGCGCGGGTCATCAATACGCCCAAGCGCGGCATCGGCAAGAAGTCGCTGCAAGATTTTCAGTATTGGGCCGCACAGGAAGACCTGCGCTATGGTGACGCGCTGGATCGGCTGCTGGAAGGCGATGAGAACCCGCTCTCCAAACGCATGGCGAATCTCTTCGCCAAATTCGGGGAGCAACTTCGCAGATGGCGCACCCTCGCCGCTGAAGGCGATCTGGTGACGCTCTACGACACGATCACATCCGACGTGGGCTACCACCTCTACCTGCGCGACATCAGCGATTCGCCCGAACAGACGGAAGAACGCGCCGAGAACCTCGCCGAACTGCGCGGCTTGCTCTCGCGTTATGACGATGAAGCGCAGAACCTGGCGGATTTCCTGCAAGACCAGCAGTTGATGAGCGATGCCGACCGGGCCGACGATGACGCCGAGGGGGATCGCATCACTTTGCTGACGCTGCACGCCGCCAAGGGGCTGGAATTTCCGGTAGTCTTCATCACGGGGCTGGAAGACGGCCTGCTGCCGCATTCGCGCTCCTTCGATGATCCCGAAGGGCTGGCGGAAGAACGTCGCCTGCTCTACGTAGGCATCACCCGCGCCAAAGATCGCCTCTACCTGACGCACGCCTTCAAGCGCGCGCTCTACGGCGGCTACAGCGAATCGCAGGTCAAATCGGGCTTCTTGTTCGACCTACCGGAAGATTTGCTGGATCCACTGGGCGAAGGCAGCGCAACCTGGCAGCGGGACGAAGAGCGCTACCGGCAGATGACCTCCTGGGATGCACCGTCAGGCAGCCGCCTGGGGAGCGGACTCAGCCGCCTCTCCAGGGACTTGCGCAATCAGCGCGAGGACGAGACGCCGCAGAAGCACGTCAGCGATGAGAATCTGCGGCGCAAGATCATCCCCTTCCCCGGCGGCAACGTAGGCGGCGGCTCTTTGCGCTTCCGCAGCGGGATGCGCGTGCAGCATCCAACCTTCGGCGTGGGCATGGTCATCGAGAGCAGCCGCGAAAACCAGTCCGAAGTGGTCACCGTCGCCTTCGAGAACAAGAAGTTCGGCGTCAAGAAGCTGGACGCCGAATTCGCGCAGCTCTCCGTGCTGGATTGAGAAACCGCTCCGAAACCCGTTGAAAGCGTTGCAGAGCGCGTCAGTCACTTTCGCTGACTTCGGACATCAGTAGCCTCTGGTTTTGAACCAGGGGCTTGCAGCCACTGGCATCGTGACATTATGGTTCCGCCTTTCGGATGCGCTTGCCCTGAGTTCGCCGGGCTATTTATGGCATTTGCCTACAACCTGTCGTACACTATACACAATAGACTGTTCTTACTATGCTTCTGAGGAGAATTGGCGCGTATGGTTTTGACGTATGATACGGATCAGAAAACAGCGTACCTGGCGGAGCAAATCGCGGAGTTGCAGGATCAGGGTTTGTATAACCAGATCCGCACGATTGAGAGCGCGATGGATGGGCATGTGGTCATCCATGGCAAGCGCGTTCTGAATTTTTGCGCGAACAACTATCTGGGTCTGGCGAATCATCCGCGTTTGAAAGAAGCCGCGAAGAAGGCGATTGACGAGTACGGCATCGGCCCCGGGGCAGTGCGAACCATCGCGGGGACGATGACTTTGCACGATGAATTGGAAAGCCGTCTGGCGAAATTCAAAAAAGTGGAAGCGACGGTCACGCTGCAAAGTGGGTTTACGGCGAATTTAGCGACGATTCCCGCCCTGGTCGGTCGTGGAGATGTGATTTTCAGTGATCGTTTGAACCATGCGAGCATCATTGATGGCTGCCGTTTGAGCCGCGCGACAATCGTGGCGTATGAGCACGGCGATGTCGAGGATTTGCGACGCAAAATCGCCGAGACGACCGAGTACAATCGGCGCTTGATCGTGACCGATGGGGTCTTCAGCATGGATGGGGATATTGCCCCGCTGCCTGCGTTGTATGAAGTTGCGAACGAGCACGGAATCATGCTGATGGTCGATGACGCGCATGGAGAAGGCGTGCTGGGCGATAGTGGTCGCGGGATTGTCGATCATTTCGGGCTGCATGGCAAAGTCGACATTGAAGTGGGCACGATGAGCAAGGCGTTTGGCGTCGTCGGCGGAATTGTCGCAGGCAAACGAGTGATTATCGATTGGATCAAACAGCGTGGACGTCCGTTCTTGTTCAGCAGTGCCATGACGGTGCCGGATGTCGCAGCGTGCCTGGAAGCCGTAGATATGCTGGAAAGTGGTGACGAATTGGTCAAACGTCTCTGGGATAACGCTGCCTTCCTGAATGATGCACTGACCAAAATGGGCTTCAACACGGGCGATTCCCAGACACCGATTATTCCTGTGATGTTGGGCGAGGCCCCGCTGGCGCAAGATTTCAGCAAACGTTTGATGGATGAAGGCGTCTTCGCGATGGCGATTGGCTACCCCACTGTCCCGAAAGGCACTGCGCGTATCCGCGTGATGAATACCGCCGCTCACAGTCAAACTGATCTGGAAGAAGCGCTCAGCGCATTTGAGTCAGTCGGCAAAGCACTGAATGTGATTTGAGAGAGGTGGACAGAATGAGACGTGAAAAAGCTGTGCTGATCACGGGCGCTAACGGCGAGGTTGGTCAAGGCTTGATTGCGTATTTGAGCACACAATCTGATGTGCCGGCAATTGTCACGCTGGATTTGTATGCACTGGATGAACGCATCTCCCCCAAAGTGAAACAAGCGTTTGTCGGCAGCGTTCTGGATCAAGAGTTGCTGGCGCAGATCGCAGACGATTATGAGCTTGACAGCATCTTTCATCTGGCGGCCCTGCTTTCGACCAGTGCGGAGCATGATCCTGCCCTGGGTCATCAGGTGAATGTGCAGGGGACTGTCAATTTGCTCGAAATCGCGACAGAAGTGGGCCAGGCACGTGGCGAAGCGGTCAAGTTCATGTATCCGAGTTCGATTGCGGCTTATGGGCTGCCGGATTTGGAGACCAAGAATTCAGCAGGCGCTGTGCTCGAAGATGAGCATTTGATGCCGACTACGATGTACGGTTGCAACAAGCTCTATTGCGAGCATCTTGGGCGCTACTACGCGGAAAATTACCGTCAGCTAGATGCGGATGCACGGGTGCGGGTTGATTTTCGCGGGGTGCGGTTTCCGGGGCTGTTGAGCGCGTTCACTGTGCCATCGGGCGGAACGAGTGATTATGGCCCGGAGATGATTCATACGGCGGCAGCGGGGCAAGCCTATGATTGCTTTGTGCGAGAAGACAGTACGCTGCCCTTCATGGCAATGCCGGATGCGGTCAAAGCGCTGGTGGGGTTGTGGCAAGCCCCGCGTGAACGCCTGACACGCCATGTCTATAACGTCACGAGCTTCACCATGAGCGCGGCGGATTTCGCAGACTGGACGCGCAGGGCGTTTCCGGATGCAGACATTCACTTCGTGCCTGATGCGGGGCGTCAGGCGATTGTGGATAGCTGGCCTGCGGCGCTCGATGATGAGCAAGCCAAGGCGGACTGGGGCTGGCAAGCGGATTACGATCTGGCGAGCACTTTTGAACAGTACCTCTGCCCCCACATTCGCGCCGTGCATTTGCACAATTAAGAACATTTTTCATCTGCCATTGCGAGGGTTAACTTGACGCGAAGTTAGCCCTTTTTGTTTTTTCCACGCCAGTGGCTTCGACCCGGGCCAGGTGTTCAAGTGTTTAGTCCCAGAGTATAGTGGTACAGTTCCAGAGGCCAAAAGGATGAATTATGGGACAGGTACCGCACGGCAGCACCACAACGACAGAGGCAATCCGTCGAGTATTCTGGGCTTTCTGTTGCAAGTCCCTGATGCTGATGTGAGAAGTGAGGCAAGCTGTCGTCGTCTCATCGAAGCTGTGCAATCGAAGCCATGAAATTGTAATTGTGCAATTGAAACCGTGAAAGAGAACAAGGAGTAAGTATCATGCGCCTGCTGATGATCCTCATGGTCGTAGTGGCTGCCGCAGCGGCCTCTGCCCAGGAACTGCCCACGCCAGAAGCGGTGAGCATCCGCGCCAGCGATGGCTTGCAACTGCGCGGCGACCTCTACCGCCCCGCCGACCGGGAAGGCGACGCTCCCGCGCTGCTGCTGCTGCACATGCTCGGCAGCGAACGAGATGCCTACGAACCACTGCTGCCGTCTCTGCTGGATGCGGGGTACATCGTGCTGAATATGGATTTGCGCGGGCATGGCGAGACCGCAGGCAGCCAGGATTGGGGGCTGGCACAGCAGGATGTGCAGACGACTCTCGATTGGCTGCGCGAACAGCAAGGGGTGGCGGATGAACAGATAGCGATCATCGGTGCCAGCGTCGGCAGCAACCTGGCCCTGGTGGGCTGCGCGAATGACGAGTTCTGCGTCACGGCGGTGGCGCTGTCTCCGGGGCTGGATTATCGCGGAATCGAGCCGGAGAGCGCAATCACCGAGGGACTGGCCGAACGCTCCGCCCTGTTAATCGCAGCGCACGATGACAGCTTCAGCCGCGATACGGTCATCGTCTTCTTCGGCGAAGCACCGGGGGATATCGCCGCGCGGCTCTACCCGGGTCGGGCGCATGGGACAGCGCTCTTCCGCGAAGAGTTGGAGAGCGTCAGCGGGCTGATCGTGGAATGGCTGGGCCAGCATCTGACGCCGATGGAATAGCTCCCCACGTCCGCACTGCGTGAGGAGAAATCGTTCACTCCTTGCGCAGTGAGCGGTTGGATGGCTTCTCTGCGTCAATTTCCTGGGAGACCCCCGCAGGCTGACGCACGATTTCTGAACCGAATGGTTCCCACCGGGTGGGTCGCCCCAACGATGTGCGGGACGGCCCACCTCGACTTCGTGCGCGTGCCTCAGTCCTCGATCAACTCTTCCAAGCGATCCACCAACTGCGCCAGCACGCCAAAGGCCTTTTCGATGGGTTCGGGTGTGGTCATATCGATTCCGGCGATCTTCAGCGCCTCCAGCGGATAGACAGAACTCCCCGCTGCCAGGAAGGCGCGGTACTGGTCGGCCTGCTGCGAGTCACCGCTGCGCACCATATCCGCCAGGGCATTGGCCGCGCTGATGCCCGTCGCATACTGGAAGGTGTAGAACGGCACGTAGAGATGCCCGAACTGCGCCCAGGTGATGCCCGTACGTTCGGGGTCGTCGCTCATCGTATCGCCGTAGCCCTCGGCGTAGAGGTCGCGCATCAGTCCGTTGAGGATGTCCGCCGTCACGGGTTTGCCCTCGTCGATGCGCTGATGCACTTCGTATTCGAAGCGTGCCAGAGTGGGCATGATGAAGAAGTAGCGGTGGAAGTTGTCCATCGCTTCCTGAATCAAGGCCAGTTGGAAGTTGCGATCCGTCTGCGTCTCGAAGAGGTGAGCGCGTGTCATGGCCTGGTTGAAGTTGCTGGCGACTTCCGCCACGAACATTGAATAGCCCGCATATTCTTCCGGCTGATTCTTGCGCGAATAGTAGGAGTGCATGGAGTGCCCCAGTTCGTGGGCGAGGGTGCTCATGCCGCTCAGCAGATTGTCGAAGCTCATCATGATGAAGGGATAGCTGTCGTAGCTGCCGCCGGAGAAGGCTCCCTGACGCTTGCCCTGGTTCATCGACCAATCAACCCAGCGCTGCTCCAGGCAGCCGCGCCGCAGCGTCTCTACGTAATCTTCACCCAGGGGCTGCATCGCCGTCGCGATGAAGTCCACCGACTGCTCGAAGGTCACTTTCGGCTCATCGGGAGTCAGCGGTGCCCAGATATCCCAGGGATGAATCGCATCCAGCCCCAGGGCACGGCGGCGCACATCCCAGTAGCGGTGCCAGGTCGGCAGATTCTTCTTGAAGGTATCGATCAGCGTATGGAAGACTTCGACGGGCAGGTTGTGCGGGAAGAGTTGCATTTGCAGCACGCTCTCGTAGCCGCGCAGGCGCATGGTCATGGTACTCTGCTTGACGCTGGCAGTGTAGGCGGTCGCCAGGGTATTGCCGAATTCCAGGTAGCGATCCGCGAAATTCTGCCATGCGGTGCGCCGCAGTTCGCGATCCGGGCTGCCGACGGCGAGGCGGATGCTGCTCTGCGTCACGGTGAAGGGCTTGCCGTCGCTGTCGATGGCATCTTCGAAGCGGAAGTCGGTGTTAGTCAATTCGGTCGAGACTTGATTGGCGGCGGCGAAGGGTTCGCGCAACATCCCCATGACTTCTTCGACTTCGGCAGAGCGCACATGTTCCTGCTGGCGGAAGAGGTCTTCAATGAATTTGCGGAAGATCCCCAGCGCCTCATGCTTCTCGACCCATTCCAGCAACTGCGCTTCGCCGATGGACAGCAGTTCCGGCTCGGCGAAGGCGCTGTATTTGCCGTACTGCCCCATCAGCCCCATCGTCTGCCCCAGCAGCGGCTTGACCTCGGCATTCTGGCTATCGACGGCGTTGCTCATGGCGGCGTAGAAATACAGCGACATCATCCGGCGGCGCAGCAAACTGGCAGTAGCCATATAATTCGCCAGATTATCGGGACTCTCGCCCAGCCTACCCTGGAAACTCGCCAGTTGGGGGATGGCCTTGCTGACTGCTTCGTATTCAGCCTGCCATTCATCCAGGTTGGCGAACATACTCTCGGCGTTCCAGGTTTGCGCTTGCGGGATTTGCGCGCGCGGCGGCACTTGTGTTGCAGTCGTCATCAGAGATCCTCATCGTAACAATCAGTATTCTCCGGGCATTATGCGCCTTATCGGGATATTTGGCAATTGGAGACTGTGCGGGGAAGTTCCATCAGGAACCGTCTCCGCGCGAAAGGCATACGGCAATAATCAACTGCCGAGGCGTTCTTGCGCAGGGGGTGCGGCATCCCCTAGAATCGCCGGAACCTATCCAGAACGCACAGGAGAATGCGCTCATGATCGTGCACATCGTGGTCTTCCGCCTGAAGCCTGAACACAAAGAACACGCCCCTGGCCTGAAGGCGGCGCTCGACTCGCTGCCGGGGCAAATCGCGGAGATTCAAGCCTACGAAGTCGGCCTGAATGAAGTGGATAGCCCCCGCGCCTTCGATATGTCGCTCTACTCCAAATTCGACAGCTATGAGGCGATGGCGCGTTACCAGAAGCATCCGGCGCATCAAGCCGTGTTGAAGCGTCTGCTGGAAGCATCGGAGAGCATTCATTCGGTCGATTACACGATCTGACGGCGGTCAGTTATCCGGGATGCCGCGAATGCCCGACCAGGACGGCAGCAAATAGTCGATGTTCTGCGGCACAGGTGTCAGCAAGTAGACATCGACGTATTCGTGCCAACCGACGTAATCCTCGTCGCTGTAGCCCAGGTCAACCCAGTAGGGGGTGCTGCGAGGGCCGCCCGTATCCGCCATGATGCCCGTGCCATAGCCGGGGACATAGAGGTTGGTGCGGTAGGGGATGATGTCCGGTTCAGCGGCGATGATGCCCTTGCGCAGTCGCTCGCCAATGGATGTCACATTGTCCCCGCCGAGCGCTGCCGGGTGGTAGCTGGTGGCGTACATGCGCAGCACGCGCCAGTATTCGCGGGGGCCTTCCAGGGTATTCACGGTGCGCAGGTTGATCTGCGTGCCGTAGGCGATGATCTGCGGCACGGGTTCCTGCAGGACGCTGCTGCCTGCGGGTTCGCGCCCGACCTCTTCGCCGTTCTCGTAGCGCACCCGCTCTTCATAGCGCATGGTGCCGACCTGCCCCGCCTGCACCACCTGCTGCTGATCCAGCGGCAGGGTATCGTCTGGCTGGTAGGTCGTCTCGTAGGGAATCGGCTCCTCGAAGGTGGCGATGTCTTCGGTCACACGCACCACACGGATCGTCATGCCGCTTTCCAGCGGGGCATCCTCTACCGGAATCGTGTAATCCAGGCCGACCAGGGCGACTCCCGCCTCCGTCAGGGCATCGAGCACCGTACCGCCCTGGGCACGTGTCTCCAGCGTCACGCCATCGACAGCAATCGTGATCGGGCTGGCGCGGTCAATCGTGACCAGAGTATCGCTCGTGAGCGCTGTGTTCACATCGGGCAGCACCTGATCGGTGAGGAAGAGCGCGATTCCGGCCTCGTAGAGCGCGTCCCCGACTGTCGGAGCCGTTGTCTCGAAGACGGTCTCTTCGTCACCATCGCGCACCGTGACCGTTACCGAATGCTGCACTTCGATCTCGCTGGCGGGGATCGGCCACGCATCCAGCTCGGCAAGTTGCGCAGGGGTACCATCCACCCAGACCAGGTCACTCTCGCTGACGGAGACTCCCTGGCTTTGCAGAATCGCGGCGGGGCTTTCCAGGGGCGTGCGCAGGGTGCGCTGCTGTCCATCGACGATCAGCACCACCGTCCGTGCCCGATTCACGGTGATGACCATGCCGTCGCTCAGCAGCGTCTCCACCGGGTGCGAGATAGCGTCGTCTTCATCCAGGCGGATGCCTTCCTGCTGCAAGAGCACACCGACAGTCACGGGCAGCGTCTCGATCTGGCGAGTCTCGCCGGGGAGTTCCAGAGTCACCTGGATCGCCTGCGAGAGTCCGCCGCCCTGCCGCGCCGACAGCGCCAATGCCAGCAGTCCAATCAGCGACGCAGCCGAGATGATCATCAATAGCAAGAGCGCCCATTGGGGCAACCCGCTCTGACCGTTCACGCTGCGCAGGCGGCGCATGGTCTCACGTGATGTCGTGCGGGATGGCTGCGTATCATCAGGGGCGATGGGTGGTTCCGGGATCGACATGCACGACCTTCATGGCTACAACTACCTGCATACGCCGCATATTGTAGCAGACTCGCACCAGTCTTTGCCGATGGGACGTTGAGACTGATGCTTCCTCGAAAATACAGCAGATTAGGCAGCAAGGGGTTCCAAACGCACCTT
>CAZJWX010000105.1:0-10488 GCA_964549915.1 uncultured Anaerolineaceae bacterium | reverse complement strand
GACACCCAGCCTGTTTTTGACACACTCATGCTATGAAGTCTGATCTTGCACTAGCAACCAAGAAAAAACCCCTCGCCGCGAATGGCTTGAGGGGCCTGGGAGGCTTGACACAGTTGAGAGTAGCGACGATGAGCAGCCGCGACGAGCTTCATAGAGAAGGCACGGAGGTGCGCGAATTGCCGCGCTTCCGGAGCCATTTGTTGATCCGCCCCTGCTGCCAGAGCACCAATCCGCTGAGGGAAACTGCCGGGATGACGACGATTTGCAGGGTGAGCGTATAGGCTTCACTGGCTTGCAGCGAACTGCTGTAGATGTAGGCTGCCAACATGATGCCAGCGACGAGATGACCAATGCGGAGCCAGTTGCGGAGTTGCTTGTTCGACATGAACGTTCCTTTCGTTGATGCTTGCGCTTGCCCGCGCAAATTGCTATATTGTCATTGTCAACATCATGATACCAGGAAGTTGTCAATGTCCACATTAAAAAAAGATGATAAGCGCAAGCCGTATCATCACGGTGATTTACGCAATACGCTGATACGGGTGGGGACGGAGATGCTACGAGAAGGCGGGGAGGCATCGCTGAGCCTGCGCAAGCTCGCCAGACGCGCCGGGGTTAGCCACAATGCCCCGTACCAGCACTTCGCGGACAAAGAGGCACTGCTGGCAGCCATCGCCAAAGAGGGCTTTGACCTGCTGGTGGCAGCAGTAGAGGAGACCGATTCGGCATTGCAATCAGCGGATGTGCTGACGCGCCTGGTGGCGGCCTGCGAGAGCTACGCACGCTTCGCCATCGAAAACGGCAGCCACTTCCGGCTGATGTTCGGCCCGATGTCCCAGTCCGCATACCCGGAACTGCAAGCGGCTTCTATGCGGGCGCTGTACACCCTGCAACGCATCGTCGAAGAGGGGCAGGCACGCGGCGAACTGGCACCGGGAGACCCCGCCGAGATTGCTTTCGTGCTCTGGACGAGCGCACACGGCCTCAGTTCAGCCTGGACTGCGGATAAGATTCCGCCGCCGCTGGCAGCCCGTGCAGGTTGGAAGCAGCTTATCGCGCTGGCGGTTCGGCAAATTGCCAGTGGCCTGATGACGGAGCCTAGGCAGGGAAGCTGAGGTCTTGCGGTTTGACGCCCGCGATGACCTGCTCGGCAATATCGGCGACGGTCCCATCCTCTTCGTTCAGCGCAGCGGCATGGGCGCGTTTGGCGTAATCATGCGCCGGTTCCCGCGCGTCGTTGTGCAGCAAGTACACCGACGCACGCAGCCAGTCATGCGCCTGGGGGACGGTCTGCGCCGCGCGTTCCGCCGCTGCCTCATAGCTGGAGGCGGTCATCGGATTCTGTTCGCAGAGCTGGTAATACGTCGCCAGACCGATGTTCGCGGTGACCAGGTAGGTGTCGTGCTCCAACTGCTCACCGATTTCCAGCGCCAGCCGCAGATTGAGCAGGGCGGTCTCTTCTTCGTCGTACATCATGCGCACCTTGGCGCTGTACTGGTACAGCCCGAACATGATCTGCCCATAGACGAAAGCCGTGTACTGCATCAGTTCGGCATTTTTGGCGATCACCCAGGCCGGGCCAAGGGTCTGATGCGCCCCTTCGAAATCGCCGGAATTGAGCAGGGAATCCATGAGATTGGTGTGTAGGTAGAGCGCGGCGACGGTGCGCAGCTTCAATTCCTGGGCAACGACAACGCCCCGTTGCAGCAGCGGAATGGATCGCTGAAATTGCCAGCGCGTACCGTAGGTGGATCCCAGGTTGTTGTAGAGCTTCAGGCGCAGGTCGACATCGCCCAGCGGCTCAGCCAGTTCCAACGCGCGTTCCCAGTAGGGTACGGGGTCGCGGTAGGTCACGCGCTCCAGATTGCCCAATGCATTGAGCGTTTCGGCCTGGTAGCGGGCACTGCCCAGGTCTTGCGCCTTCTTCAAATGGACGTTCAATTCCTGTTGCGTCGGCTCGTATTCCACCGTCCGCTGAAGAATTTTCTCGTTGATGATGTAAACTTTCTGGATGAGGAGTCTTGCGATTGGCGAATCCTGGCTCATGACGGCTCCCCTGTGCCGAAACGTATTCTCGGCATCAGTATAGCACCAGATGACGCCGCAGACTGTTGTGATGGTCGCAGACCACTGCCCGCAGTGACCTGCAAGTGGGGTACAATGGCAGGCAACGATGCGCAACGCGCGAAACACCCGCAAATGAGTGAGTGATCGGCCCGCATGAAACCGAATTTCACCGACATCCTGCAATGGTATCGCGAAGCCTACAACCGCTACCTCTGGCGCGGAGATAGCGATCGGCAATATCTGGCAGAAGCCTTCGACGCCGCCCGCGAGTCGCTGATGGACAACCGCGACCACGCCCGCGCTGTCATGCAGCAAGCGTTGATCCGTGCGCGCGAATTGAACGAACCGTTCTGGGAATTGCTCTATGAGTACTGGCTCTACGAATCGGCTCCGGTGCGTGAACACAGCATACAGGGCATCGTCGCGCTGACTGTGAAAGCGAACCAGCCGCGCTACCGCGAATGCCCGGTCAATGCCCAGATTTACGCTGCGCTGATGCGTGCCTACGTCTGGCATGATCCCATCGGGCAAGCGGACGCTATCCTGGACGGCATCCGTTATGTCTTCGAGAACCTGCCCTATTCGCGGCGTACGTACTGCGCCCTGCTCTGGACGAAGATGCAGCTTTTCCTGGAATTGGGCGAATACGAGGCCGTCGCCCACACCGCCACCGATTACCTGATCTACAGCGAAGGCGATTACGACAATCTGGGCTGGGGGTATATCTTGCTGACGCAGGCGTATTTCCACCTGGATGAGTGGCGGCTGGCGCTGGAATACGCCCAGGACGCCCGTGAAGCCGCTGCGCATGACGCCAACCTGGGCCTGGAATATACGGCGCTGCGCTGGCAGCATACCATTTACGCCGTCCTCGATGATTTCCGGGGGATGAACGAAGCCAGCGCCGCCTACCGCCGCGTGCCCCAGGATGCGATTTACGCCTATGACGCCCTCTACGAAGCGCAATATATCTATCATCGGCGCGTGCTGGGCTGGTTCGGACGCCTGACCCTGGTCTTCGAACTGGGCTACCGCATTCAACAGGGCGAAAGCTGGAAGCGCCCCCACCTGGAGGCCAAATCGCGCCTGCGCCGCATCGAAGCCCTGGTCTCGCTGCCCTGGCTGCTACGGGAATTGCTGGTACTCGTGCGGATGGTGCCCTCGCTTCCGGCGCAAGTTGCCGCCGCCGAAGCCGTCGCGCATGAGAAGCTCGCCGATCCTGCCCCCTACCTCGCTGAACTGGATGCCATCGTGCGGACGCGAGAATAGCGGCACAACCCAGGTGCGATGATGATCGAAGGCAGGCACTGATGACCCAACACGCGCAGGACATTCGCCGACGCATTCAACAAGCGGAGCCAAGCGATACCCGTCCGCCGGAGAAACGCGCCAGCTACTCCGGATCGCCGCATCACAGCTACGGCATTTCCGTGCCCACCATGCGCCAGATCGCCAGAGAGTGGTCGGCGGCGCACAAAAAAACGCTCACCTTCGACGAATGGCAGGCCGTCCTCTCCGCACTCTATGCAGGCGAGTCCATCGAAGAGCGACAAATCGCCGGGATTTTGCTGGGGCGTTTCGGGGTGTTTCGGGAGCAGCTTCCGCTGGCGACCTTCGAGGGCTGGTTGGAGCAGTTGGTCGGCTGGATGGAAGTCGATACGACCTGTCAATCGAATTTCACGGACGCAGAACTGCTCAGACGCTGGGATGAGTGCCAGCCCTTCCTGCGGCGGCTCTCCACCGATGCCAACATCAACAAGCGCCGTGCCAGCCTGGTGTTGTTGGTCAAGCCGATCCGGGGTGGTGATGCGCGGCTTTGCGACCTGGCGCTGGAAAATGTGGCTCGCCTGCATCAGGAGACGGACAAGCTGGTCAGCAAGGCGCTCTCCTGGGTGCTGCGCGAGGGCACACGTAAACACCAGGAGCGCATCGTTGCCTTCCTGGATGCATATGGTGATGAAATGCCGAGTTTTGTGGTGCGCGAAGTGCGCAGGAAGCTGGATACAGGCAAGAAGTAGAAATAAAAAAGGGGCACGGTCTGTTGCCATGCCCCGAAGGTTGTCTGAAATGCGTTATCCTCGGCGGATGAGCCGCAGCGCACCCAGAAGGATGACTGCACCGAGGAATGCCGTCAGGAAGCTAGCGACGTTCAACTGGCCCTGTACACCACCGATGCCGAGTGCGTCGAGCACGAAACCACCGATGAATGCACCTACGATACCGACCACGATATCCATGATCAGCCCCTGCTGAGCGTTGGTCTTCATGACGATGCTGGCAATCCAGCCTGCGAGACCACCAATGATAATCCATACAACGAGTGAACCGATTGACATAAATCCGCCTTTCGTCCCAGATGCGTACACACTGTGACGTACTCCACCGTTATTGCTCGTGGAGACTTCTGCCGCCATGTGGCAGCACGGACACGTCATGCCCGGGGCGACGGTTGTCGTTCGAGGATGGTCTGCTGCGGTGAGATATCTAGATTGTATCACAAGAACGGACAGGACATTGCATCATGTCACCGAACGCCACAATTCTAGACTACCGCCACAGTCTGAGATGAGCAGGCACACAGCCCCCCACAACGCATCAAAGAAGATGAGCAGCCGCTGAGTTCGATGCCGTGCGCTAGCGTGAATCCAGCCATGCCCCGACGGCCTCCGTGAAGGCATCGGTGCATTCGTCATGCGGGAAGTGACCGCAAGCATCCAACACGGCGATTTCCGCAGCCGGGAACTCCGTTGCTGCCCGTTCGATGTCTTCCATGGGGACGATGGTATCTTCTGCGCCCTGCACCAGCAGCACCGGCACCTCCAGCGTGGGGAACTGCTCCGTATAGGAATAATCCACCGCAGGCGCAGAGAACAATTCCAGCAGGCCGATGTCCCAGTCCTGCACCTGGATAGTGATCTTGTAAAAATCTTCTGTTTCGTCGTAGTAGGCATCCGTATCATAGAAGCCCGTTCCGGCGAAGAAATCCCCCTCGACGAGCTGGCGCACGAAGAGCCGCCCGACTCGTTCACCCTGCGGCGTATTGATCAGCGCCGTGAAGAACGCCGGACTGCCGCCACGATACAGCGCAGGATCGACCAGGATCAGCGATTGTACGCGCTCCGGCTGTTGCAAGGCCATCTGCGTCGCCAGCACGCCGCCCGCCGAATGCCCCACCAGCACGGCTTCTTCGATTTCCAGCGCATTCAGGAAGTTGCGCAGATGCGTTGCACGCCCATCCGATGAGTAGGGATTCTGCCCTGTCCACTCGGTCGGACGTTCGGTGAGTCCCGTGCCCATCTGATCGTAGCGGATCACGCGCCCCCGTTCGTTGAAGAAGGGCATGGCGTCTTCCCAGGTGTAGAGGTTGAAGGTGAAGCCATGCACCAGCACGAAGGTCGTATCGCCCTCACCGCTGACTTTGTAGTGTGTGCGGATGTCGTCCGTGCCCTCGAAGGGCACGTCGATGAAGAGGCTGTCTTCGTCGGCCAATTCCTGCGGCTGCTGCCCCTGCACAGGCTGGATCGGAATCAGCAGGGGTACGATCACAATCAGCACCAGCAAAACGACGATGATGCCCAGCAAAATGCGCCAGAAGCGTCTCATGCGAATCTCTCCTCTGTGTACTGCAAATAAGGCACTCATGATAACAGTACGCAGGAGCACGGCGACAGGTGACAACCCTCAAGAATCGGGCGGAGTGTGTCAGCCGTGGTGAGTCCGTAAGAACGCCTCCATGCGCTCCTCGAAATCCTGCGTCACGGCGGCATCACCCCACCAGATGAAGTGCCCGAACTGGTCAACGGTGATCAATTCCGCGTTGGGGATATTCTGGGCGGCGTGGGTGGCGTTCTCGTAGGGAACATCGCCATCGTTGCGGCTGTGAATGATCAAGGTTGGCGCGGTGATGGTATCCAGGGACAGCATTTCCAGCTCCTGCTGCACGCGCAAATCGTTCATCACCCCATCGAATCGCGTCAGGGCAGGCACAATCGCATCCGCCAGCGCAAAGACTTGTTCTCTCTGCCGGGGATCAGCGAGGATCATCTCGATGTAGCGCTGGCCTTCGGCCTCGTCGTAGGTGGTTTCGGTGCGCACATAATCTTGCAGTGCCAATTCCGGGAACCGCTTCATGGCCTGATTGATGAGGAAGTACGCCGGATTCTGCCCACGCGGAGACAGCACCATGCGCCCCAGGGTGCTGTTTCGTTGATCATCGGAGAGCGGTGTCTTGCTGGTGATTGCAGAGAGCAGCACCAGGCACTTCGTCCGTTCGGGATAGCGCAGCGCGAATTGCAGCGCACCCGCCCCC
Organism: uncultured Anaerolineaceae bacterium; assembly: GCA_964549915.1. GTDB lineage: Bacteria > Chloroflexota > Anaerolineae > Aggregatilineales > Phototrophicaceae > JAUZRW01. Next base: position 4,112 of record CAZJWX010000105.1, on the reverse strand, counting down.
CCCGCCGCGACAGCCACCACCGCAACTGACTCAATGTCCAGTGTATCCAGCAGGGCAGCGAACAAATCCGCCTGCGCTTCGGGCGAGCCATTGTCTGCGAGAGGCGTTCCCAGGTAGCCCGGACGATCCGGCGTGAGCAGGGTGAAGCCAGCGTCTATCAGGTTTTGCAGCATGAACCAGCCATTGTGACCGACGTTACCGCCGTGAAAATGCAGCACAATCTCGCCCAACCCGCGCAGGTCGTACTCCACCGCACCCAGACGAGTGTAGGCCATGTGGCTCTCCGCCGACGCCGCGCGGGTCTTCTCGTCCAACCAGCGCAAATAGCGCCGACGTGCTTCGTACCCCGCCAGGCCTAGCGAGCCAACCGCCAGCAACATGCGCAAGAATCGGTTCACGATGACGCCTCCTCCGCTTACCTGCGTTTCAAGTGCTTCCATAATAGCAGTACGTGAGGGGACGGCGAGAGGTGGCAAATGCGTACCCGAGAATGGTGATTCAGCACAGAGACGCGCCGATCACAGATGGACTCACCCACCCTGCATCTCGTGCAGGATGTCCTGCTTCAGATGCCAGAGGCTTTCCGTGAGCGAGACGTGGTAGATGTGCGGGTTCAGAATGCGGCGCACGCCGGGGTCAAGGCGTTCGATGTCATCTTCGCGGCGCTGGCGCATTTCTGGAATCGTCGGCCATTCGCAGCAGACGCTGCCTTCGCGCAAGATTTCTGTGTGCAGGGGTTCAATTTCGGAGATGCGTGCGGCTTCAATGGTGCGCGAGACGGTGGCTTCTGAGGGATGCCGCAGCAGCAAATCCCCCATCGTGCGCGGGTCTTCGTCTTCCAGCGAGAGTAAATCCGCTGTCGCCCGCCCGCGCTGATCGTAGATTCTCCAGGCGCGTTTATGACCCGGATTGGTGATCTTCTCCTTGGATTCGGAGATTTTCATCGCGGGTGCCCATTCGCCATTCTTGCGCACGGCTACCAGCTTGTAGACGCCATCCAGCGCGGAATCACCAGAGGACGTGATCAGGCGCGTGCCCACACCATAGACCAGCCGATTGATAACGTGATCCGCATCCAGGCCGTAGGCGGGTGCCTCTTCCTGAATCTGCGTGATGATTTGCAGCAAAACGAGTTCGTCCAGGCTGTTGGAGAGCACGACGCTCACATCCGGGAATCCGGCCTCGTTGAGCATCTGGCAGGCTTTGATGCTCAAATGGGCGAGGTCGCCGCTGTCCAACCGAATGCCGACGGGTTTATGCCCTTTGCGCTTGAGTTCTTCGAAGACTTTGATCGCGTTGGGGATGCCGCTGTTGAGGGTATCCACCGTATCCACCAGCAGAATGCAATTGTCGGGGTAGGAATCGGCGTAGGCGCGGAAGGCGTCGAGTTCGGTTCCACCCAGGGCCATGAAGACCTGCACCATGCTGTGCGCGTGCGTCCCCTTGGGTTCGAAGCCCAGCGCGTGCGAGACTCCGGCGTTGCTGGTGAAATCTGCCCCGCCTATCAACGCGGCTCTCGCGCCGGAGATCGCGCTGGCTCCATGTGCGCGCCGTGCGCCAAATTCCAGCATCAACTGCCCACGCCCGGCCTGCTTGATACGCGCCGCCTTGGTTGCGATCAGCGTCTGGTAATTCAGTTGATTCAGCAACTGCGTTTCCAGAATCTGCGCCTGTGCCAGCGGGCCGTAAACCATTGTCAGCGGCACATAGGGATGCGCGACCCGTCCTTCGGGGATGGCGCTCACACTGAGGCCATCGAATCCACCGTTGTTCTTGAGCCAGCGCAGGAAGTCATCTTCGAAGGTGCGTTTCCCCGAGGACTCCATCAGCGAACGCATGTACTCCAGGTCTTCGTCGCGCCAGTGCACCTGCTGCATCCAGTCTACCAGCCATTCCAGCCCGGCGGCGATGGCGTAACCAGCCTGATGATCGCCATAGTGTGGATAGCTGCGGAAGAAGTGGTCAAATTGGGCTTCACGCTCGTGCAGGCCGTGCCGGAAGTAAACCTGCGCCATCGTCAATTGATATTGATCCGTGAACAGAATGCCCTCAGCGGTGGCTTTTTGCGCGGGATTCATGCGCTTGCTCCGTTTCATGCAGCCCTTGTGCCGCATACAAATCACTATTTCGTGAGCCATATCATACTCACGCCAGATGATAGCCAGATGAGGGCTTGCTAGCTCCCTTCTTCGACCTCGGCGTTGGTCACGTGGGCGGGGCGCTCGTCTGCATCCACCGGGAAGATCGGCGGCTCATGGATTTTGCCGCGCCAGACCTGCAAGACCAGCATGGCCTCATCCCCGGTGCGAATGGCGTGCGGAACGAAGGGCGGCAGGTGAACGAGATCACCGGGTTGACGCGGCTGCCACGTCTTGTTGCCAATCTGGTACTCTGGATTCCCTGAGAGGATGAAGTAGATTTCTTCTGGCGCGTGCCAATGCGTCGGATAGACGGTCTCGGCACCGAGCAGGAAGAGGAACATAATCATATTCTTGCTCAGGACAGGCCCATCAGGGCTGATGACCTCCGCGACAGCGAAGTTGTCGATGAAGTTCTCGGTGAGGCCGTAACGCTGATAGAAGCGCGACCAGGGCAGCGCCTCGGCGACCACCTGCACGGGTTGCACCAGCGGTTGCAGCAACTCCTGTGTGACGCCTTCCAGCAGATGCGGCAACTGTCGTACCAGCGGTAGGCTGGCATCTGCACGAGCGGACTGTGTGCTCGTCAGATGCTTGAGGTCATGGGCGAAATCTTTGGCGACGCGGGGATAGCGGTCGTGCTCGAGGGTGGCGGCGAATTGTTGGACGAGAGCACGGTAAGGCTGTGACATGCTGGGTGCTGCTCCAAATTGCATTCCCGGTTGGTTTGATGCTGCTCATGCTATCAGGCAGAGATGATGAGTGCATGAGGTTGTCTGAATCGCCTTACAAACCTGTCGCACTGCCCACCTTAACCGTCGCTCATGAAGAATCTGTGTTAGCGTGACTGCAAAGTGGTTCCACATGGTGGAATTCGCGTGTACTACAGGGTTCCAAAGGATAGAAACATCATGGATTTTTACGACGTGATCCAGACTGCTGGCACCGGACGTTACTACAAAGAAGATCCCGTACCGCCGGACGTTCTCGAACGAGTGTTGAACGCCGCACGGTGGGCACCGCAGGGTGGCAATCGCCAGCCGAACCGCTATGTCGTCGTGCAAGACCCGGAGAAGAAAAAGGCGCTGCGCGACCTGTATTTCCCGCTGTGGCGTACTTATATGGAAGAGGCCGGAGTCGGCGCGATTGCGATTCGTGGCAATGAAGTGCCCAAGCTGCTGAAGGATGCGGACATCTTCGCCGATAACCTGCACAAGGTTCCGGTGTTGATTGTGGTCTGCGCGCGCATGGAAGACATTCACCCAACCGACCTCGAACTGGAACGCGACCCCGTCGTTTATGGCGCGTCGATCTACCCGGCGGTGCAGAATCTGCTGCTGGCGGCACGTGCCGAAGGACTCGGCGGGTCGTTGACGACGCTGCTTTGCGCCGAAGAACCCAGGGTGAAGGAACTGCTCAACATTCCGGATGAGTACGCCACCGCCGCGCATCTCGCCCTGGGCTATCTTGATGTTCCCTTCCCCAAGCGGCTTACCCGTATGCCGCTGACGGATGTGGTCTTCGCAGAATCATTCGGCAATCCGATGTACGAATAGTTCGATCTCATCACGGCATTTCTGCTGCCGTTTTTTGTCCCCTCTGGCTGGCTTCGGCGGAATGTTGAGGGGATGTCCCCATCACACCGCCATCCACCGGCGCGGTTTATTGGGGGGCGGTGGCCCCGACCACATGAGGATGTCCGTGTAGTCGGGGTCGCTGTAGAGGACGAGGGTCAGCGCGTCCGGGTGATGTTCCTCCAGCCACTGACGCGCCGCCCCTTCTGACACATACCACTCACGACAAATCCAAAAGTTTTAGTCCCGGTGACGTAGCGCACGCCATTTCGCGCTGCGAACCGTTTAATTTCATTCGTCCTGAAGCCGTACCCACCGACGAGACATCCGATGACGATGGCTCCAAGGATTAGGTGCGGCTTCTTTTCATATATAAGGAGTTTCACAGTGGCAAAGCGCA
>CAZJWX010000104.1:6269-10942 GCA_964549915.1 uncultured Anaerolineaceae bacterium | reverse complement strand
ATTTGACACGATCTCAGGTTAGTTTTCAACTTCTCAGCCCTGATCTTGCACTAGGTCGATTCTTCCAGAACGCTTTGCCGACTCTAAACATTCTCTATAGAGTTCCTCGCTAGACTTGTGAAAATCGGTACGAATTGGTGCGCCGATTCCGCGCCACAATCAAATTCTCACTTTGAAAGGACACAACCGCGTATGAACGCACGCACGATCATCGTCGCATTGATTTCGCTGGCTGTTGGAGCCGCCGTCGGCATTCTGGGATTCACCTTCATTGTAGGCGGCAGCGGCGAACCCAGCGGCGAAACCACCGCCCCGACTCTGGATGTGAACGCGGTCGCGACGCTCAATCCCACCGAAGCTTTCGACGCGCAAACCCAGGTGGCGGAATTGAGCGCCGAAAACGAAGATTTGCAGGCTACCGTCGCAGCGCTGGAGACTTCGCTGGAAGAGGCCACAGCCGAAGCCCCGGAAGAAACGCCGGAAGAACCCGTTGAGCCAGAAGCAACGCAGGAAGCCACCGCCGAAGTCACCGAAGAAGCACCGGAACCGAACGCGACGGAAGAAGCCGCTGCGGAATCCGAAGACGAAGCTGAGGCCGCCGAAGAGGCCGTGGTGGGCGAGGCCGCGCCAGGACGCAACCTGTACCGCATCGACCAGGAAGCCTCGGAAGTGCAGTTCGTGCTCCAGGAAGACCTGCGCGGTGAGCGCATCGACGTGGTGGGGACGACCAACGAAGTCGCCGGTGACATCATCATCGATACCAATGCCCCCAGCGCGTCACAAATCGGCACGATTCGCATCAACGCGCGCACCCTGGCGACGGACAATCCCTTCCGAAACCGCGCCATTCGCGGGGAAATCCTGCTCTCCGCACAGGATCAGTACGAGTTCATCGAGTTCACGCCGACCGCACTGGGTGGCCTGCCGGAAACCGTCGAAATCGGCGAGACTTACACCTTCCAGGTGACGGGTGATCTGGAGATTGCGGGCGTGACCAATGAAGTGACCTTCGATGTGGAAGCGACCCTGGAAAGCGAAGAGCAGCTCGTCGGAAATGCCACGACGACTGTGATGTGGGCGGATTGGAACATCACCATCCCCAGCGTGCCGGGGGTCGCCAACATCTCGGAAGAGGTGACGCTGAGCATCGACTTCACGGCGGATGTGGTCACGGAGTGAAAACCCCGGCCACGCACTGACGACAATCACAGACCTCAAACGCGCTCACCAACCCGGTGAGCGTTTTTTGTTCCGCACATGACAAATAACACTATGAAAGCTTATTGCACAGATGTTACAAAAGAAATGTGGTCTCATTGGTCATAGGTACCAATGGCGTCCGTATGGGACAGGCCGAAATGGGTTGGGATCACCAGCACTCCTCGCACAATCCGTTCCAGCCCGGGTAGCGCAAACGCCTCCTCGCCATGCCGTTCATCCTCAACGTTTGGCTCTGCTGCCATCCTCGACCATCCCCGCTTTGTGTTTTGCTGGACAAAGGGAGGGAGTTATTTCTATGAAACGCCTTCAGTTGGCATTTTTATTTTTTGTGCTCGGGTTGCTGCTGACGATCTCATTCACCAGTGTCACCGCGCAAGACGATGTGATCGGGCTGGCAGAGGGTGAAACTGCCCGTGTCATCGTCGAATTTGAGTCAGCCAGTCCGCAGGCTGTTCCGCGCAACGCCCAGGAACTGGCCGAAGTGCGCACCGCCGTCAACCTCACACAACGGATCGCCCTGCGTGCCCTGTTGACAGAGGATGGCATTGAGTTACTGCGCACCTTCCCCTATTCGCCGACCGTCGTGTTAGAGGTCGATGCGGCGGGGTTGCAGCGCTTGACCGAATCGGACTTCGTGGTCAGCATTGAGGAAGACACACCCGAATGGCCTGCACTGACCGAGAGTATTCCCATGATTGGCGCGGATGTCGTCCACGCGGATGGCTGGACGGGGTGGGGGTATGCAGTTGCCATTCTGGACACGGGCATTGACGGTTCACACTCGGATTTCCTGGATTCTTTCGGTAATAGCCGCATCATTCATGAAGCCTGCTTTACCACCAATTATGCCCCGCATGGCGCTCAGGCACGCTGCCCTGGCGGTACGGAGCAGGCATTCGGGCCGGGCGCTGCGGCAGATTGCGATGCATCGACGGGTGCTGGTTGCGAGCACGGGACGCACGTCTCTGGCATTGCGGCGGGTGTCGATGGCGTCGCGCCAGAAGCCAAGCTGATCGTCATCAACATCTTCTCGCTCTTCACGCTCGACAGCGAGTGCGATGGCAATGCCCCGTGCGTGAAGACCTATCCGTCAGACCAGATATTGGCGTTGGAACACATCTACTACAGCAATCTCTCGATGTCGCCCCAGTATCCGGTCGCGGCCATCAATATGAGTATTCAAGGCAAGCGGCACGAGCAACCCTGCACCACCGACGATCGCGCTGGCATTATCAACAATCTGCTGCTCTACCGGGGTATTCCGACGGTCATCTCTTCCGGTAACCAGGGCTATCGCAATGCGGTCGCTGAGCCGAGTTGCATTCCGGCTTCGTGGGCTGTGGCGGCAAGCTACGATACCTCCCCCGCAGATGCCCCCGAGTTGGCAAGTCTGTCCAACATCAGCGAACTGGTTGACTTCATCGCCCCCGGAGACTTGATCACCGCGACTCGGTACGGTGGCGGCGAGGTCGACAAACGCGGAACATCCATGGCTGCGCCCCATGTGACTGGTGCTGCGGCGGTGCTGCGGCAATTGCATCGCCTGGCCTTACCGGGACGTTCAGCGTATCAGGCTACGACCGAGATCTACAACGCCCTCTATCAGTCTGGCATCCCGGTTTCTGACGATCGTCCCGAAGATATCAATCATCCGCCTGGACTCGGAACGACCAGGCCACACATCAATCTGGCTAACGCGGCGGAATTTCTGCTGCCCGCCAGCCTGAACTGCGGCAACCGTCGTGCGACCATCTATGTGCAGGACGGCATCATCATCGGTGGCCTGGATCACGGACGCCCTTACGAGGGGGTACTGCGTGGAACGAGTCGCCGCGATGTCGTGATGGGCACGGACGGCCCGGACACCATTTACACCTACGCGACAGATGATTATGTCTGCGCCGGGGCGGGTGATGATGTGATCTACACCGCTGAAGGGCAGGACGACATCTGGGCTGGCGACGGCAACGACCAGATTTTCGCTGGGGTCAGCGGCGATGAAGTCTGGGGTGAAGGCGGTGATGATGTCATCTTCCTCAGCGAAGGTTCGGACTACGCCAGCGGCGGAGACGGCGACGATACCTTCTTCGGTGGTACAGGACAGGACTACATGGAAGGCGGCGCAGGCAACGACTACTTCGAAGGCAGCGATGGCGATGACCACATCTACGGCGGCGACGGCAACGACTCCATTCATGGGCACGGTGGCAACGATCGACTCTATGGCGAGGGCGATGATGACCAGATCTTCGGTCATCACGGCGACGATCATATCTATGGCGGCGACGGCACCGACGACCTGCGCGGTCAGGATAACAACGACTGGCTCTATGGCGAAGCTGGCGATGGCGATGTCCTGTTTGGCGGTGAAGGTGACGATCGGTTGAGCGGCGGTGACGGTGTGGATGATCGCTGCGTAGGTGAGGGTGGCCCGCACGACTACACGGATGACACCTGTGAGATTCGCGAGGCCGAGCACTAGAACACGGGTGGGAGAGTCTATAGAAGCAGGGACTCTCCCACGATGATTGTCGTGCTGGGTCAGCGCTGCTGGTTCTGGCGTCCGGCGTGGGTTTGGCGCAGCAGCAGAGCAGCCCCACCCAGGAAGATCGTCAGCAGCCCGGCACCCGCCAACAGCCAACCACGCCACCAGGGGGTCTCGCCCGTACCCGGTAACGCGCTCGCCCGCAAGAACTGCATCTGAGCGCAGCGCGGGTCAGGATTGCTGGTGCTGGTCAGGCAGGCTTCGTTGATAATCGCGTCGAAGACATCTTCATCGCGAACCCGCGTCGTCAGCGTGATTGTGATGCGTTCACCAGGGGCGAGGGCGGCTTGCGTCAGGCGTACCTGCTGCCCGCTAATGGTCAATGTGCCGGATGTTGTCTCGCCATCGACGATTTCGATAGCATCCGGCATCGAATCTTCGACCACGAGGTCACGAGCCGTCTCCGTCGTGGGGTTGATGACGCGAATGGTGTAAATCACCTCTGCGCCGGGGGCAGCAACAGGCGGTTCGCCCACTTTGATGATGAACGGCTCGTCAATTACCGCGCTCGGTTCGCCATCCACTGTGACTGTCGTCCGCCCCGATGCCGGATCAGCGCCGCTGGTATCCAGCGTCAGATCGACGGCAGCGGATTCTCCGGCTCCCAGATCGCCCAATTGACAGACCACCAACCCCGCATTCTCCACGCAGACAGGCGATCCTGGCACGGACGAAATGTAGAAGACCTGTTCACGCAGTTCTTCGATCAAAACGACATCTTCGGCATCGCCCAGCCCCACGTTGGAAATGGTGATACTCACCTGACTATCCCCATCGCTCGATTTGTCGATGTCCATCTCTGGCGGCAGGGGTGTCGCTGTCGGTTCCGGCGTGTCCGTCGGCAAATCGGTCGCCGTTGGTTCGGGCGTGTCCGTCGGCAGGTCGGTCGCCGTTGGTTCGGGCGTGT
>CAZJWX010000104.1:0-6169 GCA_964549915.1 uncultured Anaerolineaceae bacterium | reverse complement strand
CCGTCGGCAAATCGGTCGCCGTTGGTTCGGGCGTGTCCGTCGGCAAATCGGTCGCCGTTGGTTCGGGCGTGTCCGTCGGCAAATCGGTCGCTGTCGGCGGCTCCGTCGGTATCTCCGTGGGAATTTCCGTCGGGAGTTCCGTTGGCGGCTCCACAGGCGGTATCTCCGTCGGCTCCGGGGGTGGCGGGGGCGGTGGAATCGGTGTCGGCGGCTCAGCCTCAACCGTGATGGTACGAGTCGCCGTGTCTGTGCCCAACGGCCCCGTGATGGTCAGGGTGACGGTGTAAACGCCCGGTGTACCATACGTCTTGCGCGGGTTACGCTCGTTGCTGATGGGGCTTCCATCGCCGAAATCCCAGGCATAATTGGTGATGAAGCCCGTCGAGCGATTGCTGAAACGCACGAAGAGCGGCGCAAATCCACTGCCAGGAACAGCCACGAAATCAGCCACCAGCGTATCGTCCAAAACTTCCACGCACTCCGAAAACGCTGATGAACTGCCGTCCGGCGCTGTCTGCACGATGGTGATGAAGGAGCCGACGGGAGGCCCACCGCCGAGCGTATCCAGGAATTCCGCCCGCCCATCCGCGTCCGTCGTCACATTGGTCACAGCGTCGGGTGTCTCACCCTCGCCGAACCCGGACGGATCGCACACGCTGTTGATATAGTATTCCAGGCGATAACTGGTATTGGGGTCGCCCCGGACGAGCAATTCCACTGCGGTTGTCCCGCCGTCGCTGGCCGCGTTGAGGATTTCCGGATAGCGGGTGCCGCCATTGGCACCGCTGGCACGCCGAATGCCGCGATTCCCGTTGTTGAAGATGCTGTTCTCGAAGATTTCAGCGCGTTGTCCGCTGGCGATGTTGACGCCATAGCGCCCATTGTTGTGGATCGTATTGCGCAAGATGCTCGTATCCGTGCTGGATGCGTGGCGGATGCCGTCACTGCTGTTGCCTGCGGCGACACCAGAGGTAGGCGCGATTCCCAGCACATTGTCGGTAATCACCGAGCCGCTGGCATCATCCAGCACGATACCATGCGTGCGGTTATCGCCGATGTCGTTATTGGTGATGGTCGTATTATCGGAAAGGCGCACCCGAATGCCCGCGTTGCGGTTGCCTTCTGGCGTGTTCCCGGTGATGTCGTAGCCGATGAGGTTGTTGTCAATGATGTTGCGGTCGCTGTTGACGATGTTGATGCCCTGCTTGCCATTGCCAGAGATGACGTTGCCCGTCACGATGGTCTGTGCGCTGCTGCTTTCCAGGACGATACCCGCGCCACGATTCGCATCGCGTCCACCTGCATCCACGCCGATGAAATTGTTCTCGATGCGTGTATCCAGCGATAGGTTGCCCCGTACGACGATGCCATTGCCGTTATCGACGATGACATTTCCTTCCTGCGCACCCGGGCCGCCGATGATGACGTTGGCTGCATCATCCACCAGAATGCCATGATTGCGGAAGCGTTCCAGCCGCATGCCGTAAATCTGCACATCATCCGCCAGCACGCGGAAGCCCGTCCCGCGCAAACGTGCGCCGTCCAGCGTCACGCGGTTATCGCCCTGGATGATCGTCCCAGCAAGCGCCAATGGCGGTAGCTGCGATGTGAGGACGATTTCGGTATCGGCGGGCAAGCCAGAGAGATCAATGCGGTACGTATCGTCCACTTCGGGGTCAGGGGGGATGATACACTCGTTGACGGTCGTGCGGCGGTTGGCGGCTTCGATGGCTTCGCGCAGGTCGCAAGTGGTGTTGCCCGCCAGTTCTGCGAGGCTGCCATCCAAATCGACGAGTGGGTTGCTGTTGACGTTCAGCGTCACTTCAATGGCATAGACCGGGGCAGGGAGCAACAGACTCAGGGCAATGACCGTCACCAGCGCCACGCCTGAGAAAATCGTTGCCTTTCGCCGGAAAACACCCCGCATCAGAACCGCCTTTGGTTCGCCCAATTCGCGCTGCCAGGGACAGCTACGCTACTCCATTAAGACTGACGCATTTCGATGCACTTCGCAACTCGGCAAGGAGTCAGGGCAATCGCTTCAAAATGCTTTGAACCACAAAGTCACAAAGAACACAAAGCAAAGGCCAGAATCACTTCCCGCTGCGCAAGTTCCCCCCTCTAACTCCCCCCGCTGCGCAAGGGAGAATGGTTTCCCCTTACGAAGTGGAGGGACGGAAGGGGGAACAGGGCGAATACACAAGGTTCCACCCGCTATTCTGCCTTTGCTCTACACCATGCACGGCTTGAGGCGATCACCCTGAGCAAGGAGTATGTGCATTGGAATATGTCAACGGGCTATTGTAGCACGCAGGCGGCAGATGTTGTACTTTCCTAACAGTTCTTAATGGTACATGGACAGTCTGTTAAGTCCGACTCTTATTGCAAACCAGCAGCTACCAGCAACCAGAGTCCGCTACAGCGTCTTTCAATGCTCTGTCCGGTGAACTGCTTGAGATTCTGCCCTGAAGCCTCTCCACTTCGGCAAAGGGTCTCAGGCGTGTGTCCTGTATTCTGCTCATTTGCTGGATGAAGCCCAAGATGAAACCCAAAAAGAACGCCTTCAGTGGGCTGCGAGGATTGTGTAGACGGTGATTCCAAGGCTCGGCAAAGGCCCGATTACTTCCCATACCCCTGTGTTCGATTGAGCCAGCCACCGAGCAGAGCGAAGAGGCGTTGATAGCGGCGGGGAAGGGTTTCGCGCCAGCCTTCATCCAGCCGAATCGTCTGATCGTCGCGTTTGCTGAGCATCTTCTGATTGCCGCCGATGCCGTAGTACTCGCGTTCTTTGTAGCGCAGCATGGTCTCTTCGTACGGCACGCCCAGGAAATCACAGATTTGGCGCAGCGTATCTGCCGGGTCAGTTGCCAGGGCTTCGTACTTCACGCGCAGCACCTGATTCGGTGTGAATTTTCGGCGCAGGCGCAGCCACCACCACAGGTGAATCCGCAGCCAGCGCCAGAAGGAATCCGCGAAATCGCCGTAAATCTTGTAATAGGAATTGACGACGGCGCGACCATCCCGCAGCAGATAGATGACTTTCAAATCGAAGAGGCCGGATTCCGCCAGGAGCTTCAGCCGCCAGGGACGCTTGGACGCATCTACCAGCAGCGGCACGCCGGAAACCTCGGCAATGGCCTGGAACAGCGCCCGGTTGTCTTCTTGCCAGCGCTGGCGGTAGGCATCGTCGATTTCGCGTTTGTCCGCGATGTAGATGTTCAGGTCAGCGAAGAGACGGCCTGTGGTTGCTTCGTAGCGTTCGCCCACCGCTTTCCAGAAGGGCAGTTCCACTGGATTGAAAACGAAGTCGCTTTCTGGTTGCAAATGGCGGTCGATGTAGTCGATCTCGCTCAACCCCAGCATCTGCGAGTGCGCGTTCAGCAGGAAGTTGAGCAGAGTCGAGCCACAGTGCCCCGTGCCGTAGATGTAAACGATGGTCAAGCGCGTTGCGGCATGCGTCATGGAATCGGTCATCGCCTTCACGAAGCGTTCGCCGAGGCTTGCTGCGGAGCCAACTGCGCAATCACCTCATCGTGGGACGTAGCGTAGACATAGGCGACGACGATGTCCCCCGCCTCAATGAAGGTGTCGCCCTGGGGGATCACGACCTGCCCGTGTCGCCGGATGGACACGATGTGGCAGCTATCCGAGCAGGGGAATTCCGCCAGACAGTGACCGACCATCGGCGCGTCAGGTTCGACGACGATCTCCAGAAATTCGTTCTCTTCCACATCGCGCAGATCGAAACGCTGGTGCTGGTGCTGCTCAATGGATTTGCGGGTGAGGCCGACTTCATAGGCGCGTAGAATATCCGCCCGCCGCACCATGCCCAGGTACTTGCTCCCACTCTCTTTGGTGACAACAGGCAGCCGCCCAATCTGGTAGATGTTCATCCGTCGCAACGCCAGATAGATAGGATCATTGGGGAAGACGGTGATGAGGTTCGCCGTCGTGCCGACTTCACCTGCCGTGAGCGTTTCAAAAGACGGGTCCTTGTAGCTCAGTTCGATGTCGGTCAGGGTGATGATGCCCACGAGCTGCTGCGACTCATCCACCAGTGCGAAGCCGTGATGATGCGTCATGTTGAAGCGCGGCAGCAATTCCTTCATAGTCGTGCCGGGGTCGATGATCGGATAATCACGGCTCATCACTTCGCTCACGCGCACGCCTTGCAGCAGATCAACATCGTGGCCGCGTTCAATCTGGATGCCGCGCAGGATCAATTTGCGCGTGTAAATCGTATCCGGGTGCAGCAAATCGGCGATCAACGTGCTGACGATGACCGTCATCAACAGGGGCAGGATGAGCCGATAGTCGTTGGACATTTCCAGAACGATGATGATGGCGGTGATGGGTGCGCGTGCAGCCCCCGCGAAGAGCGCCGCCATACCCACCAGCGCGAATGCACCCGGCTCCGTGACGACATCAGGGAAGGCCAGCGCCCCCAACTGCCCGAATACGCCGCCGACCATCGCGCCCATGAACAACCCCGGCGCGAAGACGCCGCCCGAATTGCCCGACCCCAGTGTGAAGGTGGTCGCCAAGAGCTTCAAGGCGAGCAGCGCGATCATCACGCTGATCGTGAGGGACATCTCTTCCGCGATGGTCTCGCCGATGAATTCCAACCCTGGCCCCAGGATTTCTGGCTCCCAGAAGCCGATGATGGCCGTCAGTCCCATGCCGACAGCGGTTTTGAACGCCAGCGGGATCTTCCAGCCATCGAAGAAGTGCTCCGCACCGTAAAGCACGCGGATGAAGAGAATCGCCAGCAGGGCGCAGACGATGCCCAATAGCAGGTAAATTGGCAGCTCAAGCGGACTATTCAGGCCATAGGCGGGGACTGCAAACGCCGGATTCTCGCCCAGCAGCATGCGCGAGACGACATTGGCGGAGACAGACGCGATGACGACGATTCCCAGATAGCGGTTGGTGAAGCGCCCCAGGATTACCTCCAGCGCGAAGAGCGTCCCGGCGATCGGCGCGTTGAAGGTCGCAGCGATACCTGCCGCTGCCCCGCTGGCAACCAGCATCCCCACCTGCTCATCGGAGAGCTTGGCCCATTGGCCTGCCGTCGAACCCAGGGTGGAACCCACCTGGACGATGGGACCTTCGCGCCCGGCAGAGCCACCGCTGCCAATGGTGATCGCCGAGGCGATGATCTTGGCGATGGCGACGCGCGGACGGATGCGCCCTCGCTTCAGCGCGATGGCTTCCATCACTTCGGGAACGCCGTGCCCCTTGGCTTCGCTGGCGAAGCGGCTGATGATCAGGCCGACGAGGAACCCCGCGCCGACCATCAACCCGAAACCGCCGACGATGCCCCACTGATCGCGAATCGCCCGCGCCCATCCGGCGATTTCGCCCAGCAACAAAATGAAGACGTAGGCCCCGAGTCCTGTCACCAGGCCGACCAGGATGGAGAGCAAAAGGGGAACAGTATCTTCAGCGAGGGGGGAGGTGTTGAGTTTCTTCTTAAGCCACAAGCGCCACGCCGCATTGGGAGCAGAAGACGATACAGGCGTGCGCATCGAGTTAGATTGCATGAGTTACTTTCTCTTATTTGCCAGTGCTACCTGTGTGCAGATCGTTGTACGGGGTTGGCAGTCGCGATTCCCGCCAGCGGGTGTTGCCCGAAAGTGGCCTGGTGCGGATGCGGAATCGCTGGTGAGAGCGGCAGGCTGCCAGCCTCAGCGTTTTGCAGATAAGTACATCATGAGTATAGCACTCCCGGGCGGGTCTGTTCAGCCCGGATGCGCGAATCAGCCGCGAATCGCGGACGGTTGAGCGGGGATGCAGTTTGTAGCTGCGGGGCAGGGTTATTCCATCGGACACGGCAGCACCGTGTCCCCCAGAAGATACCCGATGGGGTGGCTCGTCCTCAGTCGCGATTCAGCGTGATGATCGCGCCGAAAGCGAGTGCAACGAAGACTGCGGTGACGATCAGCAGGGCGATGAACTGTGCCAGGATGGATTCCGACGAAGCAAGAGTGTAGAGCACGACGACGCCGATGATGATGGCGAAAATGCCCGTTAGGACGGACATCAAGGTGATGGGAGCAGCTTTCGCTGTGTCAACCTGTGACTGTTCCATGAAAAAAGTCCTCTAATTTTTGCGCTAATGGACAAAGCAATTAGACATCACACAAAACAGGTGGTAGATACTTTTCAA
>CAZJWX010000103.1:0-11301 GCA_964549915.1 uncultured Anaerolineaceae bacterium | reverse complement strand
GCCCTACATCCCCATAGATCAATCTAGGGGTATTGAGCGCGTTTTTGATAACCCATTGTGCCGTAGCACGCCGGGATACGATACTTCTTGCATCTGTTTCTCGCTGCCCCTGCCCTTTTAGCAGTCGGTTGCAGCGCCTAACAACTCGCAAGATTTTACGTTCAGACATCCTCCTTATACCACAACAACGCCTACTGGTGGCGTATTTTGCCCGACGCAACCCGATGCAAAATCCAGCCACACATCAGGCGGGCCAAAGCCTACGAGAAACCCGCCTAACCACTGCCATCAAAATGGCGTGGCTTTGCCAGTTTTCCGGCACCGCTGCGCTCATTTGCCCCTCCTTGCGCACGGTATCACGGACGGCATTTCGCACATTTGTACTACCTGTTGTGACTTCGTCCAGGTCGGGTGACTTGTCAGCGATGCCGTTTCGGAGTAGAGTGCCAGACAATTGTGTCGCAAGGAGGGAGGCGATATGTACGAGGGGTTTCGGCAGCGCGTCCAGGCGATTCAGCAGAAGCTGCCGCCGGATCGACGGGGTATGTTTCAGCAGTGCTATCTCTACACGCTCGATCATGCCATCACCAGCGACGAGGACAGCACCTTCGTCATCACGGGCGATATTCCGGCCATGTGGCTGCGCGATTCCGCTGCCCAGGTGCGCCCCTATGTGCCCTTCGCCAGAGATGATGCGGAACTGGCAGCGATGCTGCGCGGTGTCCTCCAGCAGCAGGCGGATTGCATCCTGCTCGATCCATACGCCAACGCCTTCACCCGTTCCCCGGATGATCGCCCCTTCGAGAGTACGGATCAGCCGCCCGTCAAACCCGGTGTCTGGGAGCGCAAATACGAAGTGGACTCGCTCTGCTATCCACTACAACTATGCCAGGATTACTACCTCGCGACCGGGGACGAAACGATTTTCGATGCACGCTGGCGCAATGTGATTGAGGCGATCCTGACCGTGTGGGAGACGGAACAACGCCACGACAGCGCCTCGACTTATACCTTTCGCCGCCCTCTGGCACCCGCAACCGATACACTGCGCCACACCCCGACGGGCTATACGGGGATGACCTGGAGCGGCTTCCGTCCCAGCGACGATGGCTGTGAATATGGCTATTTGATCCCATCGAATATGTTCGCTGTCGTCGTGCTCGGTCATGTGCTTGCGTGGGGCGAGCAATTCTACGAAGATGCCCCCCTGGTACAACGCGCGGCGAAACTGCGCGACGAGATCGAAAACGGCATCCAGACCTTCAGCATTTTCGAGCATCCGGAGTACGGCAGCATATACGCCTATGAGGTCGATGGCCTGGGAAACGCCCTGTTGATGGACGACGCCAACATCCCCAGCCTGCTCTCGATTCCCTACCTGGGCTATCGTTCGGCAAATGATGCGATTGTGCAGAATACGCGGCGCTTTGTGCTCAGCAAAGATAACCCCTATTACTTCGGCGGGACGCAGGCGCAGGGCATCGGCAGCCCGCACACGCCGCCGCAGCACGTCTGGCCTCTGGCGTTGATCATGCAGGCGCTGACCTGCACAGACGACTCAGAGCGCGAGTCGCTGCTGCGCCTGATCGTCAGCACGACTGCCGGAACCAATTACATGCACGAGAGCTTCCATGTCGATCATCCGGCGACTTACACGCGCGCGGCCTTCGGCTGGGCCAACAGCCTCTTCGCCGAACTGCTGTTGCGCCACCACGATTTGCTTCCCTGAGCCAACCCCCTGGCTATTTTCGCTCGCCGGGGAATCCAGTACACTACAGAGCAGGACAACAGGCAGAAACAAGCACATGTCAGTACAGGATCGCGCTCGTTGGGATCGAATCTACCGCAAGCGAAGTCAGGCGGATTACCCACCGCCCGATCCGCTGCTGCTGCAATTCACTCCCGCAGCGCCCGATCCCGCAGAAGCGCATCCGCCGCGAGCGCTCGACCTCGCAGGGGGCGTGGGGCAGAACAGCCTCTGGCTGGCGGAACAGGGCTACGTGGTCGATCTGATGGACATCAGCCGGGTGGCGCTGCGAAGGGCGCAGGCGGAGATGGCGATGCGCAACGTCCGGGGCGTGAATTTACTGCAAATCGATGTCGATGAACTGGCGCTAGACCCCGGCGCTTATGATCTGGTGGCGGTCTTCCGCTACTTGAAGCGCAATCTGTACTCGCTGATGAAGCTGGCGACCTGTGCGGGGGGGCGCGTGATCTACGAGACCTACAACGTGCGCTATCTCTCCCTGGTGCCGGATTTCAACCGCGAATTCTTGCTGGAATTGGGCGAACTGCGGCAGGTCTTCAGCGATTGGCAGCAGCTATACTACGACGAAGAGAATCACATCACGCGGCTGGTGGCCGTCAAGCCGGGCTGAGCGCCGAGGAGACCGAACCCAGTGACCCAGAGCATCCGTTACCCGACGTACAGCGAATTGATCTTCATCAACGGCAAAATCCTCAACGATCCGGCCATCATGTCCGGCAAAGTTAAGGTGCGCGATATTGATCTGCTGCTGGCGGCGGAACAACGTCCGCAGGCCAGTGCCTTCGGGCAGGATGCCTACCCCACGCTGCACGAGAAGGCCGCCGCACTGCTGCATTCCATCGCCCGCAATCACCCCTATAAAGACGGCAACAAGCGCACGGCCACCGTCGCCGCGCTGTTCCTGCTGGCGGTCAATGGACGGCACGTCTGCTGGGAACCGGACGACGCCCTGGAGCGCATCGTCGCGGTGGCGGAAGGGCGCGAAGATTGGGCGGATTTCGCGGGGTGGCTGCGCACGGAAGACGCCCCACAGGGCATCCCCGAACCGGACATCGACCGTGATACAGAAGTGATTGAACGGCTGATTGCAGAACAGAAATGGCTGCTGGATGAACTCGCAGAACGATAAGCGCCCCCTGCGCATTCTCTCCGCCAACGATCTCTACAACATCAACGAAGAAGTCACCGGGCACGCGCCCTTCGTGCGTGACCTGCGCGTGCTACAGGCCACTGTCAGCCGCCCCTATCTGATTCTCTTCGGCGAAGAGCAATTTCCTTCCCTGCTGGATAAAGCCGCCGCGACCCTGCATTCGCTGGCGTACCGGCATCCCTTCGTGGATGGCAACAAGCGCACGGCCACCCGCGCAACGGCGCTCTTTCTGGAAGCCAATGGCCTGCGCCCAACCTGGGATGCTGCGACGGCGCAGCGTTTCGTCCTCAGCGTGGCGCAGGGTGCTGCCGATGTAGAAGAGATCGCGGATTGGCTGGCATCGCACACTGAACCGACGGGGTGAAGCGCTTCTGCGTTGGAATGCGGTTTGGGTCTGCCCAAAGAAGCCACTGGCGTGGATTTGCCATTCCACTTTTCACACAAAACAACCCGTGTTGAGGCCAGAACAGGCTAGAAGGAACACCTTGTCAAATAAGATTGCAAAGTGCTCTCACTGGACTATACTGAAATCAGTGTCGATTTTGAGGGTTATATTGGATGGCGAATGATCGTATTTTCATGAGCTACGCTCGTGAAGACGAAGCCTTTGCGCGGAAGCTGGCAGCCTGGCTGCAAAAGACGCTCAACCTCGGTGTGTGGATTGATGTCGATGACATCACCCCCGGTGTGAAATGGAGTTCCGCCGTAGAGGAGGGGCTGAACACCTGCGAAGTGATGGTCGTCATCATCACGCCCGAGTCGATGGAATCGCGCAACGTCGAAGATGAGTGGCAGTACTTCCTCGACCTGGGCAAGCCCGTGATTCCGTTGCTGCTGCGCAGTGCCGTTGTGCCCTACCAACTGCGCCGCATTCAATACATCGATTTCAGCGTGCGCGAAGAATATAATGACTCGCTGCGCCAGCTCATCAGCGAGATTCGGCTGCATGTGCGCCCGCTCCCGCACGAAGGAGAGACCCGCAGCACGGAGGCGATGGGCAGCACCCAGATGACGAAGCCCACGCCCTCGCGCCGCGCCCTGAAAAACAAAGAGCGGATGAAGAAGAGCGAAGACTTGATCGAGCAGCAGGCGAAGGCGCTGCGCCGCAGCAGCCGCATCGTGACTCTGCTGGCAGTGGCAGTGCTGACGCTGGTGATCGCAGCCGGGGCGCTGGTGGTCTACCTAGTGACCAATCCGGTGGGTGTCTTCTTGATCCGGCAGGCCGCCACAGACGCCATCGCCTATTTGCCGGGGCAGGAAGAACCGATTCCGGTCAGCGAATTGCAGGGCGAAGCACCCGCTGGGACACGCTTCGAGACGGGCGGCGAAGTCCTGGAATTGACGACCGAAGGCGGCGGCACCGCCCTGGTGCAGGCCGAATCCGCTGCGACGATCAACGAACTGAATCAGGAGCGCGTGGATGTTGCCCTGGAAGCGGGCGGCGCGTCTGTGGATGCAGCGGGGAGTGCGGCGAGCATCCGCACGACCAGCAACACCGAATTTGCCTCGGACGCCATCATCGGCGTGGAGATCATCGGGGATGATGTCAACGCAGCCTGTTACGAAGGCACTTGCAGCATCAGCACGGAAGATGGCGAGACGACGGAGATTCCCGAAGGGCAGCGCGCGACCCTCAGCAACAGCAATCCTGACCTGAACAATCTCGTCCTGGAGACGATTCCGGGGGGCATCGCCTTCATCACGCGGCGGCACGGCACGCCCGAATTGTACCTGACCTCGCCTTCGGGTACATCGCAGACGCGCCTGACCCAGAACGGCGAATTCGAGGCCAGCCCCTACTGGGCACCGGACGCCAGTAAAATCGTCTTCCAGACGACCAACAACGGCAACAATGACATCGCCCTCATCAACCCGGATGGCACCGACATCGAGATTCTGACCGCCGACAGCTTCGCCCAGGAGACGGAACCCGCTTTTTCTCCGGATGGTTCGCGCATCGTCTTCGTCAGCACGCGCGACGGCAACGAAGAGATTTACGTGATGAACGTTGATGGCAGCGAGGTGCAGCGCCTGACGGACGATCCCGCCAGCGACAGCGCCCCGGTCTTCTCGCCGGATGGCGCGCAGATCGCCTTCGTCAGCACACGCGACGGCAACACCGAAATCTACGTGATGAACGCCGATGGCAGCGACCCCGTCAATCTGACGAACAACCCCGCATCGGACGATAACCCGGCGTGGTCGCCCGATGGGACGCAAATCGCCTTCGATTCGGCGCGGGAAGCCAGCATCGGCTTTGAAGAGATTTATGTGATGAATGCGGACGGCAGCGAGGTCAGCGTGGTCGCCAGCAGTACCGCCAGGGACTATGACCCCAGTTGGTCGCCCGATGGTCGGCGCTTGATTTTCGTCTCGCAGCGCCAGGGCAATGACGACCTCTACGTCGTTGCCCTGGATGGCAGCGCCGAAGCGACCAATCTGACGAACAATCGCAACGCGGATGACTTCATGCCGATGTGGCTGCCGATCCGCGTCGCGGGTCAATGAGGCTCAGGCGTCGGTTTCCAGCGGCTCCACGCGGTCACCAGGTCGGATCGTGCCGCCCTGCACGATATCGGCGCGCAGGCCCCCCCGGTGCAGCAGGGCGCTGATGACCCGGGAGCCGTAGCCGCTGCTTTGCGCGAGGCTGTTGCACGGTTCGCAGAGTTCCACGCCCTGCAGGACGACTTCGCCGATGCAGAAACGTCTGCCGACCAGCGCGTTCAGAGGTACGCCTTGCGTCAGCAGATTGCGCCGAGTCTGCGCTGGTGTGATGGGGATGCCGAAATCGCGGTTGACGGCCTGCACTGCTTCCAGGGCGATCAGCGTCACGCCGACGCCTTGCGCGACGCTGCCATCGGGCGCAAAATTGCGATCACCGCGCAGCCCCGCCCCCACGACGACTTCCACGGAATCGACCGATTGAGTCGGGGCGCCGAAATCGGGCGCGATGAAAATCTGCCGCAAGCTTCCACGCCACAACTCGCGCTCACGTACTGAGGTCAGCGTCGGGTTCTCGCGGAACCAGTACGCACCGGGGTGCTCGTCCACTTCTTTCTTCTTGCCGCTCCAATCGTCAATTTCGATGCGGTAAACGGCAGTGCGTTTCAATTCGTCCGGCGTGGGTCGGCGATAGTCGTGGCCCGCTTGCAGGTGGGGCGCGTACTTATCCAGGATGGCTTGCAGGGCACGGGTCGCTTCGGCCTCATCGTCGACGACCTGCGCCCTGCCGAAGACCGTCACCCCGGCATATTCCACGCTGAATTCCAGGGCTTGCGGGGCGGGCAGCAGGCGTCCCATTTCCATGATGCTGAAGCAGACCTGCGCTTCGGCGCGGATGTTGGCCTCGGTGCGTCCCACACGTGCCGTATGCGTGTAGAGGCAGTGCGCGTCCTCGTCGTAGTAGAAGAGGTTCGTATTGACGAAGGGCTGCCCCTCGTGAACCGTCGCCAGCGTGCCGACTGCCGCCATGTGCAAAAAGCGCTTGATCCAGGCCTCATCGTTCACAGCGCGGTCACTGCGCCGCACGGCAGTCCGTTCCTGCTGTAAGTAGTCCCTCGACATGGTTGTCCCCCTCTCGGTTGTCCTCGATGCGAAACACTATAGGCCAGCAGCGCGTTCCTCGCCGGAGCCAATAAGGCCAATCCGTGCTGACTCGCCCGGGGCCTTCGTCTCATTCCGGCATGGGGCAGAAGTACCATGTGGGGATGAGCCAATGGCCGATTGCAGGGACTTGCCGGGCTGATACGGTGAGCGTAACCAATCGTTGTCGTGGAGAAGTAGCAACCGATGAAGAACTATCCCGAACTTCACAAGCACTTGCAGGGACTGGTGGGGCAGCTCAACGAAGAAATCCCGAATACGATGTCGGGCTTCAGCAAGCTGCACAAGGGAGCAACGCAGGATGGCAGCCTGAACCCCAGGATGAAAGAATTGATCGCGCTGGGAATTGCGATTTCGGTGCGCTGTGACGGCTGCATTGCCTACCACGTCCATGATGCGCTGAAAGCGGGCGCGACCCGGGACGAAATCGTGGAGACCATCGGAGTCGCCATCCTGATGGGCGGTGGCCCGGCCATGATGTATGGCGCAGAAGCCTACGAAGCCCTGCAACAGTACGAGGACGAAGCGGAAACCGCGTGAGGCACGCAGGTCGCGGCAGGCCTGACCTGGCGCTGGCGACTCACAGCGTCAGGACTCGCTGCACCTGTGGCTTCTCGTAGACCGCCCCACCTGTGATGACGTGCAGATTCGGGCGCATGGTGACGCTGCCGTGCCCGTGCGTATGTCCGCAGAGGACGGTGATCTTGCGCCGGGGGTGGGCAGCAGCGGCCTGTAGCAAAACGTCGCCGCAGGCCTTGCAGGTGAAGTGCGGCAGGTAGGGGTTATCGGGCGTGGCGGACTGCCCCTCGTGCCAGCAGGATTCCATGAAGGGCGGTGAATGCAGGGCGACGATCACCTGCGGGTACGATGCGAGGGCCTGCGTCACGGTCTTTTGCAGATGACCTGCCGCCGCCATTCCCAGCGCCCGCAGAATCGTCAGCATGGCGCGTGGGTAACGCTGTTTACGCGCCAGTTCGGCGATCAAGCGATAATCGTTGAGGCGAATCGGCGAATTGAGGAAGTCACCATAGCCGCCATCTGACCAGCCACCATGCCCCACCAGCGCCGTTTCGTCCGAGAGGCGCACCACCCCGGAATCCGGCAGCCAGAAGAGGTGCTGATGCGCCCGTGATAAGCGCCGGATGCGCGTGCGCACCCCCTCAATGCTGCCGTGATAATAGTCGTGATTGCCCAGGACGAAATAAATCGGACGTTGAAGGTGCGCCGCCATGCGCTTCAGGTAATCTTCGACGCTGTTGGCCTCGCCAATATCCCCCGTGATGAGCAGTGCATCCGGTTCTTCGGCGACGATCTCATTGAGGAAGGCTTCAATCTGCTGCGTTCCCAGGAAATTCAGGTGTATATCGGTCATCCAGGCCAGACGCATGAGGGCACTATCTCGCATGTGTTGAACGGAACTGCACCTAACCCTATAGCAAGCGAGGGATTCTCGCAAAGAGCGTCTGGCATTTTTCAACCACCGATGTAGTACATCTCGATCTTCTCCTGCGGTTCGCTGTTCGCGGCGCGGATTTCGCTGTAGCGATCCGTGCGATGGCGCCAGGTGCCGCCGATGATCTGGCGCAGTTCGTCGTCGGTCGCACCTTCGCGCAGCGGCGTTTTCAAGTCCGTGCCGTCCCTGGCGAAGAGGCAGGTGTACATCTTGCCCTCTGGCGAGAGGCGCATGCGGCTGCACGCCCCGCAGAAGGGTTTCGTCACCGAGGCGATGATGCCGATTTCGCCGCCGCCGTCGCGGTACTGGTACCGCAGGGCGGTCTCACTGGCGTAATTGCGGGCGACGGGTTCCAGCGCGAAGGCTTCGTCGATGATCGAGGCGATCTCTTCCGCCGGGACGACATGCTCGCTGCGCCAGCCGTTCATCGTGCCCACGTCCATGTATTCGATGAAGCGCAGGATGTAGCCGTGCCCCTTGCAATACCGCGCCAGATCGACGATGGTGTGGTCGTTGACGCCACGCTGCACCACTGCGTTGATCTTGATCGGCAGCAGCCCGGCTTTTGCTGCCGCCTCGATGCCCGCCAGCACCTGATCGACATCGGCACGCCCGCCGTTCATCTGCCGGAAGACCTCATTGTCCAGCGAATCCAGACTGACCGTCACGCGTTGCAAGCCCGCATCCGCCAGCGCCGGAGCCATCTTCGGCAGCAAGTAAGCGTTGGTGGTCATCGCCAGGTCGTCTACCCCGTCGATGGCTGCCAGCATCGCCACCAGCTTTTCGACCTCCTGACGCAGCAGGGGTTCGCCCCCGGTCAGCCGCAATTTGACTGCACCCTGCTGCACAATCAAGCGCGTCAAGCGCGTGATCTCCTCGAAGGTCAGCAGCTTCTGCTTCTGCAAAAACTGGAACTTCTCGTGGAAGACCTCCGCTGGCATGCAGTAGGTGCAGCGGAAATTACAGCGATCCGTCACGGAAATGCGCAAATCCCGCAGCGGACGGTTGAATTGGTCGGTCAGGGCAGGGGTTTCGTTACGTGCTTCTGTCATCGGTCTGATCTCATCTTTCCTGTGTGTGCCCATGATACAGGCGAAAGATAGCCAATGTCTAACGGCTAATGAAATGTTGAGGTGAGTGCTGCGTCATCGCTGCTGCGAGAATTACCACGAGTATCGCATGCTGCGCTATAGTCGGGTCAGATTCTACGTATAACGTGAAGGAGCAGCCATGAACATCGTGACCGGGGGCAGTGGCTTCGTTGGGCAGGCGTTGGTCGCCATGCTTCGCCAGCGCGGCGAACCCGTGCGCGTCGTCGATATTGTGCCCCATCCCGATGCAGCGGTCGATTCGCAGGTGCTCGACATCCGCGACCGGGACAGCGTGGTGCAGGCGCTGGCCGGGGCGGATGCCGTCTTTCACTGTGCATCCTTTGTCCACTATGGCCTGGGGCGTCCACAGCATGTTTACGAAATCAACGTGGGCGGGACGGAGAACGTCATCGCAGCCTGCAAAACCAACGGCGTCCGCAAGCTGATCTACACCAGCTCAGCCGAGACGATGCTCGGTTGTGACACACCTGTTGATGATGGCGACGAGTCGCTGCCGTACCCGACCTGTTTCGCTTCCCTGTATGGGGAGACAAAAGCGGCTGCCGAACAGCGTGTGTTGGCAGCGAATGGGACAGAGGGGCTGCTGACCTGCTCCCTGCGCCCTAGCGGCATCTACGGTCCCGGGGACAAGAACCAGAGTACAGCCATCATGAACTTCATCCGGCAGAAACGCCTCACGCGCATCGGCGACGGCAGCGCCAAAGCCCTGCAAGGGTACATCGACAACGTGGCACACGCGCACATGCTCGCAGCGGATTGCCTGCAAGCGGAAGCGCCCGTTGCCGGGCAAGCGTATTTCATCGGCGATGGCGAGGCACGCAATCACTTCGATTTCTTCGCGGATATTCTGGCTGCGCTGGATGTAACGCTGCCTGTGCAGACGATTCCGCTCTGGCTGGCACGGCTCATCGCCCGCAGCAGCGAAACGCTCTGGAACGCGCTGCCGCAGGGCTGGATGGCGGAGCCAATCCTCAATCGGCACACCATCGCAGCGACGGCACAGCCCCAGGCTTTCCGCCTGGATAAGGCCGTGCGCGACCTGAACTACACCCCGATTGTGCCCTATGACGAGGGCATTCGGCGCACGGCTGCCGCCATTCGTGAGCAATTCGCCGACGAACTGCGCCAGTCAGGCCATTGATTCTGCCCGTTCTTTGAGCGCGACGGCGACATCCACGAAGCCGCGCCGCACCTGCACCAGCACGGTCACACCGAGCACAGGGGCGATGAGACCCGAAAAATATTCCCAGGTCTGGTAGTGGGTGTGGCCTGTAGGCATCTCGGTGAGCATCTGGTAGCGTACGGCTTTCAACCAGATGCTCGGATTTCGAATGCGCCACGCGAGGAGAGATGGCCCCTGCACATGGGCGAAAATTTCCTCCTGGCGGCGTGTCCACTGCTCCCTCATACGCACCTGGAAGGCCACCGCTTCGCCAACACTGAAGTTGGAGAATGTGAAGTCGTAGGTGAAGGGATTCCACTCGTCATAGGCGGCGAAATCTGTCAGTACGTCCCAGACGCGCTGACGTGGAGCGGCGATGGTGGCTTCGGCGTAGGCCGTCAGCCAACCGGGATTCTGCGCATCTGGCGGTTGCGGGATGTTCATCGGTCTGTGCCTCGGTTGTGGTGAATCGCTGGCTGGCTGCTGTGTCCAGGGAGTCAGGCTCCGGCGGTGGGCAGCAGGGCGACGGCTTCGACTTCGACCAGCGCCCCCAGCGGCAGATTGGCCACTTCGAAGGCGGAACGGGCGGGCGGATTTTGCGGGAAGAATTCGCCGTAGACTTCGTTCACGGCAGCGAAATCGCCGATGTTCGCCAAATAGACGGTGGTCTTGACCACGTTATCCAGCGATGTCCCGGCGGCTTCCAGCACGGCCTGCAAATTCTGCATGACCTGCCGCGCCTGCGCCTGCACATCGCCATCGAGCAGTTTGCCCTCTGCCGGAATCAGGGCGATTTGCCCGGCGGTGAAGACGAATCCATTGGCGATGATCGCCTGCGAATACGGCCCGACGGCGGCGGGCGCTCTGTCTGTATGTACGATTTGCTTGGTCATCGGTCAATGCCTTTGCTGTGACTCGTGAGCAGGGTGAGCCGAGTATGGGATGGGTGGCTCACCAGCCTGAGTGTAACAAGAACGTCGCCAAATTGCAGCGGGTTGGGGCAGGGCAATCGCTTCAAAAATGAAAGAAAGTTGGTAATGTGTAGTGGAGAGA
>CAZJWX010000102.1:0-11417 GCA_964549915.1 uncultured Anaerolineaceae bacterium | reverse complement strand
CTCTCTCCACTACACATTACCAACTTTCTTTCATTTTTGAAGCGATTGCCCTGCAATATGCACTGAGTTGCATTGTTCACCTTGCACAGGTATGATACAGTGGTGGAAAAGCCTTATTTGTATAAGTTTATAGGAGTCACATGAATGAGCGCACCGATACAGGTCGGGCGATACGCTGCACAACTCAGCGTGGATGACCTGCTCGAACTTTACTGGCATATGCTCCTCTCGCGTCGCGTAGACGAACGTTCCTGGGCACTACACCGACAGGGCAAGATTGCATTCCACATCAGCGGCATCGGGCATGAGGCGCTGCAGGTGGCGACGGCCTTCGCGATCAATCGCGGCGTGGATTATGTCTATCCGTATTATCGAGACCTGGGGCTGGTCTTGACCATCGGCATGACCCCGGAAGAATTCATGTTGAGTCTCTTCGGCAAATTGGGCGAAGCGACGAGCGGCGCGCGACAGATGCCGAGCCACTGGAGCAGCAAATCGCTGCGCATGGTCACGCAATCGTCTGTCGTTGCCGTGCAGGTTCCGCAGGCAGCGGGAACCGCCTTCGGCATCCAGTATCGGCAGAAGGTCGGTTTGCAAGACCCGGAAGATGCCTCGCAACCGCGTCTCGCCCTCTGCACCTTGGGCGAAGGCAGTACCAGCCAGGGCGAATGGCACGAAGGCATGAATTGGGCGGGGGTGCACCAACTGCCCTTCATCTGCATCGTCGAAAACAACGACTATGCCATCAGCGTGCCCTACGACAAACAGGCCAAGAAATCCATCGCAGAACGCGCCGAAGCCTACGGCGTGCGCGGCGTGACCGTCGATGGCACCGATCCGCTGGCGATGTATGACGCTATGCGCGAAGCGGTGGAAGCAGCCTACGCAGGCGACGGCCCCACCTGCATCGAAGCCAAGTGTGTTCGCCTCGTGCCGCATTCATCGGACGATGACGACCGCACCTACCGCACAGCAGACGAGCTTCAAGAAATCAAACAGGCTGATCCGCTGCCGCGCTTCCGGGCGCATCTGCTAGAGCAAGGCGTACTGACAGAAGAAATAGACGCAGAGTACAACGCGGAGATCAAGAAGGTCATCAATGCAGCGCAGAAGGTCGCCGAAGAAGCACCTTACCCTGACCCTGCTGACCACCTGGATGCTGCATTCACCTTCGCACCGGATGAGGAGGGGACTCACTGATGACTGTACCGACCAAAGTCGAAACCAGGACTCTGATTCAGGCGCTGACGGAGGCGATGGACGAAGAGTTGGCGCGTGACCCGCGCGTCTTCATCACGGGCGAAGATGTCGGCCCTCGTGGGGGCGTTTTCCGCGCTACGATGGGACTCTACGAGAAGTACGGGGCAGATCGCATCGTCGACTCCCCGCTGGCCGAACTGTCCATTGTGGCGATTGGGCTGGGTGCCGCCATCGCGGATACACGTCCCATCTGTGAGATTCAGTTCGCAGACTTCATCTTTCCGGCCTTCAACCAGATGTTGAGCGAGGTCTCACGCTTCTACTATCGCTCCAACGGCGAATGGAATGTGCCGATGGTCGTGCGTGCACCCTATGGCGGCGGCATCGGCGGCGGCCTGTACCACAGCCAGAGCATCGAAGCCTTTTTTGCCCACATCCCCGGCCTGAAGGTGGTCGTTCCCAGCACGCCGGAAGATGCCAAGGGCTTGCTGAAGGCCGCTGTGCGCGATCCCAACCCGGTGCTCTTCCTGGAGCCGAAGAAGGGCTATCGCGCCATCAAAGGCACAGTGCCACAAGGCGATTACGTCACGCCGATTGGCCCCGCACGCATCGCCCAGGAAGGCGACGAAGTGACGGTCTATGCCTATGGCATGATGGCGCACTATGCGGAAATCGCCGTGCAGCGCGTCGCCAGGCAAGACGGCATCAAGGCGGAATTGATCGACCTGCGCACGCTGGCACCGCTGGATAAGCAGACCGTGCTCGACTCCTTCAAGAAGACGGGCAAGGCGCTAATCGTCCATGAGGACAACGAATTCCTGGGTTATGGCGCGGAAATCGCGGCAATTCTGGCGGATGAAGCCTTCGAATACATGGATGGTCCCATCAAGCGTCTGGCAGCGCCCAATGTGCCCGGCGTGCCCTTCAGCCACCCGGTGCAAGAAGCTTTCATGATCAATCCAGACAAGATCGCGGATGCCATCCGCGACGTTGCAGCGTACTGAGGAGGCATTCATGGCAACCAGGGTAATTATGCCGCAGCTCGGTGAGAGCGTTGTGGATGGCACAGTCGGGGAATGGCTCAAGCAAGTCGGCGATACCGTCGAAGAATACGAACCAATCGTACGAGTCAGTACCGACAAAGTAGATACCGAAATCCCTGCTCCGGTGGATGGGGTCTTGCTGGCGATCTATGTTGAAGAGGGCGAGACCGTCGATGCAGGCGTGCTGCTGGGCATCATCGGTGAGCCGGGTGAGCAGCCAGAAGACGCTGCTGGTGGAGAAGGCCACGCGCCCAATGGGAGCCAGCCGCAGGAAGAACCACAGCCGGAACCAACCGCCGCTGCATCTGCCAGCCGTAGCAGCGCCAAAACGGGCAGCTACACCGGGCACGTCACCCCCGTTGTGATGCGCATGGCGCAAGAGCACAATCTCGATCTATCCAAAATCGAAGGTACAGGGCGCAACGGACGCATCCGCAAGCAAGATGTGCTGGCCTACCTGGAAACGCAGGAAGATCCCCGGGAAGAGGAGAGCGAACAGGCTCCCTGGGAGATTCCGGCGGATGGTAACCTCTTCCGCCCAACGGTCGAATACCGCGCGGATGACGATGACGAACCCACAGCACAAGCTGCTCCCCAACAGGCCGCCAGGCCCGCAGCACCGCCGCAGCCACGTCCCGCTCCGGTGCCGACGGATTTGCCCGGTGAGTTGGTCAAGCACAATAACATGCGCCGCAGCATTGCCAGGCACATGGTAGAGAGCAAGCTGCACACCGCGCCGCACGTCACCACCGTGATGGAAGCCGATCTGACTCATGTCGTTGCGCATCGGGCGGCGAACAAGGACACGCTGGCGAAGCGTGGCGTCAAGCTGACGTTCACGCCCTATTTCGTCGTGGCGTGTGCGGTGGCGCTCCAGGAATATCCCGTGCTCAATGCACGCTGGACGGATGAGGGCTTGTTTTACCCCAACGCCATCAATATCGGTATGGCAACGGCGCTGGATGACGGCTTGATTGTCCCGGTGATTCACAATGCGCAGGACTATAACCTGGCGGGGCTGGCACGGCAGGTCAACGATCTGGCAGAACGGGCGCGTAATCGCCAGTTGCAGCCGGACGAAGTGCGCAACGGCACCTTCTCCATCACCAATCACGGCGTGACGGGCAGCCTGATGGCGACTCCCATCATCAACCAGCCGCAGTCCGCGATTCTCGGCGTCGGCAAGATCGAGAAGCGCGTCAAGGTGGTGGATGACATGATCGCGGTGCGTCCGTGCAGTTATCTTTCGCTGACCTTCGATCATCGTGTGGCGGACGGTGCCACTGCGGATACCTTCCTGGCACGAGTCGTTGAGGTGCTGGAGAACTGGTCATAATACAGCCGAATACGTGGGAGGGCGTGTCCAATCGGCACGCCTTCGCATTTGCAAGTGCCACCTTGAACCGGCACGCTGGCAAACAATTGTCAAGCAATCGTGACACCACCTGCTTTTCCCCGGCCTGTATACTACAACCGTTGACTCATAAGTGAGCCAGGAAAGCCCATTTTATGCGCAAAACAGCTCTCATCTTGCTGCTGGTCTTCGTCGTGGCGGCCTGCCAGCCCGCGCAAGAAGTCGGTGATTTGCCAACTCGTGCAGTATTGCCCAGCGCCACGCCCACCGATGAACCCAGTGCGACGCCCACCGAAACCCAACCACCCACTGCGACGAATACGCCCACCGCGCTCAACACGCCTACGCCGCGCGATACCAACACCCCATCGCTGACCCCATCGCTGACTTTCACGCCATCGACTACGCCGATTCCGTCGGAGACACCGGACGCTACCCAGGCTGTTCAGGGAACCGCGACCGCGCAGGTGGTCGAAGCGCCCGCGCTGGCGACCTTCACGCCCCTGCCACCAGGTGCCATCGTCGTGGCGGCGCGCCCGACTTCCACCGGGACGCCGGAAATCGTCGCCGATGTGCTCATCACGACAGCGCAATTTCAGGAAGAGATGGATCGCATTCTGGCAGATGAAGACAACATCAGCCGGGCGCAGGTTGAATTCGTGCCGGATGAAGGCATCGCCATTGACCTGACGGCGCTGAGCGATGGCGTTTTCGTCAGCGGGCGCTTCACTGTGCCCATCACGCTGACAGGCGGCGGTTTCAACCAGTTCGTGCAGATTGGCGGGCAGGTCGATTTCACGATGGATGATGGTGGAGAGCCGAGTGACGCCTATGTGGATGCTGCGCTGATGATCGTGACGCCCGCCGTGCAGGAGGCCTTCGGTTTCATCCTGGATCAGCGCCTGGGTGAAGGCCAGCACGACCTGGAGAACCTACAGATTACCGGGGATGCGCTGGTGATCACGCTTTATGTACCCCAACCGGGGGAGTGACGCTCCCCACGAATAAATTCGGGGGCTTCTGTTGCACGCTTGCGGCAACCCGCTACGTTCTGCAACACGGACACATCCTGCCCGGTACTGCAAATGTCGTCTGAGCCTATTCTGCTTCTGTACGACATATAGGTTATACCATAAGAAATATGGTGGCGTGGCGCATTTTGTCCGACAATTTCCGGGACAAAATCCAGCCACACGCACCACGCGCCCTACATCCTCATAGATAAATCTAGGGGCTTTACGGCGCACTTTGGTAAAAATTCTGCATTCCTGGTCGAACGTCGCGATTCTTGCCTTACACTGGGAATAGTCACGCAGGACAAAGCGAAGGGGATTCTCATGCGACGCATTTTCTGGATTGTCTTGATACTGCTGCTCAGTGTTTCGGTGGCCCTGGCGCAGACAGATTGCCCGACCCTTGCGGAAGATGCGTTGGCAGCGGCGGACAGTCTCTGCACGGATCTGGAGCGCAACCAGGCCTGTTATGGGAATGTGCTGCTCGATGCTGTGCCCCAGGCCGGGGTGACCGATCTGCAATTTGAACAGGCCGGGGACATCGAAGACCTCGCCGACATTCAGAGCATCGAACTCAGCGGCATGGATACCGAGACGGGAGCCTGGGGTGTGGCGATTCTCAGTGTGCAGGCCAACCTGCCAGAGACGTTGCCCGGGCAGAATGTGACCTTCGTGCTCTTCGGCGATGTGACGCTGGAGAATGCCGCCAGCGAAGCGCAGAACCCCATGCAGGCCTTCTATTTACGCACGGGTATCGGAGATGCGGCCTGCGAAGAAGCGCCGGAAAGTGGCCTCCTGGTGCAGACACCAGACGGCGTTGATTCGGTTTCGTTCAACGCCAATGGCGTGGACGTTGAAGTGGGTTCGACGGTGTTCTTCCAGGCACAGCCCGATGCAGAGATGAACATCTCGACGGTAGAGGGTACGGCGCTTCTGGATTTCGATGGCGAACAGTATCCGATCATCCAGGGAACCTGGCTCAGCGTACCGATGGGGGCGCAGTTGCTGCCCACAGGCCGCCCGGAATTCCCTCAATCCTACGCGGAAAATCGGCTATCCCGGCTGCCGACCCGAGTCTTACCACGCCTGATTGAGATTGCACCGCCCCTGGGTGAGACGGAGTTGGGTGAATTGCGCAATCGTCTGAGTGAAGGGTTGCCCCCTTGCGATGCGCCGGGACTGCCGGCCTGCGACGACCTGCCCATCCTGCGCGTGCGTGATCGCGCCTGGGCGGATCGTGCTGATTGGGGGTTGGAATGGCAGCCCGGTGTGAATTGCGCTCTTGAAGGGGAGGGAGCCACTGATTTGCCAGCTTGCCCACGCGCCTTCGACCTGTGTGACGGAAGCCTGCGGTTACGGGATCGCGATCGCTGCGGGGATGGCTCAACGGGTTCACCAACCGATCTCGATGGCGATGGCTTCCGCAATGCGGTGGATTTTTGCCCGCGCGTACCAGGGCCGCTGGATGGCTGCCCGCTGGAGGAAGAAGGCGAATCGCGCACCGATGATGGCTTCCTGGCCTCTCCGACAGCCAACGTTCCACCGACACGGCAACCCCTGCCGCAGCCAACCCTGGTTCCAACAGATGTACGCGCCACAGAAATCCCGCCTGACCAGCGTCCAACCGAGGTGAGGCCGACAGAGGCCCCGCAGCAGCGCCCTACAGAAGTGCCACCGACGGATGATCCACAGCAGAGGCCGCCGGATGGTCGATAGCAGGCACGGAGGGCTGCCGATTGTGGCTGTCTCGACGTTTGGACGTTCCTCCCAATTATGAACTCGGGAACTTCAATGTACGTAATACTCTGTAGGAAGCCCGACACGAATGATGAGGAGTGTTGCGATGAAAACCCGTATTGCGCTGCTGATGTTGTCCTTGCTGCTGTCACTCCCTCTTCTTGCTGCCGCGCAGGAAGAGGAGCCTTCCGAAGCTCTCGCTTACATCCAAGCGAATGCGGAAGAGGTCGGGGTGCTGTGCTATAGCAGCGATGGCGTAGAACCCGTCATTGAGCATAATGCAGATCAGCCCTTCGTTCTGGCATCCACCGCGAAAATCATCATCCTGGCGGAATTTGCACGGCAAACTGCCGAAGGAATGATCGATCCCCAGGAAGAAGTGCCATTGGAGGATGTCAATCGCTATTGGGTACCCGGAAGTGACGGTGGTGCCCAGCAAATGTGGATTGAGACGCTGGATGGTGCTGAAACAGTGACGCTGATGCAAGTCGCCAATGCGATGATCCAATTCAGCTCCAATGCTGCGCCGGATTACCTCTTAGCACGCCTGGGGGATGAAGGCTTTCCCGAATTGTATGCACGGCTCGGCCTGGAGAACACCGATTTGCCAATCTACTACACCGGGCTGCTGCTGGCACTGAGCAATCATGAAATCGGCTTGCCCACGCCGGACGAAATCGCCGCGCTGGATGAGGAGACGTTCCAGGCAGAGCACGACCGCTTGCTGGAACTGTTTCTGAATGATGCGCAGTGGCGCGAGGCTGAATTAGAATTTCGCGGCGGCTTCACCGCAGGACTACCCGGTATTGAAGCACAGGTCGCCTTCATGGATCGCTTTGCTATGCGGGGCAGCGCTCGCGATATGCTGCGGATCATGGATGCAGCATATACCGGAGACGCGCTCGCACCGGAAGCACAGGCTGTCATGCGAGAAATCCTCAATTGGCCCCTTGATGGTATGCCTGCCAACCGGGCTATATATGAAGCGCTCGGGGTCAAAGATGGGGCATTTGCAACGGTATTCACCAGCGCGTGGTTTGTGCGTCCCATTGGAGCACGCAGCATTTCGCTGGCAGTATTCTACCGTAATGTGCCCTTTGATACCTGGTCTGACTGGATACAGACCTACGAATATCAGGCCGTAGAAATCCAGGCCATTTCCACGCCAGACGGATGCAGTATCTTCGAGGGGATTTTCGACGAGGAATGATCATCAGCGGGGCGATCCAATCGCTGGATCGCCCGTTCCCCATCTGGTGGATCACAGATTCAGCATGTGTCCTTCGAGGCCGTGAGCGGCTTCCTTCAGCGCCTCGCTCAGAGTCGGATGCGCGTGAACATTGCGTGCGATTTCGTGCGGGGTCAGTTCCCAGCGCTGCGCCAGCGTCAGTTCAGGCAGCAGTTCGGTCACGTTGGGGCCGATCATGTGTGCGCCGAGGATTTCGCCGTAGCGCTTGTCGCTGATGATCTTGGCAAAGCCGATGCCTTCGCCCAGACCAAGCGCCTTGCCGTTGGCCTGGAAGGGGAATTTCGCCACATTGATGTCGTAGCCCTTCTCGCGTGCCTGCTCTTCCGTATAACCGAAGGCCGCAATCTGCGGGTTGCAGTAAATCGCACGGGGCATGAAGTCGAAATCCAGTTCGACCGTCTCCGCACCGGCGATGTTCTCTGCTGCGACGACGCCCATTGTCTCTGCGACGTGCGCCAGCATCAGCTTGGCGGTCACATCGCCGATGGCGTAGATGTTGGGGACGTTGGTTTGCATCTTCTCGTTGATGCCGATTGCGCCCCGGTCGGTGAGCTGCACCCCTGTATTCTCCAGGCCGTACCCTTCCGTGCGCGGACGGAAGCCAATGGCGACCATGGCTTTATCCGCTTCCAGAGTCTTGCTCTCGCCCTTCTTGCGATCTTCAATGGTGACCTTGACGCCCTTGCCCGTGTCTTCAATGCCCTGCACGGCATGGCTGGCGAGCACGGTGATGCCCATCTTCTTGTACTGCTTGGTCAATTCCTTGCTGATTTCCGGGTCTTCGTTGGGCAAAATGCGATCCAGGAATTCGACGATGGTCACATCCACGCCATAATTGGACATGATGTAGGCAAATTCTACGCCGATGACGCCGCCACCCGCGATGACGATCTTCTCTGGCAGGTTATCCGTCATGATCTGCGTTTCCCAGCCGACGACGTTCTCGCTGAATTCCACCCCCGGCAGTTGGTTATCGACCGCGCCGGTTGCGATGATGGCGTTCTTGAAGGTCAGCGTCTCGGTGCCGCCATCTTCCAGCGCGACTTCCAGGGTATTGGCGTCCTTGAATGTGCCCCAGCCGTCGTATTCGTCGATCTTGTTCTTCTTCATCAAGAAGTGCACGCCCTTCACCAGCCGATCTGACACCTCACGACTGCGCTCCCAGGCGCGTTTGTAATCGAACTTCACATCGCCGCTGATGCCGAATTCGTCCGCTTTGTGCAGGAAGGCGTGCGCCAATTCTGCATTGTGCAGCAGCGCTTTCGACGGAATACAGCCCACATTCAGGCAGACGCCGCCCCAATATTTTTTCTCCACAATTGCGACTTTCAGCCCCAACTGACTGGCGCGGATCGCCCCCACATATCCGCCAGGGCCAGCGCCCAACACAACGACGTCGTATGATTTCGCCATTGGATATTTCTCCTTCGTTCGGTTAAGTTGCACAGGCAATCATACCACGTGGGAAGCAGAACCTCTATCAGAAGCGACTTAGCAAAGGGAGCGATGATGCATCACCAAGTTGACAAGCGCTCATACCCAGTCAGTTAACACATTGACGAAGGCGCTGACACGCTAACTAGCGCATGAGTCTTTGGCGTTGTGCTTCGAAGAGGATCACTGCCGCTGCAATAGAGGCATTCAGCGATTCGGTGGCGTTCGCCATCGGAATGGAAATCGGGGTAGCGTTCAGGTTGCGAGCTTCGTCTGCGATACCATGTGCCTCGTTGCCGATCACCAGCGCCCAGGCCTGCTTCCAATCGACATCAAAGTAACGCTTTTCGCCTTCGCCTGCCGCGAGGTAGATGTTGAGGTTTTCGCAGTAGCCTTCAATTTCGTACCACTTCGCCTCCAGGATCGGCAGTCGGAAATGCGCCCCCATCCCAGAGCGGATCACCTTGGGATTATACGGATCGACACAGCCTGGTGCCAGCAGCACGATTTCCGCACCCGATGCGCCGGCGGTGCGCAAGACCGTCCCCATATTGCCCGGTTCGCGCACCGCATCCAGAATCAGCACGCGCTGCGGATTATCCGGCAGGTTGGGGTAGGGAATCGAGAAAACGGCAGCGATGCCCTGGGGATTCTGGGTATCGCTCACATGATTGATGATCTGTGGGGAGACTTGCAACAGTTGTGCCTTGCTGCGTTGCAACCGGGCGATCAATTCGTAATCGGCTTTTGCGGGGTCATACAGCACGAATTGCGGCTGTTTACCCTGTTCCAGCGCATCGCTGATCAGGCGTGTGCCTTCCAACACTAATTTGCGCTCCACACGGCGCAGCTTGGCCTTCGTCTGCAAGCTGGCAGCGAGCTTCACGCGGGGGTTCTGTGTGCTGCTGATGATCTCGCTCATGGTTCACCCCATAGAATCAAAACAGGGTCGCGCACGACCCCATTTCAATCATTCGCAGCCTTACGCAGCCTGCACTGCGGACTTGGCTTTTTCCACGACCGAAGCGAAAGCCTGTGGATCTTCCAGGGCGAGCATTGCCAGGGATTTACGATCCAGTTCAATATTGGCCTGCTTCAGGGCATGGATCAGGCGGCTGTAGCTGATGCCATTCAGGCGTGCTGCCGCGTTGATGCGCTGAATCCAGAGGCGGCGCATCTGACGACGGCGCTGACGGCGGTCGCGGTAGGCGTAGAACAGGCTCTTCAGCATCGCCTCGTTGGAGCGGCGGAAGAGTGTGCCGCGCGTGCCCCACTGCCCTTTGACCATCTTGCGAATTTTATTGTGCTTTCTACGGCGCACAACACCAGTTCTTGCGCGTGGCATGGATTGACCTCCTCAGCCCTTAGACAACAAACACCCAGAGCAACCGCCCTGGGCGAAGACTTGCATGAAACGAACGGAGTGACCCGCTTACGAGGGCGGGTTGTACTTGAAGCGACCCAGGTACGGTGCCAGCGTCTTGATGCGACGTGCCTGCTGCGATGTGCTCACTTCCTGCATCTTATCCAGCGAACGCTTCACACGACTGGAACGGCGACGCCGGAAGTGGCTCTTGCCGCCCTTGGTGCGCATCACCTTGCCAGTGCCCGTCACGCGGAAGCGCTTGACAGTCGATTTGTGGGTCTTCAGTTTATACTTCTTCGTTTTCTTCTTCTTGCTCACGGTAGATGACCATCCTATTGGGTTTCCGCGTTGGGAGCCAGCACCATCACCATGTCGCGACCTTCAAGATTCGGCTTCTGCTCCACAACGCCCACATCTTTCAATTCTTCTTCGATCCACTCAAGGCGTTCGCGCCCAATGTGCGAGTGTGTGATCTCGCGTCCGCGAAAACGCATCTTGAATTTGACCTTCTTGCCGTCTTGCAGCCAATCTCGCGCCTTCTTCAACTGAAAGCCGATGTGGTACTCATCCGTCTTGGGACGAAGCTGTACCTCTTTGATGTCGACTTTCTTCTGGTTCTTCCGCGCGCGGCGCTCTTTACGCTGCTGCTCGTACTGGAACTTGCCAAAGTCCATGACTTTGCATACGGGCGGTTTGGCATTCGGGGCGACTTCCACCAAGTCTACACCGTAATCCGCCGCTGTATCCAGTGCTTCTTTGAGCGAAACAACGCCGACATTACGGGAGACGGGACGACCGTCATCGCCCTCTTCTTCCACGATTAAGCGAACTTCCTTCGCACGAATCTGTCGATTGATTCGGTATTCTTGGTCTGCTATCTCCAGTTGCCTTTCATCTCTGTGACTTGCACATTAAGAGTCTATGTAACATTATAGCTGATTGGCGGAAATAGCGCAAAGGATAGTAACCAGGGCAATCGCCTCAAATTTGTAAGAGTAATTGCAACAAAAAGGTGTCATCA
>CAZJWX010000101.1:0-11645 GCA_964549915.1 uncultured Anaerolineaceae bacterium | reverse complement strand
TTTGCCATTCTAACATTTTACTTCATGCGGGTTCCTTTTGCTTTGTCCATTAGCATCTGCACTTAACCCACCATGAGCGCAATATTGGGGATTCCGTTGTGCGACCTCAGAAAAGCCTTCGCCGACGCGCTTCGCCCGCACTTCAAGGCTCTTCTGTGCTCTTGCTCTAATCTTCCTCAGCTTGGCATGCTACACTGCGGCATACAATGCGTATAACACAGCAGGACTACAACGAAGCGGGGTACTTCGATGAAGCATTTGACATTCTATTTCCGTTACGCCTTCCGCAACATCCAGCGCGGCGGACGCTGGACAGCACTGGCGATTCTGTGCATTGCGGCGGGTGTGGCGACGGTGGTCGCGCTGCGCAGCCTGGGTCTGGCGATCAGCGACTCGCTGGTTGAAAATGTGCGCGTGGATAACAAAGGCGATGTGCGGCTGGTGAAGGACAACGACAACGGCCCCAACTTCGCGCTCTTCACGCCAGCGGAAGACCAGATATTCTTCAGCGAAGAAGAACTACAGGCGCTCGAAGCCTACGTGCAGGAACGCGGCGGGTTGATGACCGCCTACAGCACCGGGGGCAGCGTGCAATTGACAGACATCAGCCAGGGTGCATTCGGCATCGCCCTGCCCATCACCACCTACTTGATTGATCCAGCAACCTACCCACCCAATTACGACATCAACACCATTGATCCACCCGGTCAACCCCTGGATGAAGTCTTCACAGGCGGCCCCGAGATCGTCATCAGCGAGAACCTCGCCGAGAGCGAAGACCTGGAAATCGGCGACCCGGTGCGAATCTCGCGCACGGAGCAGGCATTCACCGTGGTAGGGATCGTGGCGCTGGAAAATGAAGCCAGCATCCGCAATCCCTTCAACGGTTTCTTCGGCTTCGCCTACATGCCGCTGGCAGCAGCGCGAGAGTTCATCGACCCGGCGTTGGGGGTGAACAATGTCGCCATCGCCTTCGATGAGCCGCTGACGGAAGAGAACTACAACGCGGTGCTGCGCGACCTCCGACAGCGTGCCACCCGGACGACGCGCACCGTCGAGACCGATACGGCGCTGGACTTGCTGGAGCGCAATGCGGTCATCTCGCAGATTCTGGGCGACTTCATCGTCGTGTTGGGATTGGGCGCCCTGTTGATCGGCGGTGTGGGCATCATGAACACCATGCTGGTGCTGGTGCGCCGCCGCACCAACGAAATCGCCGCGCTGAAGACCTTCGGCCTGAAAGGCGGGCAGGTAGGCTGGCTCTTCCTGGCGGAGGGGCTGCTGCTGGGGATCATCGGCAGCGTGATCGGCGCGGTCGTCGGCGTGCTGCTCGGTGGGGTTGTCAATCAGTTCGGCGAACAGTTCTTGCAGCAATCCCTGACCTGGCGCGTCTACCCGGAAGCCTTGCTCTATGGCTTCGCGCTGGGCATGGTGACGACGATCATCTTCGGCCTGGCCCCCATCCTGACGGCGCTGCAAATTCGCCCGGCGATCATCCTGCGCCCCAACGACAGCAACAAAGCGCCGCGCCTGGGCATCTTCCAGAGCATTGGTTTGATGCTGGTCGTCACGCTGCTGATTGGGCTGGTCGTGGGTCAGATCGTCAGCCCTTCCTTCGGACTGGTGAGCAGTTTCAACGCGACGACCCCCTATCTGGCGGGCATCATCGGCGTGGCAGCGACTCTGCTCTTCCTGGGGCTGCTAGTGCTGATCCTCTGGGTGATCGTCTGGCTGGTCGGCAAACTGCCATCGTTCGGCAATGTTGACCTGCGGCTGGCGCTGCGCAACCTGAGCACAAATCGGCTGCGAACGGCAACCACGCTGCTGGCACTCAGCGCGGGGATGTTTGCCCTCAGCAGCATCACCTTCGTGGGTGAAGGCGTGCGCGAACTGCTCAACATTCAGTTGAGCCGCAGCTTCGGCGGCAATGTGCTGGTTTTCTCCCCGGCGAGCTTCACGCCGGGGCTGCAAAACCTGACCGGGAACGCCATCGAAGGTGCGCTGGAAGATGTCGAGGGCGTCAACGGTTTCACCGTCCTGGGCACTTATGAAGCGACCCTGATCGGCGTAGATGACCGCGCGATCCAGGGGGGCAGCTTCCGCGATGTTGACTTCGACGAAGTGAACTTCGGCGATCAAGCCGCTTTCGCCCCCTTCATCTGGAGCACCTTCACCGTCTGGGACTCGACGAATCCGGATATTTACGACACCGTGCTGAACATCAGCAAAGGGCGCAACCTGACACCCGAAGACGAAGGGCGTTTGGTCATGGTCGGGCCAGAAGACACCGCCGCCTTCCTGGGTGCCGGGGTCGGTTCCATTCTACGCTACGAGATCAACGGTGAAATCCTGGAATACGAACTCGTCGGCCTCTTCCAGTCGGATTTCGCAGGCTTCTCCAACGGCGGGCCAGTCGTGCCTCCCGGCTCAGTAGGCGGCCTCAGTTCGCGCTTCAACCTGTATTCGGCGGATGTTGAGCCGGAGTTCACCGGGCAGGCCGTCGCGGAATTGTCCGCGATCCGCGTGCCACCCGTCTTCGCCCTGGATATTCGCTTCATCGACACGCTCATCAGCCGCTTGATCGAGCAATTCGCGGCGCTGCCGACCATCGTCGGCCTGCTCTCGCTGCTGGCGGCGGCGGTCATCATGGCGAATACCGTCGCGCTGGCGACGCTGGAACGACGGCGGCAAATCGGCATTCTCAAATCCGTTGGCCTGAAGAGCTGGCGTGTATTGGGCGTGATGTTGATCGAAAGTACAATCATCGGCCTGCTGAGTGCCGTGTTGGGCATTGGCCTCAGTTGGTTCGGGATCTCGCTCTTTGCAGAGCTTTCCGGGACGTTCATCCCGCTGCCGCGCTCATCACAGATCGTCGCCCTCGCGCTGACGGTCGCCTCGGTATTGATTGCCTGGGGATCGACCTTCCTCAGCGCCAATGTCGCCGTGCGCGAACGGGTCATGAATGTGCTGCGGTACGAATGACGCTATCCTGGGATAGGCCATGCTGCGCCGACGATGCATCCGCCTTCTGGGCCATGATTACGGTGATGATCGCGCCTATTTCGTCGCGATCTCTTCCCACCTGGGCGCTGGTTCTTGGGCGCGGTCGTCGGCGTAGCAGTGGAATTGGATTCGTCAGTATAGCGGCAACAATCCGGCACGCCGGGCAGAAGTCTCGCTGTATACGGATGAGAACCCCATCATGAGAACGCAGCTCCAAAACATCCTGTATTTCACACTCCGGCTCGGTGGCTATGGGTTTCTGGCGGGTGCACTGTTCGGGTCGTTGATCTACCCGATTTTTGGTGCATTCATGGGCGTACCCCTGGGACTGACCGCAGGGATTGCGCTGGGGTTGCTCTTCGGCGTGGGGATTCCGATCTATGAACGGTACGCCCTGACTGACAACCTGGATGTGGAGCAATACGCGGGGCGGCTGGCACTCGGCACCGGGTTGATCGCGACCTTCGTCAGTGCCCTGCCACTGGCCTTCATCTTCGCCCCGGTAGCCGGATTCACCAGCGCTTATGTGGCGCATCACTACGCCTACCGACGCTCTCCGCTGGCGCAGAAACCCAAGAACGATTTCTTCGGCAGCGATCACCGTCAGCGTCGGCAGGGGGTCGTGCGGCGCTTGACCCGAGACATACTCGCCAGGAGCTTCTACGTCAGCGTACCCGCTGCCGCCATTCTCTTCCTGATGTCCGCATTCGGCGGAAATATCCTGGTGGCGGTTGGGGCCGCGATCTTCACGCTGATCTGGGGGACAGCCTTCGCATGGGTGATCGGCCTCATCAACGGCTTCTTCATCGCCTTCTTGAATCGCCTGATCTTCGAGCCTGAATTGACAAAAGAAGCCTACAAGCGGCGTGTGTCTACCATTGTCGGCGTGCTGACTCTCTTCCTCGGCAGCATCGTCACCCTGGGAATTGGTGCGCCATTTGCTGCTGTGGCCGCCGGGTTCGCCGCCAACCAGTACGCCGACTGGTATTACGCGGAGACCGAAAAGCCCAAGCGCGACAAACTCAAGAACTCCGACCGACTTGCCCTGCGCGGCGAAGACCCCGCCGAGGCATGGCTCGCCGAAGATTTCCTGGATGAGGTTGAAGAAGAACGCGACGACCCGGGGCTGCGCTAGAATCAACGTACCACGAACTTAGAACACATGTTATACTGGCCCTGAGTACCTATCATCGCAAGCAGGTGAGCAATGTCCGTTCCGCAAAATTATCCTCGTATCGAAGATGAAGAGGATCATTACTACGGGTACCTAGACCCTGATACACTTGTCCCTCATCAAACCAAGATTTCCAGTGAGCGGCTGGTGCATATCATTACCAATGCCATTGTCTCCGCAAATCGCAAGTCGGGACGCGAAGTTCTTGCGATCAACGAAGAGATGTCCGACGAAGAAATTTTGCAGACATATGCAGCAGCAGGACGCAGGCTGTTCTCGTATTTCAGGAAATATGTGAGTGATCCCGCTGATTTCGCGTACCAGATATTCAACAAGTCCTACCATGAAGTTGGCACGGAATTATTCCGCCGCCAAACACTGCAAAAAGAACGTATGAACTCCGGCTGGCGCTACCAATTCCTGGCGGTCGACGCAGCCCGCGAATCGCAGCGCTTCATCAGCGTTTCTGATATTGGCGCCGCAGAAGCAGATTTTAATGCAGTCATCGCTTTCAAAGACCAAGAGAGGCATCCAATTCCGCTGTCGCTCTATGTATCCGTCAAGAATCGAAGTGACACTGTTGGCGGGCAGGATTATCCGAAGGCTGTGAACGCGCTGGAGGAATATGCTCGTTCAGATCGCAATCGACGGGGGCCTTATTGTGGGGTAATGGGAATTGTCATGGAAAGCGGTGAACGTCGTATGCGCAAGACTCGTTCGGGAGATTATCATTCCATCAATGTGGAAATGTGGCTGTCCGATTTTTTCTGGCCATTTTTCACGAATTTTTCTTACAAAGAAATCATGCTAGCCGTACTCGATGTTCTCATGTCAGCACACGAACCAGATGAATTATCACCCGACATTATGATACCCGAATCGGTGCTGGATGCGTTCCGTGCAGAATGCGAGAAGGCCGAGCTTCTGGA
The DNA here is from genome assembly GCA_964549915.1 of uncultured Anaerolineaceae bacterium. Taxonomy (GTDB): domain Bacteria; phylum Chloroflexota; class Anaerolineae; order Aggregatilineales; family Phototrophicaceae; genus JAUZRW01. The sequence continues at coordinate 6,539 of CAZJWX010000101.1, read as the reverse complement.
CGAAAACGGCATCTTCAATAATCCAGCGAAACTTGTCGAGTTTTTCGTTAGCTGACTTCTTCGAGGTGTTTTCGTGGCTTCAGAAAAACGAACCGAAATCCAAGCAAATAACAACACCTGCACAGTGATTCACGGCGACAGCCGCGAAGAACTGGTGGCATATGCGGAAAAAGTTGACTTGATCGTGACTTCGCCACCTTATGCCGATGCACGGAAAAAGCACTATGATAGCGTTCACCCTGATGAGTATGTCGATTGGTTCATGACTTTTCATGAGCCATTCTTCAACGCGCTGAAGCCAACCGGAAGCCTCATAATCAACATCAAGGACAAAGTAGTGGGCGGTGTGCGTCATCGCTATGTCTGGCAGACGATAGAAGCATTGAGCCAACAAGGCTGGTACGCCATCGAGGATTACATCTGGCATAAGCCTAACCCAATGCCGGGTTATTGGCCCACAAGATTGATGGATGGTTGGGAGTACTGCTTCCATCTGGCGAAAGATAAAAAACCATATTTCAATCACGATGCCGTTCGCAAACCAATTGGCGAATGGGCTGAAACCAGGCTCAAGAAGCTTGGCGACAATGACCTGGCACGACACAACTCCGCAAATGAGAGTGGTTTTGGGCGCGATCTATCCCGGTGGGTCGATAAGCAGACGGTACTCCCCTCTAATGTCATCACCTCTGCAGTTGTGGGTAAGAATAAAGGTCATCCAGCAGTGTTTCCGGTAGAACTTCCAGAGTTCTTCATCAAGCTCTTGTGTCCAGAAGATGGACTGGTGCTTGATCCGTTCGCTGGGAGTGGGACAACTGGGATCGCAGCGCTTTCTCTAGGACGTAGCTGCGTCTTAATTGACAATAACGTCGAATACTACGAGGCAAGTCTCAGCCGCATCACACAGGAGCTAGCCAAGCTCTCAGCAGCGGAGCCTGAGAAACCACAGGCTACGAATGGGAAGCAGGAAACTCCGCAGCAGCCGAAGCTTCCCGGAGATTGGCCCTACTAGATGCCCTAGCGCGACAAAAACACAATCCGATCTCGCTCGCTGAAGGGCAGAACGAGCTGCATCTCCCAACCGTTGTGCGTGAGTTCGCGCAGTTTTTCCTCGAAGGCGGCCTGACTTGTGGAGAGGATCATCTGCGGAGACCCCTCTTCGTAGGGCAAGCGCCAACGCACGCCATCTTCTTTTTCCAGGGCGCCAAATTCATCGAAGGATTTGACGGGAATCCCCCGCACCGGGTCAATGTCCGCGTAGCCATCCATCCACATGACGTAGGCACGCATACTGCCATCGTCTTCTTCTTGCGTGCGCCAGACCAAAGACGTGCGTTCGCTGCTGCTTCGGTCGGCATACAACCGCTTGAGTTCGTTGCGCAACATCCGGTCTTCGCTGGATTGCCCCCGGAAAAGGAAGAGGAGCAGGAAGACGACGAGAATCACGACCAGAATGATCACCACAAGAATGGGAGAGATCGACATGCTGCATGCCCCCTATTGATTCTGTTCTAGTTGATCCGCCTCGGCGAAGAGGGCGCTGACGCGCGCTTCTACGTCGGTATCGGCCTCGCCATAGTCGTCCACATCACCGAACAACTCCAGTTGCAAGGCGTAGGCGCGGAGGGTCGCAGGTGTGCGTTCCAGGGACAACAGTTTCTCGATGACGCGCTGCCGATACCCCGCCAGCAAATAATAGCCCTCATCCAGGCGCAAGACCTCTTTGAGTGTAGCAGCATCCTCGCAAGTCTCCAACAATTCGTTGAAGCGCTGTAACATCGCCGGATAGCTCTTGAAGCGCTCTTGCGTGCTGGGTTTCTTGCGCAGGCTGACCAACTCACGAGTCAGTTCGGGCAGTGTATCAGGGATTGCGGACATGCTCAGACTCCGTAGAGGCTTTGTAGCAAGACGATCAGCGCACGCAGGAGGAATTGCAGCACCTCCTCCGGTGCGGGAAGCTCCAGCGCTGGCAGCGTCCGCATGGGTGGAGCGGCTTCTCCCACGGCGTCATCCTCCGGGGCATCTTCCGCCTCGAAGGGGAAGGGAGCGTCATCCAATCGTTCCTCCGCGATATCGACCTGCGGCGTCATCTCAGCGGCATCAGCCTCTGCTGCCATACCCCCCAGCGCTGCACCCTCTTCCTGCGCTGAATCGGCCTGTTCAGCACCTTCGTCAGCTTCGGGTGCTGCCATCGTTGCCGCTGGCATCGGCGTCGCACTGGCGGTCAGCGTCAATCCGATGCCGGGGCCGCCGAAGGTTGGCTGCGCGGTCAGGGCAGGCGTAGACGTTTGCTCGATGACTGCCAGCGTTGTCGCCGTGAGGAACACGCCCTGCGTCGGCTGGGTCGTCACCGCACGCGATTCGGCTTCTGCGGCGGGTTCTTCTGCGGCGGGTGCTTCTGCGGCAAAGTCCAACTCCGCCGCTTCTTCTTGTTCCGGTGTCGGGGGCTGGGGCGTGGCGCTGGGTTGATCTGCCACCGAAAGCGCTGCGGGAGCCGTATCGCCGGAATTCGTCAGAGTCGGCAGCGCGACCAGGATGCCAACCAGGACGACCACAATCGCCGCTGCCAGCCCCACAATCCAACCACTGCGGAAGGCAGGCCGCACAATGCGCTGTGGTGGCTCTTCCTGCTCAATCCCGGCCACATCTTGCGTAGAGAGCGTGAAATCGCGCGGCGCACGCATCGGCTCCAACGCCCGAATCAGGGACACCGTACGCTGCATGGCGTCCAGTTCAGCGCGTAGGGCGGCATCCTCGCGCAGGCGTTCTTCCAGCGCGGCACGTTCCTCCGGCGGCAGTTGCTCATCAATATACGCCGAAAGCTGCTCAATATCGCGTTCGCTCACATCCGGCGTCGGGTTGCTTTGTTCCGTCATTCGTCTTGCTGCTTTACCAAATCTTCTTCATGTCACCTGAAAAAACACCATTATCATCGTTCGCAATTCATATACCGCAATCCGGGCATGCCCAGAAGACAGCGCGCGACCGTCTATGATTCAAAACGATATTCATCCGGTAAAAGTTCCTGTACCGCCTGAAGACACTGGCGCATCGCCAACCGCGCACGGCTCAGCCGGGATTTCACCGTGCCCAGGGCGACCTGCTGCACATCGGCGATTTCGTCGTAAGCCATCCCCTGCACATCGCAGAGTACCAACACCGTGCGCTGATCTTCCTGGAGGGCATTGATGCATTCCTGGATCGCCCGCTGCAAATCCGCGCGTTGGGCTTGCTGCTCCGGTGATGGGTCATGATTCGCGATGACCGGGCCATCGGCGTGGTCGCTCCCCGGCATCTCTTCCAGGTAGTCTTGTGGACGGCGCTTGCGTTTGCGCAGTTCGTCGTAGCAGGTATTGGTGGCGATTCGCGCCAGCCACGCCTTGAAATTGCCGCCGCGAAAGAGCCGAATCTTGCGATACGCCGTCAGAAAAGCATCCTGCACCGCGTCCGCCGCCCCATCTGGTTCGCCCATGATGCGGTAGGTGATGCTGTAGCAGTAATCCTGGTAGCGCAGCACCAGCGCGTTGAACGAGTCCAACTCGCCACGTTGTGCTCGCTCGATCAGCATGTCTTCGGAAGGCTGTTCAGGCATTGACTTTTTCGCCGCTTGCGCCTAGTATGTGGGAGCAAAATTGCATTCCAGAGTATACATCTGGATTGCCGAATCGCATACGGCGAGGTGGCCCAATTGGCAGAGGCGGACGACTCAAAATCGTCATGTTGTGGGTTCGAGTCCCACCCTCGCTACACAGAAAGCCAGGACGACACTCCTGGCTTTTTTGATGCCCATCTGCTTCATGGCGTCCGGTGATCGGCGTGCCCTGGTCGGAGGATAACGCGGCGATTTTTGCCAGCCTGGATGCTGGGGCGGTCTTCAACCTGACCATGAACACGGGCGCGATTTTGCGCTTTGAATTTGCCGACAAGAGCGAAGTGCTGCGCAGCGACTCGAAAAACGCCGTGTTCAGGCGGTGGCTTTGACCCCGGTGTGGCGCTAGGACGGTGAACCCTTCGCGGCCTTGGAGGTGGGGAGTTGGCGGTTTGCGTTGAGATTGCAGATATTGTGGGGTAAACGAGTTCACCATGGTGACCCCCTACAGATCACGTTCCAGGTCGTAGGGGCGTATCGTGCTGCCCCCGGTCTATGCAAAAAACCGATCCTGCTCCCACAGCGTAGGATTGTTCTCTACGTAGGTGGCGATGATTTCATATTCGCGCTGATTACGGATAATGCGATCGTGGAAATTGCGCTGCCAGATGGGTGTTTCAGGGGCATTGGGTAGGAGATTGACGCTGCGAGTTACCGCCGCCTTGAATGTGCCTATAATAGAAGAAATAGATTTCGCAACGGGTTTGGAAAATTCACGGGTTGTAGGGGCATGATATATCATGCCCCTACGGTCATCGTGATTTATTATGACAATTCCGTGAATGTGATTGGGCATAACGACATAAACATCCAAATCCACCATAGAATGATGTGAGGGGATTTGGAGCCAGCAATCCGCCACAATCTCGCCCAACTTCGACAAACGCATTTCGCCATTCTCGATTTCGCCGAAGAAATGCAACCGTTGATGGGTGCAGATGGTCACGAAATATGCACCATCTGAGGCGTAATCGTAACCCGGTTTACGAAGGCTGTTTTTTCTGCGGTATGGCGTTTTCATAATCGACATTCAGTTTTTGGTAAACGGGTTCACAACCTGTTGAACCCCTACGAATTTGCCAATTGTCACCGTAGGCATCCTGTCCGCTGGTGGTCGTATTTATTTAACCCGCCTTCGGCGGGATCAGAATTCAGAGAACAGAAGACAGAGTATCAGAGCTATTAATAAGAGCGGGCACAGCGAAAACCGACGCCGATGACGCTGTCGAAATCGGGGCCGCCCCCGTTGCGATCGGCAGACCGCAGGAAGTCCGACGCATTGAAGAACGAGCCGCCGCGCAACACGCGCGCACTGCTAGTATCACTATTACTCTCATTGTCGTCGCCATAAGGATAGTCCTGATACAAAGAGCTTGTCCACTCCCACAGGTTGCCGCTCATATCCAGCGCCCCTACCCACGAAACGCCGCGAGGACGACTGCCGACGGGTGCTGTTCGCGTATCGCCGTAGGTCGCGTCATCTTCACCGATGACCAGCCCTGCGTCATAATCATTCCCCCAGGGATACACCAGCGCATCCGGCCCCCGCGCTGCGTATTCCCATTCGGCTTCGGTGGGCAGCCTTCCGCCCCGCGCTTCGCAGTAGTCCCTTGCTTCAAACCAGGTCACGCAGTTGCGCGGTTGGTCCGGTTCTGACGACCATTGTTCACAGCCAACCGAACCGTAATCTGCGTTGATCACTTCGTACTTGTCGATCCAGAACGGCTCATCAAAGCACTGCTCATGCACAGGCGTTTCATCGTCTTGACCATCGTTGCTGCCCATCATGAAACATCCGGCTGGCACCAGTACCATCATCACGCCGTCAAATTCGCGTTCAACGGGTGTCCAGTCGGGGTTGCGTGTCACAGGCGTAAACGCCGCTTGCAATGGATCAGGTGTATCGGTTGGACGTGGGGTAAGGGTCGGTGTTGGGGTAAACGTTGGCGGCACGGGTGTATTGGTCGGGCGTGGTGTCGGTGATGTCATTTGGGCTGTGTCTTGGGGAATAGGCGTATCTGCAACTCCAACCGCTGCCGCCGTTAACTCTGCATAGGTAGTTGCCCGGATTTCGCCCTCGGATAGACCGGGATTGCGATCTGAGGCCAAGTAAACTCCGAGCAGCGTGAAAGCACCCGTAATCAGGGCTGCAATGATGATTGCTAAGGGTTCTGAAAGTATGCTGCGCTTTTGCTGTGGTTGTTGCGGTTGCACGGGTTGCAAGTCTGGGGTCGTGATCGATTCACGCTCACCCGGATCGGCTTCTGGCTCATCGGTGTTTGGCTTGGCTGTGCGTGGTTTCCAGAGTGGGCGACGCTTTCTGGCTAGTTCAGCTTGTTTGTTGATGGAAGCAATTAACCGGTCAAACGAAGGCCCATCATTCGCACCAGCGGTCATATCCACATACTGAATATCGCGCAGGGTTCCGGTCAGGTTGGTGCGATCGCGCACTTGCACAGTGATGAGTTGCTTCTGCAGACGCTGTGCTTCTTCAAATTCGGCCTGGCAATAAGGACTGGTCACAGACTCGTTGGAGAGCAGGTAGAGGAAAATATCCGCCTGGGCAATCTGGCTGAGAATCTCGTCCCACCAGATGTCACCGCCATGCAGGGATTCATCGTACCAGACCTCGCTGTGTCCATATATTCGGCGCAAGCGAGCGACTAAGCGATTCGTGAATTGGCGGTCTACCCGACTGTAGGATACGAAGATTTTCGGCATGTGTTCAATTCGTTTGAAGGATTAACAACTCCACCATTATGACGTTTGAAGCCCATTTTCGCAATTAAATTGATGAGAAATCTCCGGCTGAAGGAATTGCACCTCTGAACACTATTGGACAAAGCAATTAGACATCACACAAAACAGGTGGTAGATACTTTTCAATCCA
>CAZJWX010000100.1:0-11883 GCA_964549915.1 uncultured Anaerolineaceae bacterium | reverse complement strand
TAAGTACAAGCTTCGTTGGGATGACACGGGGCAGGTGATTTTCTGGGACGCGCTCGAACCCTGGGGCTATGATGACGCAATCCAGTGCGCCAAAGACATGTTGGAGATGGCACACGGTCGCGAGAAGCCCTGGGGGTTCATGATCGAGAATTTCGGTGATGCGGGGTTCACTGAATGGGGTCGGATGATCGAGACGATGGATGCCGTGACAGGGTTGCTCCAGAGCGATCCAAACTACGGTCGCGTGATCGGGCATGTATCCGTTGTGGAAGAGCTAGCCGTTCTCGCGATTGAGGTCTATGAGCCGATGTACAAGATTAACGCAATCGCGGGACTCGACCGAGAGCAGGTCTACGAGGATATGCTCAAGAGTCTTGCTTCCGTTGATGCTCACTCATGAGCCGATCAATATCGTCCCAGCGCTCCAATATTTGCGTGAGGATGATTGCGATGGGTTCGGCGTTGTCGGGATCGTATTCTCGTAGACGGGCAATAATGGGGGCCAGGTGCGATGATGCTGGTTCATTGGCTCCCAGCTCATAGCCCAGGGATTGTAGGAAGGTCGCTTCGTCTTCGTAACGCAGCGCACTGGCGAAGGCACGCACAAGCGCAATATTGCCCACGCCTATGGGAATACGTTCACCTTCCATACGAATCCAGTTATCCAGCACCTGCCTGGAAATGCTGATACCCTGTTGATCCAGGAGTCGCGATAGTTCTGACGTACCGACCTCCAGAGCTTCCATCCTGTCTCTTAACCAGTTATTTGACATGACTTCGTGCCAACTTCCATGAGACCATGACTTTCGTCAATAATTGACAACTCCCCTTGCACCCCTTGGCAAAATCCATTGCTCATAATATACTGCCATGGTGCGTTCCAACACCCGGCATATTCAGTTCAACAGCAGGTAGAAAAGGCCGACGTAACGATCGTCATAGATAGGTAGATTCGTACCCACACATTGACATGAAGAGTAACGCATGACGGGGCAGGTGAGAAGAGTCATCTGTCGTAACTACTGTATTCGCAAGTAAACAACAGTGTATCACAGAACTTACAAGGCAGAACTAGCCCATGGGGATCGGTGCTGGCACACCGCCATGAGCTAGCGTGTTTCGCGAGATGCGGATGGCATCCCGGTGCTGTTCCGCGCAGGGTCAGGGGATTGCAGAGGGTTTCATAAATGAAACATCTGTATCCGACGCACTAAGAACAGCATATCATTGCTATGTACACAATCCTATCGCAGATTTTCGCATAGCGCCAGTAGTATTTCCGAGAAAAGATTAGAAATGCATTTACAACAGGGAAAATAACGTCACCTAACGCATGATTGCTTTATGCAACCGGGGGCGCTGGTTTCCCTCACATAGGCCTGCAACCGACGATGAGGGGGAATGAGTCATCGTAAATCGTGTCCGTTTAATTACCTTACTCCGTGAGGCAGCCTCATGTACGAAGCAAATGACCTGTATCGCCTGTACCTGAAACGTTGCAAGAAGCTCGCACGGCAAGAAGAAGAACTGGAAGAAGAGGCGCGTGATGTGGATGAACTGGGCTTCGCCGTCATCCACGACCAGCACGGCATCCACATGTACCGGGGTGCCGGCCTGGAAATAACACCCGCCTTCAGGCAATACGCCGCCGAAGACCTCTGCATTGATGATCTCGAGTGGCGCGTTCTCTCGGTTGTGAACGCCAACCCGCACTACGACCTCGCGACTATCGATTTCGGCAGCACTCTGGAGACGGTTCCGCTGCATCTGGTATTGGAGATGCGCGAAGCCTACCTGATGCAGAATCGGGGAGACGACTGAGCCGACGGGTTAAACGCAGGCCGATGCCGGGTCGCTTGCACGCATTACCAAAGTGTGCCGTAAAGCCCCTTGATTTATCTATGGGGATATAAGGCGCGTGGTGCATGTGGCTGGATTTTGTCGGACAAAAATACGCCACGCCACCACATTTTGTGTTATCGGGCAGGACGTGTCCGTGTTGCATAACGTTGCCCATCGGGGCAAGCGTGCAACAGAAGCCCTCGAATTTATTCGTGGGTAGCGTCACAGGGAGGGGCGTTTCTGTTCGCGCCCCTTTTGTATCGGCTACCTTCGCTACTGACTCACTCCGGCAGGTCGAATTCGCAGATGCCCAGGTTCGCATTGCAGGTCGCAATCGGCGCGCCGAAATAGACCATGCGGAAGTCCCCTGTTGCCCAGAAAAGCTGCTCCACGGAGAGCACGATGCGGCTGGACGCAACCACGCGACAGTCATCCGGCGCGTCCGGGGGAATCGGGCGCTGCTCGTTCGACCACAATTGCAGGCAGAATTGATCCGGGAACTCGCTGAGCGCGACTTCGGCATATTCGCCGACCCATTCGCTGCTCAGGCTACCCAATCCAGGCACGAGGAAACTCAGCGGGGTGAGATTCAGGTCACCTCCCGATTGATTGATGAGGGCGAGGCTGTTGCCGTTATATTCCAGGCGAATATCAAAGCCCGTGCCGCGCGGTGCGGGAGAGGGTGTGAACGTCGGAGTCGGTGGCATGGGCGTGACGGTCGCACGCGGTGTCCCCGTAGCGACAGTCAGCGCATTGAGGCGTGATGTGCCGCGACGGTCGGCGGGGAAGACCAGCGCCTCCGCCAGGTCAACCGTCGTGCGCACCTGCCGAAGGCCATCGGAGTACACCACTGTGATGATGCGCCCCGCTCCCTCTGGCAGATCCATGCGCGAGCGCCAGGGCAGCCATTCTTCCGCGTGCAGGCGCTGGTCGGCCTCATCCAGGATGCGAAGCTGCGTGGGAACAAAGCGGCTGAAGATGAAGGGCGATTGATCCGTCGTGAAGAGCAGCTTATTCAACTGCGCATCGTACATCACGGGAAGGACTTCCGGACGCGCCCCGAAAACCACGAAGGCCAGATACCAGTTGCGATTGCGCAGCACAGCCACGCCAACTTCGCGGTAGCCAAAGGCATAGATGTCTTCGCGGTGATCCGCTGAGTTGTTCCAGAAATTCATCATACCCTGGGCAGTGGGGAAGTAGGCAGCAATCTCGCCCACAAAGGGTGCATCCACGAAGCCATAGGAAGGCCAATCGATCAATTCAGCACGGCGGGCCACGCCGTCGCCAAACTGATCAGTGTGGTAGTCAATTTCGCCCTCGGTGAAGGGCAGGTAGCGCTGCATGTATTCGGCCTGTAAATGCGCCAGATAATCCAGGTCGGAATTTCGCATCAGGGGGCCGCGTCCATCCCGGATGCGGTAACGGTTCAAGAGCGTGATCACTTCCAATTCCATGTCCAGATCGCGGGGCAAAGAGCGCGACTCCTGTCCCTGCCCGACGACTCCCATCAGCAGCATCAAGACGACCAGAACAACAATGCCGAGCAGCGACAGCTTTCGCATCGCATACCTCCAGAAAGCAAACATCGGTAAGCACAGCCGAGGCGCGTAAATGGCAATCGAGGAACCCCCACACATTCGCAACTGTACCGCGCAACGTTGATTTTTTCAAACAAAAGGCGAACGGGAAATCGCCCTCGGATCCTCGCCTGTACCGAACAATTACCAACATGCGCCGCTGAAGCCCCTTCCGTGCCGGAGGTGCCCGTGCATGAGCGCTCCTCCGGCATAGCGCGGGTTGACCCGGACTGTGGGGCGTTTCTGCTACAATAGCGGTATGGGTACAGCCAGGAAAAACGACGATGCAAGCCACACATTGACAAGATGTTGCGTTGATGTCTGAGGCGGGGTAGTTTGCTTTTGCCGATGCACAGGAAGTTAATGTCAAATAAGAATGACTAACCAGGGAGCCACCAGCATGCAGCCGGAATTCTGGGTCATCAGTGGGGACACAGCGCAGGAGATCGAGCAAGCATTGGATGAACTGAAGCGCAATACGTTGTCCAGGTACAAGCGCATTGAGCAGCTCACCACCTCGATTTCACACGGCGCAACCTCGTCCGTTCACAATACCGAGGTACTTGATCAAACGACCTTCACCTACAACAGCCGCATTACGGTCATCGTCTCCGCGATGGTTGAGGCGTGAGGACACACGAAGCGCTGACCTTGCGCAGGAGAGCATCGCGGGACGCTCTCCATGTCACATTCACACAGACTCAATTTCACAGGGGGTCAATCACCCGCCGGGGTTGCTTCCAGGGCATCTACATGCGTGCGGCGGATTTCCTGCATCATCTGTTTGAACTGCGGGATGCTGAGCTGCTGCTTGGCATCGCTCATGGCCACCGCCGGATTGGGATGCACTTCGACCATCAGCCCATCGGCTCCGCTGGCTTTGGCGATGCGGGCGAAGGGATTGGCGAGGTCGCGGCGTCCGGCACTGTGCGACACATCCACGATGACGGGCAGGTGACTTTCCTGCTTGAGCAAGGGCACGGCGCTGATGTCCAGGGTGTTGCGCGTCCAATCGTTGAAGGTGCGGATGCCGCGTTCCATCAGGATGACGTTACCATTGCCTTCGCTCATGATGTATTCGGCGGCGTAGATGAATTCCTTGAGCGTGGCGCTGAAGTGCCGCTTGAGCACGACGGGTTTGTTGGCCTTGCCGACGGCACGCAGCAAGAAGCTGTTCTGCATATTGCGTGCGCCGACCCAGAACATATCCACGTAATCGCTCATCATGGGTAGCTGCGACATATCCAGCACTTCGCTGACGATCAGCATGCCGTACTTGTTGGCTACCTGCCGGGCGATTTTCAAGCCCGGTTCACCCAATCCCTGGAAGTCGTAGGGTGAGGTGCGCGGCTTGTAAGCCATGCCGCGAATGATCTTGATGCCTTCTTCCGCCAGTGCAGCCGCCACTTCGTCGTATTGCTCGTAGCTCTCGATGGCGCAGGGACCTGCAATCACCTGGAAGCTACCATCGCCGAATTTCACCTCATCGCTCATTTCGACCACAGTATTTTCCGTAGGGTCTTTACGCTGCACGAGGAAGTGTGCGCGGGCTTCTTGCTCTTCCATCGCCAGCGATGCTTTGAAAATTTCCTTGAAGAGTGCGCTGATGGTCGCATTGCTGAAGGGGCCGTTATTGGCCATCTGCAAATTGGTGAGCATCTCGGATTCGCGCTGTGGGTCGTAAATCTGGCTGCCGAGCTGCGTCTGCAAATTGCCGATTTCCGAGGCAATTTCGGCGCGTTTGTTGAGTAATTCCAGCAACTGCAGGTTGATGTCGTCAATTTGATCGCGCAGTTCGCGGATCTTGTTCTGCGGTGTCATTGGTGGTGCCCCCTGGGAGTCTGTCACATTTCATAAGTTGCGCATGAGTGTACATGACGCCACCCATTTCGCCCACTATGCGGATGTACGAATCTGGTTGGGGCGACTTTGGGCAAAGTGATGCATAGCAGCATCATTTTCCTGTCAGAAATGGACAAAGCGGTGCGCAGGGTGCTTTTTGGGGCGGCATTCTGGAAAGCGATCCAGGGCAAACGCGGTATACTGAAGGCGCATTGAAGTTGCACAGGTTGAACCATGACACTGAATCCCACCCCAGACAGCGATACCCTGCGCCTCTACAAATCGCCAGAAGGCTACGCCACCATGCAGCAGTTCTACGACGATGCGCTGGCGAAACTGCCGCTACCAGTCGAGTCGTTGTACGTCGAGACGCCTTTCGGACGCACGCACATGCTGGCGGCTGGAGACCCCGACGCGCCGCCGCTGCTGTTGATGCAGGGACTCGCCGGGAGCGCGATTCTCTGGCACCAGCAGTTCGCGGATTTCGCCCGGCAACACCGGGTCTACGCGCTGGACATCGTGGGGCAGCCCGGACGCAGCGCCCCCAATCCACTCTCGCTGCAAGATGACAGCTATTCGCAGTGGCTGGTCAGCGTGTTGGATGCGTTGGAACTGCCGCAGGCGGATATGGCGGGGGTTTCGCTGGGCGGATACACCATCTTTCGCGTGGGGATCATCGCACCAGAACGCCTGCGCAAAGCCGTGCTGCTCAGTCCGATGCGGCTGGCGCGATCACGGGTGCAGGTGCAGCGCTACATCGCCAATGGCATGCGCGGGGACAAGGGCCAGGACAAGCTCGAAGATCGGCTGACGGTGCGGGATTTCGCCACGAATACGGACAGCGTGCCGAAGCAGGAATATGATCGGCAGCTTGCGCGGGCGATGGCACTGGCGACCAAACACTATCGACTGGGGCTGGCGCTGGGTATGCGCGAGGAGCAGTCGCGCCTGGGCAAATTCTGGACGGGACTGCGAGCAGTGGGCAAGGTCGCCTGGCCGATGAACGACGATGAATTACGCAGATTTGAGTCACGGGGGCTGGTTCTGCTGGGCGAGCATGAGATGCTCTACGATGCGCAGCGCGCCGCCCGCCGCGTGAACGTACATGCGCCTAATCTGCGGGCGGAGATCATCAGCGGAGCAGGTCATGCTGCCATTTACGACCAGCCGCAGGTCGTCAATCCGCTGATTCTTGCATATCTGGCGGAGTAGGCCGGTGTCTGAACCTCGCATCTGCACGCTGATTGACCGCTTCCCGCCGCTGGTCGGGGGAGTAGAGCGCCAGGCGGAGCAATTGTCGATTCAACTGGTGCAGCGCGGCTATGATGTCCTGGTGTTGACTCGTCGCGTCGAAGCGGATTTGCCTGCCGACGAAACGCGCAATGGGCTGCACATCATCCGCGTGGGGCCTGCGGGGGAACGCAGCCACAAAATCAACATCCTGGCGATCCCGACCTTCTTGCTGGCGCTGATTCGCCACCGCCGCGACTACGATCTGCTGCATGTACACGATATGTTCTCGCTGGTGATCTGTGCCGTCTTCGCGCGACTCGTACTCCGCAAACCCTTCCTCGTCAAAGTGCCGACCCGAGGCAATGTCTCGCGCAAGGCGTCGCCGAATACACCCGTTTCGCTCTATTCGCGCCTGCTACATACGGTGATTCTGCCGCCGGCGATGTGGAAGTGGCTGCTGAGCCGCGCCAGCCGCTTCATCGCGCTCAGCGACGAAATTGCCGCAGAACTGACCGAAGCCGGGCTGGACTCGAAGACGGTGCGCATCCCCAACGCAGTCGATACCAGGCACTTCTTTCCAGCAGATGCGACCGAAAAGCAGCGGCTACGGCAGGAGTTGCGTTTGCCAAATGCCAAGAAGTTGATCGTCTCGCACGGACGCATCAGCCACCGCAAACGCCTGGATGTGCTGATCCGTGCGCTGGCAGAACTGCCGCAAGATGTGCATCTTGTGCTGCCAGGACCCTACAACAGCTTGCAGCCGGATTTGCCGGATGAGCTAGAAGCCTTGATTGCGTGGCTGGGTTTACCCGAACGAGTGCATTTCCCAGGCGCGACGGCCCAACCCGAAGCCTACCTGCGGGCTGCGGATGTTTTCGCCATGCCTTCTGAGCAGGAAGGGATGCCCAACGCTCTGCTGGAAGCGATGGCCTGCGGCCTACCTTGCTGCGCCAGCGAAATCGGTGGTGTGGTGGATGTGCTGACGCATGGCGAAAACGGCTTGCTCTCTCCGGCGGGGGATGCTGCGGCGTTAGCGGCGAATCTGCGTTCGCTGCTGGACGACGCGCCCCTGGCACAGCGACTCGCATCCGCAGCGCAAGAGACCATCGCGCGACGCTACACCTGGGCGAGCATCATGCAACAGTATGAAGCACTCTACGTGGAGATCATCCAGGAGCGCTGACGGCGCACGGTAAAGGATCGCGGCGAAAATCCGCCAGCACCTCGCGTATGGAATATCGCGAAATATCCGCCAGGGTGGGATTGGTGTCTTTGTAGTAGGGCAGGGCGATAACCGCGACCGAGAGCGCCCATCCGCGTCCACGCAGCCAGGTGGCCTCGTCCACTTTCAATGCCTCGCGGAATTCCTGCCGCTTTCGTGCATCCAGCCAATTCCAAGCTGGCAGCAAATCCACCGCAGGATCACCCAGAGCGAGCATGCCGAAGTCAATCACGGCGCTGAGATACCCTTCTCGTGCCAGCAGATTCCCATGCTGCAAATCGCCATGTAGCCAGACGGGCGCTCCTTCCCAGGGGGATGCTGCCAACGATGCTTCCCAGACCGCAAGCGCAGCTTCGCTGTCAATCATACCTTCTAAACTGGCTATACCCTCGCGGGTCACAGCATCGCGAGTCGCCAGAGGAACACCCCGTTCGCCGGGACGAGAAGCCGGGGGTGGCGCACCATCCGTCGAGATTCGGTGCAGCGCTTGGATGAAGGCGGCGAGTTGTCGGGCTGCTTCTGTGGGATCGGCGATCCGTTCCATGCGGGCATTTTCGCCCTCAAGCCAGCGGTAAATCGACCAGTTCCAGGGATACCCCTCACCCGCTTCGCCCAGCGCCAACGGAACGGGAATTTCCAGTGGCAAATGCGGCGCGAAATGGGGCAACCAATGATGCTCCTTGCGTACTTGATCTACAGCCCATGCAATGCGCGGCAGCCGCACCACCATCCCCGTTCCAAGGCGGAAGAGCGCGTTGTCAGTTCCGGCGGATGGCACGGGCATCAGCGGTAAGTCGGCCCATTGAGGGAACTGCGCCGCAATCAAGCTCCGCACCACGGCAGGCTCTACCACAATCTCATCGTCATGCATTTTGCCCGTGGGCATTCAGCCTAGCCTTTGCTCATCACAAGAGCGTTCTACAAATAATAACAAATCACAACGGGTTAGGCCAATCATATCCGTTCACATGAACAAACAATTCACGCTCTGTCTTGGCTCTGCAAGCAAAGCAACGTCCCCGGATTCTGTGCTATGCTTCCCCCTTTAACCGATACACACGCCCGGTGCAATCATGCATATTCTCTTCATCACGCACTACTACGCCCCGGATGGCGGCGCGGCAGCCAATCGTCTGACGCGGCTGGCGCAGCTTCTAGCACAACGCGGACACCGGGTTACGGTGCTAACAACGCTGCCGCACTATCCGCGCGGGGTCGTGCCGCCGGAATATCGCGGACGATTCCAGATGTCAGAGGAGCGCGAGGGGGTGCGCGTGGTGCAGGTCTGGTTGTGGACGACGCCGCGCAAGGGCATTGCTTTCCGCCTGTTGAGCCAGCTATCGTTCATGGTCACCGCTGCCATTCGCGGGCTTTTCCTCCCGCGCCCGGATGTCCTCTTCATCGAACAGCAGCCGATCTTCACCGGATTGGCGGGGTGGTTCCTCAGCCAGGTTATGCGCCGCCCATATCTGCTGAATGTCTCGGATTATTGGCCGGAATATCTCTATGTTGCAGGAGTCGTGTCGCAGAGCAGCGTCATTTACCGCGTGTTCGCGGCACTGGCCTCGCGCGTGCAGCAAGATGCAGCGGTGATTGTGATGCTGTGGCCGGGGCTGGAACAGAGCATTCGGGCACGCCTGAGCGATCCGCCGCCGCTGCACCTGATCTTCAACGCAGTTGACCTGGGACGCTTCCATCCCGCGAACGACGATTCCGCTTTCCGCCAGAGATACGATCTGGGCGCGGCGAAGCTGGTCAGCTTTCTGGGCGTGCTGGGGCCACACATCGACCTGGAGACGATGCTGGCAGCGGCGAAACAACTGGGACAGCGCGAGGACGTGACTGTGCTCTTCGTCGGCACAGGGGCGCAGGCCGATGCGCTGGCGGCGGCGCTGGAGGAGCCGGAGTACGCGCACTGCCGCTGGATCGAGTGGATTAAGCCGGAGGAGCTTCCGGGATTCTGGGCGGCAACGACGGTGCATTTCTGGGCGCTGCACGACAATCCAGCGGATAAGCTGCGCTTCCAGGCCAAGCTCTACGAAGCCCTGGCGACTGGAACGCCCGTCGTCATCGCGCTGGATGGCTACATGAGCGCTTTGCTGGCGCGTGAGGAAATCGGCGTCACGGTTCCCTTCGCTGATGCGCAAGCCCTGGCATACGAAATCGAGCGCTTGCTGGATGACGCGCAACACAAGGCACAGATCAGCGAAAATGCCCGCGCCTATGCCGAAGCCCACTTCGACCCGGAGCAGGTCGCGGATGCGTATGAGCGCCTGCTGCTGTCAGCTAACCATGACAAATATACATGATCAAACAATGAATATTAGTATGTCATCCCGGTTTGAGGTCGCAAACGTTGATCGATCTCAAGGTTACTAGTACTCAGGTACTGTATAATAAATGGAAGGCATTTCAATCACAAAGGCAGGGAGCATTGCCATATCGTATTGCCTGGTTGATTCATGAGCATGTCCTCTTCTCTGAGGTCTATGATTTGCTCGTGCCTTCGGAGCAGCTCGCCTACTCAGGCACCATGCGTGAGCGCTGCCTGCAAGTCGACGGAGCTTGCCACATCATCGTTGATGTGCGCGCGCTGAAGGCATGGCCTTCGATTACCGATGTCATGCGCATGGCTGCGACGTATCCCCTACCGAAAAATGTGCAACACGTGGTTTCGGTGGGGCGCTTTAACGAACCCAATATTTTCCTCGGGCGCATCTTCGGGCAATTCTTCGGAATTGACCTGCACGTTGTACCGGATATGCCAGACGCCATCGAATATCTCAAGCAGCATCTGCCCGACGCGGACTGGGATGGGGCAGACTGTTCGGTGCTAGAACGCGGGTCACACTCACCAGGCGATGACTGACGCAGCGGCAACTTCACACGCGGATGAAGCGCACTTGCGTCTGTGAGCGGGTGAGTGTGACCAGATTGTACCCCGGTAACTGCACATCGTCGCGCCGAGGGGTCTCCTGACCGTGCCAGGTGCGCGTCTGGAACCACGTGCTCTGGGCGCTGTAATAGGGGATGCCGTCGCGCACCGTGACAGTGCTCTCGTGAATGTGCCCGTAGAAGACGCCGCGCAGCCGCGTTCCTGCGCCACGCAAAACCTGGTGCAGAGCCTCCCCGTTGCGCAAACGCATCGCATCCAGCCAGGGCGCATGAGTCGGCAGGGGATGGTGATGCACGGCGACCACCAGCGGGCGCGGATCATCTGGCGTGGCACGCTGCGCAATCCACGCTAGCTGTTCGTCAGCGAGCGAACCGCTGGCAACCCCCGTCTCGGCTTCCGCATGGCTGTCCAGCAGCAGGAATTGCACGCCGTTGACCTCGGTTTCCTGGTCGGCATGGGGCTGCACCTCGGCGGCGTGCCGCTTCAGGATCGCACGCTGGAAGGCGTCCACGCGGTCATGATTGCCGGGGATGCTGAGCAGCGGCAGGCGCAGGCGACTCAGCGCCTGATGTGCGCCGCTGTAGGTCTCCGGCTTGCCGATCTTCTCGCCCAGGTCACCCGTATGCAGCACAAGTGAGGCGGGTGCTGGCAGGTCATTGATCGCTTCGATGACGCGCAGCGCCCCTTCCCGCGAGGGGCCGTTTTCGCTGCCGCCCCGGAAGTTCGGATCGGCGTGCAGGTGCGTGTCGCTGATGTGAACGAAGGTCAGGATGTGGTCGTCGATCATCGTCACCCGGGGATTCCCTCAGCGCATCGAGAGGCGATAATCACCGCCGACACCGAAGGCACTGACTACGATGCCGTAGGGTTCGTCTTCAAGCAAGGTGACTTCCACCAGCGAATTGAAATTGTCCGGGAAGTTGAGGTCATCGCTCTGGAGCAGGCGATACGCGGACTTCAAGTCGAACCGGGCCATAATCGATGCACTCCCGCGGAAACGATGCCAATCTACTGTCATTGTATGTGTATTTCCTCTCGGCTCCGGTTCAAATCCGCAAACGAAATCTAGAGCTTCCCTCATCTGAAAAATCAGTGAACGCCGCTTGCAAATTCGAGCAAAAACTCGTATTTTAATTGCGAGCATTTACTTGTTTTTTGTTTCAATGCATCTGGAGAGCCTAACAACCAATGTCCGAGCAAACTACACCCAACAAGGCATCGCTACGGGATACGTGTAAAAATAGGACATGATGCAATCGAACAATCAT
>CAZJWX010000099.1:0-12146 GCA_964549915.1 uncultured Anaerolineaceae bacterium | reverse complement strand
CGCCTAACCACTGCCATTGAAATGGCGTGGCTTGCGGCGGGTTCAAAATCTGTCATCCAACCCGTGCCTGGAGATCAGTTCGGCGAAATTCGCCGAATCGAGATTGTTGACGAAGGACAGTGTGGTCAGCCCGGCCACTTCCAGGCCAGGTTCCGCAGTGTAAATCCGATTTTCCATACCTGTATACTCCCGTAAAAATTGAACGATACGAACGCAGTGATCTGTGCCACAATTGTAGTGTGGGCAGCAATGAAAGAACCCTTAAGCCTGGGGGTGGCGGCAAACAAACACCACCCCTCCCCGCCGTCCCTGCACCCTCTGCGACAAAAGATTCGTATAAGAGTCGTGTATAGATTTCCTGTACACAGTGTCCAGATTGGACATTGCGGGTTTAAATGAAATAGGGGGAGCAAGGGGCAGCAATCTGCTCCATATAATCTGCACGCCATACTGAATGCAACACCAACCGCAACAGACGCACAGCGAAAGGAACTCATCGTGTCGCGTATTCATCGCGCGGTCATCATCATCGCCCTACTGCTGACGCTGGCATTGCTGGGGGCTTGCTCGCCCACCACGCCTGACCAATACACGGCGGAAGACGGGCAAGAACTCCTCTTCGAAGCGATTGATAACCTGCGGACGCTGCGATCCTTCCGCATGGATGTGACCCAGGGTGGGACGCCCTACCGCTTCTTCTTCCAGCTTGGCCCCAGCGGGGTCGAATTCGTGACGGTGATGTCGCGGGCGGAGGGCGCTTACATCGCGCCGGATCAGCTATTCGCCAGTGCACGGATCAACGTCAGCGGCTTGTTCGTCAACGTCGGCTTGTTCGCCACCAGCTTCGGGCAGTGGCTCAAGCCGCTCAGCAGCAACTGGATCGAATACGAGTATGCGCCGGGGTTTGACCCGCGCTCGATGATGGCAGATGGCGACGGATTCCGCTACGCCATCGAGAACCTGTACGATACAAGCTACGAAGGGCTGGTCAACCGGGACGGACGCCAGTTGATGCATGTACGCGGCATGGCGACCAATCAGGTGGTCAACAGTCTGCTCTTCGGCCTGCTGGTGATTCTGGAAGACCGCGCCTTCGTCGATGTTTACATCGACCCGCAAGAGCGCGTTCCGGCGGAGCTGCTGCTGACCCTGCCCGATACCGCCACCGAAAACACCGAGGACACGTTCTGGCGCATCGAAATCTTCGATACCAACGAGCCGATTGAAGTCGATCGCCCGCCGGAAGTGCCCGACATCAACCCCGAGTCGATTGCGCCTGAGCCGACGACGAACTGGACGGCGCTGCTGCTGGGGATCTCCGGCGTGTCGGCGCTGCTGGGCCTGCTCATCACGCCGGTCATCTATTACCAGCGCGGGCAGAACATCGCCCAGGGTGCCCTCTTCGGAGCCGTTGCCGGGGCGTTGGGCAGCTTGATCTTCCTGCTGCCGTTGTGGCTCTTCGCCCCGCAGGAGTCGGTCTACGACGATGACCCGGAGGCGACGCGCAAAACCTCGACTCGGACGGTTGACATGAGCGGCGTCAATCCCTGGGTGGTCATGGCCTTCATCGCGATTCCGGTCTTCGTCGGCTCGCTCGATCTGACGGTGGTCAGCGCATTCTTGCCCAAGCTGGTCGCCGAATTGGGCTTGCCCTTCGATACCGGGCTGGATGACGCCTCCTGGGTGGTCACGTCGTATCTGCTGGCCTACACCATCAGCCTGACCTTCACCGGACGCCTGAGCGATCTTGTGGGTCGCCGCCGCGTCTATGTGGTGAGCCTGGTGGTCTTCATCATCGGCTCCATCTGGGTGGCGATTGCCCATACCTGGCCTACAGATGTGCTCTTCTCGACGTATCGCGTACTCGGCCTGCGCCCTGACCCCGCCAGTGTGCAGCTACAGGTCATCATCGCGGGGCGCGTCGTGGAAGCGTTGGGGGCGGGGGCACTCGTCCCCGTGAGTCTGGCGCTGGTCGGCGATATCTTCCCGCCGGAGCGCCGTGCGCGTCCGTTGGGGTTGGTGGCTGCGATGGATACGCTCGGCTGGGTGCTCGGCCCGGTTTACGGCGGCTTCTTCATGCAGCTCCCCGTGCCCGTCGAAATGGCGAACTGGATGTCCAACAGCGTCGATGCGGTCGCCGGGTCGCAGACGCTGGCGCTGCTGCCCTGGCAGGGACTCTTCTGGATGAACGTGCCGCTGACGCTGCTCTCGCTGGTGAGCGTGCTCTACGCGCTGCGCAAAGTGCCCATGCTGAAGGCGGCGGGGCGCTTCGACATCCTGGGCACGTTGTTGATCGGCGGAGCGCTGGCGGCGATGAGCATCGGCCTGGGTTCCAGCGTCGATCTTTCGGGCGGTACGGGCAACATCGAAGATTTGCAGCCGCTGCCAGAATACGCGGCTCCGCTCTTGCTCGTGGCGCTGGTCTTCTTCCTGGGCTTCCTCTTCGTGGAAAACCGCAGCCGCTTCCCGCTGGTGAACCTGAATATGTTCCGGCGGCGCAATCTCTCGGCGGCGGCACTGGTCAACCTGCTGGTGGGTTACTGCCTCTTCATCGGGCTGGTGAGCGTGCCGATTCTGGTGAATCTGCGCCAGCCCAACGTCGAATCGCTGACCAACACCGCGCTACAGGTGGGGGCCTTGCTCTCCACCCTGACCTTACCGATGGCCTTCGCGGCAGTTCCCGGCGGCTGGCTGGCGGATCGCCTGGGCATCCGCACGACGATCCTCACTGGACTCGGCTTCTCGGTAGTGGGCTTCTTGCTCGTCTGGCAAACGTGGACGCTGGACATCAGCAACGTGGTGCTGGGGCTGGAGATGGCGCTGGTGGGCATCGGCATCGGCCTGACGTTCTCACCCGTGAGCACGGCCATCATCAACAGCGCTTACGACGAAGAGCGCGGCGTCGCGGGGGCGATTGTGCTGATCCTGCGGTTGATCGGCATGACGGTCAGCGTCAGCACGCTCAGCAGCATCATGTTCTACCGTGTGAATGCGCTGGCGGCGGAAGCCTCCAACGCAGTGGATACCCTGGACATTGACGCCTTCCAGAATGCCTACGTCGATGCGGCGATTCAGGTGTTGGGCGAAATGGGGCTGATTGGCGCAGTGCTCAGTGCCATCGCCATCCTCCCCGCTCTGTGGATCGCGCAGAAAGTTCGCACACCGGACGAAAGCGCCTGAATAGCGCAGGGGGCATAGGGACTGCCCCCGCACTTCGCATGAACCCTTCCCGGCGCAATCAACCGAGGGGCGTAGCGTCCCAGTTGATGCGCTGGGAAATCTGCTGCCAGACGAGACCCGCACCCAACAATACCAGCCCGATCACCCAGATTTGCACCTCGACCCAGAAGGCCAGGAAGAGGCAGGCGACCAGCCCCAGCACCGCCACCCAGCGCGGGAAGAGGCGCTCTTCTGGCTTCAGTTGCAGGGCGGCGAGGTTGGTCAGCGAATAGTAGATCAAGACCGTGAACGCGCTGAATGACCAGGTGGTTTTCACGCTGCCGAGCAAAGCCAACCCGCCGATCAGCACGCCAATGCAGATCACGGCGACATAGGGCGTGGTCTGGTCGGCGTTCAGGCGGGCGACGATGGGCGGCATATCGCGGCGGCGTCCCATCGCCAGCAGGACGCGCGACAGGCCCAGCAGCAGATTCAGCAATACGCCGAGCATCGCCGTCACCGCGCCGATGGCGATCAATTGTGGCAGGAAGGGCACGCCGAAAGCAGTCGCGGCAACTTCCAGCGGGGCAGCCGTCGTGTTGGCGGCTTCGCCCAGGGCTGCCGCGCCGATGCTGCCGACGCCCACCGCGCCGACGCTGATGTAGAGCAGCATGGTCACGACCAGCGTCGTGATGATCGCGCGCGGGATGGTGCGGCGGGGTTCGCGCACCTCTTCGCCCAGCGTGGCGATGCGCCCGTACCCCGTATAGGCCACGAACATCAAGGCGCAGGCTTGCAGGAAGAGCGGGATGCCGCCCTCTTCGCCACTGGGGAGGAAGGGCGAGAAATTCGCTGTATCCACGCTGCCCGACGCGAGGCCTACCACGACGAAGGCCACCAGCGTGAGCAGCGTTACCGAGACGATCACGATGTTCGCCTGGTTCGAGCGCCGGATGCCGACCAGCACGACAATCGTCAGCACGACCACGCCCGCCACCGCCAGCGGCACCAGCAAGGCGCTCCCCGGCTGCCCGATGGCATCCAGAAAATAGCCGGAGAACCCCAGCGCCGCCGTCGCCGCCGACGCGCTCTTCGCCAGCAAGAAGGCCCAGCCCGCGACCATGCCGAACTGTGGATTGAGGTAGCGGTAGGCGTATTCGTACGTGCCCCCGCTGACGGGGTGATTCGCCGCCAGTTGTGCGCTGTTCAACCCGTTGAAGGTCGCGACCATGGCCGCAATCGCAATCGCCAACAGCACCGCAGGCCCTGCAATGCCCGCGCTGATGCCCACGCTGACGAAGATCCCGGTACCGACGATGGAACCCAGCCCCATCATCGCCGCGCCGAAGACGCCCAGTTCGCGCCGGAGCTGTTTCTGTTTTTCCGCAGCCTGTGCCATATCTGCCCCTCTTGAACAACGGTGATTGTGCAGAGGGGAAGATACCGCATGTGCATTAAGAGATGTGTGAGCCGCACTAAGGTGTGATGAGAGAATCACCCACCGGACATCATCCGCTGGATCAAACGCCAGTCACGCAGGATCAGCGGCAGCCCGGTGACGACCCAGCGCAGCGTCGCCGACAACAGCGGCTGCCATTCGCCAAAGAAGAAGGGCGCGAGGTTGACGCGGCTGAGCGTCTGGCACAGGCGGTCGAGTTCTTCGTCGCTCATCTCCGACAGGCTGGTGATGATCCGGTATTCCGTATCCAGGCCGCGCAGGATGGGGGTGTGGAAGCGGGTCTCGTAGTCAGCCAGCCGCGCCCTGGATGCATCACCCGACGCGACGGCCTGCGCCGCTGTACGCCCGGCCTCCTGCCCCAGAAACATGCACGGCAGAATCCCCACATGCCCGCCAGGCCCCACTGAGTCGCCCACGCCGACGAACCCCTGCCGCACCACATGCGGCGGGGTCGCCCGCAAGACCATGCGCGTTCCGGCACGGTGGGTGCGCGTCGCGCCCTGCAGCAGATGGCTGATGCGCGGATCATCGCGCTTGTATTCTTCCAGGTAGTGCCAGAGCGATTCGTCCGTATGCACCCGAGGCGCATCGGCAAAGACCGAGAAATAGACCTCCGCGCGGCCTGCGGTGGGTACGATCACGGTGCCGAAGGCCGGGGTGGAGACGGAGGTATAGCGCTTACCCAGGGTGCTGATCTGCACGACATCGGCTGCCGTTGCTGCCGGGGCATCCAGCGCCTCGCTGACGATGAAGGCGTAACGCTTGTCGGTGCCCGGCTCATCATAGAGTCCGGCCTCTCCCGTGAACTGCCGCGAAACCCCTTCTGCCGCAATGACTACCTGAGCGCGAATCTCCTCGTGATGCGTGCGCGCGCCGAAGACGCGCCCACCTTCGCGCAGCAAACCCGTGACAGCGCTGCCATAGCGCAGTTCTGCCCCTGCCGCCCGCGCTTCAGCAGCAAGCAGGCGCAGGACTCCGGATTTGTCGATGACGGCAATGGGGAATTCGTCGCTGTCCGGGAAGACTGCTTCGAACGCGATTCCGCCGGGACTGATATAGCGCTGCACGGTGGGCGCGCCCACGATCAAGGCAGTGGGAATGGTGAAGTGCAGTTCCGGGAAGTGGATGCCATCGGGCGTACGCCGTCCCTGGACGAAACCGGGTACGGGGGCAATTGCGCCGCTGCACGGATGCCCCAGGTCGCCTTCGCTGGCGAGCTTCTCCAGCAGGATCACCGTGCTGCCCGCGCTGGCAGCCGCCCGCGCCGCACACAACCCGGCGGGACCTCCCCCGATGATGAGCACGTCAGTATGCCGCTGGTCGGACATAGGGGCCTCCTCACACGCTGATGCACAGGCAAACGATCTGCTTGCTATCAGTGTAGAGGAGGCGACTCAGGCGGCGATAGTGTAAAAGCCCACCTTTTGACCCGGAGGCTCGCACCCCTCACTCAGGGCAGGACGCGCTCCAACTGGCTCTGCGGCACATCCTGGGTGATGAGGCCGTCTTTCAGTGTCAGGACGCGCTCTGCATGCATTGCCAGCTTGGGATCATGCGTGACGAGGACGACGGTGGTATTGGTTTCGCGGCGGATTTCTTGCAGCGAGTTGAGGACGTTCCCGCTCGATTCGGAGTCCAGGTTGCCGGTCGGCTCATCCGCCAGCAGTAGGGGCGGCTCATTGGCGAGGGCGCGGGCGATGGCGACGCGCTGCTGCTGCCCGCCGGAAAGCTGCGAAGGACGGTGATGTGTGCGATCTCCCAGGCCGAGCAGTTCCAGCAGTTCTTTGGCGCGGCGGTTGGGGTTGAACTTGGGTTTACGCGCGAACTGAATCGGCAGCGAGACGTTCTCCAGCGCCGTCAACGTCGGAATCAGGTTGAAGAACTGGAAGATGAAGCCGATCTTCTCGTTGCGAATTTCGGTGAGCTTATCCTCACCCATGCGCGAAATATCCACGCCATCAATGAAGACCTGCCCCCTGGTCGGCGTATCCAGCCCCCCGATGATCCCCAGCAGGGTACTCTTGCCGCTGCCCGATGGCCCGACGATGCTGACCATCTCGCCCCGCGAAATCTGGAAATTCACGCCGCGCAGGGCATGGACGGTGTGCTGCCCCAGCTTCAGTTCTTTGGTGACATCGCGCACATCAATGACGTGCTGCGTGCTTGCTTCTGCCATCTTCGCTATATCCAATCTCGTATTCTCGATTCGCTGCTGCCCTTCCATACGCAGCAAGAAGGGCAACCGTTGCATGCTGCATTGTCGTACAATCGCAGAAGTTACAGGAAAATGTTGGCTGAGAATACCCGAATCAATCGCCAGCCATTGACCATCGAAATGGGGGAGCTAATCCTGCTCCAGGAATTCGATCAGGCGCTTGAGGGTGCGCTGCGAGTGATCCGCCTGCTGGTTCAGCCCCAGCGCCTCGAACATCTGCTGCGCGGCCTGGAGATACTGCTGCGCATCGTCGTACTGCCCGACATCCGCCAGCACCATCCCGACTTTGCGGATGGTATCAGCCTCGCTAACCTGATCGCCGCGTTCCCGCATCAACTCCATCGCACGCCCGTAGGCGTCCAGCGCCAGCCGGAACTGCTCCCAGGCTTGTGGGTCTGGGTGCAGTTCGCGCCCCAGTTCCGCCGCGCCATCGCCCAGCATCACCCAGCGGATGCTGGCTTCTTCGGCCTGACCGAGTTGGATGTGCAATTCGGCGGATTCTTGCAGGGGCGGGATGGCTTCGGCATAGCGCCCCTGCATCAGGTAACAGCTCCCCAGGTGACCCAGCCGCAGCGCCAATGCGCCCTGGTCGTAAAGCTGGCGGGCGATTTTGACGGATTTTTCGTGTGCGGTCAGGGCATCATCCCACTGCTGCAAATCGTTGTAGACCAATCCCAGGTTGCTCAGCCAGATGCCGCGCCCGCGCGTATCGCCCAATTCCTGGGCGATCAAGAGTGCTTCGTTGAGGTGATCCAGCGCTTCGTCATGGCGCTTCAATTCGCGCAGGATGTTGCCCATATTGCCGAGCAAGCCGTTTTCCGTCATGCGGTCAGAGTCGGCACGGGCACAGGACAGCGCATCCTGGAAGGCTCCCAGGGCGTTTTCGGGCTGCCCGATGCGATAATAGGTCAGCGCCAGATTCCCCAGGTGGCGTCCGGTCGCGCCCACGTCCCCGCGCTGGCGGGCGACGTTGACAATTTCCTGCAAGCTCTCGATGGCGGTCGAAAAGTCCTCATGCTGGAGCGCCTCGCGCACCTGTTTCAAGAGTTCGATCTGGCGATCCATCAACACCTTACACCTCGTGATTTCGCTCGTTTTCGGCCTGCGTTTCGGTGGGGCGGCGGCGCAGCACAGCGCCGAGGATCAGCAGCCCCAGCAGCCCCAGCAGCCCCAGCAGCGCGTACCCTACTGCGCGGTGGGTCGGCTGCACGCCGGGGAAGCACTGCACATCATCCAGCACTTCGAAGCGCACGACGGTGAACTCGCCCGCGACATCCACCAGCTTGCGCAAATCCAGCGTGTCGGCGCTGCTCATGCGCGCAAAGAGCACTTCGTAGAGGCGCGATGTGCGCTGGAACATATACAGGGCACGCATGGCTTCCGCCGCATTTTCGACGATGTGCGCTCTGGCGCAGCGAGTCGCCCCGTTGTACTGAATCGTCACGATGGGATCGGCCTGCAAGTTCTTGTACCAGTGCGGCTGCGTGCCCCACCCGGATACAGCGTAGATTTTGCTGCCATGCTGCCGGTATTCCAGCACGACATGTCGCGGTTGCCCGCTTTTGCGCCCCTTCGTGGTCAGGATCATCAGCGGGGTTGGGATGAGCAGCCAGCCCAGGCCAATGCGCACGAGTTGCATCGGCAGGAGCAAGAGCCACTTGAGCACCCCTCTGGGATACGGGAGGAAGCTGGATTGCTGCGCCATAAAAAAATCGTCCAATCGCAGTTCATTTCGCTGCGTTCATTATACTGCAAATACCCACCCTCGCAGAAGCACCCATCCCGCCGCCAACTCACACTGGTCAGCCGTGCGAACTCGCTTATGATGGCTGCGCGGGGCGCGTAAGGCTTCGCTGTAATCGGTAGATGACTGTTGGGAGTGTGTGGAATGCGGATTGTACTACGAGTGCTGTTTGGATTGTTGCTGCTGATGCTGGTAGGGTGTGCGCCGTATGCCGAGACGACGATTGCCTACGCCGAGATTCCGGCGGAAGGTGATGCCAATCGCGGGGCAGAGTTGTTCAATGAGCCGATTAACGGGACGACGGCATGCATCGCTTGCCATGTCGAGGGCAACAACGCTTCGCCAGATCTGACCGGGTTGGGTGAAGTCGCCGGGGAGCGCGTGGAGGGCGAGACGGCGCGCGAATTCGTCTTCTACAGCATTACTGAGCCAGCACGCCACCTTACGGAGGGCTTCGGCAATGCCATGCCCAACAATTACGACGAGAACCTCACCCCGCAGCAAATTGCCGACCTGGTGGCCTATTTGCTGAGCCTGTGAGCATGACGCCCCTTCACACCAGCCACCGCACGAGGGGCTTGACGATGCGCCCCAGCCAGGTCTCCGCCGCCATTCTGCGCAGTTGCTCCGTCGCCAGGACGGCATTGCTGACCCCCAGGGTAGGATAGATGTGTGTGGGCGTGGCAGCTTCCAGCACGCGCCCACCTTTTTCGAAGATGCGCACCCACTCATTCATCATCTCCCCCGCATTGGGGCCGACGATGGTCGCACCCAGGAGCTTGCCGTACTTCGTGTGCAGCAGTTTCATGAATCCCTGGCGCTGATCCTCCGTCATAGCGCGGTCAGCGCGGGTGATGGGCAGGTGCGTCACCTGGTAGCGCCTGCCCATCTGTTGAAGCTGCGCCTCGGTGTACCCTGCCTGGGCGATTTCCGGGTCGGTGAAGGTCGTCCAGGGCATGGCGGATTTGCGCTTGCTGCGAATGGGCGAAATCGCGTTAATCAACGCCACCGTGCCTTCCGAACTGGATGCATGGCTGAACATCGGGCTGCCCGCCACATCCCCGGCGGCGAAGATGTGCGGCTGACTCGTGCGTAGTTGCTCATCGACGCGCAGCACCCCGTCCTCGTGAGCCAGTCCGGCAGCATCGGGATTCAGCCCGCGCACATCGACCACCTTGCCCACCGCCAGCAGCAGATGCGACCCGGTCACCTGCTGCCCGTCTGCCAGCGTCACCACGAATGCGCCGTCTTGCTGCTGTGCGTCCGTGGCCTTCGCGCTACAGCGCAGCGTCACGCCTTCCTCGCGCAGCACATCCTGGATGATTGCAACGGCTTGCGGGTCGTCGTTTGGCAGCAAACGCGGCTGGTCGGTCAGCAGCGTCACCTGGGAGCCGAGCCGCCGGAATGCCTGCGCCATCTCCACCCCGATTGGCCCGCCACCGACGATCAACAGATGTTCCGGCTGTTCGCGCAGGTCGAAGAGCGTGTGATTGGTCAGGTAGGGGACATCGGCGAAACCAGGCAGCTCGCGATGCTTCGTCCCCGTCGCCAGGACGATCTTACGCCCGCGAATCGTCTCCCCGGTGCTCAGCTCCAGCGTATGCGCATCGGTGAATCTCGCGTAGGCTTCGTAAACGGTGATGCCGCGTTCGCGCAGGGCGGCGGCGCTCTCATCCTCGCCAATCGCCTGGCTGGTGCCCTGCACCGATTCCATCAGACTGGCGAAATCGACTTCGATATCGGCCTGCAAATAGGAGCGGGTGCGGGCATCATGGACGACTTTCGCCGCGTGCAGCAGCGCCTTGCTCGGCACGCAGCCGTACCAGGTGCAGTCCCCGCCCACCCTGTCCGCTTCTACGAGGGCGACATCCAGCTCCAGGACAGCAGCCGCTTCCGCCACCGTCAGGCCAGCCGACCCGCCGCCGATCACAATCAACGCATGTTCTCTCATATCCGGGATCCTTCCTGCTGTCTGCGATCCATCTCGTGTACAGAATGACGGGGGGATGTGACGCAAGCGTTACGCGCAGATGAGCAACCACTAGATCAGGTCTCTCCGGTGTCTCTATGGAACCTTGTCGGCCTGTACCACGCCGGATGATACCTGCGCGTCCTGGCGTGAGCTTCCTGAAGATTTCGTGAGTTACAGACGAATCGTAATTGAATCGCGATTCGGTTATTGCTATACTGGCCATAATCGAATCACAATTTGATTATTCAACAACGCACGAGTTTCCAAGGAACAGATCGCAATGGTTGTTGCAGAACAACAGGTAAACGAGATTCTGGGTTTTGATTATTACGGGTTGGATGAGAAGTTAACGGAAAAACAGCGTAGTGTGCGCGACCAGGTTCGTGCCTTTGTGCAGCAGGAAGTGCTGCCGAATATCAATCCCTACTGGGAAAAGGCCGAATTCCCCTGGCCCATCGCCGAAAAGATCAAGGAACTGCCGATCATCGGCGGCCCCATTGGCACGCACGGCGCGGCGGGGCTGGATTTTGTGGAGATGGGGCTGGTGGCCTACGAACTGGCCAAGGGGGATGGCAGCATCGGCACCTTCTACGGCGTCCACAGCGGCCTCGCCATGGGGTCGATTTCGCTGTTGGGCAGCGAAGAGCAGCAAGATCGCTGGCTGCCTGCGATGGCGAAGATGGAGCGAATCGGCGCTTTCGGCCTGACGGAGCCGAACATCGGCAGCAATGCGGTACAGGTGCAGACTACGGCCCGCCGCGATGGCGATCACTACATCCTCAACGGGGCCAAGCGCTGGATCGGCAACGCCAGCATCGCTGACCTGATCATCATCTGGGCGCGTGATGAAGACGGCAAATTCGGTGGCTTCGTCATCGAAAATCCCGCCGAGGTCGAAGGGCTGGAAATCACGGACATCTGGGGCAAGGTCGGCAAGCGCGGCGTCCTCAATGCGGACATCGTGCTGAAGGATGTCCGCGTACCGGCTGAGAATCGCCTCGCCAATGTGAGCAGTTTCAAACACACGGCGCAGGTGCTGGGCATGGGTCGCTACGGCGTGGCCTGGGAAGCGGCTGGCGTGGCGGCGGGTGCCTTCGAGCACGCGCTGAAATACGCGATGGAGCGTGAACAGTTCGGCAAGCCCATCGCCGGTTTCCAGTTGATCCAGCAGAAGCTGGTGGAAATGGCGACAGAGGTCACGCTTATGCAGCAGCTTTGCTGGCGGCTGGGCGAATTGATGACGGCCTTCAAGATGAACGAGGGCATGGTCAGCATGGCGAAATACAACAACGCTCGCAAAGCCCGCTATGTGACCGGACTCGCCCGCGAAGTCCTGGGCGGCAACGGCATCCTGATCGACAACCATATCGCCCGCCTATGGACGGATGCGGAAGTCATCTACACCTACGAAGGCACCAACGAGATCAACATGCTGCTGGTCGGGCGCGACCTGACGGGCATCAACGCAATCGTGAGCTAACCCCGGCACAGCAACAGACCAGACCGGGCGGGTTCTTCGGGATCCGCCCCCTCCCCGAAGGCAAGCTATGCATTACCCACAAATCGGAGAGCGGAGATAGAATGGACAAAAGGACGT
>CAZJWX010000098.1:0-12262 GCA_964549915.1 uncultured Anaerolineaceae bacterium | reverse complement strand
CTGATACCAGTTCACCGTTTCACGCGGGTGATTATTGTATTCGAAGGTTTGCTCACGCATCTGGCGGTCATCGTCATCTGCCGCCAATCCCTCGAACCAATCGTATTGCTGGCTCCTGTATCCGTCAGGATCATCCAGGAACGTCTGGAACTGTGCGTAGGTGATCGGGTAGCGCGAAATCTCGAAGGTCGGCAGGTCATGACCTTTGCCGTCCTGGTACGTCCATTCGTCCTCGCCGGGGATCGTCACCCAGTCGATGTCGGGGACTGCCCTCACCCCCGGCCCCTCTCCCACTGCTGCGCGGGGAGAGGGGAGCATTTTTACGCCCACGCCAGGACGGGGGTCGCCCAATAGGCTGAGGGCGCGTCCGCAGTCGGCACGTTCGGCTGGCGGCAGCGCCTGGGGTGTTCCAATGATGAGTCTCAACCAATCAATCAGATTGTCGCGGACACCTCGCAGTGCGCGGCTGGTCGCCTCTGGAAAGTCTTGTTCCTGGATGTAGCGGCTGCACAACCAGACAAGTGGCAGGTTGGGGTCATCTACGGACAAGGATTCCGGCGGATCATCGGGCAGCAAGTCATCGACCAGTCCCCAGAGGTCTTTGTCGCGGAAGGCCTCATCATCTACCAGCACATCCGCCACCATGCGCCCCGGCACATGCCATAATTGCAGGCGCTGGCTGACCAGTTGGCGCAGAAGCTCATAGGACTGGGTACATTGTGCCGTGATGTGTCGGGCTGCCAGGTATTCCTGGAACGTTCGGTGGGCGAAGCGGAAAACATGATCGCCCTGTGCCTGCCCAGGCGAAACCAACACCCGGGCATTCTCGCTGAGGTAAGTCACAATTTGCGTCGCCCGCACGGATGGATCTTCCCATTCCATCTCCAGAATATGTCGTGCCAGCAGTTCTCGCGGAATCTCGGGCACAAAATTCGTGGATGCCTCGCCCTCATCGGTTTCGCCGTCCAGTTGTTCATGGACTTCATAGGCCAGAATACTCAGCCGATCCAGCAAGTCATCGCGGGTACTGTCTCCCAGGAGTTCTGTCAGCGATGGTGCGTTGGGCTTGGCTTTCGTCCAGCGTTCCAGCAGCAGTAGAATGCTCTCGCGGTAGAGCGCTCCGCGACGTGGTGGCAATCCTTCCTCCTCGCCAGCCGCGAAAATGGTCGCCATCAATGTCACGAACAGCGGACGATCCTTCAAATCTTCGTGAATATCGCGCAAGGCGGCATTCAGGCGTTTGGCCTTATCTCTGGCGGTCTCCTCTTCATCGCCGTCGGCCCGGTAGAGGTTCGTCGCAAGCTGCTCCCGTTCTTGATCCGTGAAGGGAGCTAGCTTCACGCTGCTGAACCCCGGCAGTGACCAGCCCTCATAGGCGTAAGGGCGACTGGCGACCACAATCCGGGATTGCCCGTAAGTATCATTCAGGGATTGTGCCAGTGCCTTGAGCTGCTCCTGTCGTGCCTGCAAGCCGCCACGTTTGCGCGGATAGGGCACTTCGTCCAGGCCATCGAGTACGAGTAGCGCGTGTCCTCGGCGCAGGTCATAATCCAGTTGTGGCGCATAATCGCGCAGTTCTTCGCCCAGGATCTCCACCAGGATGTACTGCCAGAGATGGTCAACCGTTGGTGTGTCAGTCTGCGGGAAATGAGCCGAACTGACGAAGGCACGCAGTTCAACATAGATTGGGGTCAGTACCCCGTGCGTCCAGCGCCCGATGTGCGCGATATTGGCTTCGCGCAGCGGATTCTCTCGCTGCTCCCCGGCAAGGCATAAAGCCAGGTGCTTGACGAATGTACTTTTGCCACTGCCTGGATCACCCAGAACCACGAGGCGTTTGGTGGCGGCAGCGACATCATGGGCAAACAGTGGAATATTTTCCGGGTAAACACCATCCTTAATCTCGGAGACATAGCGCTCACCTGCCGCTTTCCGCTGCTTAACCTCTTCGCGCCGTTCATCGAGTTCAATTTGCCGCGCATCTTTGAGGGCTTCCAGCGATGCCGCATCTTCCCAGTGCTTCGCTGTCGGACGAGTGCGCTGTTCCAGGGGATATTTTTCGCGTTTTGCTGCACCAAGTAGAAAATCTCGGCGATATGAACCGCCTTCATCAATCCACCAGTCCGTGATGCGGTAGTCCGCCACTTCGATTGAAATCGTCTGGTCGGTCGGCAGTGGCACATAAATTTGTTCCAGCGGTGCGCCTTCCCCGGTCATATTCTCCGGGTTGATTGCACTCAACCGCAGCCGTCCAATCTGGCTGATGAGCTTCGTCAGATACTGCTGGTGCAGGCGCGATTCTTCGGTTGTGCGGTCTTTGCGAAGATCGTGCGGGGTCACCACGATGTCTTTATCCCGCAGCCCCCGCAGCAGCACCTGGAATCCTTCTTCCCAGTTATCTACGCCATGCAACGGCTCCACATGCTGTTTGGGCGGCAGGTTTAGCGCTTCCAGGCAGGTGGGAATATCTGGTACAGAGTCCAACATGATGGGAAAGATTGGCTTCCCCAATTCCTGCGCCTTCGTCATCTCGAAGCGAATCGGCTTGCTTTTACAGGCATCTGGTGTCAGGCACAGCACCACGCCCGCGCAGGATTCAATCCCCTGCACAATTTTCGCCTCCCAATCGGGATCGCCCAGGTGAATATCGTCGCGGTCAAACCAGAGGGCATAATTTTTCTGGCGAAGACGAGCTTTGAGTTTTTCGACACCATCTGTCCCGCGCTTGTAAGAGATGAAGAGTGTGGGCATATCGAGAACCGTTCTGGGATGCTATGACGACTATCAGTATAGCGACATTCTACCGTGAATCGTGGGCTGTGACGAATGCGAATCTGGCGGCAAATCTCGTGCTGGGGGAGGTGGTATACGGGA
Organism: uncultured Anaerolineaceae bacterium; assembly: GCA_964549915.1. Taxonomy (GTDB): domain Bacteria; phylum Chloroflexota; class Anaerolineae; order Aggregatilineales; family Phototrophicaceae; genus JAUZRW01. The sequence continues at coordinate 9,388 of CAZJWX010000098.1, read as the reverse complement.
TTTGTCGATGCCCCCTGCCCCAACCACATGCAAGCGGGCGAGATTCTGGTGGCGGATCGACCCATGCCAGAACTGCCAGCTTGCTGCGTCTGCGCATTGCGCGTATCATCGTGCGCTGTTTTCCACACGAGATAGCACACCGGAACGCCATGCTCAAGCGACTGCTCCAGACCATACGCCAGGATCGCAACCTCAGCGGCATGCTGCGCGGGGCGAGTCTGCTGTACGTCGCCGGGGCGCTCTCCATCGCCTTGATGTTCGTGCAGCAAATCTGGACGGCGAGCCTATTAGGAGCCGAGAACTACGGGCGGTTGGCGACTCTGGTCGGCAGCACGGCGCTGATTTTGCTGTTCGCTGATTTTCGCACGCGCGAGGCGACCATCAAATACTGGACGGAATACGGCGAAGAGCCGCCGGAGATGGCGCGTAGTGCCACCTGGCTGCTGGGTGTGGATGCCGTGGCCGGGGTCATCGGCGCGGTTCTGGTGCTGATTTTCGCACAGTTCATCGCGGTGAATATGCTGCAAGCGCCGGAGCTGCTGCCCCTGGTGCGGGCTTTTGGCATCACGATCCCATTTCGCTTGTTGGCGAACGGGGTGGCGTCGGCGGGGTTGCGCACGCTGGATTACTTCGGCTGGCTGGCGGGGAAATCCATCTTCTTCGCGGTGGCTCGGCTGCCATTGATCGTCGGCGGGGCGCTGGCTGGTGGATTGATTGGCGCAATCTGGGGCTGGATCGCCAGCGAAATCCTCAACGGGCTGCTGATGTTCAGCCTGCTCTACGCAGCATGGCGGCGTGAGACCGGAACATCGCTGCTGCAAGGCGCTCGCCCGGATGCGCTGCCGACGTTTCGGCGCACGCTGAGCCAACTATGGGTCGGCGAGACGCTGCAAGGCTTGCAGGTCGGCCTGCTGATTCCGCTGCTGGCGCTGCTGACCAATCCGGCAGTGGTGGGTCTCTTCCGCAGCAGCCAGGACATCGCCGAATTGATTCAGCGCTTGATCGAGCCGATTCGCATCACCATTGATCCACGCCTGATGCAGGTGTATGCACAGGAGAGCGTCGCCGAGTTTCGGCGTTTCGCCAGCCGCATCACCCTGCTGCTGGCGCTGCTCACTGTACCGTTCGTGCTGTTCATCGTCGTGTTGGGGCCGTTTTTGCTGCCTGCCCTGCTCGGCGAGGATTATCGCGGAATCGCGCTGACGACCAGCATCCTCACGCTGGGGCTGGCGTTGAATGCGACCTTTGTCTGGCTGCGCTCGGCAATGGTCATCGCGGATCGGCTGCGGCAGCAAAACGTCGTCGCGCTGGGGGCATTCGGGCTGGCGATGCTGGTGCTGTTCACAGCGGCTCCGGTCTATGGCGCGGTGGGTGCGGCCTTCGCCCGAATCGTGCCGCCGACGGTCAACACGCTGCTGCGGCTGGTGATTCTGCGGGAGGCCTTGCGCGAGCGGACGGCCTGAAGGTCAGGTCTCGTCCGGCGTGGCAACGACCAGCAGCGACATGCGATACTGGCGTGGACTGATACGGCGCAGCAGGCGGGCAATGCCACGAGCGGGGCGCAAGGGCACGCCGAAGGAGGTCAGCAGCGGCACGGCGGGCAGAATCGGGTTGATCGGTTCTGCTACCTGCACGCGGAATCCAGCAGCCTGCACGGTGCTGACCAGCGAATCCAACGTGAAGAAATTGACGTGTGTGCGATCCACCCAGTGATGGAAACTGAAACCGCCATCGCGCAGGGCGGCGGGAGTCTCGCAATTGGGCACGCTGAGGATCAACGTATCGCGCAGCAGGCGGCGCATCTCCGCCAGCGCGTGCTCCGGCTGTGGCACATGCTCCAGCGTCTCGAAGGCGATCAGTGTATCAAAGGAATGGTTTGCGAAGGGAAGCCGGGTCGCGTCCGCCACTGTGAAATGTCCCGGCAAACGCGACCACGCCGGGTAAGGCAGCAAATCCACACCATGTGCTTGCCGCCCACTCTGCAGCAGCTTCGCCACGTAGACACCATTGGCGCAGCCGACATCCAGCACCGACTGTCCTGCGTATTCGGCGGTCGCCTGCCAGCGTTCGGGCAGGATGTGCCCCCAGGTATGCGCCTGGGTGGCGCGTTGTGCGGCGAGGTGTTCCCGCGCTGCCATCGTTTCACTTTCCACCATTGGAACCAGGCCACGAAACTACCACGTCCCGCAGTTCCGCGCCAATGACGGAACGTGGCAGCCAGGCCAATTGCGTCAAATCGTGAGTGCGGCGGGATCGCGATCCGTCGGTGCGGCGTCAATCCCGCTGGAAGGTCACGCCGCGAAAGTCCAGAGTATTGGGTTGCAGGGCTGCGTCGGCGTCTCGATCTCCGCGCAGGGTCGCCTGGAAGAAGGCCGTCACCGCGTGGTTGGTTAGATCATGGGCGCGTGCCATATCCCAGACGGGATCGGTACAGGTGGACTGGAAGCCAAACTGGATCAGCAGGTCAGGGCATGCGTCGATGAAGATGTTGTGTCCGGCCAGTTCCAGGGTCATCAGGCTGCGGTCACCTGGCAGGCGGTCGTAGATGTCGTAGGCGTCACGCTCCGGCAGGGTGATCGCATCCCCACTGCCGACAACAATCAAGGTCGGAGCCGTGACCTGCGAGAGTTCCAGCAGGGGGCCGTTCCAGGGAGCCAGCGCCACCACTGCGCCGATGCGTTCATCCGCCACCGCTTCCCAGGGTGCTGCCGGGATTTCGTCGTAGCCGCGTGCTTGCGCCACCGCTGCCTCGTCATCCGCCAGGAAACAAACGCTGTCATTGGGATTGGCCTCGCAGAACGCACGCAGCGCCGGGAAATCGACCCGGCCTCCGGCTGCGGAGAGCGCCGTCCAGCCACCGAAGGAATGCCCCATGACGCCGACCTGCTCCATATCGATCATGCCTTCCATCTGGCCGCCGGGAGCGTTGAGCACCTCTGCCGCGTAATCAAGCTGGCGCAACACATCGAAGGGACGCAGCGCGTAAGCGACCGGGAAATCAGTGGCACGGTTCAGCCGCGCATCGACATTGTTGCCGGGATGATCCGCCGCCATGACGATGAAGCCGCGTGAGGCCAGATGTTCCGTCAGGAAGAGCGAGAGCACCCGCGACGATTCGCTACCGTGCGAGAAGAGAATCAGCGGGAACGGTGCGCCATCTGCCGCCAACGAGGCATCGCGATAAGCTTCCCCTGGCACGCGCAGCAGGCCACTCAGCGGATAGGAAGCAATCGGCTCTTCGTCGGGGGTGGCATCCGCCGGATACCAGAGTGTGACATCCAGCGGGCGATCTTCGTCTTCAATAGTCAATTCCATCGTGCCGATGGCGTAGACGCCCCGTTGAGCGTAGGGTGGTGCATCGAAGCGCTCTTGCGCCTGTGCGGGAGCGAAGGCAGCAAGCATGAACAGCGAGAGAAGAAGAAGGCGCAGCATGGGGGATTCATCCTCGTAATCTGGTGTATCTGTAAGCGAAGAGGATTATAGCAGCGCGGCGCTCGTTTCCATACCGATGCTCACAGGGGACTAAGCGGGCGCATCTGTTGGTGAATGGGCGTGAACGGGGAGGATGTGCGGGAGGGCGAAACACCCTCCCGGCGCAGATGCTCAGCCTTCCATCAGCAGGCGTTCCGGGTCTTCGATCAATTCCTTGACGCGCACCAGGAACATCACCGCCGTGCTGCCGTCCACGATGCGATGATCGTAGGTCAGCGCGATGTACATCCAGGGGCGGATGACGATCTCGCCATCGACCACCACCGGGCGTTCCTTGATGCCGTGCAAGCCCAGGATGCCGACCTGCGGGTAGTTCAGAATGGGCGTGCTCAACATGCTGCCGAAGACGCCGCCGTTGGTGATGGTGAAGGAGCCGCCGCGTAACGCTTCGATGGGCAGGGTGCCCTCCTGTACCTGAACAGCATAGCCCTTGATGGTCTTCTCGATTTGCGCCATTGTCATGTTGCCGACGTTGCGCAGCACGGGGACGACCAGCCCTTCTTCGCTGCCGACCGCGACGCCGATGTCGTAGTAGTCCTTGGTGATGACGTAATCGCCTTCAATCTCGGCGTTGATGCGTGGGTAGGCTTTCAGTGCACCCACAGCCGCCTTGACGAAGAAGCTGTTGATCCCCAGGCTGACGCCGTACTTCTCTTTGAAGGCTTCCTTGTGACGCGAGCGAAATTCCATGACGGCGCTCATGTCCACTTCGTTGAAGGTGGTGAGCATGGCGGCGGTGGCCTGCGCCTGCACCAGATTGCGAGCGATGGTGCGGCGGCGGCGGCTCATCTTCTCGCGCGTTTCGTCCGGACGCAGTTCGCGCAAGGTCTCTTCCTGCGCGGCTGCGGGGGCCGGACGGGCTGGCGCGGGTGCGGGTTGGCGCTGGGCGTCAATGTAGGACTGCACATCGGCCTTATCCACTTTGCCGCCATTGCTGGTCGGCACCTTGTTGATGTCGATGCCGTGTTCCTGCGCCATACGCTGCGCGACGGGTGTCGCCCTGGTGCCGCCGCTGGCGGATGTAGATGGTGAAGATGGAGCCGGGGCGGGGGCCGATTGTGCTGGCTGCGCGGTCTCCTGCGCGGGGACGGCCTCCCCTTCGCCGACGGCCATCGTCGCCAACACCTGCCCGGCGGTCACGTCTTCATCTTCGCCGACGAGAATTTCTGTGATGGTGCCATTGGCCTCTGCAGCGACTTCCAGCGATACCTTGTCCGTTTCCAGCATCACCAGCACATCGCCCACGCTGACGCTATCGCCCACGCTGACCAGCCATTCTCCGACCGTCGCTTCTACGACGGATTCGCTCAGTTCGGGTACGCGGATTTCTGCCATTGTTCCCTGTCTCCCTGTGTACCGTTTCGGTTCTAGTTTCCTGGTTTCAATTTCACCCCCACCCTTCCTCGCAGTGCTCGGTTGCCCCTCCCCATTGCGACGGGCAGGGGATGAAGGGAAAGGGAGATATTCATTCTTTCTCATGCAGCGGTTTGGGTTGCTTCGCCTGAAAATCCCAGTCGAAGGCGTATTCGGTGACCATAGCCTGATTGCGATACCAGGCCGTCTTGCTGCCTTCCGCCGGGCTGGAACTGCGCCGACGCCCCACGTAATTCACCGGAATCTGCATGCCCACGAGCTTCTTCAGGCGATACTGCATGAAGTCGAACGCGCCCATGTTCTTCGGCTCTTCCTGCGCCCAGACGATCTGCGAGAGGTTCGGGTAGCGCTCGATGACTTCTCGCAAGTCACTGGCCGGGAAGGGGTACAACTGCTCCACTCGTACCAGCGCAACATGCGAGTATTGTTCGCGGTAGTCGGCTCCGGCGAGGTCGTAATAGAACTTACCGCTGACGAAGACCAGCCGCGTTACCTCGTCCGGCTTGACCCAATCATCGTCGATGACGGGCTGCCAGTGGCTCTGCGTCAGATCGTTCATGCTGGCAGCAACGCTCGGGTTGCGCAACAGACTCTTGGGTGTCATCACAATCAACGGCAGCGGATCGCGTTCCAGCAGCAGGGCTTGCCGCCGCAGCAGGTGGAAGTACTGCCCCGCCGTCGAAGGGTAAGCCACGCGCATGTTGATCTTAGCAGCCATCGAGAGGAAGCGTTCCAGGCGTCCGCTGGAATGATCCGGCCCTGCGCCTTCGTGACCATGCGGTAGCAGCATCACCAGTGAAGGCAATTCGCCCCACTTCTCGCGAGCGCTGAGCACAAATTCGTCAATGATGGCCTGCGCACCGTTGACGAAATCGCCGTACTGCGCCTCCCAGAGAACCAGGGCATTCTTCGCCTGGATGTTGTAGCCATATTCGAAGCCCACAACTGCCGCTTCGGACAGCGGGCTGTTGTGAATTTCGAAGGTAGCTTTCGCCAGCGGAAAGGCTTGCAGCGGTGCCAGTTCTGCCCCTGTTTCGGCATCATGCAGCACGGCATGACGGTGGCTGAAGGTGCCGCGCTGGCTGTCCTGCCCGGTCATGCGGATCGGGATGCCGTCGTTCAGAATGCTGGCGAAGGCAAATTCTTCGGCAGTCGCCCAATCAATGGCCTGTGTTTCGGGGTCGTTGAGCGTGGTACGGCGGCTGCGGATGGTCTTCTCGAAGCGCTTCGAGTAGAAGTTGAAGCCTTCCAGCGTGCCCGTCAGCGCGTCATTGATGGCGATCAGCCGTTCCGGGTCTACTTTCGTATCCATGCGGCCTGCGATCCCCGGTTCTGGCAGTTCGACCTGCGGGTCAGCGATGCCTTCCTGGTCGTCGGGCATATTCTCAAGTTGCTCTTGCAGGTCTTGCATGTGCTGTGTGTAGAGCGCGTCTGGCTCGTCTGCGCCGATGACGCCGCGCTGTGCCAGTCGGTTGCCCCATAGTTGGCGGGCGCTCTCGTGCTTGCGCACTACATCATACATCCGGGGCTGCGTGAAGCCCGGCTCATCGAGTTCGTTGTGCCCGTAGCGACGGTAACCCACCAGGTCAATGAGAATATCCTTCTCGAAATGATGCTGGTAGGCGAAAGCCAGCCGCGCCACTTCGATGCAGGCGGCGGGATCATCGGCGTTCACATGGATGATGGGCACGCCGAACCCCTTGGCCATATCGCTGGCGTAGCGGGTGCTGCGCCCATCTTCCGGCATGGTGGTAAAACCAAGCTGGTTGTTGGCGATGATGTGAATCGTACCGCCGACGCCGTATCCCGGCACACCGGAGAGGTTGAAGGTTTCCGCGACGATGCCCTGCCCCGGGAAGGCCGCATCCCCATGAATCAGCACTTGCATGGTGCGTTCGCGGTTGAACGTCGGCGCACCGCCGTGATCCATGTCAGTGGCGGCGGCACGCGCCATGCCCACCACCACAGGATTCACCTGCTCCAGGTGGCTGGGGTTAGGAGCCATCTTCAGAGTGAGGCCGTCCAGGTGCAGCGTAGCACCTTTGTGGTATTTCACGTCGTCGGTTGTCCAGCCGATTGCGTCGGTGCCTTCGGCGCGTTTTTCAGTATCGCGGAACTCCGCCAGGATGCGCGGGTAGTCACGCTGCAAGATGTGTGCCAGCACGTTCAAACGCCCACGATGCGCCATACCGAAGAAGATCATCTGCGCGTGACTGTCGCGTGCCGCGCTGACGACTTCGTCCAGCATGGGCACCATCATATCCAGCCCCTCGATGGAGAAGCGGTATTTGCTGGGGAAGGAGCGCTGCAAGAAGTGCTCCATCGTTTCAATTTCCGTCAGGCGCTTGAGCAGGGTGCGGTCAGCCTCTTCACTGCTCTGATAGCGATACCTGCGCGACTCAATGGCATCGCGCAGCCATTCACGCTCTTGCGGGTCTTCCAGATGTTCGTTGTCGTAGCCGATGGATGAACAGTAGACCTCGCGCAGTCCCTGGATGGCTTCCAGCGCGTTGTTGGCCTGTTCACCCAGCGGCCCGGAGACGATCAAACTCGCCGGGAAGCCACGCAAATCCTCGTCGGTGATTCCGTGCGTGGCTGGATTGAGGGCGGGGTCACCCGGCGGCTCACTGCCGAGCGGGTCAAGCTGGGCAGCGGTATGCCCGAACTGCCGAATGGCATTCGCCAGCCCCACTGCCCCGACGACTTTGCGCAAATCCGGCGCAGGAGCCTGAACAGCGCCTGCGGTCGCTACGCCATTGGGCTGGGTGGGCTGGGTGGGCTGGGATTGAAAGAGAGCATAGAAAGCATCCGGCGGCAGATCGCGGAAGAAGGCCGCCGTCTTCGGATCAACGGAGTCGGGTGCTTCCTGGTACTTCTCGTACTGCTCGATCAAGTACCCCAGGTTTGGCCCGTAGAACTGCTTTGGGAGGGTCATAAACACCTTTGCCTGTCTGTATCTTCGCGTGCGGGAATGCGGAATTTCCCGATTATTGCATGACATTCAGCATCTATTGTACCCAAAACTGCGCGAAAAATGACGGATAACTTCAGTCGCTCATGTGTGCTTGATGAGGGATCGTTTGGAATCCGTCGCGTCGTAATCTGCTTCGGAAGATTCCTGCCCGGTGCGGCTGGGCTTGCAGTGGATGAGCCAGCCCGGTGTGCGTTGGGGGCAAGCGCTCTGTGCGCCCACGTACACTGTGCGATTTGTCATGATTCATCGGAACAAATGACAGAATCTATGACAATCTAGCACCTGTGAATTGTGATTGGCACTATAATCAATAAATGAAAGGGCGCAAAGACTTGAGGTCACAATGCAGAGCTGGCTGCCGCAGACCGAACACATCCAGACCCGCTGGCATGATCCCGAAGAGGACATTCTCTGCATCACTTTGATGGATGGCACAACCTGGACGGAGATCGAGTTCATCACGGCGCAGATCAACCAACGGATGATGACACGCAGCCGCCCCATTTTCATAGTGACTCATGTGTCTTGGCAGCAGCAAACGCTCCCCCTCGGTGGTCGGGACTATGCGCGGCTGCTGCGACTGCTGAAGATCGACATGCCACAGGAAGTGCTGACGTTTTTCGTCGTCGAAGAATCGGCGTCGCGCCTGCTCTTGCAGACCTTCTGCCGCGCCTATGAGTTGTCATACACGGTCGACCGCTTTCGTTTCACCCACACCCTGGACGAAGCACTGGAATTGATTGCCGATTGGCAGCGGCAGAACATCATCGAGAAAGGGAACGACGGTTAGACGCCACTGATTTGGATTTGCCCTCGCACTTCTCGTACTGAATCACAGGATTTGAGGCCGGTGAGAGGCAAACAAGAACGGACTATGGTACGGTTTTGAGGCTGAGCGCGATTGCGGTATGGTTGAAGGTGCTGCCAGTGTCCACTGGATGGCACAAGTCACCTAAGGAGAACCAATGAAACTGGAGGCGATTCGCGGCTGGCAATTCGAGCGGCTAGATTTGGGTATCGAGACGGTGGACTCGCTGTTGGCAGTCAGCGACCACGCAGCGCTGCGCACGTACCGTGACGGTGGCGAGGGCTGGACAGTCGTGCAGGTGTTGGGTCATCTGCGCGATTTTGAAGCCGTCTTCCTGGAACGCGCCCAACTGACGGTGACGGCGGACAACCCCGCACTGCCGTTTCCCGATCCGGACGAACTGGCACACACCAACGCCTACCAGCAGACGCCCTGGCAAGATCACCTGGCGGCGTGGCGCACGGCACGTAAGGACTTCCTGGCATTCTTGCGTGCGCGGAGCGAGGCCGATTGGGAGCGTGTCGCGCAGCATCCCACACGCGGCGCTTTGACGCTGCACGATCAACTATTTCTGGCGACCTTGCATGATGGCATCCATCTGGAGCAAATCACTCGAATCCTGAAAGAGAAGCGGGACCAGGCTTATTGACGGAGATGACGAAACGAGGCTGAGGTGAACAGCGTTCAACGTGCGCTCGCGGTCATCAGTGATTACTGGCAGGCCGTACGTGAATTCCTAG
>CAZJWX010000097.1:0-13298 GCA_964549915.1 uncultured Anaerolineaceae bacterium | reverse complement strand
ACGTCCTTTTGTCCATTCTATCTCCGCTCTCCGATTTGTGGGTAATGCATAGCTTCGCAGGGAGAGGACAGGTTTCCCCCTACGCAGTGGGGGGACGCAAGGGGGATGAGGTTGCGCACGCAGTCCAATGTCCCCCTGTGCCATCAGCCAAATGCTTCGCTATAAGGGCGCATCCAGCGTCGGAAGCCCTCAATCAGTTGCGGGGCATCTTCATGCGCGGACTCAAATTCCTCTGCGACAGAGAAGAACAACAGCAGCGTCATGCGCAGGGCACGGCGAATCGCCACCTCACTCGAATCAGTGGGCAGCGTGTGCCGCAGCCGTACCAGGAACATCTCCGGCAGTTGGTCAACTTCGGCGTAGCCGCGTGCATCCAGGTTATGATTGATCGCTGCCAGTTGGATCGTGGCATCGCGCACCTGTTCGAGCATGTGCAGCGACCGCCAGGTTTCACCGCGCTTGAGCGCCGCCACACAGCGCACGATGGGCTGCCAACTGCGCTGCATGATCTGCTCGTAGGTGCGCACCGGGGTTGCGACGCGCTGCTCATCCTGGATCGTCTCCAGCGTGGGGCGGATGTCCTTCGCTTCGGTCTGGTCGAAGAGCACATACCAGGGCTTGCGCACCGCCCGCAAATCCACCAGGCGCGCAAATCCCAGGCTGATCTCCAGGTAATCATCCAGCAGCAGATGAAGCTGCGCCGTATCGCTCTCGTGGGTCTCTTCATAGAGGAAGGCCGCAGGCAGCAGTTGGTAGAGCCGCTTGCGCCATTTGGCGTAGACGCTGTGGAAGATCGCACCATTCTTGAGGACAACGCGCAGGATCAAACCGCCGTAGGGGTCACTCACCGCCGCCGACGGCGACTCCACCCCCACGAGCACCAGCCCCGCGATGTCATCATCCGCCTGGAAGAACGCCATCAGGTCATCGAGGACTTCCTGCCGCCGCTCCGGGGTGAACAATGCCTGGATGTTGCGAATCATTCGATGGCCTCCAACAACTCTTCTGCCGCGCCCTCACGCTCAATCAAGCCGCAGGCCTGCAAGCGACGCACGAGGTCGATCCATTCGGCACGGCGTTCGTGTGTCCCGATGTGCGCCTTGAAGATGTCGGCGGCAATGCTCACGGCATCGTCATATGGTTTACGATCCGTCAGGGTGATGGCCTGCCAGAAAGCCATTTCTTCCTGATCCGGTGCCATCTGACGCGCTCTCGCCCAGGTTTGCAGCCCGTCTTCGCGCTTGCCCTCGCGCAGTAGATTCAGCCCTTCCGCGTCGATTTCTTGTGCCCGCCGGATCGTGACCAGCCGCGACAGCTCTGCAACGGGGTGTTCGTGCTCATCCACACGAATATCGTAATTCGTCGCCCATTCCGCCGCCTCGCGCGAAGCGGGGATCACTTTCAGGGCGGCGGATTGCATCCCGCGAATGTCACCATCTTCGGCTTGTGCCGCTTGCAAGGCGGCCACCATCCGCTCTGACAGGTTGCCCGTCGCCCCTTCGAAGGCCTCGCGCATGGCGTCAATCACGGTCGGGCGCGTCATCATATTGGCCTGCACGCTGTAGCCTTCGTCCACATGATGCCCAAATTCTGGGATGCAGCCCTCCCCGGAGAAGGCCGCTGCCTCACCCGCAGCGTTCATCACCGCGACCTGCCGCCGTTTGGCATTGGCGTCACTGGCAGTCAGCGCGTGGATGATGTCCTGGGGGGCAATGCCTTCTTTGAGCATCGCCAGCGCCATCGGGTTATAGCTCACGTTGGCGAGGGATTGCGAGGCCACAATGCCGACTCCCGGCAGCGCGAAGGGGATCACGCGACCTACGCCGACCTGATGAGTCTGTACCGCGCCGCCGAGTTCGCCTGTTTCGGGGTCACGTGCGATGATGCTGTAAGTGCTGAAGAGTTCGGTGTAATGAAAACGCATGGCTCACACTCGCTGGGATGATGTGGGTATTCTGGTTGGGCGTTTCACTTTCTGGTTCCGGGTCGTTTGTGCGTCGTCGGGATGCAGCGTTGGGCATTGACGGAATGATGCGGCAGGGGTCTCCCTGGGCAGCCACACGAGGTCACCCCGAATTCGCACCCCAAAAAACCGGGAACTATCTCTGTATTGTAACCACCCCGCCGGGAAAATACCCCTGCAACATGGTTTGAATCTGGCATACTTATCGAGGAAGGGGGGCTTTTCTGCACGATCACAGCCACCAGACCGGATTGTCTGGACTGGAGGGGTGGCACGGGCGGATCCGCGCCGGTGGCCTGCGAGCAGCACAGCGAACTTCACTCCAGCACGGGGCAATCAGCGGCGCGATTCTCGTAGAGCACCCCATTGGGGACAACCAGCAACTGGCGCACATTCAGATCATCAGCGAAACGCTCGATGTCGCCTTCATCCAACAGCAGGTAGCGTGAACGGAAGGGCGGTTCCGTCGGCTGATCCAGCGGGGACGAGAGGCCGATTCCCGCATCCACCGCCAGCAGCACGGAGGTAGGGCCGAAGAGATAGCTGTGCGAGTGCAGCAGCGTATTGCACCAGGGATCAACGCCGGGTTCGTAGGTCATGACCTTCTGCATCTCCGCTTCCCAGGCATAGTATTCTTCGCGTTTGGCCTCGCTGACGTGCCATTCCGTCCAGATGCGGTAGACGTTGAGCGCTTCCGGCAGAATTAGCAGATTGGTCGCCAGCAGCGCCAGCACCAGCCAGCGCCTTCCTGACGCGATCAGCACCAGCCCGCTCAAGAGCAGCAGCGGTGACAGCACCCGGTAATCGCGCCATTCCTTCACATCGTAGAGCAGAATCGTCAGCGCCAGTGCCACCCCCAGGATGTAGAGCAGCACGGCGCTCTCGCCCCATGTGTTGCCCTGGGATTTGTCGCGCCGATGTCGCCATAGGGCATAGAACAGCGTCGCCAGCAGCAAGAGCGCGACCAGCAAGATTTGCAGGCGCAGCCGCACTTCCAGCACATTGCCCTCGCCCAGGAGCAGCAGGTTCGTCGTCAGGTTGCCCAGCAGCAGGTTGAAGGCGGTGCCGGGGTCATCGCCCAGGGCGGACAGGAATCGGCTGCGGAAATTGGGATATGGCGCGGACGTCCAGGCATAGAATCCGGTCATCAGCCCGAAGACCAGCACCCCCACCCCACCGCTGACCAGGACGCGAGTCAGGTTCCAGCGGGGCTGGAGCAGGAGCCAATAGGGCACGAAGAGCAGGCTCCAGGTCGGGCGAAGCCAGGCGGCGAACAGCAGCAGCAGCGCCAGTGCGAACCGCGCAGGGCGGGGAGTCGCGTCACGGCGGCGCAGCAGCACGACGAACCCCGCCGCGACAGCCACCGCCAGCGCCTGCTGTACCAGCGGCAGCAAACTCGACGAACTGTATATGATGAAGGGCGCGAAAGTCGCCAGCAACAGCCCGCTCCCCAGGGTTTGCAGCGGAGTCGGGCGCACAAGGGCGACGAAGCTCGCCAGCGCCAGGGTCAGCAGCGCCAGATTGATGGCGGTGATTCCATAAAGTGGCAGGCCGAACAAGGCAGCGATGCCCCCGTACAGGGCGGGACTCGCCAGCCCCCAGGCGTGGAAGTGCGCGAAGGGTGCGCTGGCAGGGGTTTCCAGCACGCTGTAATAGCCGCCGCGCAAGCCGGCTTCGCTGAAGGTGCTGGCCTGATGCCAGTACCAGATTTCATCCGACCAGATGGGCACGAGGTCGCTGATGGTCGCGTCGTAGGTCGCTGCCAGCAACGCCGCCGTCAGCAGCGTCGGCAGCAGCAGCAGCCCAACCCAGACTGTCGCGTGCAGGGTACGCCTCAGAATAGTCGGATCGAACAAGTGGCTACTCCTGCGGCTCACGGACGAATAGACGAATATGGAAATCAGTTGGGTTATATGCGAATCGGGCTGACAACTCCACGCCAGTAGCTCCCCTCACGCCGACGCCATCCCCGCCATCTTAGCGAAGTCCATGCCACAGGGCGAGGATGGGTTCCGGGCCGTTGTTTGCGCCTGTTGCCCTACTCCTCGGCCTGCTGCGATGCAGCCTTCATCACCCGCGAGAGCGTGCGGATCAGGTCGTTGCGCGTGACGGGCTTGGCGAGGTAGGCCGCTGCGCCCAGGCTCAACCCTTCTTTGCGCCGATCCAGAATGGAGAGGATGATGACCGGGATGTGGCGCGTGATCTCGTTGTTTTTCAGGCGGCGGATGACTTCCAGGCCGTCCATGTGCGGCATCATGATGTCCGTGATGATGACATCGGGCTGCAATTCCTCCGCCAGTTCCAGCAGTTGCAGGGGCTTGCTGGTCGCGGCCACCTGGAACTGCGCATCGGAGATGTATTCGCGCAGCAGTTGCAGCATGGTCTCGTCGTCATCGACCATCAGCACAACCGGGCGGTTATCGTCCGGCTCGATCTCGTACTGCTGGCGCAGGGTCATGCTGGTGGGCAGCAGTATGCGGAAGGTGCTGCCGACGCCTTCCTGGCTCTCGACCCAGATGTAGCCCCCGTGCATTTTCACCAGGCGACTGGTCAGCGCCAATCCCAACCCCGTACCGTCGAATTCGCGGACGCTGCTGCCATCGGCCTGCCGGAAGACATCGAAGATGATCTGTTGATCTTCCTCCGCGATGCCGATTCCGGTGTCGGTCACGCTGAGCAAGAGCCAGACCCCCGTGCGCGTCTGCACCGCTTTCGGGATGGACGGATGGCGCAGCAAGGCGGGCTGGGTCGTCGTCGCGGAGAGGACGACGCGCCCCTCTCGCGTGAATTTGACGGCGTTATCCAGCAGGTTCATCAGAATCTGCCGCAGCCGCGTCGGATCAGCGAGCAGCATGGGCAGCCCCTCTTCCACGTTCATCTGGAAGTCGAGGGATTTGGCCGCCGCCAGCGGTTCGATCAATTCGGCAGCATCGCGCATGATCGCGGCGACTTCGAGCTGGGTCTTCTCCAGTTCCAGGCGTCCGGCTTCGATCTTGGAGAGGTCGAGGATATTGTTGATCATCTCCAGCAGGTTGCGTCCACTCTGGTAGACGCGATCCAGGCGATCCTGCTGCTTTTCGGGCAGTTCGCCATAGGTGCCGGAAAGCAGCAGTTCGCTGTAGCCAATGATGGCGTTGAGCGGCGTGCGCAGTTCATGGCTGACGTTCGCCAGAAATTCGCTCTTGAGGCGATTGGCTTCTACCGCCTGCTCGTAGAGTTCCGCGTTGCGCATGGCGATGGCGATCTGTGCGCTGATGGTCATGTAAGTCTCGCGCTCATCGGCGCTGAAGGGTCGCTCGTCATCGTCGTTATTCAGCAAGATACAGCCCAGCACCTGCTCGTAAGCGACCAGCGGCGCGATCAGCGAAGTCTGTGGATTCATGCTGTTGTAGGTGACGCGCCCCGGATGGTCGATGCCCAGCAGGGTGCTGCGCGACCGGGCCGTGATGTGCAGTGGCAGATTCTCCTGCACCAGTTGCAGCAGAGTCTGGTAGGCGGTCGTGCCCTGCGGGATCAAGACCTGATCCAGGAAGCCGCGTTCCGGGTATTCCGCGACTACGACGCCGCTGCCGTTGCGCATGCCAACGATCACCGCATGATCGACGGCGAAGAGGTCGTGCAGAAGCTGGGCGGACTGGCTGAGGATTTCCTGCGCAGAGAGCGACGAACTGACCATTGTGGCGATGTTGTGCATGGATGCCAGACGACGCGCCCGGCTCTGCAAGGATGTGAGGTTCGTCTCGGCCTCTGTGTGCAGGCGGGCATTTTCGACGGCGACGGCTGCCTGCCGCGCCAGCGCGAAGACGGTATTCATCTCGCTCTCGGTGTAGCTCTCACGGTTGATGCGATCCACAGTGATGATCCCGATCACCTTGGACTGCATCACCAGCGGCACACCCAGCCAGGAATTGGGAGTGCCGTCTTTGAAGAGCAGCGGTTGCAAATCCCAGCGCGGACTCTCTTCCGTATCCTGGATCAGAATCGGCTGTTGAAGCTGGTAGATGCGTGCCAGGGGACTCTCCGCCTCGAAGTAGAGCATGTTGCCCCGGTAGCCCGCGTCATAGCCATCTACTGCGTGAATGCGCATGCTGTTGGCACCGCTCTCGTAGCTATTGGGCACCAGGATCGTCGCGCGGTCATACTGCACCACCCGCCGCATTTGCTCCAGGATGCGCTCGAAGACTTCATCGATGTTCAAGGTTGATGTGACCACGCGCCCCATGTCGATCAAGCTGTTGGCGATCTGGCGGCGTTCCTGCTCCGCAGCCAGCAGACGGGCATTATCCAGCGCCAGCGACAACTGCGCCGAGACGGTGTTCAGCAGGGCGGTCTGGCGTTCGCTGAAGGCGGCGGGTTCGTCGCTTTGCAGGGCGATGACGCCGACGGGTTCCTGGTTGCGATTGCGCAAGGGCGACCCCAACCACGAGCGCAGCAGTTCCATGTCGTATTCAGCGGGATCGATCCCCAGCGAGAGCAGTCGCCCGGCCTCTTTGTGCAAATCTTCGAAGTAGAGCGTGATGCCGTGCGCGATGACGGCGCGGCTCAGGTCGTCCGGTGGCTGCACCACCAGGGCTTCCCCTCCGGTCTCCGGGGCGCTGATCTGGTCGCGCTGGCGGTCATAGAGGCCGATGGCGATGATGGCGCTGGGGAACAATTCGGCGAGGTTTTCCAGCAGTCGCGCCCACATGCGCTCGCTGCCGAAGCTGCTGCTGAGCACGACGCTGATGGTGTTGATGGTCTCGGTCTCGTGCAGGCGGCGTTCGCTCTCGCTCAGCAGGTGCATATTGGTGATGCCGAAGGCGGCGCTGTTCGCCAGCATGACCATGAACTGTACATCGTTCTCGTCGAAGACGCCCAACTGCTGCGATTCGAGGTACATCGCGCCCAGGGTCTGGTTCTGGGTGCGCAGTGGAACCCCCAGAAAGGACGAGGGCAGGTCGGCGGCTGGCGTCGTCAGCGATGTGGCGACTTCCGCCCGCTCCGCTTCCGTCTGCCAGGAGATTGGCTCACGTGCGTGCAGCAGATGATGCAGCAGCGTGCCCTCTTCGATGGGTTCGATCTGGCGCTGCGGCAGGCCGCTCTCATAGGATGTGATGCGGGCGTGTTCAATGGATTGTTCGTACAGTGCGAAATGGAATTTGCCGCCTCGTTCCAGGCGCTGTACCGCCTCGTAAACCCGCGCGATCAAGCCCTGCATATCATACGACGACTGTACCAGCAGGCTGACTTCCGTCATGGCAGTCAGGTCATGGACGCGCACCTGTAGCTGGGCGTAGAGGTCGGCGCTGAACATCGCCATCGCCAGTTGATCGGCAATGCTCTGCAGGACATCGAAATCATCCATACTGAACGCCTGCGGCCGGTCGCTCTGGACGCAGAGCAGCCCCAGCGGACGCCCCTCTGCCCGCAGCACCATCAACAATTCGGCGGAATGCGTCGCGTCCCGCGTGGTCGGCTGCAAGATGGGATCACCCTGCACATCTTCCAGCAAGAGGGGGTCTTGCTGGGCAAACGTCTGATAAACGGCAGTGCCACGCTCCAATTTCTGCACATGCCCGATCCACTCCTGCTGCACCAACCCCTGCCGATTGCAGGCCATGATGCAGCGCACCTGCTCTTCATGCGTTTCGTAGGCGTAGGCCTGTGCCCCGGCATAATCGAACTGCGTGCAGACCAGCATCAGGACGTGTTCGATGACGACGGCGATGTCCGTCTGGGTGATGATGGCCTGCGACACGCTGGCAGCGGCGGCGAGGCGTGCCGTCTGCTGCTGGAGATTATCCAGGACGCGCGAGAGGTCGCTCATATCGGTGAGCAGGCTGCCATAGCCCACAATGCCCCCATCGGGGTCTCGCAGCGGAACGACGTTCAACTGCGCTTCAAATTCGGCATTGTCCGCACGGCGCATCAAGACCAGGTCTGTCCAGCCTTCGCTGCTGCCCGCGCTGGAAAGGTCGCGGTGAACGCGGGCATTGGCGGGCAGGGCAAAATAGTCCTGCAACGGCGTCGCGTCGTCTTTCGACGCGCCGAAGACCTCATACCAGGAAGGATTGCGATAGAGCGCCCGGCCATCGGCGCTGCTGAAATCCACCGGGCGCTGAAGCTGCTCGACAAATTGGCGAAAGACGTTGTCATCCAGGGTGCGGAGCGGCGCAGTGGTAGGCGAGCTGACGCGGGAATAGGCGCTGCTGGTGACCTGTGCCAGCAGCAGAAGTTGCTCGCGTTCCTGGCGCAGGAACTGCCGCTGGCGGCTGTTTTCGGGCAGCAGCAGCAAAATGACTCCGTTGATGTTGGTGCCCGCCAGCAGCGGAGCCGCGATCCACTGCTGACAGTCAGCGGTGCGCAATGCCGTGCGCAGGGCTTCATGCAGGGCGTGGTCGCTCAGGTCGGCGGAGGCGAGGGCAGCCCCCGGCGCGTGTTCGAAGGCACTGCGAAAGAGTTCGCCATAATTGCGCGATGGATCGAGCTTGATGCCCGTGTGTCCGGGAGCCTGTGCCACGATTTCGGCGTAGGGGGCCACCGGGGAAAAGGACAACAACAGGGCGGCGCGGCTGCGAAAGGCCGCCGCCGCATCTTCGACCGCCAGCGCAGCCGCATCGCGTCCCGTCACCCCGGCGACTCGTTCGGCGAAGCGGCGCACACGCACCGTCATCTGCTGCAAATAGCGCTCTTGTAACGCCGCCGTCAGCAGTTCCAGCGCGAAATAGAGCGTTTCCTCGTCGCCTTCGGCTGGCAGCGCCAGCAAACCACGCACCCGCCCCGCATAACGCAGGGGCAGCACCAGCGCCCCCTCAACGATCTGCGGCATTTCCAGCGTCTCGCGGTGCTCCCGGTCTTTCAACCAGCGCACCAGTTCCGCATCCAGGGATTGCCCCGGTGCAGTGACGAAACCATCTGGCAGGACGGCATAACACCAGCCGTAGCGTTCTCCCAGCCAGTTGGCGAGAGCCTGGGCTGCATCCAGAGGCGATTCCGCCGTGCGCAGCGCATCCAGCAGTGCTTTTTGGGTTTCTGAGCGCATAATACCATTTCGCAGTATTTCAATCCGCGCTCACATTGTAACAATTCTTAGCGCAAGCGCGATAGGAACATCGGCTCTTGTTACGTTTTCTAAACGAATCTCATCAGTTTTGCAAACGAGCAGTTGGTGACATGCGTCTGTTGGTCGGGGATGACAGGAGAATCCGGGGTGGGCTGCGTCAAATGAGGGGGGACGGACGCGACAGAATCCCCCTGGGCGCTTTCTGGTCGGGGCACGATTGCGCGGAACCGTGCCCGTACCGCCACGTAGCCGATGCGCTCAAGCCGTTGGCTCGTCTTCCGTCTCGTGCTGCTCCATTTCGAGTAAGTAGCGCTTGCGCTCTGTGCCGAAGGCGTATCCGGTCAGGCTGCCGTCGCTGCCCACCACACGATGGCACGGTACCACCAGCGGGACGGGGTTGCTACCACAGGCCCGTCCAACGGCACGCGCTGCTTTCGGCTGCCCGATGGCACGTGCGATTTCGGCGTAGGTGCGCGTTTCGCCATAGGGAATGCGCAGCAGTTCCTGCAAGACGCGCTTCTGGAAGGCCGTCACGCGCAGGTCGAGCGGCAGCGCCAGGCTCGGCTGCCAGCCCTGTAAGTATTCCAGCACGGATTGCACCGCGTCCTGCAAGTATTCATCATCGCGCAGGATGTGTGCCGCTGGAAATTCCTCGTGCAACCGTTCGATGAGCAGCTCATCGGCCTCGCCCATCTCGATGGAGCAGACTCCGCGCGCGGTCATCGCCACCAGCAAGCGCCCCAGCGGGCTGGCCGTGATGCTGTAGGCGATGGTGATGTCGTCGCCCCCCTTGCGATAGCGCTTCGGCGACATGCCCATGTGCTGCTCCGTCTGGGCATAAATGCGGCTGGATGACGAATACCCGGCTTCGAGCGCGGCATTGGTCACGCTTTCTCCGCTGCGCAAACATTCCTTGAAACGGGCGATGCGCTGCATTTCGGCGTATTGTCGCGGCGTGATCCCCACGACCTGCTTGAACGTCCGCTGAAGATGATAGGGACTCCAGCCCACCGCCGCGCCAATCTCTTCCAGGGTGCAGGCTTCGTCGATGTGCTCATCAATGTACTGGCAGACCATCTGCACGCGCTCGGCCTGTTCATCGACGGCTTCGGCGTGCCTGGGCAGGCAGCGCTTGCAGGCGCGGTAGCCCTGGGCTTCAGCAGCCCAAGGCAGAGGGTAGAATTCGACGTTCTTGCGCAGCGGCAGCCGCGATTTGCACGACGGACGGCAGTAGATGCCCGTTGTGCGCACTGCGACCACGAAAACGCCGTCGAAATCGGTATCATTGCGCTGGACGGCTTCCCAACAGCGTTCAGGGGCAGGGATGGTCATGGTCAAACCTCGTTCTCTCGCTGACTCGATGTTACCAGTGTAGGCCCTGCTGCTCCAGTTTACACTCGCATTCTTGCGCTGTTATTTGCGTGCCGGGCAGCGAGTGCTGATTACGGGGCATTCGTACAACCCGCTGCTGCGTTCTTGCGTAATAGACAATAGAATCCAACAATCGTCCACAAAGCACATAGAGGGAAGAAAACCATGGCTGAACAACCGAATCCGCAGGAACCGAAGGGCAAGAACGACTGGGTGGAAGAGATCGAAGTCGCTGGTAATGATCTCGTCGCGCGCGTCAAGGAATTGATCGAAGAAGGTAATGTGCGCCGCCTCATCATCCGCAAGCCGGATGGAGACGTGCTGATGGAAGTGCCGCTGACCGCCAGCGTCGTCGTCGGTGGTGCGGCGGTGGTCTTCGCGCCGCTTTTCGCCGCGCTGGGTGCACTGGCAGCCTTCCTGACTCAGCTCAAGATCGAAGTTGTGCGCATCCCTGAAGAAGAAGCCGAAGCCGAAAACAAGCAGAAGATCGACATCGACTGAGGCCTTCAATCCCCGGCGGGAGGCAGCAAGCGTTGCCTCCTGCCCCTTCATCTCCCCCCCAGCCCAACTTTTGATTTACCAACACGTTATCGTTTAGATACTCCAACCAACCTGACTATCTTGTAACTGCCTTCCAGGATTACAGTATGTTACTGTTTTGCACGGGGGAATTGCGCAATATTACTTTTGCGATAGACAGGGGATATCGTCATGCAGGGATCACGAGCAGCACGCAAACGAGATTTCGCACTGGCCGCACGGGGGTTAAAACCCAGCTCCGATGCACTGCGCACATTCCGAAGTGCCAGGCAGTTCCGTTTCGTGATCTGGACGGTGGCGGGCGTGGTGGAAATGGATGTCTCGCAGCCGATTGTGGTCGGACGCATGCCTTATGGCGAAGCCAACCTCTTCGACCTGACGCCGTTTCGGGGGATGCACCTGGGGGTCTCGCGCCACCATGCCCTCATCCGACCGGAAGACGAAGGTTTCATGATCCGCGACCTGCGCAGCACCAACGGCACCTTCCTCAACAGCATCCGCCTCGACCCGGAGTACAGCTACCCCATTCGCCACCGCGACGAACTGCGCTTCGGGCAGATTGCGATGCAGGTCTTGCTCGTCCGGTAACCCTACAACCAGCCCCATCAGCAGGCCGACTTTCGCCGCCTGCTCGCCTGCCCGCAGGGGTGCGTGCGGTACCTGCGGCGATTGCACCGTTTGTGACGGCGCTGTTTTGCGCTAGAATGATGATGAACGCGGGGCAGAAAGGGCGAAGTGATGTCAGACGAGATTCACACGAGAGACCTGGGTGGCGATGATCAAACCAAGCGTCCAGTCACTGAGAAGCGCCGCAAACTGCCAGAACGCCTGCGCTTTTTGATTCGCGAGACGGGTGGCGTACTGGAAGTGCCGGCCTACTACTCCCTCATCATTGGACGGAAAACGGCGGGACAGCCAGTCGATGTTGATCTGACGGATTTCCAGGGGTTCGAACTGGGGATTTCGCGCCAGCACGCGCAGATCATCCCACGCATTGACGAGCAGATGCTGGTCATCAAGGACTTGCAGGCAGTCAACGGCACATCGATCAACAAGCAACCGTTGGTGCCAGGGCACCTCTACGAACTGGAAGACGGCGACGAACTCAAGCTCGGCCTGATGCACATCACCGTACAATTCGTAGACTGACGCCAGACGGAAGCGCAGCAACGCACCGGCGACCACTGGCTCGCGGATGACCAGGCTCCTTCATCCGCTGGCACACCCAACGCACCCCACAATGCCAGCGACCCTCCGTCTTCACTTGCAGGAGTTCACGGTTTCGCCCTCACCCTGTCTGACCTAACGGTCAGTCTGTCCCTCTTCCACTCCGGGGCGAAGGACTTTGGCAAACCTGCGGTTTGCGCCGCCGACGGTGGGAGAGGGAGAAAGCGACGTTCGTCGCAGGGGGTGAGGGGGCAATCGCCAAAATATTGAAATGGGTCACCAGGAACGACTTGCGCGATATTCCTGATCCTCCTCTGCAAGGGGGCTGCTGAGGGATCGTCGGCGTACACATCCTCGCTCAGGCACTGCTGCATCGCCCTCATGTGGGCTGTAACGTCCCCAGGATTTGCAGCAGCGTCTCGGCATCGCCGTGCAAGATGGTGCCTGTCACCCGATGCTCGTTCACCCGCATGATTACAGTGATCGTCTCGCCGATGGGCGTCCCGGCAGTGGTGACGGTGATGACTTCGCGCCCATCCGGCAGTGTGCGCCGCGTTTCGTCCACGACTTCCGACGAACCCTGTCCTTCACCCTGCATGCTGAACCAGGCATCACGCGCGGCATCCAGGCTACCATAGACCGCCGAATGATCCACAACGATGTCGATCTTGGTGATGTCATCCGGCAAGCCGCCGCTGCCCTCTTCCGCAAAGGGTGCATCCTGCAAGGTAATGGCATAGATCAAAGCGTCAGCAGTGCCATTCCCAAGGATGAACCAGTCCGGTGGATAGCGAAATGTGAAGCCGACGATGGTATCGGTGTAGGTCTCCCAGTCGTCAGGGATCGACGCTTCTGGTTGTGTTTCCTCTGTGGGGGGCGTTGTCTCGGCAGTAGCTGCCGGGGTTTCGATGTCGATGGTGGACTCCGAATCGCCTGCATTGCTGCATCCGGCGGCGATCACCAGTGCGAGGAAGAGACTCAGCAATTTCATACTCGTGATTTCCTTCCGTTCATGCGTGCCGTTATGTTGAAGACGCGACCCAGGTACCTTCTGTTCCATATTGGGCGGTGCAGGGTGATCGCACCAGAACTTGATTGCCGTAGAAATGGGCAGAATGGCGGGCGAAACATTGTGAATTCCCCCTTGTCCCCCCTTCCGTCCCTTTTCAGGGGTAGGTATTTTATGGTTCAGGGATCGAGTGCCAAGCATAGGGG
>CAZJWX010000096.1:0-13385 GCA_964549915.1 uncultured Anaerolineaceae bacterium | reverse complement strand
TCCAATATCCCCCCTCTGGCTCCCCCCGCTGTGCAGGGGGAGGACAGGTTTCCCCCTACGCAGTGGGGGACGCAAGGGGGGAGTGAAACCCTACGCAGTGGGGCACTGCTGCGGGGTTCAGAACTTATCCGGGAAGAGTTCCTTCGCCAGGGCTTCTTCCTGGTCGACGAAATCGCGCAGGAGCGCAATGCCCTGATTCCAGAAATCAGGGTCGTTCAGATCGACACCGACCTTGGCCAGCAGCTTTTCGGGATAATCGCTGTTGCCATCCGCCAGCAGTTGAATGTACTTCGGTACGAAGTCCGCGCCCTGGTTCTCGTAGAGGTTGTAGAGCGCCAGCACCAGCAATTCGCCGAAGGCATAGGCGTAGACGTAGCCCGGCACGGCGAGGAAGTGCGGTACATAGCTCCACCAGAGGCCGTAATCATCGCGCATGGTCACGCTGTCCTGGAACATGGCCTTCTGCGTTTCCATCCAGATTTCGCTGAGGCGTTCCGTGCTCAGTTCGCCTTCGGTGCGGCGGGCGGTGTGCATCCCATCCTCGAAGCGGTTCATGGAAACCTGGCGGAAGACCGTCGCAAACGTGCCTTCGATTTTCTCTGCCAGCATCGAGAGCTTGACTTCCTTGTCTTCTTCCTTCGCCATCAAATCCTGGAAGACCAGCATTTCGCCGAAGGTGGAAGCCATCTCCGCCGTCGTCAGCGGGGTGTGGATCCCCTGCAAGGGCTGTTCCTCTGCCGAGAGGTACATGTGTAGGCCATGCCCCAGTTCGTGCGCCAGGGTCATCACATCATCGGCCTTACCCTTGTAATTGACGAAGACCCAGGGATGCGAGCCTTTTGTGCCAGGGGTGGCGAAGGCTCCGCCACGCTTGCCCTGCATCACCGGGGCGTGAATCCAGCGGTCGGCGAAGAAGCGATCCGCCACTTCCCCCGCACGCTCGGCGAAGCTGCGGTAGGCGTTCACGACAATCTGCCGTGCCTGGTCCCAGGTGTAGAAGGTTTCGCTCTCTTTGAGGTTCAGCGGCGCGTAGCGATCATAGTCGTAGAGTTCATCCAGCCCCATCAGCACGCGCTTGATCTTATAGTGCCGCGCCACCAGGTCATAGCTGGAGGTCACGCTCTCGATCAAAGCGTTGACCACTTCGTCCGATGCCTTGTTCGCCAGATTGCGCGAGGTGATCCACGACTCGTACCCGCGCAGGCGATCATCTGAGGCTTTATCCGCCGCCAGCACGTTGAAGATGAAGGTGAGCTGCATCTGATGAGCACGGAGGCCAGCCGTCAGCGAATCCGCCGCCTTGCGCCGGATCTCACGGTTTTCATCGCGCAGCATGGTCAGCACTTCTTCCAGGTTCTTCTCTTCGCCCTCGTAGTCGAAGCTCATCGCGGACATCAACTGCTCGAAAAGGCGATTCCAGGCGCTGTTCCCGGTGACGTTCTTTTCCAGCAAGATTTTCTCTTCGGCCTCGCTGAGCTGGTAGGGCTTGCGGCGGCGTTCGGCTTCCAGGTGATGCGCATACTTGCCCAACACCGGGTCTTGCAGGATGGCCTGCGCTTGCTCATCAGGCACCTGGTTCCATTCCAGATCGAAGAAGACCAACTGCTGCTGCAATTGTGAATCTTCTTCGGTGATTCGCTGCAAGAACGCACCCCATTTGGGATCGTTGGTGTAGACCGAGAAATTCAGGAAGGCGAAGTGTTCGATGCGCCCGAAAATCTCATAAATCTCTTCGATCTCCTGATGGGCAGTTACCAGTTCTGCGGCGCTCAGTTCAGCCACTTGCCCACGATAGGTTTCGGCAAAGGCCGTGACGCGCTGCTGCACCCGCTGCAAATCTTCTTCGATGCGAGGGTCGTCCAATGACGCATAATAAACGGACAGATCCCAGGTGATGTCTTCCGCCCCGGTCTTGCGTTCTGCTGCTGCATCCACCATCGCGCTCAAGCTCCTTATTTCAATGCTTGTTAGGCAGGGCATGGTAGCAGAGAAGCCCACAAGGGGCAATTGTGGTCGCCGCGAAACCCATGCCCGCCTGCCCACCCTCACACGCCCTGGGTAGGATCATCACAATTTTTCGGTAGAATGCAGATACTGTACCCATTGTGAAGTGTTCGTGCGCTCATGTCTTTCCTCTCTCCCCTGGCCTTCCTGACGGCGCTGCTGGCGCTGCCGATCATCTTGCTGTATATGCTGCGGCTGCGACGGCGGGAACAGATCGTCAGCAGCAACTTCCTCTGGCAGCAAATCCTGCAAGACCGCGAAGCCAATACACCCTGGCAGCGGCTGCGGCGCAACCTGCTGCTGCTGCTGCAACTGCTGCTGCTGGCGCTGCTGGTGCTGGCGCTGGCACGTCCGGTGCAGGTCGTGCCGACGGTCAGTGCGCAGAAGACCGTGATCCTGCTGGATGCATCCGCCAGCATGAACGCCACCGACCTCGCCGGGGGACGCAGCCGTTTCGAGGAAGCCCAGCAGCAGGCGTTGAACATCCTCAACGAGGCCGGGACGCAGGATGAAATCGCCCTGATCCGCGTGGGCAGCACTGCCGAGCCGCTTTCCAGCTATACCGACGACTTCCCGGCGCTGCGGACGGCGATTCTGGAGGCGCAGCCGGGGCAGGGGCGCGGCGATTGGGAGACAGCGCTGACTCTGGCGGCGGCGGGTGCAGCCGGGGCCGACTCGTTCCGTATCATCCTGATCACCGATGGCGGCATCGAGGGGGCGACCGCCCTGCCAGAGAATATCCCGCAGCCGCTGGTGATCCCGGTGGGCGAAGCAGCGGACAACCTCGCCATCACCGCGCTGGCGACCGATTCGCTGCCGGGGCAGACGGCGCAGTTGTTCGTACAGGTGCGCAATTATGGCGAGTCCCCTGCCGAAGCCGCCGTGCTCATCCGCCTGGACGGGGACATCTGGGACTCCAACACGCAGACGATCAACGGCAGCAGCCAGCGCTCCTTCGTCTTCGAAGTCGAGCGCGATTTCGCGACGGTGCAGGCTGAACTCGTCCTGGATGATGCCGTGCCGGATTATCTGGCGCTGGATAATGTGGCCTATGCCGTCGCCGCACAGCGCCCAACCCGCCGCGTGCTGCTGCTTTCGGCAGAGCGCAGCGTCTTCGTGGAGCAAGTGCTGCGCAGTCTGCCGGGTGTGCAGGTCTTCCAGGGGGACACCAGCCGCGCCACCCTGCCGGAACAACCTTATGACATCTATGTCTTCAACGGCTGGCTGCCGGATGCGCTCCCCGATGGGGATATGCTCATCATCAATCCGCCGCAGAGCAGCACCCTCTTCACCCTGGGCGATGCCATCGAAGCCGTAGGCGAGGTTCGCGTGGCGGATCGGGCGCATCCGCTGGCGGCCTTTTTGAACGTGAACGCCCTCAACCTGCTGCGGTATCGTCCGGTGACGAACGCGCCCTGGGCCGAGCCGATCTTGCAGGCGGAAAGCGGCGCGGTGCTGCTGGCGGGCGAAATCGGTGCGCAGCAAATCGCCCTGCTGCCCTTCGACCTGCGCGAGAGCGACCTGCCGCTGCAAGTGGCCTGGCCGGTCTTCATGGCGAATGCCCTGGAGTGGTTCGCGCCGCCCAGCCTGCTCCCACAGACTGCCCACGGCGTCGGCGACCCGGTGACGCTCACACCGCCCTTGAACGCCGAGCGCCTGACGATCCGCCTACCGGACGGTGAGACGCGCAGCCCCTCGCTGACCGGGAGCGCCATCATCTTCAACGAGACGCAGCAGCCTGGCTTCTATCGCGCTGAAGCCTTCGCCGATGCGGGGCTAATTGCCGCGCAGCCTTTCGCGGTCAACGTCTTCGGGGCGGAAAGCCGCATTGCCCCGCGTGTGCCGCAAGAACTGGTGCTGGGTGGGGGCACAGCGGGGGCGGATGAAGCCCAGGAGCCGCTGGGGCTGCGCGAATTCTGGTGGGTACTCGCCCTGCTCGTTCTCGGCGTATTGGTGATAGAATGGTGGATGTATTATCGGAGGTTGCGGCCTCCGGCAGAGCCGAGGGGGCAAGTCCGTCGAACGACGGCGCGTTAAACTACGACGCACCAGCAAACGGGGGAGCGAATCTGTATTCAACTTGTGCAGGGGCGCATCCGTTCATGCCAGACCAACCGCAAGCAGATGACAACCAAGAGATGACCGACCTCGTCGCCGAAATCGACCAACAGATCGAATCCCTGAGCGTGCGTCTGTGGCATGGCGAGTACGACCAAGATGTGGAGCAAGCCCTGCAAGATGCACACGAGCGAGCCGCCTCGCTCAACCATCTGCCGTTGCAGACACAGGCGCTGCGCCTGATGGGATCACTGGCTTACCTGATGATGAACCTGGAACAGGCCAGGCTCTACATCAACAAGGCGCAGGCGCTGGCGCTGCGGTTGAAAGACACCGCGCAGATGCTCTCCCTGGGCGCCAACCTGGGCTTCCTTCATCGGGCGCAGGGCGATCCGCAGGCGGCGATTCGCCATTTTCAGCCCTTCGTCGATAAGCTCGATCTGGTGGAGATCAAGCCGGGGCTGGTGAGGCCAGCGACGACAGTACTGCTGCGCTACATCGTCTGCCTGGTGCTGGCGCATGAGTACGACGAGGCAGAGCGGCGGCTGGGCCAGGCGCAAGCGCTCATGGCACAATATGATAGTTCCCGGCATCCCGACGAAGCAGCGGGTCTGCGCGCGTATCTGGCCTTCAGCCGGGCGAGCGTCTACATGGAACGCGGGGATTTCGAACGCGCCCGCGAACAGTGCGACGCTTTTGAACGCGCCAATCGGGACCTGGGGCGTCCAGCGGATGTCGTCATGACGAATCTGCTTTACATGCGCCTGGATGTTCTGACCGACCAACCGCCCGAACAGCAGGAAATGGCCTGGCGCAATATGCTGGTGACGGTGCAACCGTTCCTGGCACGCCCACCGCAGAAGACGGTGCTGCACCACATCGCGCAATATGGTTTCCTGGAAGAGGCGGATTATTACGCAGTGCATGGCAAGCCGCAATGGGCGCGGCGCTGTGCCGAACAAGCCCTGGCGATCTTCCAGCGCATCGAGCACCAGGAGATGATTGCCAGAACGCAGGCAATCCTGGCTGGGCTGGACGAGGGCGGTACGAGCTGACTGCGCCCGACTCATCCGGCGTACCATACGCTGATGACAGCGTGGCGTCCCGGTGCCATCTGCCCACAACCCGCAAGCAACCACCACCCCCGAACGCGACCTTCACATTCTCGTGGTGAAATGAGAGGGGAACATGAACCAAGCGCAGTGTAACGGAAAGCGCACGTACCGATGACTTTCTTCACCCCGCAATGGCTGCTCCTCCTCGTGATCGTGCTCCCGGCCATCTGGTATATTGGCTGGCCTCGCTATGCCTTCCGGCGGCGGCGCGACATCGCCAGCCTGCTGCTGCGCACGACGCTGGTGCTGTCGGTCGTCTTCGCGCTCAGCGGATTGCAGCTCGTCCGCGCGGTGGATCGGCAGGCGGTGATTTTCCTGGTGGACGCCTCGGACAGCATGGGCACCGAACTGCTGGACGCCCAGGTCGAATACATCCGCGAGGCGGTCGCCAGCAAGCCCCCTGACGACGAATGGGCGCTGCTGCTCTTCGGCGCGGATGTCTCGATTGACGCACCCTTCAGCACTGTGAACGAAGTCGCGCCTGTGCGTTCCGCCGTCCTCGGCGACCAGACCGACCTCGCCGGGGCGATCCAGACGGCGCTCTCGCTCTTCCCGGCAGATGCCCGCCCGCGCATTGTCGTCCTCAGCGACGGACGCGAGACGCTCGACAGTGCGCAGAACAAAGCCCAACTCGCCCAGGCCGCCGGGGTCGAAATCAGCTATGTGCTCTTCAGCCGGGAAGCGCAGCCGGATGTGCGCGTGGTCGATGTGCAGACACCCAACCGCGTCCTCAGCGGCGGCGAATTTGACGTTGCCGTCACGGTGCAGGCCAGCGAAGCGGCGGATGCAACCCTGCTGCTCTACGCCAACGGGGCACTGATCCGCGAGGATGCGATCCGATTGAGCGCGGGCGAGAACCGCTATACGATCACGCAGCCCGCCGGGGAAGGCGGCTTCCTCAATTTCACGGCCCAGGTCGTCGTACAGGGGACGGATGCCTACGCCCAGAATAACCGCCTGGGAGCCTTCAGCCAGATCATCGGCGAGGAGCGGATTCTGCTGGTGGCGGCGGACGCTGCCGATACGCGCAATTTGCTCCCGGCCTTGCAGAGTGCAGGCTTCACCGTCGATCAAGTCGCCCCGCGCAATCTGCCGCAGGAAGCCTCGGCGCTGGCGACCTACCGCAGTATCGTGATCGTCAATGTCCCGGCGGCGGCTTTCAGCACGGCCCAGATGGAACGGGTGAGCAGCTATGTGCGTGATCTGGGGGGTGGATTGGTCTTCGTCGGCGGTGAAAACTCCTACGCACCCGGCGGCTACTTCGAGACGGCGCTCGCCGAAGCGCTCCCGGTGGAAATGCGCATCCAGGACGAGCAGCGGCTGCCGCGCCTGACCATCGCCTATCTGGTCGATCGCTCTGGCAGCATGGGGGCCAGCAGCGACGGCGTTTTCACCAATTTGCAGGTGGCACAGCGTGCCATCACGCTCTCGATTGATTTCTTGCAGCCCACCGACCGCGCCGCCGTCATCACCTTCGACAGCAACGGGACGCTCGTCGCGCCCTTCCAGCCCGTGGCGGATCGGGCGGGGTTGCAGCGGCTGGTGAATACGCTGCGCCCCGGCGGCGGCACGGATATTCTGGCGGGGTTGCGCACGGCGTCGCGCTTCATCGTAGACGAGCCATCCGAGCGCAAGCACCTGATTCTCATCACCGATGGCGGTGCGGGTTCCGATGGGCTGGTGGAATTGGTGGAGCGGCTCAACACGGACTTCGGCGTGACGACTTCGGTGATCGCCATCGGCCTCTCGCAGCCGCCCTTCCTGGCGGACATCGCCGAGGCGGGAGCGGGCAATTACAGCGCGGCGGGCAATGCAGCGCAGATTCCGGCGATTCTGGCGCAGGAGACCGTGCTGGCGACTCGCTCCTTCATCGAAGAAGGCAATTTTCCGGTGATCGCCGCCCGCAGCCATCCCACCATCGACGGCCTCTCGCAGCCGCCGAATCTGCTGGGGTACGTGGCGACGACCCCGCGTAGCACGGCCCAGGTCATTTTACGTGCCCCCGAACCCAACGAAGACCCGCTGCTGGCGTCCTGGCAGTACGGGCTGGGGCGTTCCGTCGCCTTCACCAGCGATGCTACGGGGCGCTGGGGCGCGAACTGGTTGGATTGGCCGGACTTCGTGAATTTCTGGGGGCAGGTGGTGCAGTACAGCATCACCGACAACGCGGGGCGCAACCTGGCAGCGCAGGTGATCCTCGAAGGCGATCGTGCCCGGCTGCTGGTGGATGCTCGCGCCGAAGATGGCGACTTCCTCAACAATCTGGCGCTGCAAACCTCGCTTCTCTTCCCCGATGGCGAGACGCGGCAGGTGACGCTGGAACAGGTCGCGCCGGGGCGCTATGAAGCGACCTTTGATCCCACGACAGAGGGAGCCTATCTGCTCTCGATCAACGGCACTGCGCCGGGCACAGATCAGCTCTTCAACGAGGTGACGGGCTGGGTGCTGAGCTATTCGCCGGAGTACGCCCAGACCGAGCCGAATGAGGCGTTGTTGTCTTCACTGGCGGACATCACCGGAGGCCAGGATCTCGGGGACGATCCGGCGGCGGCCTTCGCCCTGACGCAGGAGCCGCGCACGGCATCGACCCCTGTGTGGCCTGCGCTGCTGCTGGCGGCGGCGCTGCTGCTGCCTTTCGATGTCGCGGTGCGCCGCCTGATTATCACGGGCAGCGATATCCGGCGGCTGCGAGCCTATCTTTCGGGCAGTGCAGTTCAGATGTCTGATGAGCGCATCTCGTCCTTGATGAGCGCCCGTGAACGCGCCCGCCAGCGCACCGGAGCCGGAGCCAGCGATGAAGGCACGATTGCCGCCCTGCGCCGCTCCCGCGACGAACGCACGACGGACAAAAGGGATGGGGAGGACGATTTGCCGCCACCGCCGGAGGCACCGCCATCGGCACCGGCTGCGCCACCCCGCACCCCATCGGGCGAGGGCGATACCGTCAGCAGCTTGCTCAAACGCCGCAGACGCGAACGAGGGGAGGACGAGTGAACTACAGCGAGAAATGCAGAAGCAGGGTACAGATCGGCATTTAGCCCAGCATCTTCGTCATGGCACGGGACAGCGTTGCCACGCGGGAATCGGCAGCTTCCGTCAGGGGTTGCAGTGCGGGCAGGGCACGGGCATCGCCGATTTGACCGAGTGCCTGGATCACAGCCAGCCGCGCTTCGGCATCGCCGGTCTGCAAAGCCTCGATCAGTGGCTCTACCGCGCGTACATCCTGCAAATCGCCCAGGAGGCTCGCCGCCAGTTCGCGCACTCGTGCCGACTCCGCCCCCAGCGCGTGGATCAAGGCCGGTACCGCCGCCGCGCCGAATGTTTCCAGCGTTTGCCAGGCCATCAAGCGCACATCCTCTGCGGGATCATCCAGCCGCGCAATGATCGCCGGAATCGCGGACTCGTCGCGGAGCTGCCCCAGGGCGTACACGGCCTTGTAGCGCACGGGCTGCGCGTCATCCGTCGTCGCCCCAATCAGCGCCGCAACAGCGCGACCATCGCCAATCTTGCCCAGCGTATGCACGACCTTGTGCCGCGCGTGGGCATCGGTCTGTGCCACCGCTGCCAGCAACGACTCAACTGCCGCTTCGCCCAGGCGCACCAGCGACCAGGTGGCATCTTCCTGTACGTTGAGGTCATCATCCGTGCAGAGAATCGTCACCAGGGCTTCGATGGCGCGACTCTCGCGCTGCTTGCCCAGTTGCAGGACGGCCTGGCTGCGCTCGGAAGCACGTTCCGCTCGCAGTTGGTTCAGCAGAGTGTGCAGGCTGTCGGTCATGGATTACATTCGCCTTCGCGGACTGAATGAACTATTGTGATCTATTATAGCCCTTTTTAGACCCATTGCCAACAGGCAGGGCACGGGCATCGCAACATTTACCCCTATTGACTCGATGTTTAAGATGGTGTTAAATTCATTAAATTAATTTTAAGAGAGGGGGCACCATGAATCTGCATACCGCACGTGAGATTGCCCATCAGGTAACCAAGATGGCAGAGGCCGTGACGGTCTATTACGCACACTTCCCACACGATTACCAGCTCGACGAATCCAGCCCGGCAAAAGCCTGGAAGCTCTACCAGAAATTCATGAATCGGCAGGCCAGAGTCGCCATGCTGCTGGATCGCGATGCGGTCAGCACGCCCTTCATCCGCTGGGAACGCTGGTGGGAGCG
Organism: uncultured Anaerolineaceae bacterium; assembly: GCA_964549915.1. Taxonomy (GTDB): domain Bacteria; phylum Chloroflexota; class Anaerolineae; order Aggregatilineales; family Phototrophicaceae; genus JAUZRW01. Next base: position 4,033 of record CAZJWX010000096.1, on the reverse strand, counting down.
CTGCGATGTGATGCGCATTGCCCTGGTCAACGAACTGGCACACGAGGCGATGCGCCTGGTGGAACGCGCTGCCTACCTGCAAGCCATCGGCGCGGAGCTTCGCCACGAAGACAGCCTGCGAACCATCCAGGAAGGCATCGCCGGGATGCTGCACCCCGTCACACGCCAACAAGCCCTGAGTCATGTCGTCGCCGAAGCGCAGCACGATGTATAGAGAATGAGCGCACCGCCCTCGATTTCCCTGTGCCGGGGACGCAGAACGGGGTATAGTGGTTTTCGCCACCTGGCACTTTGCGAGTAGATGATGGTTGATTGGCATTCCAAATCGAGGGCAGCATGTTATTCGAAGAGAAGACAGTTCTGGTCACGGGCGGGAGCAGCGGCATCGGACGGGCAGCGGCGCTGGCGTTTGCACGCGAAGGGGCGCAGGTGCTCATCGCTGATGTCAACGGAGAAGGCGGCGCGGAGACCGTGCACTTGATCGAACAAGAGGGGTACAGCGCACAATACATCACGGCGGATGTCACCTCAGCGGCGGAAGTGGAGACGATGGTTGATGCCATCATGCAGCGCTTCGGCAGCCTGGATGTCGCCGTGAATAACGCTGGCGTCGGCGGCGAAATGGCGCGTGTTCACGAGCAAGACGAAGCCCAATTCGACCTGGTGATGTCGGTCAACGTCAAGGGCGTCTGGCTGTGCATGAAGCACGAGATACCGGCCATGCTGCGCAATGGCGGCGGCGCAATCATCAATGTCTCTTCCGTCGCGGGGCTGGTCGGCTTCAACCGAGGATCAATCTATTCCGCCAGCAAACACGCCGTCATCGGCCTCACCAAATCCGCCGCGCTGGAATACGCCAGCAAGGGCATCCGCGTCAACGCCATCAGCCCGTCATTTGTAGATACGCCGATGGTCTCCCACATGACGACCGAATATCCGCAGATGGGGCAGAGTGTGCAGCAGGCCAGCCCCATGCGCCGTCTCGGTCATGCGGGTGAAATCGCCGAGGCGATTCTGTGGCTCGCGTCGGCGAAGGCGTCTTTCGTCAACGGCGCTGTCCTGCCGCTGGATGGCGGCCTGACCGCGATGTAAGGCACACCGGAACGCATCCGCGTCGCCATAATCGCAGCGTCATTCCCGGCCTGACCACACGTTGCACATGGCGTGTGATCGGTTGTGCTGCGCCCTCGCTAGCTGGGCTGCCTGCATGAGAACGAAGACGGGGAACTGTAGCACGCGCAGGATATGACCTCTCTTGCCGCGCCCTGCTACTTCGGGTAAGGTTCTTGCATGATACCCGGAACACGAGGCGGCGAATCATGCCCAAGACCATCCTCATCGTCGATGACAAGCGCTCGTTGCAGCAGATGGTGCGCGAATACCTGGAAGCGCGTAACTACCGCGTCATGACCGCGAATAACGGGCGCGATGCCCTCTACGCAGCACGGCACGAGAAACCCGATTTGATCCTGCTGGACATCATGATGCCGGAGATGGACGGGTACGACTTCATGCGGCGCTACCGCCAGGAGAGCGAGACTCCCGTGATCCTGCTGACGGCACGGCTCGACGAGACGGATAAGGTGCTGGGGCTGGAACTGGGCGCGGACGATTACGTGACGAAACCCTTCGGGTTGGCAGAACTGGTCGCACGCATTCGTGCCGTGCTGCGCCGCACCGAACGCGAAGCCGAAAGTGGTAGCATCTTGCGCCGGGGCGACATCACCCTGGATCACGATTCACGGCTGGTCAAAGTCGGGGAGCAGCACATCGACCTGACGCCCTCGGAGTTCAATCTGCTGGAGACGCTGATGCGCACGCCGGGGCGTGCCTTCAGCCGCGCAGAACTGCTGGAACGCCTGCAAGGGACCTCGTTCGAAGGCGTCGAACGCACGATTGACGTGCACATCCGCAACCTACGCAGCAAAATCGAGCCGGAACCAACCCAGCCCTTCTACGTGCAGACGGTCTTCGGCGTGGGCTATCGCTTCAATCCCGACCTGGAATAGGATGCCCTCCATGTTGATCGCCAACGCACGAATCGTCATGCCGCACGAGATTCTCGATCCCGGTTGGGTGCGCGTTCATGGTGGAACAATCGAATTCGTCGGCGAAGGGCAGGAACCGCTGCCGCCGACGCTGGATGCTGAAGGGCGCATCTTGCTGTCGGGGTTCATCGACCTGCACATTCACGGGGCGCTGGGTGCAGATGTGATGGACGCCACGCCGGACGCGCTGCGCACCATTGCCCGCTTCTGTGCCCTGAATGGCGTGACACGCTTCTTGCCCACCACATTGACCGCCTCCCACGAAAACACCCTCGCCGCCCTGCACACAATCCGCCGCGTCATGGATGAGGGCACAGGCGGTGCGATCATCATGGGCGCACACCTGGAAGGCCCCTACATCAACCCGAACAAAGCTGGGGCGCAGGATAGCGGGCATATTCGCCTGCCGAATGTTGACGAACTGCGCCACTATCTGGATGTCGGCGTGATCCGGCTGGTCTCCCTCGCGCCGGAGATGCCGGGTGCGGATGAACTGATTGACCTCTGCGTACAAAACGATGTCACGGTTTCGATTGCGCACACGGACGCGACCTATGAACAGGCCAGCGCCGCCATCCAGCGCGGCATTCGCCACAGCACGCACACCTTCAACGCCATGCGCGGCTTTCATCATCGGCAACCGGGCACGGTAGGGGCGGTGCTGAATGACAGGCGGGTGGCTTGCGAAGTGATCGCGGACAATGTACACGTGCATCCGGCGGCGCTGCGCCTGCTCTGGCAGATGAAGGGCGATGTGCAGTTGAACGGAGACAATCGCGTCATCCTGGTGACCGATGCGATGCGTGCGGCGGGAATGTCCGATGGCGTCTATTTGCTCGGTCAGCAGCGCGTGACCGTCGCAGATGGCAGGGCGACTCTCGCCGATGGCACACTGGCGGGGAGCATCCTCACCATGCCGCAAGCGCTGCGCACGATGCAAGATGCGACAATGGCACCCCTCTCGGCACTCGTCGCTTCGCTCACGCAAGTCCCTGCCAGGGCCATCGGCGCAGCGGACTGCGGCGCAATGGGCGTGGGCATGGCGGCGGATTTCGTCCTGTTGAATGACGATTTCAGCATCTGGAAGACGATCATCAATGGTGTCGTGTGGGACAGTGCAAACCGCCAGGAGGAATGAAAAATGCCCACACAGGGGTGGGCATTCGAAAAAAGTGTTTCTGAATAACTCTATTTGATACCGATCTTAACAAGCCACTCATCGACTGTCAAGAACCTGTTAAGGGGAGATTATGCGATTCGTACAAGGTATACAGGGGTGCAATTCCCGAAGCAGCGATCTACCCGGATAAACTGGCGTTTCTTCGTGCAGGTTGCCCCAGCGCGAATTTGGTGGAATTTCGCCCTGACTGGCGGATGCGAGCGCTCAGAATAGAGGAATGCAGGCTCGCAGACCACAAGCGGATGCCCTGCCCCCTGCTCTGTCCGCGCTATTGGATCAGGCGCAGCCAATCGACATCTACCTGACCGGGTGCCAAACCATCGGTGAAGGCTTGTAGCGCTACGGCACCGCTCTGGAATGTATCGTCCGTGACTTCGAAAAAGCGCACGCTGTCAATCGTGCCGCTGATGGTGCTGCCGCGAGCTTCGAAGCGCACATCGTACCATTCCTCCAGGTTGACTTCCATCCGGCTGCGATCATCCAGGGTGCGCAGCGAACAATCTGGCTCCACTGCCGAGAGGCGATAGCGCTCCAGCGTTGGATCAATGGTCAGCACGTACCCCGCGCAGAGACGCTCATCGGTGCGCAGCCAGAAGCGTGCCTGCCCCGAACGAATGCGAATTCGCGCTTCCAGCGCAGCATCCGCCAACGGCTCTTCCAGATTCAGCCACAACTTACCGTTCTGGTTGCGTCCAGGCTCTTCGACGATCAAGCGCAGGAGACCCATATCGCGCCCTTCGATGAGGGTGGTCGCCAACAGTTGCACATGAGCTGACGCTCACCATCTGGAATGAAAATGGCGTAC
>CAZJWX010000095.1:0-13531 GCA_964549915.1 uncultured Anaerolineaceae bacterium | reverse complement strand
CCAGTTCTTTGAGCTTACGATTCGTCAGCTTCACACGTTTCTTGAGATAGTCTAGATACTCAATGGCAGCCCTTTCAGCAGTGGTATCCGACTCCTGGTCAACGAACCGTCGCGCATAGGACTGCATGAGGAGATTCTGCTGTGGATTGGGGCCATGCAGGTCAACAGTGATGTGCGACGTTCCGGTTTCCGTTGCCTGAAGCGCTACGCGTTGGATATCGCGTTGGACAAACGGAATTTTCCCCTCTGACCAGCCTTCTTCTTCAAGCCCTTCGAGGCAATACTCACAGAAGCAGGTATTCTGGATCTTCCCCTGTACCACGTTGGATGCCGACTGAGGGAAAATATCGGTCAAATCGAAGGTGATACCATCGACATCATAGTTCATAATGTCATTAATCAGGCGTTTCACGCGCTTCTGAACGACCTCGTTGACCATGCACAAATTGCGATCGAGGTTAATTCCCAGGTGGTCAGTAACACGCAGCTCTTCGATCCCCCCCAAAAAACCCAGCGTCATATTAATCAACGCCCATACCGTCACATCAGGAAACTCGCGACGCGCTTCCTCGATAAGCTGCCCCATTTCTAAATTTGGGGGCATATACCCGGGCATCGGAGCAACATCTGTCTTGAAGATAGGACCGTGATGATTGACTGCGGGAAGAACAATTTCTGTGGGTGTATAACCAGAATGTTCTTTAAATCGCTTCACCCAGAAAGAAAGGGGTCTATCAATGAGCAGGTCAATATAGGGTATGTCGAGGATCGCGCGCATGATTTTCATTCCTTTTTGTTCTGTAGATTAAGGCCACCTTATCATTCTCGCATTATACCCCAGACTAGAGCGTAAAGGTTGCCAACAATTGAATTAAGACTAATTCTTAATGACAATGTAGCTGGTAATGGAACCGCATTTTTTCGATGACTGCATGAGTACAATCGCAGAGATTATGCGCTTCTGATGCAAGTTGCGCTAGACTCAGCAGCAACGATGTCAGGTGAGTGCATGGAGGACGTACCCCGATGACAGACCCCGGTGAGCGCCTGCAACAGGACGTAGCCAACGACAATACCGATAAGAAGAAATCTCCCTGGGAGCAGTATAACCTGCCGCCCCTCTCCACTGCGGCGTTGATGGAGATTTTCGACTTCAATGAGCAAGACCTGATGGCGAATCGGAACGGCTTCGCGACGCGGGCACAGCGCAGCCTGCTGGGCGAAGAATTGAAGAACGACGCCGATGCCATGTGGTTGATGGTGACCATCCTGCTGATTCCTGCGGCTGTGGTGGCACTCATCATGGTCATGCAGGGGATTCCGCTGCTCTATCTCGTGATCGGCGCGGGGATTTTGCTGGGCACGATGCTGGCCTATGCTTACCGACGCCAGACCGGGACACGCCAGGATACAGAGAACCTGCGCGTGCGCAGTGCACAGGGCGAAATCTCGATCCAACCAGCGGGGCTGCGCATTGGCGAAGCTGCCGTGCGCGTGGGCGATGAGCGCTTCGTCGTCCCGGCAGTGCAGGCGCGTGCCCTTGCGGAATACATGCCCGGTGTGGTGCGTGTCTACTATGGTGAACACAGCCGCCAGATTCTATCGGCGGAAGCACTGCGCGAGGTGCGTGGAGATAAGCTCAAAGTCGAAGACCTGCAAGAGGAAGAAGACGCCGATTTGATCCTGGAAGCCCGGCACCAGGACGAACAACAGCGCCAGGGTTAGCGGCGGCGAAGGTGGATTGGGCGCGACATTGCATCGCGCCCGTTCGTATCCGCATCGGGCTTCGGCCCACAGCACCGAAGTCCGTCATTGATTTTTGCGTTTGTACTGCGTATTGCGCATCAGCGTACAAAGATTGCCACCGGCATCCTGATACTGCGTGACGACCTCCCAGCCAAAGTCTCCCAGCAGGTTCATTGCCTGCAACGTGTTGCTGAAATGTCCCAGGATGGACGTTTCGCGCAGCAGAATGTACTGGTTCAGGAAGCCGTGAATCACCTCCGGATCTTTCACAATGTCCGCTGCCTGGATAGCCTTGTTCTCGTCGATCTCTTTCGGCATGGCGCTCAACCGTCGTAGCGGCTCATCACCAGTACGGCGTTATGCCCGCCGAACCCAAAAGCGTTACTCATGACGTGATTCACCTCCACCGCACGCCCGACTTTGGGAATGTAGTCCAGGTCGCACTCGGGATCAGGCTCATCCAGGTTGATCGTGGGTGGCACGAAATTCTCCTGCAATGCCATGATACTGAAGATCGCTTCTGCCGCGCCTGCCGCACCCAGCATATGCCCCGTCATGGATTTGGTGGAGCTGATCGGTGTGTCGTAGGCCACTTCCCCCAGGGCCTTCTTGATCGCCGCAGTTTCACTCTTGTCATTCAGGCGGGTGCCAGTGCCATGCGCGTTGATGTAATCGATATCCCTGGGCTGCAAACCCGCTTCTTCAATGGCGACCTGCATCGCGCGGGCTGCGCTGGCACCATCTTCCAGCGGAGCCGTGACGTGATACGCATCCGATGTGTGACCATAGCCCACGACTTCCGCGTAGATTTTCGCGCCACGCGCCAGCGCATGCTCCAGGTCTTCCAGCACGAGGATGCTCGCGCCTTCCCCGGCTACAAACCCGGTACGATCTTTGTCGAAGGGGCGCGAAACGGTGCGAGGATCGCCATCTTCGCCGACATGCCCCAGCGTTTTGATGTTCTGCAAGCCCGCCAGCACCACATCCGTCAGGCAGGCTTCGCTGCCCCCGGCAATCATCACCCGGGCACGCCCCATACGGATCATGTCAGCGGCATCCCCAATGGCGTTATTGCCCGTCGCGCACGCGGAAATCGGCGTGTAGTTGGCACCGCGCAAGCCAAATTCAATCGAAATCTGCGAGGCAATCTGGTCGCTCAGCAAAGTCGCTGCCAGTGTAGGTCGCACACCGCGTTCCCCCTTTTCGGTGAACCAGCCCGCCATGTTGATGACCGTCGCGATGCTGCCGATGCCCGTTCCCACGATGCAGCCGATGTCGTAGCGATTATCGTCGGTCACTTCCAGGCCGCTGTCTTGCATAGCTTCTCGGGCGGCGTACAAAGCGAAATGCTGTGCGCGATCCGTACGCTGTGCCACGCGCTTACCGAAAATTTCTGCGGCGTCGAAGTCCTTGACCTCTCCACCGATTTTTGTGGAGATGTGATCGGTGTTGATGACCCGCAGCCAGTCAATACCGCTGACACCGTTGCGGATATTGTGCCAGCCGTCCGCGACATCATTGCCAACTGGACTCACCAGCCCCATTCCCGTGACGACGATCCGTTTTTTGTCCATCCCCTCTGCCTTTCCGTGTGCATGTGATTGGAAAAATGTAACAGAACACGTGAACAAAATCAATTTGCTACAAATGTTTGCCAGGGTTGGTGATCAGCATGGGCTAATGCCGATCTTTTGGGCAGCGCTCTAGGAATTTCGGGCTAATTGCATGAGTTTTCTGTAGGAAGGGTACGTCAAATGGGCAATTTTGCGGTACAATCTGGTCAAAGAGCGATATATTTCTTGTAATGTTTTGTAAGAAAGTGAGCCTCTTTCTATCGTAAATGTGCAGGTATGAGGAGCAACGCACCGTGACAACCGTTTTGACCATCATTCTGATCTGGTTCCTGGTGTCGATTCCCGTAAGTTTGCTCGTTGGTTGGGCGCTTTCCCGCACGAAGCGTGATGTCCCGCTGGGGAGCCGTCCGTCCATGCCGCAGGGTGTGGTGCGTGTGGACTTCAACTCATCACAGGAATCTGAACAGATTCGCCAGGTGGGAAGTTAGGTTCCCACCCCCTTTACAAAAATTAATTCCCTTAATCCTCCGTTGTGGAAGTCCATGCTATATTGAGCATGTGATGCCCAGAGTGAGGAGATGAGGACTACCCTATGTTGACGGCAGTTCTTCTTATTTTGCTGGTGTGGGCTGTTGCGTCGGTTCCAGTGGGGCTGGTAGTCGCCGCTATCCTCAAGTTCTCTCAGCCGCTCCCGTTCGGGATCGTGAAACTTGAGGATTACGTGGCCTTCCTCGCCAGCCGAGACAGCGCCTGAGCGCATCCCTTCCCGTGACAACAGTACTGGGAACACAAAAGGCGCTGCCATGAGCGCCCTTTTCATCATTTCAGCATGTCAGCAGTATGTCCATCCCAGCGGTATACCCCTCCCAGGAGCTATGCCCACAAACCTCATTTCGGCTCGACGTTGTAATGCTCCACGAACCACTCCCACGTCTTGCGCAGGCCATCCTGCACGGGTGTACGCGGATCGAAACCCAGGAGTTCGCGCGCCTTCTGGTTGTTGCAATAGGTAATCGGCGGTTCAGTGGGGGGGGTGGGAACGGAGACTTTGTTGATCTCACGCCCGGAGAGTTCTTCGACAATCTCCACGAAATCCGACAGCGAAATGGGTGCGCCGAAGCCCAGGTTGATCACCTCATACCCCAGGGGGCGATCCAGCGCCGCAACCACGCCTTCCACAATGTCGTCAATGTACGTCCAATCACGGTGGATGTCGCCGCCATTGAATAGAGTCATCTGCGTGCCATCGACCGCGCCATGCATCAAGCGCATCGGCATCATGTCGGGTCGTCCGGCGGGGCCATACACATTGAAGAAGCGCAGCGCCGTGAAGTTCATGGCGTTCAAATTGTGGTAGGTATGGCCGAGTAGTTCTCCGGCGCGTTTGCTGGCCGGGTAGGCTGCCAGCGGACGATCCGCCGTATCGGTTTCAATGAAGGGCAGAAGCTGAGTCTTGCCGTAGACCGAGGACGTAGAAGCGAAGACAAACTGGCGCGACTGGAAATCGCGAGTGGCTTCCAGCAGGTTCATCGTCCCGGTGACGTTCACATCCATGTAGAGCGGTACCTGTGTGGCACTGGCGCGGACACCTGCCATCGCCGCCATATGAGCGATGTGCGAGAATTCGTGCTGCTGGAACAGGCTGCGGATCAGGGCTGCATCGCGGATGTCACCGCGTACCAGCGTGAACTGGTCGTACTGTTGCAGCTTCCTGGCGTTGGCTTCTTTCACCAAAGGATCGTAGTAATCATTGAAGTTGTCGATAGCGACTACGCGCTCACCACGCTGCAAAAGCTGCTCTGCCACATGGCTGCCGACGAAACCCGCACCACCCGTCACAAGGTACGTCAAAGCTCTTCCTCTCCATCATGAAGGGTTATTTCAGTCAATTTCCGCCCACACTGTAGCAGTTCGCCACCTAAAAAGGAATATCAAACGGCATTACGACGCCGGGGGGCGATCAGCCCTTGAGCTGGCGCAAATAGCGCGGATCACCCTGAATCTGCAAGGCCGAACGCTGCATCCAGAGCGCTTCTTTGTGCCGCAGCTTGAGCCACTGCCCGCTGGGGTCACGCGCGATGACAACCACCTGCCGCCCCTGACTCAGGCGACGGACGGGGCTGCCTCCCGGCGTAGGATAGACCAGGGCATTTTCGGCAATGACCAGTGCGGGCAGCATGGATGGCTGCGGCTCCCGCCCTTGATCCGCCAGCAGCACGGTCTGATCCGGCTCGCGGGTGCTGCGCGAATCGACTGTGGCGGGCTGTGCTGGCTTGCGCAAGAGGCGCGTGCTGAGAGCGCGTGCCGCCAGCGCCAGGAAAAAGAGCACGATCAAGGAAGAGAGGCTGGCGATCAACCGTCCCTCAATGGAAAGCATCGTCGCATCCACGAAGAGCAAATCGAAGAGGATGAAATAAGTCAGCACCGGGATGGTGACCAGCAGCAGCGCCCAGCGCACGGTCGCCAGAATCGGTGCGCTCACGGGTTCGTAATTCAGCAGCAGGCCGATGGAGACCGTCAGCAGCAAGAACGTCAACCAGTTTTCGGGCGCGGGGACATCCGGCGCGAGAACGGCAACGCTCAAGTACACTGCGCTGACCATCGCCACCGAATAAGCCACGTTGAAGACGCTGGTGAGGGCACGGCGCAGCAACCCGATCCCGCCGAAGATCAACACCAGCACCAGGCCAATCAACAACACAGCGGGCAAGGTGCCGAGATTATTCAAGTCCTGGGAAAAAGGCCACTCCATCGCCAGACTCTCCTGCGCTTTCCCCGAATACCTGCCACAGTCTAACACGAAATGCCCTCTCGTATGGCGTGCGAAAGGAGAGCATAAGGAAAGCAATAGAAGCCACCAGCGTAGATTCAGCATTTCACCTCGCCCATAAAGCTACATATTTTGCGTCCGGGAAAGACCAGGAGAGAGACCTTGTTCAATGAGCTGATGTTCGTAAGAAGCCGGGCGTGCAGCACACTTTTCAACAATTGCCGCATCTCTGCTTGCCGTTCTGTGCAAATTCGCACTATACTAATTGTTGGTATGGGGAGTGCCTGCTGAGGCCATATGACACAATATGACGTTTTTCTGAGCTACAGCCGCAAAGACATCGAAGTCATGCGTCGCGTTGCCAATCTGCTGCGGACACATGGCGCTCGCGTATGGGTGGATGAAAATCTGGAAGTGGGTTCAGAGGACTGGAAGCGCATCGTAGAGCGCGCCATCATGGACTCGCGCTCCCTGGTGGCCATCCTCTCGCCAGATGCCAAAAAATCCAAATGGGTGCTTTCAGAAATCAGCCGCGCCCACATGCACGACCTACAGATTTTCCCGCTGCTCATCCGGGGTGAACCCCGTGACAGCGTACCTTTTGGCCTGGAGAACGCCAATTGGATGGACGCGCGCACCAATTTGCACGCGATGACCGACCTCTTCGCACAGAACGTCTGCCAGCAGCTCGGCATCAAATCCACCGAGCACCTCATCCGGCAGGTGAAACGGCTAGAACGCGAGATGGAAAGCCAGCAAGACATGCAGGACAAGCTGCGCCAGCAACTCGCCGAGCGCGACGCGCAAATCGCAACGCTGGACAGCCGTCTGCGCCAGAACGACAACATGATCAGCAAGTTGACGCACCAGGTTCACAAGCTGGAAAGCGACAATTACGCGCTGCAAGATGAATTGGAGCGGCTGCGTGCCGTCGCCCCTGACCCGGACACGCCCATTGCCAAATTCGTCGCGCGTTCCAAGGCGCACGCCAACGCGCACCGGAGCGGGGTCGCCGTCGCAGAAGTGCCGCACGACATCACCGAACACGCGGAGTTCGAGAGCATCTACGCCCTGGTCAAGGATACGCAGTCCGACCTGGAACGCACGAGCCAGATGTTCGCCCTTTCCGAGGAACTGCCCCGGCTGCACGCCAAAAGCATCCTGGACTGGTTCATCTTGCTCTGGTGGTATTTTTTCCGCCCCTTTCAGATCGAGCGGCATAAGCTGCTCTATGGCCCGGACTCGCTGGTGGTGGTGCGTTCCTGGCTGGTGAGCACGCTCATGTGGGGGGCGCTCTTCATTCCGCTGCTGGGGGCCTTCCTGGGTACGATCGCCATCCGCGAAGACTTCACGCTACTGGGACAGTCGCTGGCGTCCCCCATATGGATCATCGGCGCGGCAATCGCCTGGGCGATTATGGGAGCCTTCGGCAGGTCAGAAGGCGGCGGCCTGGGCTTCAACCTGGCGCTGCTGGTCATCGGCGTGGTGACGGGGTTCACGGCCTTCGCGATCATGCTGGGTATTCCCCTGGGCGAGACGGTGGCGCTGGCCTTCTTCGTCGTGCTGGGCGTGCTCTTCGCCGTGCAGGGCGTGGCGGCCTTTTTGCTGGCCTTCCTGGTGACCTTCATGACCTTCAGTTCCCTGACCCTCGGCCTGCCGTCGATTTCGCTGCTGGGGACAGCGCTGCTGACGACGCTGCTGCTGGCGGGTCTGGTGACGCTGATGATCAGCAGCAAGCACGAGCGCAGATGGTTCTCGTTCTACACCGTGCTGAGCAGCGTGCTCTTCACATTCTTCCTGGGAACCTATGCCTTCCTCGCCGGGGTCTATTGGATGGGCATCATCAACCTGCCCTTCTAGCGGAGCATCCGGCGCGTTTTGCGTCCCGGTGACCGTAGAACAACGCACAATGACAATAAAACACATTCATTCGCTCTTGTGAGGGATACTCATGCCAGAACTCACCCTGGATGCCGTGTTGCTCGCGGCGTTGCTCTTCGGGATGCGCGTGGTCAACTACGCCATCAGCACCATTCGTCTGGTCTTCATCGCGCGTGATCTACGCCTGCTCTCCGCCGTGACAGCCTTCCTGGAAGCTCTGATCTTCGCGGTAGTGATGGCCTATGTCGTCACCGACCTGGGCAACTGGCTCAACTTGGGGGCGTACTGCTTCGGCGCGGCAGCGGGCAGCTACCTGGGGCAGTGGCTGGAATCGCGCTTCGTCATCAGCTACAGTACCGTGACCATCATCACGCGGGAGCGTGGCAAGGAAATCGCCGAGACCCTGCGCGATGCAGGATTCGGCGCGACCAGTTCCAAGGGCGAAGGGCGTGACGGCGAAGTCGACATCATCCGCAGCAGCGCGCGAAACCGCGACGTTCCGGGGATCATCCGCATCGTGCGCAGCATTTCGGAGACGGCCTTCGTCGATGTGGAGGCGGCGCGTACCCTCTCACGCGGCTGGATACCGGGTGGGCCTCCGCGCCGCCTCTGACGCCGACCTTCACTCCAGGAGGCGCACGAAGAGATCGAAGCTGCCGCTGGAAAGGTAGCCGTTGACACGCACCGTGTAGGTGCCGTCTTCTGGCAGGGTCGCCCGGAAGCGCGCATCCAGGGTGCCGTCGCTGTCATCCCCTTCGGCGACGATTTCGCCCTGCGGATCGAGCAAGGCCGCCACCGGGTCGAGGCCGCTGCCCTCGGCGGCCAGTGCTTCGACCAGCACTTCTTGCCCGGCACGCCCCTGGAATACGTAGAACTGGTACTGCTCCGGCGGCACGGCGGCATTCACCGCCAGCACAGTCACGCTATCCGGAATCGGCGTTGGTGTGGGGGCAACGTTCACATAGCGCCAGAGCAGCGTGTAGGAGCCGAATCCGGTTCCTCGTTCATCGTACACGCGCAGCAGATAGGTTGCCGGGGCAGTGATATTGGCCACATCAATCAGCGCCGCATCGTTCGCGCCGGAATCATCGTCGATGTAGAGGACGACGCCTTCCGCCGTGGTCAGTTCTACAACCGGGTCAATGCCGCCGACCCCTACTGGACTGACCGCCACGCTGATGCTATCCCCCGGATCAAGCGCGACTTCCCAGAGGTGGCGCACGCCGACTGTATCCATGGTTCCGCTGATGGGTTCATCCGGCAGCGCGAAGCCCTGGTAATCGTTCTCGACTGTGACGCCTGTGCCATACGCGAGGGTGAAGGGGCCAGTGCTGTTATTTTCCCCGGTGACGATGATGACATGCACGCCGCTGACTTCAACCGGAATGCCGGAGACGCTGGCGATCCGTGCATTCGAGTCGCTGCTGCGGGCGTTGGTCAGCAGGTTGCCGTTGGGGTCGAAGACTTCGAACTGCGGGAACACCTGGCTCTCCTGGTAGGGTCGTGCCCGCACGCTGATGCGCTCCCCGGCCTGTGCTTCAATCGAAAAGCGCATGAAATCGCCGGGGCGCGGCAGATTGCCCACAATTGGCGCGTGATCCAGCAGTCGCGCATCGTTCACCACCGGGCCGAACGTCGGCAGCACCAGCGGCTCCACTTCGGTTGGCGCGGGCGTGGGCTGCGAATCGAGGGCGATTTCCTGCTCCCCTCGTGTGAAGGTCAGCGTGTAGTCGCCGAAGAAGCCCTTGCCATCGACCTGCACGCTGTAGAGGCCGTCTTCGGGCAGGCGAATGTTCAGCAACCGCGCATTGCCCTCGCCCAGGCTGTTATCATCCATCGCTACCCGATCCCCGGTCGGATCGTAGAGCGTCAGCACCGGGTCGAGCGTTCCACCCAGGCGGTACAATTCCAGCGTGACCCATTCCCCCGCATCTCCCTGGAAGGTGTAGACGTGCTGCGGCGATTCAGTGCTGAGCAAGCCGCCCGTCGTCTCATCGTCCTGGAAGCGCCCGATGAACTCCCCCGGTGCCGCCAGCGGTGGGGTGGGCGTGGGCACACCGACCACCTGCGGAAGCTGCGTCGGCTGGTTGGGGTTGGGCTGGTCTGTGTACCCCAGGCCAATTTGGTAGCGGCCCGTGCTGCCGTCCGCACTGGTGACCCTCACGCGGTAGAGGCCATCCTGCGGCAGGCTGATTTCAATCGTATCGCCCTCCGCGATGGTCTCGTCACCGACAATCAGCGACATCGTCGGCGTCATATCGGCGGAAACGACGCGCAGCCGGATGTTATCCCTTTCGCGCCCGAAGAACTGCCATTCCCCGCTGTCATCGGCGCTGATGATCTCCCCATCCGCCGCCACCCAGGGTTCCAGCAGAATCGCTTCGCTGGTTTCCAGCACAGCGCGGGTGGGCAGCGTGGCGGGTTCGGTTACCTCGTCAACAGCAGGCGTACAGGCAGCAATCAGAGCCAGCAAGAGCACAACAAAGAGGCTGTTCCTCACCCCGAATCCCTGCCCACTTCGAGAGTAGCGGCCTTGCCACCCCCAGAACAGAGAAGCGTACAGACCCCTCCTGCGCAGCCGGAGGACGAAAGGGAGGAGACCAGCCGATACCCATATGGCACTCCTGTGCTCGCCGGGAATTATAGATCGCTTCAGTCGATTGCTATGCTGATTATACGGATTTCGTTTCGGGTTTCGATGTCGTCTCGTCATGAGCATTCGCCGCTTGGCGCTGGATGTCCTGCGCATATACCGATAAGTCCAGCGGAAGTGTCGCCTATTTTGGGCGATCTGGCAAATGGGAACATCAACCGGGTCAGATGCAGGACAAATCAGGAACGAATGCGGATGTTCGTGCCCGGGTGGATATGATATACCTACGGCTGAACGCCATCTGCATACAGGGGAAAGCCATGCAGTTCTTCATTTTCTTCATCATCTGGGCAGTGATGGTCGGCGCGGGCGCGATGCTCTCCCCCGCCTGGCCCACGCGCCAACCGCGAGTCGGGCAGGCGGCGGCCTTTTCGCTGGCGTTGATCGTGGGTGGTGCGGTCTTCTGGGCGGAGTTGTTCGGCTGGGGGACGCTGGTCATTGATTATCTGCTCTTCGCCCTGGTTTCGGTGGTCGTCCTGGGTGGGACGCTCTCGCAGGCGCAGGTGCGTGCGGAAGCTCAGGGCATTGAATTGGAAGACGCGGCGCAGGGCTGGCCCGGCCCGATGGATCTGGTCTTCTTCACGGTGGCGGGTGTGCTCTTCAGCCTGCCACTCTTCCTGTATGCCGTTCCGCCGGGAGGCACCGCCGCTGCCAACGGTCTGGTCACATTGGCGGCGCGTGAAGGCGGCAGCTTCACCACCCTCGCGCCGATTGACCCGGCAATCAGCGGGTTCGTCGCGCCCGGTTTTCACGGCATTTCCGCGTATCTGAGCCAGCAACTCGGGCAGCCGATTCCGCAGATTTACCTGGCGCTGGGTGCGGTGCTGGGCTTCCTCTCGGTCTGGGTGGCTTATGACCTGGGCGGCGAGATTCGCGATAAGCGCCTGGGACGCGCGATGGCCCTGGGGCTAATTGTGTCGGTAGGCGTGCTCAATTTGCAGTTCAGCGGCCACTATCCACAGTTGATGGCGGTGCTCTTCGCCCTGGCCTACCTGCTCTATGGGCTGCGGGCGCTGCGGCATGGCACGCCCCTGGACATCGTGGGCGGAGGCCTGATGCTGGGCGCGGTGCTCTACGTTGATCCACCGCTGTTCGTCTTCTGCCTGCTGCTGAGCCTCCTGGGGGCTGCCACACTGCTGATTCCGCGCAGCATCGACAAAGAGCGTTCCCGTCCGGGAACGTTGACTCTGCGGTTGCTGGGGGTGCTGCTGGTGGCCTTCCTGGGGACGGCTCCCTGGACAGTACAGCATCCGGTAGAAGTGCTGCAACTGCTGAACATCGCCAGCGGGGATCCATCTCTGATCGCCATGACGGTCTATGCGCTGGTTGCGCCGTTGCTTCTGGGCTTCGTGCTGCTCTGGCTCTGGGATCGGCTGCCGCAGGGGAAAGACGAATTCTTGCTGCGCTATGCACTGGTGCCGCTGGGGATCGCCGCCGTCCTGGTCGTGAGCATGCCGCTGTTCATTGCCTCGGTGCCGCTGGATACGACCTGGGCAGACCTCGCCGCGATGAATTGGCTGGCGGACAATACCGAACCCGACGCCGCTATTTTGAACCATCCGACGCAGCCCTGGGTGCAGGCCAGCACAGCGCGAACAGCGGCCTTTGCCCCACGCCCTGACGGTTTCCCGCAGGCGCAAGCGAATGCTGCGGCAGTGGCCTTCTGGGACGAGTACGATGTGGCGGCGCTGGATGGGTACACCCATGTGCTGATTCCGCAGAATCTCGCCGACATCCCGCTGCCCGATGGGCTACAATTGGTCTATGAAGCCGATGGTGCGCGGGTCGCTGAAGTAGCCGAACTGGAACAGTGACGCCGACGAGGACGGGCGATACCGCCGCCGAAGTCGCCAACCAGAGGCTCGATGGCTGCGAGCCATGGCGAGAGAACAAACCGCAAGCGAGTTATCCGGAGCCGAAAACATGCAGCGACCGTATCGCATCCTCTCCGTAGATGGCGGCGGAATCCGGGGCATCATCCCGTCGATTCTGCTGGCAGAGATCGAACGGCGCAGCGGCCAGCACATCACCCACCTCTTCGACCTGATGGCCGGATCATCTACAGGAGGCCTGCTGATCCTGGCCTTGAACGTGCCAGATGAGCAGGGGCAACCTGCCTATACCGGCGAGGAAATCACGCAGATTTACGAACTGGATGGCCCCAAGATTTTCTCCGCCAGCGTCTGGCATCGGGTGCAGTCGGTGGGCAGCATCGCCAGCACCAAATACAGCGCCAACGGCATCGAAGAAGTCGTCGCCCACTGGTTCGGCGATTTGCAGCTTTCCGATGCGCTGGGGGATGTGCTCATCACCAGCTACGAGATACAGCGAAGACAACCCTGGTTCTTCCGCAGCAACAAGGCGCGTGGGCATCCCGCTTGCGATTTCCCCATGCGCAGCGTCGCACGAGCCACCACCGCCGCCCCCACCTACTTCGAACCCGCCCGCATCGAACACCCTGAACTGCCCGAAGAAGAGTTTTTCGCCCTGATTGATGGCAGCATGCAGGCCAGCAATCCGACAATGGCGGCCTACGTGGACGCGAGGAGCCGTCATCCAGACGTTGCGGATTTCCTGGTGGTTTCGTTGGGCACGGGCGATCACAAACAGCCGCTTGAGTACGAAGAGGCGCGTAGTTGGGGCCTGGCTGGCTGGGCACAGCACATGCTGGATATCATGTTCGACGGTATGAATGGCAGTGTACACTATCAGATGAAGCACTTGCTGCCCCCGCGCGAAGACGGCCTGCCGCGCTATTTCCGGCTGCAAACGCGCCTGGAAGGAGCCAGCGAAGACATGGACGATGTGAGCCAGAAGAATATCGCCGCGCTCAAAGAACTGGCCGGTCGGCTGATTGACGAGAACGACGCCTTGCTCGATCAAATTGTGGATTTGCTATTGAGCTAA
>CAZJWX010000094.1:0-13619 GCA_964549915.1 uncultured Anaerolineaceae bacterium | reverse complement strand
CGTCCTTTTGTCCATTCTATCTCCGCTCTCCGATTTGTGGGTAATGCATAGCTGGGCAGGGGGAGGACATCGCGCAAAAACGACGACAGCCCCCGAAAAAGGGACTGCCGTCGCTAATCTCCCTCGGTTGTGCCGTACGCCACACTCAGGAAGTCACCTGATCTTCCTGATGATACCAACCGTCTTGCTGCAAGTAGGCGATCACAATGGTGATCACCAGCAGCGCCAACATCGCGCCTCCCAGGGTGGCGATGCCCCGTGCCAGGTCATACACGCCGACCAGGACGGTCACGAAGACCAGGGCATAGGCCCCCCAGCGATCTCCCCGGCGCATCAGGTACGTGCTGATGGCGCTCACGCTGAACCAGATGAAGTAAACGCTCAGTTCGGTACCCGTGCCTGTTCGATCATGGAGGAAGGCAGCGACGCACAGGAGCACCCCGATCACAGAGGCCGCACCAAGCATATTGATTGCTGCCAGGACGATGGGGTCGTATTGTTGTTCGACGTTTCGCATGACTGCCTCCTTCCGTCAAGCACTGCCGAAACTTTAGTTGTAAGAAGCGTTTGCTTTCATGATAGGTCTTCCCGGGCTGTCGTGCCAAGTGATAGGGGTCACTTCCCTGATGTGATCTTGCGCGTAGGACGCCCCTGCCCGGCAGGCCCCCACACGCTGCCCCCCTGCCCACCTGTACAGATGATGTTGTTCCCTCGTCCTGCTCATGGCATAATCAACGTGTTGTTTACTCAGAAGAACATCACGCGAACAGAGAGCAAGCGCATGGCAGAGACACCAGAGAAGACCGAAGAGCAGCCGTTGAGCATTTTCATCACGGGTGCCGATCATGGCGTGGGGCTGGCGCTGATACAGGCTGCCGTCAAACGCGGGCACAAAGTCGTGGGCACCACCAGCCAGGGCACACAGGGCGCGCTGCGCATCCGCGAGATGGGCGGCGTCCCCACCTTCCCGGACCTGACGCGGGCCGGGGAACTGCGCAGTATGCTGCTGATGAGCAAGCCCGATGTCATCATCAACTGTGCGCCGCAGACCCTCGGCGGCATCCCGCAGATTCGCCAGGATTACGATGCAGCCCTGCACGAACTGCTGATTGGCACGCAGACGCTGGCTGCCGTCGCTGCACAGGTCGGCGCGAATAAGCTGCTTCACCTGAGCTACGCCGCCCTCTACGGCGATACCGACATCCCCGCCGACGAAAACCACGCCACCCACGCGGAAAACGCCTTCTTCGACGCGGCCTTGCAAGCCGAAGCCGCCGTGCTGGATGGGGCAGTGCCTGCGGCGGTGGTGCGCGCGGGGACGATCTTCGGCGGGCAGCACCAGGCGACTCGCGCCCTGGCGCAGATCATGGTCGAAGGGCGCAGCGTCATCGGTGGGCATCATCCCATCTCCTGGATTCACGAAGATGATCTGGCCGGTGCCCTGCTGCTGCTGGCGGAAAGCGACTGGGAAAACGGCGAAATCTTCAATGTGGCGCTGGACGAATTCGCCAGCCCGGATGAATTTGCGCGGCGCTTCGGCGCGGAATTCGGCCCCGGCGAACCGGGCAAAATCCCGGAATTCTTGCTGCCGCTGCGCACGCACGAATTGCAGCGCGAACTGATGGAACTGCACACCCGCGTGGACAGCCGCAAGGTGAAGGACACGTTCGGCTGGGAACCGCAGTATCCTTCGCTGGCGGCAGGCATGGATCGCACGCTGCTGACCTGGCGTGCAGAAGAAGCTGCGATGCTCCCCGCACCGGAAGAAGACGCAGAGAGCAAGGAACTGGCGACGACATGACCCGGGCGGCACCGATCCGCGCAATTCTCTTCGACATGGATAACACGCTGATCGACTGGAGCGGGTTCAGTGAAGATTGGCGCGAGATGGAACGCCGCCACCTGCGCGGGGTCTACGACTTCGTGCGCCAGCGAGGGTATGCCCCGACGGGCAGCTTCGACGACTTTGCCCTGCACTACACAGAACGCGTGATTGCCATGTGGGAAGAGGCGCGTAACACCCTGCGCGCCCCCCACATGGGGTTGACGCTCTCCGCAGCGCTGGCGGAATTTGGTTGCAGGCTCCCCGATGACGACATCTCTGCCTGCCTGAATGCCTACGGCTGGGGCAGCCTGGACGGAGTCAAGGTCTACGAAGATGTGGTCGACGCCCTGACGACCCTACAGGAACGCGGCATCCGCATGGGCATCGTCACCAACGCCTACCAGCCGATGTGGCTGCGCGACCTGGAATTAGAGCATTACGGCTTGATGTCCTTCTTCGAGGAACAGAAGACGCGCATCAGTGCCGCCGATGTGGGCTACCTCAAGCCCCATCCGCAGATTTTCGAACACGCGCTGGAACAGATCGGCACGGCACCGGAAGAGACCCTCTTCGTGGGCGACAATGTGGTCGCGGATATTGCGGGGGCGCAGGGCGCGGGCATGCGTGCTGTTTTGCGCGTCAACCAACCCGCACCCAATTTGCTCAGCGGCTTGATCTTGCCAGATGCCGCCATCAATACCTTCCAGGAATTGCTCTGGCTGGTCGATGATTGGGACGGCTACACCACCTTCAGCGACCAGCGCTGACCTCACGGCAGGCGGGCTTCCCAGATGCGCAGGTCGTCGAAGCGAACCTCGCCGCCCTCGTCGAAGGAAATCGTCATCAAACCCACCTGGCTGCCGTCCAGGCGGTCATCTTCTACTTCGTAGAGCAGGTCATCGCCCAGGTAAAACGCCAGATACTCATCCACGCAGACCGCCGTCATGCGGTTGCGCTCCGGGCTGATGTCTTCCAGTTCGACCCATTCGACAATCTGACTGAACTGATCGCCCTCATCAATGAAGAGCGAGTAGAATTGGTCGCCGCTGAGGGTGAAATAATAGCCGTTGCTGTCGTCCGAGCTGGCCTGACAGACGATGCCGTAGCCGTTGGTCACGCCAGGGTCGATTTCGGCATCGACCTGTATGACGACATCCTGGTAGGGGACGGTATACCATGCCGCGTAGACCTGCCCCTCTTCTGGCACGGTCACGGTGCGCAGCACGCCCTCTTCCACGCTCAGCAGGGTGCCGTCTGCATCATAGCCGTCCCAGTTCGCCGGCTCGTCGAACGGTTCCGCCAACAGCAGGCCCTCGACCTCAACGGCAGTCTCCGCCGCTGCCAGCCGCTCCCGCACTGCCGCCGTCTCGCCGCGTGCATCCCCACTCACTTCCCAGATCTTGAGGTTGTCGAAGACCACGTAGACATCTTCATCCGGCACGAAGACCGAAGCCGCCATGCCCGCATTGCCGCTGCTGAAGGTGCTGTCCTGCGTCTGCGCCAGCAATTGATCGTTGGCGTAGAAGGCCAGGTATTCGCCCTGGCAAACGGCGATCAGCAGGTTGTCGGCGCGCCCCGTATGGATCGCGTCCGAGGCCGTCCACTCCACCAGGTCGCGGCGCTGCCCGTCTTCGAAGACGTAAATCGTGTAACGCCCCTCGCCGCTGATGAGGAAGTAGTAGCCGTCAATCGTATTTTCGGGGTCGGCGCGGCACATCAAGCCGTAGGCATTGTCCGGTTCGGTGGAGAGCATGCGAGTCTCGACCTCGATGGCGACATCGCTGTGAACCTCCGTATTCTGCCCCCACAGCAGCAAATCCGGCTCGCGGAAACGGATTTCATAGCGCCCATCAGTGATGCGCAGCGATCCGGTGCGACTGGTATAGGTCTCCCAGGCGTTCAGCGCGTTGAAGCGCTCATCCAGAACCAGATCATTGACCTGGATGCGATTCTCACCCTGGCGCAGCACCTTGCCGATCTGCCTGCCGCTCTCGGCATCGGGCAGCAAATTCTCCAACCAACTGAGGTCATCCTGTGCCAGCGCCGCGCCCGTGACCAGCAGCAGCACGACCAGCGCACCTAGCAGCGTTCGTCTCACCATAGCCCTTTCATTGAACAAGCTGTTTCTCCTGAACCGCACTGGCTGCCACAATAGGTTGCCCTGTATGAGTCGTGGAATGAACAATCCACGCCAGTGGCTTCTCCCGTCCCAACGTCCCAAATCGCTCGTCTCTGCCGACATTGTAGCAAATTGCTGTCCGTCGTGCCGTTCGGGATTTCCGACGGGCGAGCCAGCGCACAGGGTTTGATGCATACGATGCAGGCGAGACACATATCGCTGGCTGTGCTCTGCTTGCTGTGCCAATCACGAGTCCGCGTGATTGCCCGGTTGCGCTTGACCACCCCGCTAGTGTGACGCGGATTTTCTGCTATACTGTGCGGCGTTTGGCAAACGATGACCGTGAGAACAGAGAGCGGAAAAGCCCTATGCAGAATTTACCCGTGATCGGTTGGGCATCCCAGCACCCGCGCATCGCCGCCTGGTTGGTGCTGTCGATTGGCATTGTGGCAATGGTGATGATCGAAGGGCGCGATGTTGGCCTGCTGCCGGGTCAGTGGGTGGCGATCATTGTCGCCAGCGTGTTGGTTTCTGGCGCGTGCATCTGGATCGTCAGTTGGGAAGATGACAACGAAGAAGAGGCCGAGACCACAAATGCCGACGCATCGAAAACCGAAGAAGCGGCATAACCCCGAAGCCCCGGGGCGGGACGGCGAAAAAGGCCGTCCCCCATCTGCCCAGCGCCGTTTTCCAGCATGTCAGCGCAGCCGCCACCAGCGCGGCAGCACGATCAGCAACGGCACGCCCCATGTCCCCAACATCTGGAGCTGACCCAGCAGGCCGCCGACCTGTCCCCGCTCGTAGATCGGAATCGGCGTGAAGCTCAACACGAAGATCAGGATCGCCACCAGGCCAATCCAGCGCCGGGTAGGATTGAGCGGAGTCACCGCGTCCAGCGGCACGGCATAGTAGCGCCCCAGGATCAGCAGCAAGAAGACGAAGAACATCCACGCAGGCGCGAGGAAGAAGGCCAGCGCACCCAGGGCGATCAACAGCGGCCAGTAGAGCAGGCGTGCGCGGTTGCCGAAGAGCGAGAAGAAGACGTGCCCGCCGTCCAACTGCCCCAGCGGGATCAGATTGAGTGCCGTGACGAATAGACCTGTCCAGCCCGCCCAGGCGACCTGATTCACCAGCACATCCACTTCGCTATTGGGCAGCACCTCGCCGAAGATTAGCAGCTTGGCGAAGGCGTAAATCAGCGAATTGCCCTCAACGATGCCCGTCCCGCTGATTTCCACCACGCGGGATGTCGCCAACCCGATGAAGACCACCGGAACCGCCACCAGAAAGCCTGCAATCGGCCCCGAAGCGCCGACATCCAGCAGCGTCTTGCGATCTTTGAGCGATTCGCGCAGCAAGATTGCCGCGCCAAACGTGCCGAACGGACTGATGAAGAAGCCGGGAATGAAATACGGCCAACTGGCGGCGACCTTGTGCCAGCGCATCATCAGGAAATGCCCCATCTCGTGCGGCACCAGGATCAAGAGGATGCAGAGGGCATAGGGCCAGCCGCGCCAGAGGTTCAGCGCAATGCTGCCGACGCTGCTGCTGATTTCCTGCGCCAGCGCGGGATCATCCAGGCTGAGTTCGGCGATGGCGAAGGTCGTCCCGGTGAAGAGGACGCTGAGCAAGGTGGCGACGAAGAGCAGCACATTCGGCCAGACCGGGAAATCTTGCGGCTTCTCCGGGCGTCCCTGTACGATGCGGATTAAGTGCGGGTGTTCGCCGTCGCTGTTCTCGCGCAGCAGGGCATACTGGTCTTGCGGGCGCAGGGCTTCTTCCAGCGCGGCGAAGACCACATCCGGCTCATCGCGCAGCCGCCCCACGAAGGTCACGAGCAGGAGGCTGCTACCGCGTGCCAGAATCGCCTGATCTTCGGCGGGCAGTTCCAGCGCGTCCTGGATGTGCTCTTCGGCAATTTCGAAGTACTGCCCCACCAACCCACGCAGCGCTGCGAGTCCCTGCTCCTGGGGTTCCATGGCATCCGCCTGGGCAGGCGGGGGCGGGATGTAATCGGGCTGGGCGGCTGGTTCGTGTAGCATGGTTGGCTCCGCGTCAGGGATATGGTCAGGGTAACGGATCGATCATACGAAGGATCGACCACACAGCCTAGTGTACATTCAACCGCTTGATTGAGCTTAACGCGCTTTTTATAGGCATGTGCTGTGGGATTGTGCTATAGTGCGTTGCGGAAAGGCAAACTTTCACTTGTTCCAATCGAGAAACGGAGACTGTTCATGAAATTGCGAGTCCTGTTCGTTACCGCGCTCGTCCTCCTGCTGGCCTCCCTGGCGGCGGTCAACGCGCAAGAAGTTGATCCCTGCTTCGGCCTGGCGACGGAAGACTGCAACGCCATCAACGAAGCCTATGCGAACCTGGCACCGATCAATTCCTTCAGCATGGAATATTCGATCGATTTCAGCGTGTCGGGCATCCCGGAGAGCGCTGGTCTGGGCAGCAGCGAAATCACCTTCCGCAACAGCGGCAGCGGCGCGTTGGCGGTTGATCTGGCCGCGCTGGAAACTGCTGGTGCAACCGACATCCCGGTGGATATGGACCTGACCATGACCTCCTCCTGGACGGGTTTTGGCCCGGATTTCCCGGATGCTAGCGATGTGCCGAGCGAGTTCCGCGTGGTGGATGGCCTGATTTACCTGGGCGATGGCACTGGGGAATGGCTCGTGATTGATCCGGCAGCGAGCGCAGACATGGGCGCGGATGCCCTGGGCTTCGACCCGGCGGCGCTGGCGCAAGACCCCGAAACGATCGATCAGGCTTTTGGTATGGCGGCTGGCTTCCTGCCCCTGCTGAACGTCCCCGGCTTCCTGGTGTATGAACGCAACGGCGATGTCTTCAACTTCACCGCTGACCTGACCGCTCTGCTGCAATCCGGCGAATTCAACGAAGCCATCGCGGGCCTGGGCGAATCCGAAGACCCCAACATGCAGCAGGCGGGCATGATCGTCGGTATCCTGCCGCTGGTCTTCGAAGATGCGACCGTCAACGTCACCCAGAACCTGAACCCTGACCTGGGCATCGTGGATAGCGTCGGCTTCACCGTAGACGCGACCGTCAATGGCGCGCTGCTCGACCCGGAAATCACTGAACCGATCGTGATCACCCTGGCCTTCAACGTGACCATCGCAGACCCGAACGGCGAATTTGATTTCGTCGCCCCGGAAAACGCGACCCCGATTGAAGAACTCGACGGCGGCATGTAGTAAGCTGCTCGTTGAACAAAGTGTATCTGCTGGCCTATCCTGGCCTCAATGCTGGTTGTTTTGTATGAGAAGTGGAATGGTAAATCCACGCCAGTGGCTTCATCTGCACACGACACATGCACACGACGCATGCACACGACACAAGCACACGACGCATGCACACGACTCAGCGAGACGGGTTGCCCCAGGGCAGCCCGTTTTGATTCCGGGTGGGCTGTGCTATGCTGGCGCGGTTTGATGATCTGCAATGTCTGCTGTTGAGGAACAGATATGCGTGCGTTATTGGTAGCCTGGCCCCTCTTGCTGATCTTCCCGCTGCTGGTTCCCCATGCCCGGCAAGCCCCCCTGACTGACGAGGCGACGGGGACACGCTACGTCATCGAAGAAGTGGTGACGGCCAATTTCCCGGTGGGGATGGCGTTCGCCCCGGATGGACGGCTCTTCTACAATGAGAAGACGACGGGCAATGTGCGTGTCGTCAGTGCGGAAGGCGAATTGCTGCCCGATCCGGTCATCACCCTGCCCACCAATGCCCTGCAAGAGCGCGGGATGTTGGGCATCGCCCTCTCGCCGAATTTCGCCGACGATCCGCTTGTATACGTCATGCACACGCTGGAAGGGACGAGCAGCGATTACCAGGCGAATCGCCTGGTGCGCTTCACGGTGGATGAAGACAACCAGGCGGGGGACGTGCAAGAACTGTTGCGCGTGCCCATCGAGAATGGCCTGCTGCTGCACAATGGGGGCAATATCCACTTCGCCGCATCGGGGCATCTCTTCCTGACGCTGGGTGATTATGGCGAGGCCTTCCATGCGCAAGACCTGACGACACCCCAGGGCGCGATTCACCGCTTCCGCGTGACGGAAGACGGCTTGATTCCGGCGCGGGGCAATCCCTTCGGCGATGACAACAGCATATACGCCTATGGCCTGCGCAACCCCTTCGATTTCGCCTTCGACCCGCTCACGGGCAACATCGTCACGACGGAGAATGGCCCCGCCTGCGATGACGAGATCAACCTGATTCTGCCGGGATTCAATTATGGCTGGTCGGAAGATTACGACTGCCCCGGCCTGGAACCCATCAGCGGGCTGCCGCATCCCTATGGTGTGCCGCTGCTGAGCTTCACGCCAACCATCGCCCCGGCGGGCGTCATCTTCTACGAGGGACAGATGTTCCCGGAATGGCAACACGATCTCTTTTTCTGCGATTGGAAGTTCGGCAAGCTACATCGCGTGCTGCTGGATGAGAGCCGCAGCCGCGTCGCAGAACGCCACGAACTCGATCTGGGTGGGGCGCAATGCCGCCTGGATATTGTGGTGGGGCCAGATGATGCCCTGTATTTCGGCACCGTCGGCACAGGGGAGGGCGCGATCTTGCGCCTTGCCGCAGTCGAGGACGACTGAGAATAACATTAACAATGACCATCGTCCTATTCCGCCTGCGAGTATTTCGGTTTATATTACTGGTAACGGAACGGTTTTTGTCCCTGTATGTGGACTCCCCCAACCCCCATACAAAATGCAGGGACGGACTCCCCCCCACACATATGCGTACCAATGGAGGGCAATACGGCCTCCATTGGGCTTTAATGGGGGTGTGACTGTTTTTCCCAGGGAGTCCGCAGGGGCTGGCTGCCCTGTGTACCCCGATTCTGTGAACTGCTATGAACGTCAGGTGGCCGGGGATGCGCTGGCTTTTTTGCCCGTTACGGCTGGTTGCCACCTCACTGCCCACCCAGCAGGGCCTGAATATCGGGTCCGGCGACCACGATGACGCCCTCGGTTGCCAGCCCATCGGTTCCGCGTTCCACACGATCTGACGGCAAATTGAGCAGGCTCGCCAGCCACAGCGCCGTATCCCGTCCGGTGTTGTAATAGCGAATCACCGTCGGCTGGGCGTTGTGGTTGGGCGCATTGCCCGTATCCGTCACGCGGACGCCGCGCCCGACGAGGTATTCGCGCGTGCTGGCGGCGAGTCCGGGGATTTGCGTGCCGTTGTATACGCGGATCGTGGCATTTTCTGCCTCGGCACGGGTGCGCAGATCAGCGGTGGTGGGTGCCGTACCAGGGTAGAATGTCTCCTGAATCAGGCGCTGAATCTCCGAATGGATCGGCAGCAGGATCAGGTCGCCCTCGGCGTTCTGGTCAGGGATGATGTAGCCCACGCCGATCACGCGGTACTGGATGTTCTCGCGGGGGATCTCGTTCATCAGGAAACCCAGCCCCACAATCTGTTGCAACGTCAGATCCGTGCGGTAGCTGCCGGACAGTTCTTCCCAGAGCGCTGGAATCTGCGTCAGGAATTGCTGGATGCCCCCGGCGCTGAGGACATAGCTGCGCATGGCTTCCAGGACTTGCTGCTGCCGCCGTGCCCGATCCAGGTCTCCACCTTCGGTGGCGCGGGTGCGGGCGTATTGCAGCAGGCGCTGGCCGTCCATGAATTCCACGCCCGGATCGAACTCGACATTGATCGTGCCGTAACCCTCATCCGGGTAATCCGGGTCGCGGATCACTTCTGTCACTTCAACCGGGATGCCGTCCGGCGCGAGGATGTCGATCACGGTCTCGACGACAGTGAAATTGACCATGGCGTAGTGGTCGATGCGGATGCCGAAATTGGCGTTGATCGTCTCCATCGCCAGGGCAGGCCCGCCGCCGCCGGGGTAATTGTTGTTATCGCCGATGAAGTTGGCGTTGTTCAGGCGGGCGTTCAGGTTGAACTCAGGAATCTCCACCCAGAGATCGCGCGGAAAGGAGAGGACGCCAGCCGTGCGCCGCACGGGGTCGATGTGAACGACGATCATGGTATCGGTGCGGTAAGCGCGGTCAGTGTCGTAGCCGATGCGCTCGTCAATGCCCATCAGCAAGATGTTGATCTCGCGCGGCCCCAGTTCGCTGGCGGCCAGCGCTGCCGGATCGACAGTTGGTGTCAGGGTCGGGGCAGTCGTCGGCAGTGCCTGCGCTTCACCGCCCTGGGCATCCGCAGCGGTCGGCTCCGTTGCGATCGCCGGATTATCCGCCTGCGGAGTCACGGACGGAATCACGACCAGGCCATCGTCCGCCTGTGCGGTAGGGAGGCTGGTTTGTTGTGGGGCGGTGAAATCCTCTGGCGCGAGGACGGCCTCGAACAATTCGCCAACTTCTTCCACAGGCTGCCCGGATTCCCAGAGGCTAATCACGAATCCGCGTGCGCCCCCGAACATCACCGCCGAGCAAAGCACCGTACTCGCGATCAGCGCCAGAAAGCCTACAATGCCCAGAAACCAGCCAGAAATCCGCATGTGCGTCTGCCAACCTTTTCTTCATGACGACTTGCCAAACGGCGGGCATTATAGCACAGGGGGCACGGCCTGTATGCGCCATGCAAAGCTACGCTTTCCCTGCGACAGACCGTGCAGGGACTGCATGAATTTCCGTTGGTTTCAAATGCCAGATGACACGCCGGGCGGGTTCACAACCCGAACCAACGATCGTCACCGCGTCGGACTTCGATGTATACGCGAGCGAGGTTATCCTGTTCGTCGGCGGCGTTGTCCTCCTGCGGTGTGGGGCGATCATACAGCCACAGCAGCACGATTCCGGTGATTGCGCCCTGTGCCAGCACTGCGGCCAACCACAGCAGCAGCTTCCACAGGGAGGCGTAGGGATCGGCGGGATTGGGCTGATTCATGAAGAACAGACCGCTGAAGACCACTCCGGCGACCCCATTGCCCAGTATCCACATCCAGCTCTCATGAGCCAGGCGGCGCAGTACCCACCACTGCCCCAGGCTCAGCCCGAAGGCATAGAGGGGCATCAGCAGCATCCACTGCACGCGCTCCGGGAAGAAGTGAGCGCTCAACCACATGCCAGCCACAGCCAGCATGCCGCCGAACAATCCGCCGATCACACTCCAGCGCAGCCAGCCACCCGTATACCAACCCAACTGGGTGCGGATCAAGTTCCGCTGCAAATCGCCCACGCAGTAGCCAATCGTCATACCGGGCAGGGTCATCAGCGCCAGCAGCGTCACAATTTCCAGCAGCAGCGGCAGGCTCTCGCCCCGCCCGAAGAGAACGCCCAGCAGCAGAATCGGCGTCCAGACCAGCGCACAGGCGATCAGCGCCGCAGGCCACACCCCCACGCTGTCAATCAGCCACATCCACAGGAAACGGTTGTAGAGGGTCTTTCGCTCTTCCATGTCGTGCGAAACCTATCACTTCAACGGCTTGCACCTATGATACACGAATTTTGCTCGTAAGCGGTCAGGTTGTGATCCAATGCTGATGTGCCGCCGTTTTCTACGAGCCTGTAACGCGCTGTTCATATCGGTTTCACGTCACAGGGTTAGGGTAACCGGAAACTGACGGAAGCAGATGAGGTGGCAGCAATCGTATGGGCAATATGGACGGCAAAATCGTGATCGTCACGGGGGCTACCAACGGCATTGGCGAGGCAACGGCCAGGGCGCTGGCAGCACAGGGCGCGGAAGTTGTGCTCATCAGCCGCAGCCAGGCCAAATTGGAAAATACCGCGAATGCCATCCAGCGCGAGGCGGGTGAGGCGCGTGTGAGCACCATTCAGGCTGATCTTTCGTCGCTGGCCGGGATTCGCAAGGCGGCGGAAGAATTTCTGGCGCGGTACCAGCGGCTGGATGTTCTGGTGAACAATGCCGGGGGCATCTTCTACGAGCGTAAGACGAGCGCCGACGGCTACGAGATGACCTTTGCGCTCAATCACCTCAATTACTTCCTGTTGACCGAACTGCTGCAAGAGACGCTCAAGCGAACGGCTGCCGAATACAGCGAAGCGCGTATCGTCAACGTCTCGTCCGGGGCGCACCAGGGCGGCAGAATCCTCTGGGATGATTTGCAGCGCGAACGCAATTACAACAGCTTCGGAGCCTATGCCCAGTCCAAGCTGATGAACGTCATGTTCACCTACGAATTGGCACGGCGGTTAGAAGACACGGACGTGACCGCTAACGTGCTGCATCCCGGTTTCGTGGCGACGGGCTTCAACCGGGACGCCAAAGGCATCCTGGGAGGCATGGTCAAAGTTGTGGAGAATCTCTTCGCACGTTCGCCGGAAGAAGGCGCACAGACCAGTATCTACCTGGCTTCCTCGCCAGAAGTGCGCGGCATCACGGGCAAATACTGGGAGAAGCAGCAAGCCGTCTCCTCCAGCCAGGCCTCCTACGACGAAGCCGCCCAGCGCCGCCTCTGGGACATCAGCGAAGAGATGACCGGCTTGCGTGCCAGCGTGGCAATCTGAGCCAGGGGACGATTGTCCCACGCCGCCAACCCAATCTGCCGGGTACTGTGAAACTCTGTTACCATACGGGCGGTTGAATGCTCAGGGAAGGGCAACAGCACATGATCCGGCATACGATCCTTCTGCTCTTGATCCTGGTGGGGCTGGCGGCCTGCCAACCCGCTGATGATCCCTTGCCGACTCGTGCACGACTGGCGACGGCGACCAATGCCCCGCCTGCGACCGCCGTCGCGCAGACGCAGTTTGACCCGACAGCCACGCCCACCGAAACGGCGACAGCCACGCAGACGCCTACCGAGACCTCGGCTCCAGCAATTTCCGGCACAGCCAGCGAGACCATCACGCCGACGATCACCTACACCCCCAGCAGCACGATTACCGTCACGCCCTCCCAGACTTTCACGCCTGCGCCGACCATCGGCCCGGAAGAGCGTCCGCTGGTGGCGCTGGCCTTCACGGCGGCGGCGGCGACCGTCCTGCCGACGGATTACGCGATTCCGGGATTTCAGGGGACGGATGTCGCCCTGACAGGCACACCCGGCGCAGCGGCGATTCTGCCGGGGGATGCCGCGACCGTCCCCGCACCCAATAACTGTCCCTTCTTCCCGGCAGGTGGCTTCGGCACGGTTTACCAGGGCGATCCGACAGTGGCGTCGCAGTTGGGTTGCCCCACGAGCGAGAACCCGCAGCAGATTCCAGCGGCACGCCAGCCCTTCCAGCGCGGCACGATGCTCTGGCTCAACGGCGAAATCTACGTGCTCTACAACCTGAACAGCGCCCTCGAACGCTATGACGATACCTTCGTCGAAGGCGTTGACCCGGAGACCAGCGGCGAGACCCCGCCGGATGGCCTCTTCGCGCCCGTGCGCGGATTCCTCAAAGTATGGAACACGCAACCCAACGTCCGCAGCAGCCTGGGGTGGGCGACAGCACCCGAACAGGGAGCGACGGCTACCGTCCAGGATTTCGACAATGGGCGTATGGTCTGGCTGGGGGGGAGCGACGAAATCCTCGTCTTGCTGCCTGCGCCAACCAACACCTGGCGTTCCTTCGCCGGGTCATATTGATCGAATCCGGCGCTTCCCGGCGACGGACATCCTCCGCAACATTTGCCAGTTTGGGGTACACTGAAAGTGAGCGGAAGGTGACATACTCCCCACGCCTAAAGGCGGGGGCTTCTGCCGTCAACAGCGCTGCG
>CAZJWX010000093.1:0-14283 GCA_964549915.1 uncultured Anaerolineaceae bacterium | reverse complement strand
TGATGACACCTTTTTGTTGCAATTACTCTTACAAATTTGAGGCGATTGCCCTGTGTATAAACGGAGGAAGTGCGGGAGAGCAGTGGGCAGGCGTATAGGATGCGGATAGTTTCCGCCCGGCTGCGCCTCCCTCAGCGGCCTGAAGCCACTGGCGTGGATTTGCCATTCCACTTCAGACACAAATCAACAAGTGTTGAGACCCGTACCGATCGGAAGAGGCACCTTGTAAGAGGGTGTGTAGTCAGTAGCCGCTGTACTCAGAATTGTCCGCGTCAAAGCGGCGGCGGCGGATTTCGCCCAGTTCCTGCTCCAGTTCTTGCAGCGACGAGTAAATCGGCTCGTCGAAGAGCTTGGCCTTACGCAGCGTATTGAGCAGACGGCTCACCTGCTGTTCGATTTCGCTGGCTTGCTTCGGAGGAATGCTGTCGAGTTTCACGATTGGTTTTCCCCTGGCTCAAAGAGGACTTTCACCATGCCAACACATCATCGTCAGCTCATACAGGCAGAGATCGTTGGCTGGCTGTAGCTCCGAACGCGGCGTCATCCGGTCGTGCGGAGCGCCTCTTGGACGGCATGTGTGTTGATACGAATTACACTATGATACCAGCAAACCGCCGAATCGGTTAGAGCGGGTTCGCAGCAACGAAGCGCCAGAGGCCTGCACTGGCACACGGCCCGCGCCAGTTCCCAGAATTCCGGCGCGAAAATTCGGGAAAATCCCGACAGGTTGCGGTATCATCAAGCGCCGAGGCGGTAGCTTTCACCGCAGGCTGGTGAGTGCCCGCCCGCACAGCACACATTCCGCGAGACTTTTCTTCGAAGGAGACCTGTTTTATGAGTATTCCTACTATGGATGGCATCACCAGCGAGACCATCACCACCGATCGCATCACGACCCGCCTGCTCAGCAGCGGCCCTGCTGACGGAATCCCGGTTGTCTTCGTTCACGGCAACGCCAGCGACGCGACCTTCTGGGAAGAGACCATGCTTGCACTGCCGGATGGCTACCGGGGGCTGGCCTATGACCAGCGCGGCTACGGCGAAGCGGACTCGGAGAAGAAGATCGATGCCACGCGCGGCATGGGCGACCTCTCCGACGACCTGAAAGCCTTGCTCGATACCCTGGGGCTTGCGTCCGCACACCTCGTCGGGCATTCCGCAGGTGGCTCGGTGCTGTGGCGTTTCATGATGGATCATCCCGGCCTGTGCAAGTCCGTCACCCTGGTCAGCCCCGGGTCGCCCTACGGCTTCGGCGGCACCAAAGGCATTGAGGGCACGCCGATTGCGGACGATTTCGCGGGCAGCGGCGCGGGCACCGTCAACCCGGACTTCCCCAAATTGCTGGCAGCGGGCGAACGTGGCAGCGACCAGGGTACACCGCGCTGGACGATGAACAGCTTCTACTGGAAACCGCCCTTCGTGCCGGCGCGTGAAGAAGATTTGCTCTCTTCCATGCTGCGTACCCACGTCGGCGAGCAGGATTACCCCGGCGACATGGTGCCGTCCGAGAACTGGCCGATGGCTGCTCCCGGCAAGTACGGCATGGTCAACGCGCTATCCCCCAAGTACCTCAAGGATGTGAAGTACCTCTTCGAGATTGACCCCAAGCCGCCCGTGCTGTGGGTCTATGGTGTGGATGATATGATCGTCAGCGACACCAGTTTCTTCGATGTCGCGAATCTGGGCAAGCAAGGGCTGGTTCCCGGCTGGCCTGGCGATGACGTTGCACCGCCGCAGCCGATGATCTCGCAGACGCGCGATGTGCTGGAAAAATACGCCGCAGCGGGTGGCTCCTACAAAGAAGTCGCCATCGCCGACGCGGGACATTCCGCCTACATCGAAAAGCCGGACGAGTTCAACGCGGCCTTCCACGCGCACATCCAGAGCTGATCGTTCGCAGCGCTGGCCGTAGTCGCTCAGCCGTCGTATGTCGTCGGGGGCACGTTCAATGCCATGTGCCCCCTGCGCGAAACGCCTTTCTGGGAGTATCGTAGGGGCGATTCACGAATCGCTCCTACAACTCCATGCGATAGCTACACAATGCCGTATCGGCAGGCTCCGATGTGGTGATCGCCCCCCGAAGCGGGCTTGCGGTTCCCCTAATGAAATACCACCCCTCAAAAAACCTCATCCTCCCCACCCATTTGGTTAGTTCCGCCCTACCGACAAGTGGAATGCGTTCAGGGTCGCGTCTGTGCGATGATGAGAATGTCCAGAAGAACAGAGCCAAGGAGAGATGGACACATGGCAGAGATGCTGAAAGAACTGTCGGATGCGATGGCCAATACCGTAGAGGCCATCCGTCCCTCGATTGTCTCGGTGAATGCACGCCGCCGCCTGCCCGCAACGGGCATTGTCTACGCCGCCAACGGAATCATCGTCACCGCGAACCATGTCGTGGAGCGCGACGAAGAACTCTCGGTCACAACCCACGATGGCACGCACCACGAGGCGCGTCTGGTCGGGCGCGATCCGCAGAACGACCTGGCAGTCTTGCAGGTCGATGGCGATTTGCCCACCGTGAACTGGGGCGAGAACGAGAGCCTCAAAGTGGGCAATCTGGTGCTGGCGCTGGGCAAACCCGGCGATCAGGTGCAGGCGACTCTGGGCGTGGTCAGCGCCCTGGTCAGCAGCGCAAATCGCCCGCAGCGTCCGCACAAGGGACGCCGGGGTAAGCGTGGCCCAGGTCGCTGGATGGTGCAGCCGCTGGTGGATGGGTACATCCAGACCGATGTCGTCATGTACCCCGGCTTCAGCGGTGGCCCGCTGGTGAGCGGTGATGGCGCTGTTCACGGCCTGAACACATCGGGCTTTGGGCGCGGTGCGAGTATCGCCGTCCCGGTAGCGACCATTCGCAATACCGTGAGCGTCTTGCAGCAGCACGGCAAGATGCGCCAGGGCTACCTGGGTGTCGGCTTGCAGCCCGTGCGCCTGCCGCAGCAGGTCAGCGACGAACTGGAGCAGGAGACGGGCTTACTGGTCGCTTCCATCGAAGAGAACAGCCCCGCTGCCCGGGGTGGCGTGCTGGTCGGCGACATCATCGCCGCGCTGGACGGGGACTCGGTGGAGCATGTCGATCAGTTGATGGCGCTGCTGAGCCGTGATCGCGTGGGGCAGGCCGTCCCGCTGCAAATCGTGCGCGGCGGTCAGGTGCAGGAGTTGACCGTCACCATCGGCGAACGCGGCTAAGTGCTCATCTAACAGGGTGTGCCTCCCAGCCTGTCATGGCCTCAATACGGGTTGTTGTGTGTGAGAAGTGGAATGACAGATCCACGCCAGTAGCTTCATCTGGCAACTGGGCAAAACCCAATCCGCAGCATCCCCCGCAGGTCGGTACCAGTCCCCTCTACGATGTGGCAGGGAGTGAGGGCAGGATTGCAGGAGGTTCACCGGACAGAGTACGAAACCACCCTCGTTCATTGTTTTCAGGTGGGGGGCAGTACGCTGTACCCCCACGCAGACCCAAGACTGACTCGACCGATGTTCCGTATGTGAGGAAGAACACCATGCCGAATATCTGGCAGCGCATCAATGACTCCGCAGCGGAAGCTGTGCAGACTGTCCGGAGCAGCCTGGTACAAATTGTGGGCGACGAAGGCAGCATCGGCGCGGGAACCATCTGGCACAGCGATGGCCTGATCCTGACCAACGCCCACGTTGCCCTGGATGGTGACCGTCCGCGCCGTTTTCGCGTGGCCTTGCAGGATGGGCGCACCTACGAGGCACAAATCCTGGCCTACGATCGCCAGCGCGACCTGGCTGCCATGACCATCAACGAGCGTAACCTGCCCACGATCCAACCGGGCAATTCACGAGATTTGCGCCCCGGCCAGTGGCTGATGGCAATCGGGCATCCCTGGGGTGTGCTGGATGCCGTCACCGCCGGGGTCGTCATCGGCACCGGGGACAAACTGCCGGAAGTGGGCGATGATCGCGAATGGATCGCCCTGGATATGAAGATGCGCCCCGGGCACTCTGGCGGCCCCCTCTTCGACAGCGAAGGCCATCTGCTGGGCATCAACACCATGATTCGTGGCCCGGAAGTGAGCTTCGCCGTCCCGGTGGATGTCGTCAAGCGCTTTTTGAAAGAGGCTTTCGCGGCCTACGAAGCCAGGGCGCAGCCCACCGCTGCTGCGAATCGGCAGCGGACGCTGGTGTGAACACCGCGCCCAGACCATGACGCAGATGGATTCCACTGCCTGACCAGGCACGAGGGGCGGTGCATGCATCGCTCCTTCGCCCGGCACAACAGCAGGCACGGGCAAACGCCCACCCCCGCCACCACATCCCGCGCAGCGCAAGTCCTCCAGGGCAATCGCTGCAAAATGCTTTGAACCACAAAGTCATAAAGAACACAAAGGAAAGGCCAGAAACACTCCCCGCTGCGCAAGTTCCCCCTTTAATTCCCCGCGCGGCGCAAGGGGAGAATGGTTTCCCCCTACGAAGTGGGGGGACGCAAGGGGGGATACAAGACGAAGTGGGGGGACGCAAGGGGGATACAAGACGAAGTGGGGGACGCAAGGGGGGAACATGGGGAATACAGCATGTTTCACCCGCTATTCTGCCCCGTCTCTACACCATGCACGGCTTAAGGCGATCACCCTGGCAAGACCCCATATTTGCCGCCGTCTTTCCTGCTGTTACAATGCCCTATGACTGATTTCCGACGAATGAACGAAAGCGCCCATGACCGAAAAACCGACGCGCAGCACGCGCACCCGCTGGATTGTGCTGGTGGGCCTCCTCATCAGCGCCATCTTCCTGTACCTGGCCTTCCGGGGGCTGCAACCGCGCGCCTTCTTGAATACCCTGGGGACGGTCAACCTACCTCTGCTGCTGGCCGCGACTGCCGTCTACTTCGTGGCCGTCGCCATCATCACGCTGCGCTGGCAGTTTCTATTGCGGGCGGTGGCTCATGTGCCGCTCTGGCCGCTGACAAAAATCGTCGCCATTGGCTACATGGGCAACAACGTCTATCCGCTGCGAGCAGGAGAAGCCCTGCGCATCTACCTGCTCAAGCGCAATCACGGCGTCATTGCTGCGGGTAGCGCGACGACGGTCGTCGTCGAACGCGCCTTTGACGGCATCGTCATGCTGACCTTCATCATCGTCAGTCTGCTGCTGCTGGAGATCGAATCCCCGGAAATCGCCCTGGTCTTGAATGCGGCTGCGCCCATCTTCGGGCTGGCGGTAACAGCGTTTTTCCTGCTGGCGGCCTTCCCCAATTTGCTCAGCGGGCTGGTGCGGCAGATCGCGAAATTGCTGCCTCACGCCATCGGTGACCTGCTGCTGCGCCTGAGCGAGGGCGTGCTGACCGGGCTGGGAGGCCTGCGCAGTCCGCTGCAACTGGCGGGCGCTGTCGTCGCATCTTACGCCACCTGGGCTGTAGAAGCCGTTGTCTACTGGATCGTGATGCAGGCGTTCGGGCTGGAATTGGGTTATCCGGTGGCGCTGCTGGTCGTCGGCACTGTCAACCTCGCGGGGTTGATCCCGGCTTCGCCAGGGCAAGTCGGCGTCTACGAGTTCTTCGCCTCGGCGGTGCTGGTCGCGGTGGGGATTGAGCGAGAGACCGCCCTGGCCTACGCCATCGTAGTACACATCGTCATCTGGCTGCCCATCACGCTGGCGGGCTTCGCCTTCCTGGTGCAGCAGGGGCTGGGCTGGCGGGCCATCACCCGTGCCAACGAGATGGAGCGGCGTGCCGAAGCGACATAAACCCGGCGGGAAGGGGTTCATTTCGCCCGCAGTCCCTTGTTTTCCGGCGATAAGTTGGGCATGATGAACGCGGGAAGGGATGCTTGTTATTGTTGCAGAACCAGTGGTTTGGGTGAGAGGCTCATGACGGATTACACACCGATTTACGAGGCGCTGGAGCGCGGCGATGCCGAAACCGCGCGTGATTTGCTGCGCCCCATCCTGCGCGAAGAACCGGATTCGGCGGAAGGCTGGTATCTGGCGGCACGGGCGGCGCGCAACGCCTCGCAGCAGCGCAGCTTCCTGGAACGCGCCACAGAACTCGACCCGCTCTTCGCCCCGGCGGCCAATGCCTTGCACGCATTGGAACATCCGCGCACAGAAGCAGAAACACCACAAAGCACCGCCACATCACAGGCATCTCAATGGGCATTGGCTCCCGTCGAACGGCGGGCGATGGCCTTCGCGCTCGACCAGGGCTTGTTGAGCATGGTCGGTTTCGTGCTGTTCCTGGCGCTGGCACCGCAAAACACCTTGAATGAACAGTCCCTCAGCATGGAGGCCACCGTCCCGACCTGGGCGGCAGTCTGGCTCTTGCTGATTTCAGTGACGCACATTCTCTACCACATCTTCTTCTTGCTGCGCGATGGGCAGACCCCCGGCAAACAAATCGCCGGGACGAAGGTCATCCGCCGCGATGGGCAGCCGTTGACCGCCTGGGATGTCTTTTTGCGCTGTTACGTCGGCTATTTTCTCTCCCTGGGCGGCTTTGGCATGGGGTTCTGGTGGGCGACCAACAACACGCTGCGGCAGGGCTGGCATGACCTGGTGGCGGATACGCTGGTGGTGGATGAACGGCGCGAGTGAAGCTCGTGGGAGCAAGCTCCTATTGTTCGCTGCGAGGGCTTGCACCGATACTTAGATACTGTATAGCCTGTAGTAGTTGCGGCTGTGTCCCCTTGCGGGCAACTCAACCAGAAAAGGAAGAACCCGATGGCGAGTGATTCACCGAGCATCAACGAGCTGCTGCGCCTGGGCATCCAGGCCGCGAAAGACGGCAATCAACAGGCCGCCCGTATGATGTTCCAGCAGGTGA
This sequence comes from uncultured Anaerolineaceae bacterium, assembly GCA_964549915.1. Lineage (GTDB taxonomy): Bacteria > Chloroflexota > Anaerolineae > Aggregatilineales > Phototrophicaceae > JAUZRW01. The sequence goes on along the minus strand of CAZJWX010000093.1, from coordinate 7,493 downwards.
TCGCCCAGGATCGCGAGAACCTGCGGGCGATGCTCTGGCTGGCGAAAATCGCCCCCGATGCGGAGACACGCATCTCCTGGTTGCAGCGTGTCCTGGAAATCGACCCCACCAATGAAACGGCGACCCAGGCGCTGACGAATCTGCAAACGCGCGATGTGGCGCAGCGCAACCGCCTCATCTTCCGGCTGGCGATTGCGGGCTATATGGTCGCTCTGCCGCTGCTGGCGCTGCTGGCGATTCTCATTGCCACCTGAGCCGCCACCTGAGCCACCGCTTCCCCCGCCGACCGAATACGCAGCAAGGCCGGCCAGCCACTACAAGTCAGTACACGGGGTATCTCGTGTAGGCGGTGGCCTATCAGCGACCGATGCCAGCGGCTTCATGCAGGAAACGCGATTCTTGTGTAAAATTCACAAGCAAAGCAATCCAATCTGGCTCACTGTCTCATGATGATGAGAGGCTGCGAAATTGGCACAGTCAAACCTAGAACGACAACTGCGCGCGGGAATCCGCGCCGCACAGCAGAATAATCTGGAGCAAGCCCGCACCCTGCTGGAAGGCGTCCTCCGGCAAGACCGCAACAACGAACTCGCCTGGGTCTGGATGGCGTCAATCGTACCGTCGAAGCGGGAGAAGCGCGTCTGCCTGGAGCGGGTGCTGCAAATCAACCCCGAAAACGAACCCGCACGCGAGGCGATCAACAGCCTTGTCGGCGTCGTCGGGGAAGGCAACATCGACTACAACGCCATCGCAGCCGCCGCCAAGAACCAGCTTGCGCCCGTACAACCCGCCGAACGTCGTGCGACGCAGACAGCCGCCACACAGGGCAGCGGCTTGAGCCGCACCCAGATCCGCACCCTGCTCGGTGCTGCGGCTATCTTGCTCGGCCTGCTGCTGGCGGCTTCGTTCGTGCTGCCTGCCCTTGGCCCGGCGGCAGAACCCACTGCTACCGAAACGCCGACTCTGGTAGAAGTGACGGCGGAAGTCACCGAATTGGTCACCCAGGGGCCGCCGACAGAAACGCCGCTGCCCGGTATCGTCGTCACGCGAGGGACACGCCCGCCGCTGCCCACGAACACACCGACGCTGACCAATACGCCGACGGTAACTCCCACGCCGACCGCCACCCTGCCCGCCATCGACCAGTACACCTATCTCTTCATCGGCAATGACGGGAACCTGTACCGCGTCGATCTGGTGGATGGCCCGCGCCCGGTGGCAGAGAACCTGATTGATTTCGATGTACGCAGCGGCATCCTGGCCCTGGTACGTCCGACGGGCGCACAGCCTCTATCCGCCGATCCCGAAGCGACGGCGGAGCCGGAACCCGCCGCGCAGGCGTCTTCGCAGCTTTTCTTCGCCCCGTTGAATGACCCCGGCGCAGCCTTGCAGGTGACGCGCCTGGAACGCGGCGCGGTCTTCAGCCCGGCAGTCTCGCCGGATGGCAGCCAGATCGTTTACGTGTCCAATGAAGATGGCGACAACGAGCTAATTCTGGTGGATATTGAGACGGGTGTCACGCGACAGTTGACCGACAATACCGCATCAGATATTGAGCCGCACTGGTCGCCGGATGGCAGCCAGATCGTCTACGCCTCGGATGAAGGCTCCACCAGCCGCTTCGATCTCTCGCTGGTATCGGTGACGGACGGCAGCATCACCCCCCTGGTGGAAACCAGCGGCAGCAGTCGCCAACCGCGCTTCTCGCCCGATGGCACGCAAATTGTCTTCATCTCGGAGCGTGACCGCAGCAGCAATGTAGCCGTGCTGGAACTGGGCAGCCGACAGGCCGTGCGGCAAATCACCTTCGACAACGCCGTGCATGCGTCACCGGATTGGACGCCGGACGGGCGCTACATCATCAGCATCAGCAACCCTGGCAGCGAAGACGTGACGCTGGAGATCATCTCGCTGGATGGTTCGCGCCAGGAAGACATCGACACAGGCAACCTGGAACCCGCCGTCGTCATCGTAGAACCCTGAGCGACGCGGCACAGAGGGAGTACGCTATGGGATCGCCAGAAACGCGGTATCGGCAAGCCCTACAGGCGCTGGAAGCAGGCAATAAAGAGCGTGCGCGGAGCCTGCTGGCGGAAGTGCTGGAGCAGGATAGCTTCTATGTCGACGCCTGGGTAGCGATGGCACAAACGCTGCCCGATGGGGATGAAAAGCTCGATGTGCTGGAGCAGGTGCTGCTGCTGGACCCGGACAACGAATACGCCAGCGAAGAGCGGGCGCGGATGCTGGATTTGCCCTCGCCCAGGGAAGAAGCCGAAGCAGCAAACAAACCACCGCCGAAGAAAGTCCTGCCTGCTACACAGTCGGATGAGGTGCTGCCGGGCATCCCGCGCCGCTGGGCGATTCTGGCGGGGGTCGGGCTGGTGGCCTACACTCTGCTGATCTGCGGCGTGACGTTCGCCGTGATTTCGTCTACCAACACCAATCGCGCCGCCGCAGAGCGCGAACAGGCGACCAGCATCGCGGAAGCAACCCGCAGGGCAGAGCAGCTTCGGACAGGCGGCACCGCCACCGCCGAGCAAATCAGCCGTGATCGCACGGCGACGGTTGAAGTGGCGACGCAGCAGGCCAATCAGACGGCGACCGCGCAGGCCTCCATCACCCCCAGCGTAACGCCTTCCCCCACACAGACGCCCATCGGCGATGAGAACCGCGTTGCGCCGCCGCCGCGCAACGACCTGCCGGGGACAATCCTGGCCTGGGGCGGCTTCAACCCCAACCCGGCCTCGCAGGGCTTCGCTGAGTATCGCCTGTATGCCGCTAACGGTGGTGGCTTCACTGTGCCCAATGATGACGAAGTCCGCTCCGTGACCGGGGATGTCCGCGGGGAGCGGCAGGTGTACGTCTGGCTGGAACCGCGGTTCCGCGAAGTGCGCATCGTGGATATTGCCACGCCTGGCGAGGCGTCGGATCGGTTCGACCTGACGGACTGGGTGACCGACCAGGGAGGCGTCACGGAGTTGGATCAGCCGGATGTGTCGGCAGATGGTCAGCGACTGGCCTTCACGGCCCTGGCCCCCAACGGCACGCGGGAGATCTTCTATTACATCTATGAAGGGCAAACGCTGATTCAGGTGACTCGCGATAACCTGAATTATCTGGAAGTCAGCTTCTCCGCCGATGGGGAGCAAATCGCTGCCGTGCGCCAATCGCCTGGCGGCACCGACCTGGTGCTCTTCGATGTCAGGAACATCGCGGATCCGGGGACGTACCCGGTGACGGTGCTGACGAACGACGGGGATGCCGTCATCGAGAGCAACCCGGCCTTCTCGCCGATTGGTGCGGCGGTGGCCTATTCCGCGCTGCCCCAGGGCGCAACCCAGGCGGACATCAATAGCATCAATGTGGAAACCGGGGCGAGCACGCCGCTGGTCGCCGGAGATGAAGACGAAATCGAACCCGTGTACAGCCCCACCGGGCGCTACCTGGCCTATGCCGCCAATCCAAACGGAACCTACAACATCTTCATCTTCGACACACTGACCAGTGCGATCTTTCAACTCTCGCTAGAAGCCGCTGATCCGGTCTACCCCGGAGGGTGGATTGAGTGAGTCCGTCACTGGTTCATGGGTGTTGGAAATCTCGTTCATGAACGTGTCATGAACATCGTGCCGTCACAGCGGTGATTCATATTGTAGGGGAGGGTCTGCGACCTGACCCCACACTCGTTTCTGCGCGGCACGTTGTCCGTAAACAGTCTCCGTACCGAAGACAGCAAAAGGTGCAGACATGGCGAGCCGTACCCCCTGCAAGCGCCGAATACAGGCCATGCCCGGTTGGGGACACGAGGGGGTCAACGCCTCAGAGCTACGAGGATCAAAGCGCGGTGTTCTCTTTCGCTGCCATCCCTGCCGCTCTCACCGCGTGCTCACACGGTAAATGCCTGCCTCGTCATCCGCATAGAGCGTTTCCAACGCATAGACCTCTGCCAATGACTCCAGCGTGTAGTCGGGCGTGATGCATTGCCGCACCCAGATGCAGCCGTGTGCTTCCAGGTCGTCATAGAGGATCAACGTCACGGCCCCCCCCGCCGTGTTGAATGCCACGCGCAGGTCATCCAGCGTGCGCGGGATGCGGTAGGCCAGCACGTCGCTGTGCAGCATGGGGGCGTAGCTGTTGCTATATACATCCCCCGGCAGATTATTGCTCTGCAACCACTGAATCAGGTCGGTCTCGTGCCAGGGTTCGCGGCAGCAGCCATCCGCGCGATAGGTCACGCTCTCGATGCCCTGGTAGGCCGGATAGAGCGCGAAGACCAGCAGCAGCCCGGCGGCGATGCCCATCCCCCATCGAGGGCGCTGTGTCCGCGCGGCAATCCAGCGGGCGAGGCGCGCCAGCACGACCAGCAACAGGCAGAGCAACGGGATGTAAATCGGGCTGAGGACGCGGTTTTCCAGCACATCCGGGCTGCGTGTGCCGCGCAAGATCGCCACACTGAGGTAGGTCATGATCCACAACAGCACAGAAAGAGAGGCCAGCGGCATGGATAACGCCTTGCCGATAGCGCGTGGCGAGAGCGTGCGCTGTGTCCAGAAGACTGCACCCAGGAAGGCCAGCAGCGCCACGAAGGCCAACAGCGCCAGATCGAAATAGCCGAGACGGAGCGGATTGGTGGTGAACCAGTCCATGATGATGGCGTAGGCCCTGCCTACCTGCCCCAGCAGCGGATTCGGCTCGTTGATGCGCGAACCCAGCAGAGTCCCGGTGACGAGATACGTCCGCAGCACCCAGAGCGTCAGCGGCAGGCTTGCCAGCAGGCCGAAGATGAAGGCATAGACGAAGCGCGTCCACAGTGGCCTGCTGCGCACCAGGAAGAGGATCGAGAGCGCCGCCAGCGGCACCAATGGCGCACCCGGGTAGCGCTGGAACGCCGCCAGCGCCGCCACCAGCAGCAGCGGAGTCAAATCGCGGAAGTGGCGAACACTGGGCAATCCCGCGATGAAATAGAAGAAGAGGACGATCAACAGCAGGAAGGCCACCTCTGACCAGGCGAAAGCGTAGACCAGCAAGTGTACATGGCTCAGCAGCACGATTCCGCTGCCCAGGAGCGCCAGGACTTCCGACCGCGTGTAACGCCAGAAGGTCAATCCGCTGAAGAAGACCAGCAGCCCGTAGAGCATGACATTGTGCAGTCGAATCATTTCTGGCAGGGCAATGCCGATGACTTCCCCCAGCGTATCCAGCCCCCAGAGCGCCAGCGGGTACCCCGGTGCCCAGACATCGTAAACCTCTCTGGAGAAATCAACCCAGCCCACACCCGCATCCAGGCTCTTCGCCGTCGTGATGTAATGCACCGAATCCGGGCTGACGCCGATGCCCTGTGGCGTTGAAAGGGCGATCAACAGCATACCGATGACGCTCAGGGCAATCAGGGACGAGTAGAAGAGGCGCGGCTGCGTGGGTGTCATTGTGCATCCGCTTCTTTGCTGTGCGCAGCGACGGCGAAGCGTCCATCCTGCACGGAAAGAGTCAGGCGGTGGATCGCAGCCTCCCCGGCGACTCGCGCCCGGACAATCACCTGCCCATCCGCCGCTTCGCTGCCCAGCACCTGTACGTCATGCAGCCCGCTGCGGTTGGCCTGCGTCAGCAGATAATGCTCCGCGACCTGCATCGGCTGTGTATAGGCCGACCGACCGCGATAATGCTCCAGCAGCAGTGTTCCGCTCTCCTGTGCCGCTACCAGAGCCGTCACATGCGCGGGTAGCAAGCGCCCATAGCAGACGGCCTGCGGGAAGACGTAGAGAGTCGCCGCGAATTTGTGCCCGGTGATGTGAGTCGCTTCCCAGGCCGCTTCGCCGACCTGCTCGCGCAGCGCTGCGTATACGGGCTGCCCAATTTCCCCACAGCGGCAGTCGCGGCGCGCATTGGTGCAGACGATGTAGAGCGGGTCGCTGACGGGCTGCATGGGAACGCCAGCCAGCGTCGGGACTGCCCCGCTCGCATCAACCTGGGCCAGAGCCGCGCGTGTCGGCAAATCGGCAGCGTAGAGCGTCTCACGTGCCGGATCACAGACGAAGAGACGGCGCGGCACCGCCTGACCTTCGCGTTCACGCTGGCGAGCCTGGCGAATGAAGAGAAGCTGTGCCCCTTCTACCTGCGCCTTCAAGCCGCGCAGCAGGGGATCCGTTTCCAGCGCATGATCAACCGCGTGGCTGCCCCACTCCTCGCCGGACGAAGGCGGTTCTTCCAGTAAGAACCAGCGCGTGAAGGGTTTGACCGTGCCACTCAGCGGGCTGGTCTCGTCGATGGGTGTGTCGCAGGGGAGGAATGTCGTCATCGTCGTTCGTTATCCTACAGATTTGCTGAACTCAAAAGGTTGCCAACCGCGCCCGCGATGCCCGAAGTCGAAGTGCTCCGGGTGCAGAATCTCCGCGAGAATCTCAACTGATTCGACCAGGCGCGGCCCCGGACGATTGAAGTACTGGTTGCCATCGGTGATGTAGACGCGGCCTTCACGAACCGCCCGCAGCGACCGCCAATCCGGGCGCTCGGTCAGGGCGGGCATTTCGGCGAGCGTCGTGGGCATGTCATAGCCGCAGGGCAGCATCACCAGCACATCGGGATCAGCGGCTTTCAGGTCTTCCCAGGTGATCCAGTGCGAATCCTGATCCGCCCTGCCGAAACGTTCTTGGCCCCCGGCATACTGCACCAGAGTCGGCAGCCAGTTGCCCCCCGCCATGAGTGGATCGATCCACTCGATACTGGCGACGGTGGGACGGGGCAAATCAGCCGTCTGGTCGGCGATGGCCTGTATCCGCTGCTGCATGTCGGCAATGAGCTGCTGCCCCCGTTCCGGCACGCCGAGGGCATCCGCCACGCGCTGAATATCGCCATAAACATCCGCCAGCGTGTTCGGCTCCAGCGAGATGATCTGGGCATCCGTCTCCAGGTATTCGCAGGCGACACGGTGCACTTCCTCGAAGCTGACGGCGCACACCTCGCACTGCTGCTGCGTCACGATGAAATCCGGCGACAATTCCTTGAGCAGGTCGGCATCCACTTTGTAGACCGATGTGGCCTCCTGCAAGAGGGCTTTCACGCGCTGGTTGATCTCGTAACTGCGCCCGTCGGGGTCGAATTTGGGGGCGGTCACGGCGGGCAGGTGCGCCACGCCGGGCGGATAGTCGCACTCGTGCGAGCGTGCCACGAGGGCATCCTGGAAGCCGAGAGCGCTGATAATTTCGGTGCTGCTGGGCAATAACGATACAATCTTCACGGGTTGCTTCCTCAAACAACTTGTTCAGCAAGGTGTCACTTCGAGCCTGTCCTGGCCTCAACACGGTTTGTTTTGTGTGAGCATGAGCAGTGTGAGCATGAATAGTGAAATGGCACATCCACGCCAGGGGCTTCACGCATAGGCCAGAAGTGTAGCTAGCGCCCACGCGGGCGTCAATTGCAGGCCGGGGGCTGCCAGCGCCCCACCCGCAGGGCAATCGCCTCAAATTTGTAAGAGTAATTGCAACAAAAAGGTGTCA
>CAZJWX010000092.1:0-14334 GCA_964549915.1 uncultured Anaerolineaceae bacterium | reverse complement strand
TTGATGACACCTTTTTGTTGCAATTACTCTTACAAATTTGAGGCGATTGCCCTGCATCTCGTCCAGGGCGCTGGCTTCAAAAAAGCTATGCTTCATCCGACGAGTATGCAGAAAACACTTCGCACCCGATCCTCCGGCAAGTCGGTGCAAGTCCCCTCTACGAAGTGAAGAGGTGCAGGTCACTGCGCTAGGCCTCACACGCTTCTTCCCCGGCAAAGCCCGCTGGTGACCAGACCGCCGGGGTATTCCCCAGCACGGCCTCATTCAGCAGCATATTCTCGCCCGTTTGCAGGTCGATGAGGTGCATCTGGTAGCCGCTGCGCACAGCCAGCCAACGACCATCCGGGCTGAAGCGCGGGTAATCGGCATGCGGCAGGTCAATCTGTGGCAGGTAGGCCTGGGTGTTTTCGTCACTGCCCCCGCTGACCAGCGGAATCTGCCAGAGGCGATTCTCGCTCGTCTCGCGGAAATCTCGCAGCGATCCCACAATGGCGGTGGCGTCCGGCAGCCAGGTGTGGTCGAGGTGCAGCGTCCAGGCATAGACCAACTGCGTGGGGATGCTCTCTGGCTGGTTGGCGATCATCCAGATCATGTCGTTGCTGGGGCTGGGTGAATAGACGAAGCTGACCAACTGCGAATCCGGCGACCAGCGCGGGTGGCTGACGTTGCCCGTATCGAAATCGGTCAGGCGGTACTTGGTCTCTCCATCGGCACTGACCACCCAGGCATCGGCCTCGTCTACGAGAGTCGGCGGCGGCGGAGTCTGCCCTGGCGCGGGTTCGGGGGTGGGGATGGCTGTCGCGAAGACGTTGGCTCCGGCGGCGCGTTCTTCATAGGACACGTAGGCCAGCCATGCCCCATCGGGCGACCAGATGGGCGAGAATTCGCGTCCGGTCACGCTGTAGAACTGCGGTGTGGGATCATCCGGCGTCACGTAGGCGATGTGGTGCTGCTCCTGCAATGCGCCTTCGACTTGCTGTAGGCGCTGCATGGTGAAGGCGATCCGCGCCCCATCCGGCGACCAATCCGGCTCCCAGACGCCCCACCGTTCCGGCGGAAGGTCGTCGTAGCGCACCATCGAACGTCGGTCGCTGCCATCCAGTGCAGCAGAATAGAGGCGTCCCGTCGTCCTGCCGTCTTCCAGCGTCAGCAGCAGGCGGCAGCCATCCGCCGAAAAATCCCAGACGTGATGCGCCCCCACGCCCAATTCCAGGCGGCGGTAGCGTTCGCTGCCAAGGTCATAGAGGATAACGGCATCGCGCTGGACGGTATTCAGCGCCAACAGCGGCCCCGCCAGCGGAATCGCGTCCTGTGCGGCGGCTGGTTGCAGGGCGAGCAGTAGCGCCAGCAACAGAAAACCAGGACGGATGAAGCGAGACAATGGATGCATGAGGACGTTCCCTGCGGCGATGATTGGACGGCTCCCCGTCATCTTACACAGAATCGTGTGCCCTGAAAACGCCAGCACCCGCCCGCCGCCCGAACCGAAGGCAGCGACGAATCCTCAAGCATTAAGCACGCATTTCGGTTTCTGATGGTAGAATCGAAAGCGTACCAGGGAAGTCATAGAGTTGATACCCGGCAGATTGCAATCATGGGAGTACGAGAATGGCTCGTATTTTAGTCATCGAAGATGAACCGAACGTTCGCGCGAACCTCGTCGAGATCCTGGAATTGATGGAATATGAGGTGCGCGGTGCCACTGATGGCCTGGAAGGGATCGAAATCGCCCGCGAATTCTCGCCGCATGTGGTTTTGTGTGATGTGCGGATGCCGCGTGCGGACGGGTTTGAAGTGTTGCAGGCGCTGCGTCAGGCTCCCAATACCAGGGAGAGCGGCGTCATCATGCTCACCGCGCATACCGATACCGGGGTACGGCAGAAAGGCATTGCCGCAGGAGCCGACGAATTCCTGACCAAGCCCATCTCCGTCGATGACCTGATGCGTGCTGTCGAACGGATGCTCGATCACACCCCGATCTCAGACAAATGACCGTCCATCCGTATGGGTGACAATCCAGCAACATTGCGGCGCAGCGCGGTTTGAATCAGCGCTGCCCTTGTTGTTCACCGATACGGATGGTGATACAATGCCCACAGGAAGAGGCTTTGCAAAGCAGTGAATCATGACCGATCAGCCAGAACCGACGCAAAATTCGGAAACCAGCGGCAACACAACCAACGACCTGCGCGATGCTGCGCGGGAAGCGCGCGAACTCTTCGAGGCAGCGCAGGCCGAAGAAGCCGCCAGGGCCGCACAGTCTTCTGATGCAGAGACGCGATCCGGCGAAGCGGACGACGATGTCGCCGATCCCGGTACGCAGACCAGCATGCTGCAAGACCCCCTGGACGCATCCGAGGTTGGGAATACCACGCATGACCTGGCCCAGGAAGCCTACAAAGCCATGCAGATGCAGCAGGCCATTGAGCAAGAGCAGATGCAGGACGCGCACCAGCGAGAGGAATTCCACCCCGCACAGACGAAGCTGGAATTGAGCGTGACCGATATGCCGGATCGGCTCTTGATTGCGGTGGATCATGATCTGGTAGTGGGGCGTGCGGACAGCGTGACAAATTACATGCCAGATATTGACCTGACAACTTTCGGCGCCTATCGCCTGGGCTTAAGCCGGCGGCACGCCATCATCCGCGTGGAAGAGAATACGTTGATTGTGCAAGATTTGCAGAGCCGCAACGGCACCTTCGTCAATGGGAAGGCCGTGCCATCGGGCGGCACGCACCCCTTGCGCGATGGGGATACGCTGCGACTGGGCAACCTGACGGTGCAGCTCCGCTTTCAGCGCAGCGGTAGCTGACGAGCCTCACGTCCCCAGAATGCGGACGACCTCTTCTGCCGCGCCCTTGGTCGCCCGCAGCACCTTCGCCATTTCTGCCGAATTGTTGACGAGCACCGCGACGGCGGCACGCCCTGCCGGGTAGACGACCATCGTGCCATCTTCGCCCTGCATCAGCAGACGTTCCAGTTCGCCCTGTGCCAGCCGTCCCAGCGTCTTTTCTGCCAGCCCGATCAGAGTCGCGGACATCGCTGCCACCTGGGGGCTGCTGGTGGGGTTTTCGTGGGGGTTCTCTTCGTCTCCGGCGGGGTAGGCGGCGACGAGCAGCCCATCCATATTCACAATCACGGTTGCCTTCACACCGGCGACAATCGCGTGCAGCTTCTTCAACTCGTCTTCGAGGGCATCACTCTTGTATTGCTGGGTCATCGGAACCTCTCTCGTGTTTCTCAGGCTGCGGCACTCGCACGGGGAACCCCCGCCGTGTGTCCGATCCCGCCAGGGGGTTTTTGTCAATTTTCCGTTTACGACTATAGCATGTTTTCGGCAATTTGGGCAGTTGGCGAACCGTAAGCATTTGGTACTGTAAGCGGGCTGGAATGGGACGGATGCCGCGAGAAAGCCCCTGCAAGTGCCAGCCGGAAAGGTTTGTCCGTGCATGCGAGGCACTTAATGGCCCCATGAATCTTAATTCTTGCTAATGAAACACTGCGGTATATTCAGTGTGAGATCCATAGACTCTCCTGGCGCTCCTCCCACCATTAGGGGCAGTCGTCAGTCGCGCTTCGGCTGTGCCAGCGGGCGAGGCGAGAGCCGCGAATCTCTATGATAGTACGCCGGGGCTGTGACCATGCCAGATGCGCATAATCGGCAGCGAGTGCGGCGTAGAAAAGGTAAAATCACCTTATGCCTGCCCTGACCACAACAGAACTCATGAATTGCCTGAGTGTGAAATTGGTCATCGTGGACGAGCAGCAGCGTATACTCTACGCGAATGGCGCGACGGCTGCACTCTTCGACCAGGAGGCGCTGGCGCTGCACGGGCAGCCCTTCCCCTTCGATCTGCACACGCAGCCGCCCATCGTGCAGCACACCCGGCAGGAGAAGACCTACTACCTGCGTCTGGAAACGCAATCCATCGACTGGGAGGGCACAACGGCGACTCTGGTCACGCTGCACGATGTGACGCGAGAAGAGTACCTCAAGCAGGAAGTTGCCAACCGGGACTATTACTTCCAGGTGCTGATGAAAAACGCGCCGGATATGGTAGCGGCCTTCGATAATCGCGGGATTTTGCGCTACATCAACCCGGCGATGGAACGAATGCTGGGCTACAGCGTGGAGGAGAGCATCGGTCAGTCGCTCGTGAAATTCTTCCGCCACCGCAGCGCGAGTTCGCCAGTGCGCATCCTCACCGGACTGCCGCCGACACTGGGGGAACGCACGACGGGGCAGGTGCGCGTCGTCCACCGGGACGGCTCGCTGCGCCTGCTGAATACCACCGTCACCTGCACGCTTGACCCCAACGGTGAGCGCATCTACATCGCCAACTGCGAAGACATCACCGAAATCGTGGCGCAGCGTGCGGTGCTGCAAGAGAGCGAATATCGCTTCCAGAAGCTCTTTCATACGGTGCCCTATCCTTTCCTGCTGGTACGCATGCGCGATTGGATCATCGTGGAGACCAACGATCATCCCATGCTGGGTACGGATACCAGCCTGACGAGGATGATTGGCAAGTCGCTCGACGAGATAGAGGCCGAAATCCCGGAATATCGCGTGCTGCGTCAGGAACTGCTGCGTGCAGGCAGGCTCGACAACTACGAGGTATCCATCAATCAGCCGCGCTTCCAGGGCTGGATTTCCGTTTATGGGGAGATTGTCGATTACCTGGGCGAACCGACCGTGCTGGTCAGCTTCGTCGACATCACCCCGTACAAGCAAGTGCAGGCGGAACTCGCACGCCTGTACGATGCCACGTCCTACCTTTTCCGCGCCAACAGCGTGCAGGAACTGGCGAATAGCATCGTGCGCGGCATCGTCAAAGAGTTCCAACAGGTGGACTGTGGCCTGATGCTCGTCTCCGAGCAGGGGCAGCAGTTGGTGCGCGTCGCGCGGGCGGGCGAATATGGCATTGACCTGGATGACGCCATCTCGGTGAACGGTGCGGGGCTGGTGCCGCAGTCCTTCCGCGAGGGGCATCCGATGTACGCGCCTGATGTGAGCAAGGATGAATCCTACGTCGCCAACGTGCCGACGACGCGCTCCGAATTCGTGATCCCGCTCAAGAGCCACAGCGGCACAATCGGCGTGCTGGATTTTCAGAGCCAGTCCATCGATGGCTTCAGCCAGAGTGACCGCCGACTGCTCAAGGTCTTTTCGGAGCGGGCAGCCGCAGCGCTGGAGAATATGAAGCTGCACGATGCCGTACAGCAGCAGGCGTTGATGCTCGAACAGCGGGTGGCCGAACGCACGGAGGAGTTGAGTGCCGCCCTGGAAAAGCAGCGCGAACTGCTGGGCGTGAAAACGCGCTTCGTCTCCATGATTTCGCACGAATACCGCACACCGTTGACGGTCATCGCCTCCTCCACCAGCATTTTGCAGCGCTACGGTGACCGGCTGGAAGCACAGAAGAGAGCGCACCACTTGCAGAAGATCCAGCAGCAGGTGGAAAAACTGGACGAGATGATCAACGCCGTCGTGCAAATCAACCGGGCAGAGACCGTCGGCGTCGAATTCAAACCGGAGGCAGTGGATGCCAGCGCTCTGTTGCAAGACATCGTGCTCAAATTCCAGGCGAAAAACCAGACTCCGCTGCTGCTGGAAATCGAAGGGCAAGAACAGCCAGTCACCCTCGATGTACACTACTTCCGTTTGATCGCCGAACATTTGATTTCCAACGCCCTGAAATACTCGCCAGAGGATCGCCCTGTGCGCTGTCGCCTGGGCTACCAGGGCGATCGTCTCATGCTGCAAGTCGCGGATGAAGGGATTGGCATTCCGCCGGATGACCGCAACAAAATCTTCAGCAATTTCCACCGGGCGAGCAATGTGGGGCAGATTCCGGGTACGGGGCTGGGCTTGCCCATCGTGCGGCAGGCGGTGGAAGCGCATAACGGACGCCTGCATGTGCAGAGCGCCGTCGGAGAGGGAACGGTTTTCACGGTGACGCTGCCAACCGAGCAGGTATAGCCCCGGACGCGACGAAGTGGCCGGCCCTTTGCAGAACCAACCACTCCGCCGCACACACACAGATTAAGGAGAGAGAACGGGGCATGGAGAGGAATGCCCCGGTTCTTCATGAGAATTAGTCGCCCGCGGGTTCCGGTGAGGGAACGGGCAGGATGTCGCCATAGATCGACGCGCCATGTTCGTAAGCGTCAATGCCCATTTCGTCGGCTTCGGCGGGCATACGCAGCAGCCCCATGACCTTCAGCGCACCGAACATCACGATGCCAGCGCCAGCCGCCCAGGCCGCGACCACGACCACCGCCACCAACTGCGAGACCAGCAGAGAGATGCCGCCACCCAGGAAGAGACCGCCAGCTTCAGCCCCCAGCAGTTCCGGCACGCCCCAGAAGCCAATCGCCAGGGTACCCAGCGCACCGCAGGCACCGTGTACCGCGAACGCGCCCACTGCATCATCGACCTTGGCGGCTTCCACCGCGTCCATCGAGAGCACCACGACCACGCCAGCCGTCAGACCGATGATGATGGCTGCCGTCGGCGAGACGAAGGCACAACCTGCCGTGATGCCGACCAGACCCGCCAGCGAACCGTTCAGGATCAGGCTCAGGTCCCATTTCTGACCCTTGAAGAAGTAGCCCCAGAGCATGGCCGTCAGGGAGGCTGCTGCGGCTGCCAGGGTGGTGTTGACCGCCACCAGGCCCATCAGGTGCACATCGCTGGCTGCCAGCGTGGAGCCGACGTTGAAGCCATACCAACCGAACCAGAGGATGAAGGTACCCATCGCCGCCAGACCCATGTTGCTGGGGCGCGGTGGCGTGCCGAAGACGCGACCCACACGCGGCCCGACCATGATCGCGCCCACCAGGGCGATCACGCCGCCCGTCTGGTGCACGATGGTGCTGCCCGCGAAATCCACCATACCCTGCGCACCCAGGAAACCGCCGTTCCAGTTGCTCCAGAAGACGACGACCGGGTAGATGATCGCACCCAGGATGGCGGAGTAAATCAGCTTGCCGCGGAAATCGGTGCGTTCAGCCATAGCGCCCGTTGCGATGGTCGCCGCAGCGCCCGCAAAGGCAAACTGGAAGAAGAAGTCCGAATAGGGTTCCAGGCCACCGCGTAGCACTTCGGCAAACGCCGCATCGGTCAGGGTGAGTTCCGTTGCAATCCCGGGTGAGAAGGGGATTGGGATGACGCCGCCGCCCACATCGCCCGCGTAGGCAATGCCAAAGCCCACTGCGAAGAAGACCAGGGCCGTGATACAGGCATCCATGAAGTTCTCTGCGATGGAGTTCACTACGCCCGTATGACGGATGAAGCCGCCTTCCAGCATGGCGAAACCCGCCTGCATGAAGAACACCAGGAAGCCCGCCGTCAGCATCCAGGTCATATCCAGGTTGAACTGTACGATTTCAACGTCAGTCGGCGGAACAACTTCTTCGGCGGCGGCCTCTTCCGCTGCGACTTCTTCGGTCGCTGGCTCTTCTGCAGCATCGTCCTGTGCGACGGCGCTCATTCCCATCACAAATAGGAAGGCCAGCGCGACGCCAATTGAAATGATCCGATACAAGAACTTACGCTTGCGCATAGTGGAAACCCCTCTGCTATCACGTGAGCAACAAAATACAAAACGGTTGACAGCGGGGAGTGTAAATCGCTCAAAGCGGCTTTCAATCCGCTGCAATCGACAGAATTGCCGGGGTGAAATTGGCGTATTGTGACAATTTGCGCGAATCGACCGGGTATCTGGCGAGCTGTACCCGGCACGCCGACCAATCCAGATGAGAGAATGCACAGCGCCTTGTGCAATAAATACAACGTCAGATTCGGCGCATTTTCTGTTTTTTGTGGAAAAATGCGCGAAATTAGCGACTTTACCCAAAGAATTTCATGCTGTACTCATCTAATAGGCGGGCGTTTTCGCCTCTGGGGGCGCTCTGTGATGCGGAAACAGGCACGACCCATCGTGCAAACTGGGCAATTCTGCCAATAAATTGCGCGAGCAATTTGCACGAAGGGAGTGATGGGGGGTGTGGGCAGGCGAGATCGCCCGGATGGCATGATGCGCGGTTCTACTCCAGGTAGCCCAGCGCACGCAGGTTATCCAGCACTGCATCGCTGACCGCCCCCTGCGCCAGCGTGTCGAGGCGCTGCGCCTGGGCGGAATCCACGAATTGATGCAGGCGGCTCTGCAAATTCGCCACTACTTCCGGGTGCTGATCCGCCAGGTTCTGCACTTCGGCGGGGTCACGTGCGACATCGAAGAGGCTTTCCACGCGATCCCCAACCAGCGCCAGCTTATGATCGTCCTGATACACGCCGCGCCGAATTTGCCGCAGGTAGAGCTGCTCCACCAGCGTGGGGTGCAGGGTCTCCAGGATGTTGAGCAGATTCAGCGGCGGAATCGCCTCAGCGAAGGCGACACCCCGCTCTGTATCCGGCCTGCCATTGAGGGCACTGATGAGTGACAGGCCCCGTACATCGGCATTGGGATCGTCGTCCGCCAGCGGCGGCTGCACATCCAGCACATCCAGCACTGTATGGAAGATGCGCCGGGTGCTGACGTTGGTCTGGATGCGTTTGCCCGCCGGGAAGCGCTCCGGGAAGCGAATCAGCAGTGGGACGTGTACCAGTTCCTGATACACCACGAAGCTGTGCCCGTGAAAGCCGTGATCGCCATGCCCTTCCCCGTGATCCGCCGAGATGATGACCAGGGTATTTTCCAGCGCGCCCGATTCTTCCAGATAGGCGAAGAGGCGTCCCAGGTGTTCATCCTGGTGGGCGATTTCGGCGTCGTAGAAGCCTTCCAGGGCGCGTCGCTGCCAATCTTGCAACGGCTCCACTTCCGGGCTGATCCACTGCGCAGCGTCCGCATTGAAGCGTGCCATGTAACGCAGGGCGTGCTTATCATCGCGCAGCCCGGGGGCCACATGGTCGAGGTGGTTGGCGCGTGGGCGGTACGGGGTGTGGGTTCCCATCAGATTGAGGAAGGCGAAGAGCGGTTGATCGGCCCCGCCTGCCTGATGCTGCGCCCAGTAGTCGATCAGGTCATCAATCGAACGCGCCGTATCTCCCTTGAAATTCGCCAGCCGCGACCAGACACGTGCCGCCAGTGGATTCAGCGCCAGCCGGAAGAGCAAGTCGTTGTGCGCGAACTGGTTGGTCACGCGCTGCGCCAGCCGCCGAAACTGCGTGGCAAAGCTGCGGCGAAGGCGACTCCGCGTCTGATCCACCGGGCGGTTGGGCGAGGCTCCGGCGTAGTTGTAGAACGCATCGAAGCCGCGCTGCAAGCCGTGATCGAGCACGCCAAGCAGCGGATTGTTGCAGAAGGCGACAGTGTGGTAGTCCTCCGTCCGCAGGATTTCCGCCAGGGTAGGATGCGCCCCAGAAAGCTGATGGAAGGCCTGAGTCAGTTGGTGCGTGCTGGGATACACGCCCGTGAAGAGCGACCCATGCGATGGAATCGTCCATTGTGCGGGGGCGATGGCGCGGTCGAAGACCGTCGCATCCCGTGCGAAGTCGCTCAGGCGCGGGGCCGTGTCGATGTCGTGTCCGTATAACGGCAGGCGATCCCGCCGTTGGGTGTCCAGAACGATGAAGAGAATATTCGGTTGATCCGCCATCGAACGTCTTTCTCGCTTGGTGGGCAGCCGCAGGTGTGGTCGGGCTGCCGAGTTACAGTCATGGGGGTTGAGTCTAGCAAGGTCAGCACGCCCGTACAATAGGCGCTCTCTTGCGACTCTGCGTCTTGGGCATTTGCGGAATGGCGGTTAGAATCGAATGAGTCGGATCAAATCCCTGAAATGCGCCCAGATGCTCAGATTGCTCCTCATCTCCCGCTGCCCCCCGTATCCCCTGCACTTCGGTGACCGTCTGATTGTCTGGCACCTGGCGCGGGAACTGTCGCGGCGCGGCTACGAGATCGACTTGATCGCCCTGACGCAGCACACCAGCGATGCCGGAGAAACACACCATTACGAGGCGTTCTTCCGCCGTGTGACGCTGCTGCCGGAAACGCCGCGCTCTCCTGCGATGCTGTTGCGGCGCTTGCTGCTGCCGGGGGCGCGCTTCCCCCAGGATGCCGGGAGCGCCTGGGCAGCGGAACTGTGGCGTGCGGTGGCGGCGCACCTGCAAGGCGCGGACTACGACAACGTGCTGCTCTTCGGTGGGGTGCAGGTCTATGAACTGGCTGCACTGCTGGGCGATCAGCGGCCCGTCATCACCCCGTACGAGTCCTACAGCCTCTATCTGCGGCGGATGGTGGAGCGCGACGGTGGACTGCGCAACCGGGTCATGCGCTGGCTGGCACAGCAGTACGAGCGCTTCATGTTCATGCCCTATGTGCGCGTCGTCGTCCTCAGCGAAGCCGACCGCGACGAGCTGCACAGCCTGAATCCGGCGCTGCCCCTGAGGGTGATTCCCAATGGGATCGACCTGGATTCCTTCGCAAAAGCAGGGGCAGAAGCAGGGCAGGAAGAGACCGTGCGCGAAGAGGCCACTTTGCTCTTCGTGGGCAATTACGAGTACCCACCCAACGTAGATGCGGCCTGCTACCTGGTGCGGGAGGTGCTGCCGCGCGTGCAGCAAACGGTTCCCCGGGCACGGCTGCGGCTGGTGGGGTATGCGCCACCGCCGGAACTGCGTGCGCTGGCTGGCGAGTCGGTGGAAGTCACCGGGCGCGTGCCGGATGTGCGCCCCTACCTCGCCGGGGCGACGGCCTTCGTCTGCCCGCTGCGGCTGGGTGCCGGGTTGAAGAACAAGGTACTGGAAGCGCTGGCGATGGGCCTCCCGGTTGTGGCGACTCCGCTGAGCGTCGATGGCATTGACGTGCAGCATGGAGTGAGCGCCATGATTGCCCCGCCAGAACAGCTCGCTGACGAAACCCTGCGCCTGCTGAATGACCCGGCGCTGCAAGTGGCGTTGTCGCGCAATGGTCGTCGCTTAATTGAAGAGCGCTACAGTTGGGCGAGCGTGGCATCTCAGTACGATACGCTGCTGCACGAGGTAAGATCGCCAGCCGTGACCCGTTCTAAACTCTGAAAACAGCCTCTTAATGCAATGCCTCCCGGCTCATAAACCGACCTGAAAATAGGTTCCACCTGATTGTGGTATAATGGAACGTATATCGGCAGCATAAACCAAACCTGGACGCTGCCATCTGATCAGGATCATCACGCGGCTTCAGCGAGTGGCTGACCGCTTTGCGCGAAAACGCGACACCTAATGAAGTCTCTGCGCTTGAATGTGTAGGAGGACTACACAATATTGTACGTTGTCTCGCAAGACCCTGTATAACCTGTCATTGAACGGACCCGGTGCGCAACAGAACTGTGCGTCCGGGCGATTAAAGTTGGAGTACAAACTACTATGGCAAAACCGAAACTTCGGATCATTCCCCTGGGCGGACTGGGGGAAATCGGCAAGAACATGACGTTGTTCGAACTGGGCAACGACGCCATGATCGTTGACATCGGCATCATGTTCCCTGCCAACGACATGCACGGCGTGGATTACATCATCCCAGATTTCCGCTACGTGGTGGAAAACAAAGACCTCAAGATTCATGGTGTTCTCTTCACGCACGGGCATGAAGACCACATCGGCGCGGTCAATCACTTCCTGGAGCACTTCCCGGATGTGCCGCTGTACGCCACCAAGCTCACCGCTGGCTTGATCGAAGTCAAGGTGCGTAACGGGCGGCATTTCGGCGAGACCACGCTGACGACCGACCCGACGATCAAAGTCGTCAAACCTGGTGACAAGCTGAAGGTGGGGCCGTTCAAGGTCGAACCCTTCCGCATGACGCACAGCATCCCGGACTGCGTGGGCTTCGCCATCGACACGCCTTACGGGTTGATCGTCCACACCGGGGACTACAAGTTCGACAGCACCCCGGTAGATGGTCATAAGCCGGATTTCGCGCGGTTGGCGGCCTATGGCGAACGCGGCGTGAAGCTGCTGCTGGCGGATTCCACCAATGCGGATCGCGCAGGCTGGACTCCGTCGGAAGCAACCATCGAACCCGCTTTCGAGAAGGTCTTCAAGGAAGCCAAGGGGCGCATCATGGTGGCGACCTTCGCGTCGCTGCTCTCGCGCGTGCAGCAGGTGGCGAACGTCGCCCAACGACACGGGCGCAAAATGGCCATTGTCGGCTATACGATGCGCGAGTACATCAAACTGGCGAGGGAGATCAAGTATCTGGATATTCCGGATAATCTCTTCGTGGACATCAACAAGATCGACAGCGTGCAGCCGCACAAGCTGGTCTTGATGGTCACCGGGTCGCAAGGGGAGCCTTCGGCTGTGCTGGGACGGATGTCCGTCGGCAAGCACAAATACCTGGATGTGCGCCAGGGCGATACCATCGTCCTCTCATCGCACCCCATCCCCGGCAATGAAGAGTCCGTTTACCGCACAATTGACCGCCTGATCCAGCGCGGCGCAAATGTGGTCTACGAACCGCTGGAAAGCGTCCACGTTTCCGGGCATGGCAGCCAGGAAGAAATGCGTCTGCTGCTGAACCTGACCAAACCGACTTTCCTGATGCCGGTACACGGCGAAGTGCGCCACCTGCACGCGCATAAGCGCCTCGCCGTTGAAACGGGGATGCCGGAGAGCAACGTGATCCTCAGCGATAATGGCACGATCATCGAAGTGGATACGCACCACATCCGCAAGGGGGAGCGCATCCCCGGCGGGTACGTCTTCGTGGACGGCGGCATCGTCGGCGATGTGGGACGCGCTGTGATCCGCGACCGCGAGATTCTGGCACGCGATGGCTTCCTGATCGTGTCGATCAATGTGGATCGCAAGACCGGGCACATCGTCAACAAGCCGGAGATCATCTCGCGCGGGTTTGTATACCTGCGCGAAGCGGAAGACCTGATGCACAACGTTCAGGATACGGTGACCGATGTCATCCGCAGCAACGGCAAGATGAACGGTCGCACGTCGGAGAAGATCGAAGAGAGCGTGTCGCGCATGCTCTATAACGAGACGCGCCGCCGTCCGATGGTCTTCAGCATCGTCAACGAGGTCTGATCGCAAGGCGGCTCCCGCAAGCGACAAGTCCCCTTTACGAAGTGGAGGGGACTTCGGGGAGGATTGCAACAAAGCCGCCTAGGCTCCCAGAGCAACGAAGGCATCCAGCGGCACGCCAACCTGCCCCGCCAGCCAGACGATCACGAAGGGCGTGAAATTGTAGATGATGTGCGCGACCATCGCCGTGACCGTGCTGAAACGCCGCGCCAGCAGGCCGAAGCCGATGGAAACCAGAAAAATCACCAGCGAGGCGAAGGTCAGCGTGTACTGCGTGTGCAGCAGCACGAAGAAAAGGCTCGTCGCGAAGATGCCGAAAATCGGCTGCAATGCGCCCCGGAAGAACAATTCTTCACCGATCCCCGTCGTGATCGCCAGCAGCAGCCCCAACAGCAGCGAATCGGAGAACAGGTTGAACAATTCTTGCGCGGCGCTGGACTGCTGCGTGAGCGAATCCGGCGCGTTGGCTGCCCAGATCGCGATCAGGAAGAATTGCACCCCGTAGAGCACCAGCCCCGCCACCGCACCCAGCCCGATGTGACTCAACCACACCGGGTAGATGCCCAGCCGCTTGAGAGTCTGCATCGGGCTGCGCCGCAGGAACAAGCCCACCCCCAACAGCGAGAAGAGCGCATATAACAGGAAGTTCACCAGCAGCGTCTCGACAAGCTGTACCGACTGTGCGTAATCCTGCGCCAACCCTTCAATGCCGCCGATCAGCACGAAATTGCCGACTGTGCCGACCACGAGCAAGATCGCCAGCACGATTGCCGTCGTGTGCACAGGGGAAGCCGGGTTGTAGCGCACGACTTTGCCATCACTGCGCAGCAGGCGGTAGGCGATCCAGTTACGCACCGGACGCCAACGAACGATGGCGAAGCTCAGTGCGGCGGCAGCCGTCGCCAGCAGGGCGAAAAACCCCGCCGCCCGCACATCTACCGAAAGACCCGCCGTTTGCGAAAGGGCGCTGCTGCTCATGGCTGTGATGAGCGTCAACGGTCCGAAGGCGAACGTCATCGCCACAACGGCATATAACAGCAGGTTGAAGGCAGTGGGTTGTTTGGGATGGGCTTGCTGTAGATTCGCCAGATAGACTACGAGGCCGAGGCTCGCAGCGATGACCAGGGTGAAGATGACCATATATTGCTCACATATCTTTCCGTTTCTTTCAGTATACTGACCCGGTGGAGCTTTTCAATGAGGGACGGTGACGCGCTGGATTAACGCGCACAGGCCGGACACCCGCAAACATCCCGAAAACCCGCAGGGCAATCGCCTCAAATTTGTAAGAGTAATTGCAACAAAAAGGTGTC
>CAZJWX010000091.1:0-14363 GCA_964549915.1 uncultured Anaerolineaceae bacterium | reverse complement strand
GACACCTTTTTGTTGCAATTACTCTTACAAATTTGAGGCGATTGCCCTGCGGGTTGGGGGTGGAGCTTCCGAGGCTATCGCATCAAATTGATTTGAACCACAAAGTCACAAAGAATACAAAGTAAAGGCCAGATTGACCAGGAGAACGTAGGGCGAAACGTCAATCAAATGGCGGATGGTGAAGGGACACGATTGACTGTGCCCGCTGACAACGCTCTCAGAATCCCGGCGTGCCCGCGCATGGAGTATACTGATGCGCATGATCCGCCGCATTGCAGGAGATGCAAACCATTGACCAAGAACGCCACAAACGGCAAATCCAAGCATCCCCCGACGCTGACCTATTCGCAAACGGTTGTCGTGCCGCTGGCGAAGCCAGCAACGGCCCCGCACATGCTGGAACTCGCGGTCGCCCTGGCTGACCCGGACAGCGGGCGCGTGATCGCCATGACGGTGACGGACGGTGAAGACGAGGAGACCGATCAACGCCTGAGCGAATTGCAGCCCATCGTAGACGAATTCGTGAATGAAGGGCATCCCGTCGAACTGGTCACGCAGATTGCCGGGTCGGTGGCGCGGGGCATCCTGGATGGCGTGCGCGAATACCAGGCCGAGACGCTCATCATCGGAGTCAAGCAGGCGGGACGGCGGCAGGTCAAGCTCGGCACCCTGGTGGAGAACATCGTCGCCGCCGCGCCCTGCAATGTGCTGATCTACCGCCCCTCTGACTCGCCAGCTTATGACTCGGTCGTCGTGCCCATCAGCGACAGCAACGAGTCGCTGATCTCGCTGCGCTACGCCGTCGCAATCGCGGGCAAGAAGCAGATTCCGGTGCTGCCGCTTTACATCCAGCGCGATTACACTTACCGCGCCGAACACGAAGCCCGCCTGCGCGAAATCCTGGAGCCGCTGCCGGATTCGCTGGTGCGCAAGGACATGATCCCGGGGCGCGACCCGGCGGAGCGCATCCTGCAAGACCGCGACGAGGACGACCTGCTCATCGTCGGCTTTTCGCAAAAGTCCGACCTGGAACTGGAATTCGGGCGCGACCTCGCCAATACCCTGTTGAATCGTGCCCCGGGGCCAGTGCTGCTCTCCTCGCAGATTTTCCAGGAGCGGGATACCTTCATGGGGGCGGTGCAGCGCTGGTTGCAGCGCTTTGATCCGGCGTTGACGCAGAGCGAACGCAATGAAATCGTCTGGGCATCGCGGCGTTCGGCCTTGAACAACATCGATTACAGCGTGCTGATTATGATGTCTGCCGCGCTGGCCTCCTTGGGACTGCTGCTGAACAGCGCTGCCGTCATCATCGGGGCGATGCTGGTGGCTCCCTTGATGTCGCCGCTGGGGGCGCTGGCGACGGGCATGGCGACCGGGTTGATCGCCATCACACGCCGGGCTGCCCTGACGCTGCTGCAAGGCGTGGCGCTGGCGCTGCTGATTTCGATTGCGATGGGGGCGGCACTGCCTACCGATACGCCTACGGCGGAGATGCTGGCACGCGGTACCCCTTCCCTGCTGGATGCCGCCGTCGCGCTGTTTTCCGGGCTGGTGGCGGCTTTCGCCATCGCCCGCAAGGAGATTCCAGCGGCGCTGGCGGGTGTTGCCATCGCAGCCGCCTTGATGCCCCCCATCTGCACCATTGGCCTGGGGTTTGCCTTCGGCAACATGGGGCTGGCTGGCGGCGCGACTCTGCTCTTCGTCACCAACATCGTCTTCATCATCGTCGCGGAAAATCTGGTCTTCCTATGGATGGGCTTCCGCCCCGGCCTGCAACCAGAATCCGAACGCGGTGTGGCGATCTGGTGGGGGGTTATTGTGGCGCTGCTGCTGGTCGTCGTCAGCTCGTTGGTCTCGCTGGGGCAAATCGCGACCATCAACAGCCGTGTAGAGCAAATCCTGCGCGACGAACTGCCGGAGACCGTCACCCTCTTGCAGGTAGTCACCGACGAGGGGGAAGGCGGCTTGCTGCAAGTGAGCCTGGAGGTGCGCAGCCGGAGCATCCTCACCCCCACGGATGTCACAGAGATTGAGCGCTTTCTGGAAGAGCGACTGAATCGACTGGTGCAGCTTGAAGTCGCGAGCCTACCCGTCATCACACCGCTGGGGAACCTGGAACGCGATGTCATTCAGCAAGTGCAGCAAGAGTTCACACTGCTGCAAGTGCTGAGCGTGACCGTGCAGGAAGAAGACGCCCTGCTGGACATCACGGTGACGGTGCAGGTGGACTCGCCGCCCGATGAAGGCGTCGTGACTGAAGCCCAGGAGAATCTCGAAGAAGTCCTGGAGCGCCCTGTTCGCCTGACCCTGATCTTGCAGCAGGTCATTGGCGCGCCGGAAATCACACCGGAAGCGACGGCAGACGTGGACTGAATTGTTGCGAGGTAGGGGTCTACAAGCCGCGCAAGCGCACGGAGTCAGCGACCAGAGGATGCCAGGGTGAGGATGTGCATCCTCCGGTGAATGAGGGCGTTACGTTGTGAATGAGTGCCGCGCAACGACGATGACTGCGTAGTGGACTGTGGGGTGTGATGTGATGGCGTCATGAACTCTTGCGCACATCCATCGCGATGACCTGGTTGCGATCAACCGCGTAGTCTACCTGTACCAGGTTGCCACACACGCCACATTCGCACGTGGTGTGGTGGCTGCCATGTTCCAGTTCCAGCAGTGCCGGAACGCGCTGCCAGCAGTAGGGGCAGACGAAGAAACGCTCTTCGACCGCGGTCTCCTGTGGCAAATAATCAAACGAGTGCATTCGTATACTCCTGATGTGAAGTGTGTCTATTCGATACCTCCAATATAACGGAGTGTTTCTCGTATGCCAATTACACCGTAAATTGCAATGTAAAAGACGCATACATATCTTCAGCATACGCCCAAAGCCCTAGAAAAAAGTTAACGAACTGTCCCGAAAAGGTTATCAAAATGTTGTGAAAGTGTGATATTTCAACGCAAATTCACGCAGCTACGGGCGGAATTTGTGTGGATTGTCCCTTTTTTAGGTGATCCTTGTGCTGCGCCCTACTCGCGGCTGCGCTGCGACAAGCCCAGCAAGTCGCGGGCGCGTTCGGCATATTCAGGCAGGAACTCCTCGAAAAGCTGTTCGATCACCTCGCAATAGTGCAGGTCCTGGCCTCGCTCCTGCATCCATAGATCGAGCATGGTGCGCACGGCAGGCGTCAGGCTCACGGGCTTATCCACCATCGAGACGAAGAGTTCGGAGGCTTCATCCGGCAGCGTGCAGTGCGCGGCGATGTACTCGCGCAGCGCGTCTCCATCGCGAAACCAGTCCGTGCGACGGATGCGGTTGGCGGCGAAGCGCTCGTGCAAGGCGGTCTTCTCCGCGAAGGAACCGCTCATCACGCCCAGCAGTTCGATGCGCGGATAGTCGCTGGCGAGGTTCGTCATCCGCCGGGATAGATTGATCGTCACGCCGATCTTCACCAGGCGGGTATCTGCATTGTAAGCGAAGTAGATCATCCTTGGCTCCTGCTGCGCAGTCGGGCTGGACTGCGCCAAACCGATCATTTCATCCCGCACAGGGCGCGCGCAGCATCAAACCGTTTCGTCTGCCTGCACGCGCTCTGCGTATTCAGTATACACAATGGCCTGCAAGCGGCTTCGCGAGAGCCATTGCTCACACAGCAGCAGAATCTCCGGGCGCTCGTATTGCGTCCCCAGCGGGGCCAGGGCAATGCTCGTGATGTTATAGAGCATGTAATCCCTGGCGAGCATCAGCAGCGCCGCCTGCACATACCGCAGGCGAGTCGCCCCGACGGATGAATCCCGAATCGTCAGGAAGAGTAACCTGGGCTGTGCCTGCGACCAGGAGAAGATCGTACCGCCCTTGCAGCGTCCCCGGCGTGCAGCGCGAATGTACGAAGAGACCGCCGCCGGGTAGGTTTGCAGCAGCCGATTCGCCAGGGGATCCATTTCAGTCCGGCCTTTAGCGTTGTGTCCGACGGCCAGGGCATCGGCTGTAGTCAGGAAGGGGTCGCCAGTCACGAATTTCACGGGCATGGGCAGATCGCTTTCTGTGGGTCGGCGGATTGGAGCGAGTCGCTGGTTCGCATTGTAGCAGGTCAACCCCTGCTTACCACATGACCCACAAAGCAATCTCCCCCCGCTTTGCAAGGGGAGAACTGGTTTCCCCCTACGAAGTGGCGGGACGGAAGGGGGGAGTGCAACCCTACACAGGGGCGGGACGGAAGACGGGAGACAAGGCGGCAGTTGCACCGCGCAATCGCTTCAAAATGATTTGAACCACAAATTCACAGAGGACACAAAGCAAAGGCCAAAATCCCGCACCCCTGCGCAAGAAAGCAATCTCCCCCCTCTAACTCCCCCCGCTTTGCAAGGGGAGAACTGGTTTCCCCCTACGAAGTGGCGGGACGGAAGGGGGAGTGCAACCCTACACAGGGGCGGGACGGAAGGGGGAACATGGGCAATACACAATGTTTCGCCCGCGCTTCTTCCCATGCCTGCGCCAATCAAGTTTTGCGGCGATCACCCGGCCTGGTTTGGCGTTCTCTTCCGTGCGGGGTAGGATAGTGCACGATAGACGAAAACTCATTTCTGATCGCACGATATGCAGCGTATGAGCCAGGTTGGGCGTCCGGGGCGTGTCTTTCGTATCCAATCTCGAACGGCACATCCGCGCCCATGGCTTCAAAAGAGGATTTTCAAATGACCGAATTATGCGAGACCAACGGAATTCAACTGGCCTACGATGACCAGGGCAGCGGCGCAAAGACGTTGATTCTGATGCACGGCCTGACCGCCAACCGTCACAGCTTCGACGGCCTGCTGCGGCATGGGCTGGCCGAAGACTATCGCGTGCTGCGCGTGGATTTGCGGGGGCGCGGCGAAAGCGAGAAACCCGCCAGCGGCTACCACATGCGCGACCACGCCGCCGACATCCTCGGCCTGATCGAAGCGCTCTCACTCGAACAGGTGACGCTGGTTGGGCACAGCTTCGGCGGTCTGCTCTCCATCTATCTGGCGGCCTACCATCCGCAGATCATGGAGCAAATTGTGCTGATGGATGTCGGGCTGGAGGCCACCTACCCGGAGGTGCTGCCCAAGATCAAACCATCGCTGGATCGGCTGGGGAATACGGTGCCATCCTGGGAGGTCTACATCGAGGCCATCAAAGGAACGCCATATTATGCGGATGGTTTCTGGGATGACGACCTGGAAGCCTATTACCGCGCCGATGTCGAAACGCTGGACGACGGTTCGGTACGCTCGCGGGTCTACGGCGCTGGCATCGAAGAAGCCGTACAGCACATCATCGCCGACGATTGGAAGCAACACCTGCAAGCGGTGCAAAAACCTGCCCTGCTGATCCACGCACCCGCCCCCATCAGCGAAGGGGGCAGCCCCATTCTCAGCGATGAGGGCGCACAGGAGACCGCCCGTCTGATTCCGGATTGCCAGTATGTGCGCGTGCCGGGGCATCACATCACGATGGTCTTCGGCAGCAATGCCCCCTATGTGGTGGACGCCATCCGCAAATTCGTGGGGTGAACGCATCGTCCGACCAGGTAGGGAGAAGCATTACCCAGACCCGGAAGAACCGAGCAACGAGGAGCAGCCGATGAAGCTGTGGTGTCATCATTTTACCTGTTTTACGATTACCCGTTTTGCAACGTCTCTCCTCTGGCCTGGAGGGGACTCAACGCGGGTTGTGCTGCGTGCGAGGGAGCATGGCAAATCCACACCAGGGGCTTTTCATGCCACGGGTGCAAGGCAATCCCTGCGGATGCATCCCCGCCGGGATTCCCGGCGAACCGCACGATTCGCCCTCCTGCTGCTGGGGGCGCTGCTACTGTTGAGCGCGTGCGGGGGCAGGCCGCCAACGCTGGCACGGGATGCCCGCATGGAGAGCGACCCGGCAGACCCCGACGATATGACCTGGACGCGCTTGGGTGATGTCACGGAGCGCAGCGAATCCGGGCGCGTGACGCTCAGCAGCGAAGAATCCGGCTATCACCTGCGCCTGAATGATGAGCGCCATGTCGATGTCGTGCTTGAGGTGCAGACAGAGCAGATTTCGCCGCGCGACCTGAACGCCTTCGGGGTGGCCTGCCGGGTGACGGAAGACGAAGGAGTCGTCCGAGGTTACCTGTTCCTCATCGCTGGCGATGGGCATTACGCGATTTTGCGTGTGGATGGCAGCCTCCTGGACGCCGAGCCGCTGGTTCCCTGGCAGAAGAGCATGCGCATCCGGCAGGGCATGACGGACAACGCGCTGCGGGCCGAATGCGTGGGGAATGAACTGGCGCTGCACGTCAACGGCTACCGGCTGGCGCACATCGTCGATCCGCGCCCGTTGCAAGAGGGACACGCCGGGCTGGTCATCGGCGTGGTGGAGGGCATGGCGCTGCCCGAAGCGGGTGAAGCGCCGGGCACCGAAGAGGCGACCCTTGCAACCGTAGTCGGAGCCGACCCGCACCCGGTAGAAATCGCCTTCGATGACCTGCAAATCACGGAGGTGCTGCCGGGCAGGAACTGACCTGCCAGGGTGATTGTGAATTTTTGCACAAATAAGGCCATATGTCCTATGCGGGGTGTGTTGTTTCTCCTTCATGGCACTCCTGGGGTATAGTATGATCGTTGCACACAAGCGACGATAGAGGTAACGAGAAAGGTTCGACCTTGGAAATCGATGTCATCATCGTTGGAGCAGGCTTATCAGGTCTGGTGGCTGGCAATGAATTGAACGCGGCGGGCAAGCGCGTGCTGCTCCTGGACAAGGGAACGAGCAGCGGCGGACGGCTGGCAACGCGGCGGATTGGCGATGGGCTGGCGGATCACGGGGCGCAGTTCTTCACGGCGCGCACCAGCGTGTTCCAGGAGGCGGTGGATGCCTGGGTAGAAGCCGGGCATGTGTACGTCTGGGGGCATGGCTGGAGTGACGGCAGCCTCAAACGGACGGCGAACGATGGTCATCCGCGCTATGTGACAAAGGGCGGCATGAACCAACTCGCCAAAGTGCTGCAAGAGGGGCTGGATGTGCGCACCAATACCAAGGTGGATACGATCCACTACGGCGCACATGGCTGGCAGGTGACCGCCAACAACGGCGCGAACGATTTCGCCAGCCGCGCCCTGATCCTGACGCCGCCTGCACCGCAGGCACTGGCGCTGACGAACGGAATTGCCCTCGCGCCGGAAGATCGCGCCGCCTTGCAGCGCATCGAATATGGCCCCTGCCTCGCCGGGATATTCGTCGTTGAGGGCGAAATTGACCTGCCGGAACCCGGTGCGTTGCAGAATTTCTCCGAAATCGTTTATTGGATCGCGGATAACAAGGCGAAGGGCATCTCGCAGGAGCGGGTCATCACCATGCATGTGGAGACGCGCTATAGCCGTGCCCACTTCGACGATCCCGACGCCCATACGCTGGAATTCCTGCGCAAAGAACTGGATAAATACCTGCACGAGGGCACCGTCGTCAAGGATGCCCAGTTGAAGAAGTGGCGCTACAGCGTGCCGCTGACCACTTACCACCGCGATACCCTGGTGGCGACGGGGATGCCGCTGGCCTTCGCCGGAGATGCCTTCGGCGGGCGTGGACGCATAGAAGGCGCGTACCTATCCGGGCTGGCGGCGGGTAAGGCGATTCTGGAACTGCTGGGGTGACCATGACCGAGACGACCAACGAACAACCGCAGCGCCACCGCTGGTGGCGCTGGATTGTCGGGGCGCTGCTGTTGATCTTCATCGGCGCAGCCGCCACTTTCGGCATCTGGGCGTACAGCGTGAGCAGCATGCCCGTCGCCCAGGACGCCCTCGCCAGCAGCGAGTCCCTGACCGTGAACACCGACCCGTGGATCAGCTTCTTGCCCGCTTCGCCGCCGGAGACCGGATTCATCTTCTATCCCGGCGGACGGGTTCCGGCGGAAGCCTACGCCCCGCTGACGCGCCGCATCGCGCAGGAAGGCTACCTGGTGGTGATTCCTTACGCGCCGCTGCGGCTGGCAATCATCAATCCCGGCGTGGCAGACGCCATCATGGAGCGCTTTTCCGGCGTGGAGCAGTGGGTTGTCGGCGGGCATTCCCTGGGGGGCGCGACCGCTTCGATTTACACATCGAATAACCTGGATGCCGTCGATGGGTTGATCTTCCTGGCGTCTTTCCCGGCGGATTCGTCGTTGGCGCAACGCGAGGGGCTGCCCGTGCTGTCGATTTACGCTTCGGAAGATGGACTCGCCCTGCCGCAAGAAGTCGAAAATTCGGCGCAGGATTTGCCCTCGGATGCGCAGTTCATCCTGATTGAAGGCGGCAACCACGCGCAGTTCGGCTATTACGGCGCACAGGGCGGCGACGGCGAGGCCAGCATCAGCCGCGAAGAGCAGATCACGCAGACGGTGGACGCCATCGTGGATTTCCTGGCGAGCCTCGGCGAGTAGGGAATGCGCCTATCCCCCCTTCCGTCCCTTTGGCGGCGTCTTCTATCCCCCCTTCCGTCCCTTTGGCAGCGTCTTCTATCCCCCTTCCGTCCCCCCACTGCGTGGAGGGAGACTATCTTCCCCCTGCGCAGCGAGGGGAGTTAGAGGGGGGATATTTTCACTCCCCCCTTCCGTCCCTTTGGCAGCGTCTTCTATCCCTCCTTCCGTCCCCCCACTTCGTGGGGAGAAACTGTCCTCCCCTGCGCAGCGGGGGGAGTTAGAGGGGGGAGCTTGCTTTCTCGCGCAGCGGGGGCGTGATTCTGGCCTTTGCTTTGTGTGCTTTGTGGCCTGGTGGTTCAGCCTTTTTGATGCGATTGCCCTGAGACCGCCACCAGTCTGATTGTGGAAACGGAACAAGCAATGTTATACTCGGAACATAGTGTAATCATCATTCGATCATGAATGGGGCGATGCGGTATGGCAACTGACTTTATTCCCCACGAGGCGCCGGTGACCGATGTGAGTCGACTCCCGGTTGCGCAGCACGGCAGACCTGTTGGGCGCGACGACGTACTCAAGACCCTGTATACCCACCTACAAGAGAAAAAGGCCGTGCTGCTGACGGGCGCATCTGGCATCGGCAAGACGACCCTGGCGGCAACCCTCGCGGCTGCGTACACCCAACAGCCGGGTGGCGTCCTCTGGATTAGCACCGGAACCTATCCGCTGCCGTCGCTGCTGGTGCGCGTGGGGCGGGCGCTGGGCATCAACGATGTCATCAGCAGCGAACAGCCTGCGGCGCGGGTGGGTGTGGTTGCCACCGAACTCACCCAGAAGAAGCCCTTCATCGTGCTGGATAACGTCGAAAATGGCGAGGCGGTTGCCACCTTCATCGAGAAGGCCGCCGAAGGCCAGCCGCTGCTGCTGTTGAGCGAGGGCGAACTGGAAGGCCCCTGGGAGACGATTCACCTGGGTGCCATGCAAGATCAGAATGCCGTCGCGCTCTTCAAGCAAAAAGCAGGGCTGACCGGGGACGAACACGACATTGATGTCTACGGCATCAGCAAGCTGGTGGGCTACAAGCCGCTGCCGCTGGTGCTGGCAGCGCGTGCAATGGTCGCAGCCAAGCAGACCCCGGATGTGTACTTCAAGAATTTGCAGGAAGTGCAGCGCACCGTCGGGGACGGGATGACGGCAGCCATTGCGCTCAGCTATCGCGGCCTGAACAACGCGTTGCAGGGCTTGATCCTCATGCTGGGCGCGACCTTCCGGGGCGAAGGGGCGCAGGATTACATTGCGGCGGTCAGCAATGTGCCGGAAGAGAGCATCGAGCAAGCCATGACCATCCTGGCGCAACTGTACCTGGTGGAAAAATTCGAGCGCTACGGCAAGCCCTACTATCGGCTGCATCCTGCGATTTACGCCTTCGCCCAGACCGCGCTCAAGAGCAAAAACCGACTGGAGAAGCTCCAGAAGCAGGTACACGATGCCACCGTGCAATACGTTGAGGATAATGCCACCGGGGCGACCATCTCCCACACCGACCTCGCCAAAGAGATGGATAACGTCATTGCGGCGGCACAGTGGGCGGTGCGCCAGGGCAATCGCGATACGGCGAATAAGCTGGTCGCCTTGCTGACCCGTGCCGACGAATTCATCTTGCAGCGCGGCTACCGCTACGAACTGCTGCAATTGCGGCATCTTTCCTCTGGCTCCACATCCCCCTTCCCGGCCTATGAACCCGAAGTCGAATTCGGCACGGGGCGCATGGCTGCCGTGAGCGATGAAGACATCGCCGCCATGCAGGGGCAGGATGACTACAGCGCAGAGGAAGAGGACGAAGACGACCTGCTGGATGCCTATGACGACGATGAGTTCGACGAAGACCTCTACGAAGACTTCGAAGAGGAGGAAGACGACTTCGAGGATGAGCTAGAAGACGCCTTCGGTGTCGATGATCTGCTGGAAGAAGTCGAAGCGGAAGAAGCCCCTCTGCCCCCCACTTCGCCGACTCTGGATCGCCCCGCCGCCGCCGATGACCTGGATCTGCGCACCGAAGCCCTCAAGACCATCGACCTGGAGCAACTGCGGCAGGCACTGGCGCAGGCACGCCAGCAGAACAACCCCTACCGCGTCATCCAACTGCTGAAAGCTATCGGTAAGGTGCAAGTCAGCCGGGGGCGCGAGACCGAGGCCATCACCACTTACAACGAATTGCTGGAAGAATACGAGCAGACAGACGATCAAGCAGGGCTGCTGGATACGCTGAATATGCTGGCGGCGCTGTTGACCAAGACGGGCAACACGCAGGCTGCCATCATGCACGCCACGCGCGGGATCCAACTGGCGCAGGAAATCGGTGAGGAAGAGACCTACCTGCAAATCCTGACCACGATGGGTGACGCGCGGCAGGAACTCGGCGAATCGGGTGCGGCGGTGGAGTCCTATTCCAAGGCGCTGGAAATCGCCCGCAAGACGGACGACAAGCAGAACGAGGCCCTCTCGCTCTACAAATTGGGTTATGCGCAGTTGGATCACGGCGATACGGATGATGCCATTCACTCGCTGGAGCAGGCGCGGGCGCTCTTCCGCGAGCAGGACAAGCGGGCCTACGAAGGCCGCGTCCTGGGCGGGTTGGGCAGTGCGCACAGCGAACTCGGTCGCTGGACGGAAGCCATCGGCTATTACCAATCCGCGCTGCACATCGCGCGTGAGGTACAGAACAAACAGGAAGAACAACTTGAATTGAGCAATCTGGCACAGGCGCAGGTGGAAGCCGGACGGCTGCCGGATGCCCTGCTGAGCTATCGGCAGGCGCTGCACCTGGCCTTCAGCAGCGAAGACCGCGATGACATCGTGAGCACGGTCGTTGATCTGGTACGGCTGCTGACTCGCAGCAAGCGCCATCTGGATATTTGCACCCTGCTGCTGAACGAAGCCATCCAGCTCGACCCGGATGACCGGGATGTGAAAGAATTGCAGGCCAGGATCGACACGCTGCGCCAGGAAGCCGCCTTGCAGGGCGTGCAGCAGGCTCCGGTGAACGGCACCGCGCGTCAGTATGCCGCCAATGCCTACAGCTTGCTCGATCAGTGAATTGCATTTCGGCGACTTGTCAGCCAGTGCTACGCGGAGTGCAAAGGGATAAGTGCAAAGGTTCGCGAAGGGTATAGAACAAGATCAGCACGCCCTTTGCGCATCTTCGCACCCCCTATACCCTTGTGTCGGTTTTCGCCGTCACGCTGCCTTGCCCATCCGGCGGCCCCAGAAGAACAATCCCCCGCCACCGAACAGGGCAACCAGCCCGAAGCCTGCTCCGATCAGGGAGTTATCGCGCCCGCAATAGCCGCAGAACTCCAGAAATATATCTGTGTTGAAGTATCGCGCCAGCCGCGCCTCGTTCGTGAGTTCCTGCCGCATGCCACTGCTCATGCTGTAGAGATACCCGGCAGGGGCTTCCCCGGCGATGTCGGCACAATCCACCTCACCGGACAGGGTGACGAATACCACCACGTCCTGTGCCGCATCCGTGTAGAAAACCTCGGTGTATTGTGTTTCCTCGCGGATGCGTCCGTAGGTCAACTGCGCTGCCGACAGCCCCTCAACTGAAGTCAGGGTTTCGCAGTCCCACTCGCCCCCGACAATGCGGGCGTAGGTGTGCTCGCTGTTGGCGACTTTGGCAGCCTCGGACAGTGACATCGCCTCTGGGCCACTGGCTGTGCGAATCACATCCGGCACCAGAAACGCCGATATATATACACCGAACAAAAACAGGCCAATACCCAGATAACGCAGCCAGCGTCCAAGCGAATGGAGGGCGTCAATTTGTTCCTGGGTGCGGGGTTGATCGGTCATTGTAATAGACTCCGGAGTAACAGAAATAATGTGTGTGCTGGAATGATATACCGCCGGAAGTGAAAAAGGGGAAGGGTAAAGAGGAAATCGCGGAGTACAGGCTCCCCACGAACAGCCGGAACACACGTCATCCCATCGGTACAGGCGAAGGCACGTTTCAAGGCGAAACCACTGGCGCATCCGATAGCCTTTCATGTGGCTGATGAATTGCTAAAGACGGCTTTCGAGCTATCCGAGAAGTTCAATCGCCCTCATGCCTATGAGGCTCAGTATCTGGCGTTGGCACAGCGACGATTCTGTGAGTTCTGGACAACCAATGAGCGGTTGTTCGACGCTGTAAAGGACGGCTTTCCTGGCATACACTGGCTGGGTAGCTGGAAACCCGGCAAAACCGTGAGATCGCCTTGTCCTGCGCTATAATATCCCCTGAATTTACGAGTTGCACAGTGGACTGAAACCATGTCTGACAGTCCCGAAATTAATCCCACATGGCAATACCCTGGTAAGTGTAGTATTGTGCCAGGTCAGTTTTCATAGAGGTAATTGGAATGAGGTGGGGTATGGGTCGAATTGTGCTATTTTCATTCGTGGCAGTGGCCATCATGTGGAATGCGAGTGTCACTGGCTCTGATGAGCTTATCGATGGACTGGTGTACTCCGACGAGGAAGTGGGGGAGAGATCGGATGGAACAGGCGCTTTTCGAACACATTGTCTTGAGTCGCACGAAAGCTTCGATGATCCACTGGTGTTTCCTGGACAACCCGACGCAACACATCACCATGTCTTCTTCGGAAATACAACGGTTGATGCATTTACGACCGCAGAATCGCTATTGGAGGCAACCGAAACCACTTGTGATGGAGGTACGCTAAATCGATCTGCCTATTGGGTACCGGCACTTTACGATGCGCATGGAGAGCGAATTGAGTATGTAGAGCCGCTCTTCTATTACAAGACGGGCTATCATGTTCCCGCAGAGACCATTCAGGCTCCACCAGAAGGCTTGCGGATGATTGCAGGTGACGCTTCGGCTACTGTACCGCAAAGCGCTTCTATTGTTAAGTTTCGATGTGAGAGTTGGACATCTGGTCAAGAGTGGTTTGACCCTGGTGACCCACTCGATCACGTCCCTTATCTGCCGGATTGTGAGGTGGGAGATTTACTCGAGATGCGTATCGTCTTTCCACAGTGCTGGGATGGAGAAAATCTGGACGCTCCCGACCATCAAAGTCATATGGCGTATCCGAGTGAAGCAACGCCCCCAGTCGCAGGTACCGGTGCCTGTCCGGAAACTCACCCCATTGCCATCCCCGAAATTTCCTATAATTTTGCATTTTATGTGACTGAGGACCGGGGTCTGCCAAGCTCCTGGCGCTTTTCGTCCGACTTGCATCATGGGGTAAGTGGCGGTGTAAGTGTTCACGCTGATTGGATCAACGGTTGGGATCCAGAAATCATGGAAACAATCGTGACCCGGTGCTTGCAACCCGCCCGGGAATGTCTCGTTGGACTTCTGGGGGATGGAACAAGATTAGAACCAGTCCTGGAGGAGTGAGCCGTAGACTGCAATTACAACATCGTCCGAGAATTCTACGATTAACTGGACGAGATCGAAACGTGGGCAACGCTCATCGCCGAACGGCGCGAGGAACACAAACAGGATGATGGCAACTCTGGCTCCCAGCAATACTGGAGAAACATCGCCAACTCGCATAAGCCAACCACAGCCCCATAATTTCGCATCGCTTGGCGGAATCAAAAAACCGACCGCCTGGGTCGATTCTTTGAGGGTTGGGCTGTATTGGCTCGCGCCATTACAGTGTGGGCGATACAGGACTCGAACCTGTGACCTTCTCAACGTCAATGAGACGCTCTAGCCAACTGAGCTAACCGCCCTCAGTACCGTGCAGTATACGAAGCCCAGCGGCAAATTGCAAGAGCCAGACAGGGCAATCGCTCCAAATGATTTGCACCACAAAGCCACAAAGAACACAAAGCAAAGGCCAGAATCACGCCCCGCTTCGCAGGGCAGGTTTCCCCTCACGCAGTGGGGGGACGCAAGGGGGGATAGTGTTTCCCGGCACACAGTCCAGGGTGCCAGACGCGGA
>CAZJWX010000090.1:0-14538 GCA_964549915.1 uncultured Anaerolineaceae bacterium | reverse complement strand
CTCTCTCCACTACACATTACCAACTTTCTTTCATTTTTGAAGCGATTGCCCTGTAATGGTGACGATTGACTTGGCACAGCTTCATCAAATGTGTTACATTTTCTGTTGTGAAGGTTGTCATTTCTTCACAAACTGCAACCGGAAATCCTTATTAACAATTAGAGGAGTACTTTACATGAAGAAGTCGTTTGTTCTTCTCGCCGTTTTCGCGCTGCTGCTGGCGCTGGTCGGCGGTGTCTTTGCTCAGGAAAGCGAACTGAGCGGCGAACTCGAAATCTTCTCCTGGTGGGCTGGTGACGAAGGCCCCGCACTCGAAGCCCTGATTGACCTCTACACTGAAATGCATCCTGATGTTGAAGTGATTAACGCGACCGTCACCGGTGGTTCGGGCGTCAATGCACGCGCTGTACTGAAGACCCGTATGCTCGGTGGTGATCCGCCGGACAGCTTCCAGGTTCACGCAGGTGAAGAACTCACGGGTACCTGGGTTGTGGCTGACCGCATGGTTGACCTCAGCGACCTCTACGAAGAGCAGGGTTGGTACGAAGCCTTCTCCGCGCAGTTGATCGACCAGATCAGCTATGAAGGTGGCATCTATAGTGTTCCGGTCAACATCCACCGCTCGAACGTGATGTGGTACAACCCGGCGATGCTGGCGGAATGGGGCATTGAAGCCCCCACGACCTGGGCTGAATTCTTTGAAGTTTGCCCGACCATCCAGGAAGCTGGCGTGACTCCGCTGATCGTTGGCGAAGCCTGGACTGTGAACCACCTCTGGGAAAGCGTTGCCCTCGGCGTGCTCGGCACGGAAAACTACAACGCCCTCTGGACGGGTGGTCTGGACATCACCGGCCCTGAAATGATCTCCGTCTGGGATACCTTCGGTCGCGTCCTGGAATGCACCAATATTGATGCGGATGCTGCGGGTCTCTCCTGGCAGCAGGCCATTGACGCCGTTGTCGCTGGCGACGCCGCCTTCAATATCATGGGCGACTGGGCTGCCGGGTACATGACGACCACCCTCGGCCTGGAACCGGGCGAAGGCTTCGGCTATATGCCGTCTCCGGATACGGATGGTGCCTTCCTGTGGCTCTCCGACAGCTTCGGCCTCCCGGTTGGCGCACCCAACCCGGATAATACGCTTGCGTGGCTGGAACTGCTCGGCTCCATCGAAGGTCAGAATGCATTCAACCCGCTTAAGGGTTCCATCCCGGCTCGTGTGGATGCTGTGGAAGCCGCACCTGACCTCTACAACACCTACCTGCAAGATACCGCCGCTGACTGGGCGAGTAATGACCTCGCGGGTTCGCTGGCACACGGTACCGCCGCCAATGAACGCTTCATGGGCGACTTCAACCAGGTGATGCAGATTTTCCTCGCCAGCGGTGACCCCGAAGCCACCGTGCAGGCGATGCAGGCGGTCTGCGTGCAGGCTGGTGCTTGCGGCTTCTAAGCCACATCTGATTCGTATTCTCTCGCAAGACCCGGTCTTTGTGCCGGGTCTTCGTGTATATGGCAATTGGTTATGAGTCACGAGTTGTCAGAGTGTGTTTGAAAATTAAACGATAACGGTCAGAATAGGGTCTTTCTCCCCACCCCCAACCCCCTCCCGGATTCTCGAGGATGGCGTGAGCAGTCTCCCCACAGTGAGGGGAGATTGAGAGGGGGGATCAAATGAGCAGAAACGAAAGACTCTCGCCTATGTCCGTTTTGACAAACATGCTCTCCGTTGTCAGTTTTCAGCCATTGGATAGTGGTATTGGATAGGGGCATTGGATGTAGTTCGGAGATTGAAATATCTTTCTCCCCTCCCCTCCGACCTGCTGCGCAAGCCACCCATGCCGAATTCAGGGGAGGAGATCCTCTGCGAATAGTCTGGGGAATAGCCAGCAAGCAGTTTATGAGGCCGCGCTCAAACTGTAAAACCAGAGAACTGAGAACCGAGAACTGAGAACTTGAGGAGTTCTTATGAAAAACAATCGAGACCGATTCATCGCGTTTTTGATGGTGCTGCCCTCGCTGCTGTTGCTGGCGATTTTCGTTTATTTCTTCATTGGCAGGGCCATCCAGACCTCCACAACGGACTGGGGCGAGAACCCCAGCCAGCCGCCACTCGCTGAAGAAGTCGAGATCGAATACGTGGGGATGGCGAACTACGAGCGCCTGATGACCAGCTTCACGGAATCCAACTTCCGCGTGTCGCTGGTGAATACTTTCTTCTTCACCATTTTCTTTGTGGCAGGTTGCATCGTCGTCGGCCTTTTCCTGGCGATCCTGCTCGACCAACAGGTCGTGGGGGAGGGCATCTTCCGAACCATCTTTCTCTTCCCGATGGCGCTCTCCTTCGTCGTGACCGGCACGATCTGGCGCTGGATGCTACAACCGCGCGGCGGCATCAACCAACTGCCGACGATCTTCGGCCTGAAGCCAATTGACTTCGCCTGGGTCAACAGCCAGCAGACGTGGTTCCAGTTCGAATGGCAGAACGTGCCCAACATCCTGACGTTCGCGGGCATCGCAATCCTTGCTGTGCTGGTGGTGCGCTATGCCCTCAATCAACGCTGGCGTTCAGTGGGCTTCGCGGCGGCGGCGGCCATTGTCGCTTTGTTGGTACTGATGGCAGGAGCCTGGGATTTGATCTGGCCGCCGTTGGAAAATGTCGCTGCTGAACCCATCATCGCACCCAAAGGCTTCAACGCGGCGCTGCTGGGCGTGATCCTCGCGGCAGTCTGGCAGATGAGCGGCTACACGATGGCCATGTTCATCGCGGGCATTCGCGGCATTTCCGACGAACTGCGCGAGGCAGCGCGAGTCGATGGCGCGACGGAATTGGGCGTCTACCGCCACATCATCCTGCCGCAGTTGAACCCCATCATCCTCAGTGCCATGATCATCCTGGGTCATATCTCGCTCAAGATCTTCGATCTGGTATTCGCGATGGCCGGGCCGGATAATGCCAAGACCATCGTTCCGGGGATTCTCGTGTATACGAAGGGTTTCCGCGCCAACGCCTTCGCCAGCGCCAGCGCTATCGCCGTGATCATGCTCTTCTTCGTCGCCGTGATTATCATCCCCTATCTGTGGACGCAGCTCCGCAGCGACTCATAAAGGAAAAGACCCCATGAATGCGACCTATACCGCGCAACAATGGCGCCGCTATACCATGCGAGTCTTCGTTTATGTGGCGCTGCTGCTGATGACTGCCATCTTCCTGATCCCGGTCTATCTGGTGATTGCTACCGCGCTCAAGGCTCCGGCGGATATTAACCTGGCGACGACCTGGCAATTTCCCACAGATCCCTATTGGGCGAGTTTCCAGGAAGTGATGGAGCAGTTCGGCCCGCGCTTCTGGAACAGCGTGCAGTTGGTCTTCTGGGCGACCTTGCTCTCGTCTATCCTGGGATCGTTGAACGGCTACGTCTTCTCTAAATGGCGGCTCCCTGGCGAGAACATCCTTTTCCCGCTGGTGCTCTTCGGCATGTTCATCCCCTATCAGGCCATCTTGATTCCGCTCTTCGAATTCATGCGCAGTGTGGGCTTGTATGGCGGCATACCCGGCCTGGTGCTGATTCATGTCGTCTACGGTTTGCCGATCACGACGTTGATCTTCCGCAATTTCTACGTCGATATACCCGACGAGATGCTGGAAGCTGCCGCCATTGACGGCGCGGGCTTTGTCGGTCTGTATACGCGCATCGTCTTCCCGCTCTCGATTCCGGGGTTCGTGGTGGTCATCATCTGGCAGTTCACACAAATCTGGAACGAATTTCTCTTCGCCGTGACGATGACCAGCAATGAAGCACAGCCGATCACGGTGGGGTTGGCACAGCTTGCGGGTGGCGAGGCCGTGCGCTGGAACCTGCCGATGGCGGGCGCGATTGTCGCCGCGCTGCCGCCGCTGCTGGTCTACATCATCCTGGGGCGCTATTTCATTCGCGGCCTCCTCGCTGGTTCGATCAAGGGCTGAGCTTGCTGAAGAACCTGGAACCACCAGCGGAAAACGGTGCTTTTCTGGCTGATCTGGGTGCTCACCATGCTAACGCTGCTGGTACTCGTGGCGATCTTCGCCCTCGCCGCAGCGCCGCACATCACACAAGAGGCCCTGCACGCGATGGCCTGCAACGCTCATCCTTATGAGGTCAGGGACGTTCCGGGGCAGGGCTTCTGGTTGATGCTCGCTTCGCTTGCGCTTGCCTTCCTGACGCTGCTCGGTCTCTGGCATCGCCGTTGACGATTGCTCATGGCGTGACGCGCTCTTCGTATTCGTCTTCCGCGCGTTCTTCCGGAGCCTGTTGCACCGGGCCGGAAGGCATCGGATACTGATTCGTATCCGGGAAGGGGTACATTTGCTCGTCACTGCTGGCCGTCGTGCGGGTCGGGACGTAGGTCTCGTCCCCGTCGACGATGTGCGGCTGGTTCCTGGCGCGGCTCACCAGATAAATCAGCAACACCAGTCCAATTCCCAGAACAATCCACATGCCAATATTCATCTCAAATCCTTTCGATTACAAAGCGCTATTGAATGGAAAACTCCAGCGTCTGCACGAGGGCATTGTTGACGTAGAGTTCTGCGACGTAATCGCCAGCAGGGAAGCTACGCGAATTCACGGTCTCGAAGTGAAATCCGACGCACCAATCCAGGTAGTCCTCAGCGGTGATGATCTCTTCCGATTCTTGCACCAGCCCATCATCGCGATGAATCTCCGCCGTGATCTCCGTACCCTGTGGAACGGTGCTTTGCGGTGCCACGACATAGAACTCCAGCGGCTCGGTCAGCAGGGAGACGGAGTCAACAGGGCAGCCGTTGGGGCTGATTCCCGTACTGACGATCAGGCCGCCGATGTCCACCTGTCCTGCTGTTGCTGCGGGTGGCGTCGGTTCCTGCTCCACTGGCGATGGCACATCCCCTTCGGCAACGTCTTCTCGCACAGGTGGGATCCGATTATCGAGCAGGGGCGGCAGCAGCAGGGCGAAGAGCACCACCACGAACAGCATCAGCATGCCGATTCCAGCTCGGCCTCTGCGATCTTCCCTGGACATGTGCGCTCCCTCGATTTCAGCGATTCGTACAGGACGCAGTATGCTGGTAGCTGATGAGCATCTCGCCGCGCAGAAGGTAAGAACCTCCGTGGATGAGATGAAGACACGCTGAATCGCCGCAGTGCCGCTCATCTCGCTTCAATCTCTCACCGGTACAGTTCGAAAAACTGCACGCACCGCTTCGCGAGTAGACCCCCATGTCCCGCAACAATCGATTGATCGTCCTGCTGCTGCTAATCACCGTCATCGCAGCCCTGCTCATTGTCGGTGTCTATCTCTGGCAGAATCTCGTCTTCCGGGGGGAATCGCAGGCACTTTCCGGCACGCCGCACACGCTCATCAAGCAGATGCAGTCGCTGTTCACGGTTGAAGAACTGCGGTACGTCTAGCGAAAGAAGCGCCCCCGGAAGCCCAGCACCGGAGGCGGATTCTGCATACTCTGGACGGCTACAGTGCTTTAATCAACTGTAGTGCCGGGGTATCTTTGCCCCAGAGGTCTTCAAATTCTTCCAATGGGACGAACCCCACACCCAGATAAAATGCGCGAGTGCGCTTGTAGCCTTCGTCGGGATGCGCTGTGCCGAGCGTTTTCACCTGCAAAAAGCGCGTGCCATTGGTGCGAAGGGTTTTCTCCGCCGCCTGCACAAGCTGTCGTCCAACCCCCTGACGATGATAGTCCGGCAGTACGCCCATCACGTAAATTTCCGCCGATTGCGGATAGTGCTGCTCCAATGAGAGAAAGCCTGCTGCCGTTTTGCCCACCTGTGCGACGAATGTCGGATGGGTCTCCACAAAGTCAATGTAGTGCTGATTCGCCTCTTCGCGCCCGAACCACTGGGGCAGCGCACGCAGAATCGGCGCACAGATTGCGGATTGCCCGGTGCGAGCATCGTGAATCGTGAACATGGTCGGATTTCCTGTTCTGGTATTTGGTTTTGAATTGTTGTTTCTGAGTTGCGAATGACAACAGAGCGGGCGAAAGGTCGCCGCTTGTGCCGAAATATGATGTTGGGTGGAGGTTTATTCACGCAGTAAGCATAGCGCGTTTATATCATCTCCGGCAGCAATTGGCAATTAGAGCGCCGTGCATGAAGGGTGGCGTCGAAAAGCGTTGATCCCTCAGGCTGCGAAGAAATTCTGCCCACTGTTGCAGAATCAGGCGCGTCGAGTCAGGATTAGTGTCTATTCGTTCGTGTAAAGGTTATGTAGATGATTACTGAGAGCCACCAATTCTCATTGGATCGCGAGGCGACGAATGCCCTGGTCGCCTGGGCACGCGAGGCCGTCCGTGAAGCCGATGCCTTCACCGCCTCGCAAAAACTCGTTCAACGGCTGGGTGCACACCCGGTCGAAGGTCAGGCGCAGCTTGGCTTCTGGACGCCGCAGCTTTCCCAGGCGGAGATCCCGCCAGAACGTACCTTCCTGGAACTCTTCACCGCGCAGCAGCCCATCAACTTCCGGCGCGACGAGCAGCAGTTGACCTTCCAGCGCGATCGCATCAATCTGATTCGCGATGGGGATTTCACCTGGGGTATCGTGAACGGCATGACGCCGGGGACGCGCAACCAGATCGGCACGTTTTACCGCCTCATCTACCAGGATCACGAGGGCAAATGGATTCCGATTCACGACCACCTCGCCTATTCGATTCCTTTTGGTGCATTTGCCCCGGCGGAATACTACGACTTCGCGGGCATGTTGGCGAATCGGCGCGATGCCGCGCACTTTGCGAACCAGCTCGATACAAAACCCGACCCCGACGGTGTGCCGCGTGTGCAGTTCCCTGGCAACATCTTGCAGATCCACGCCGGATACACCAGCGAAGAAGGCAGCATCGCCGGGTTGACCCGCGTCTACCAGCGCATCGCCGAGAAGCTCCGGGACGAGCAGTCGCTCGATCCGCCAGAAGAGAACTTCATGGGCTATGACGCTGTGCAGTTGATGCCGATTGAGCCAATCATCGAGTATGAGGCGGGTCCGCCGTTCTGGGAAGAGGTCACCTCCAACGATGATCTCGTGGTGGTCACATTGCGCCGACCGGATATGACCAACTGGGGCTATGATGTCGTCATCAGCGCTTCCCCTGCGATCAATCCTGTTCTGCTCGAATCCAAGCGCCCTGATGAACTGCTGGATTTCATCGAAACGTTGCATAATTTCCCCGGCAAGCCCATCAAAGTGATGTTTGATATTGTCTACGGGCACATCGACAATCAGGGCTTGGGGTTGCTCAACGACGAATACTTCGCCGGAGCCAATATGTACGGGCAGAACGTCAACTTCTTGCAGCCGATGGTGCGGGCAATCCTGCTGGAGATGATGCGGCGCAAGCACAATTACGGCGTGGATGGCATTCGCGTCGACGGAGCGCAGGACTTCAAATGGTGGAAATCTGACACAGACGAGATGATTCACGATGACGACTTCCTGCACCGGATGAACGATGTGGAGTTGGATGTCGCCGGGGTGCACTACCGCCCCTGGATGATCTTCGAAGATGGTCGTCCCTGGCCTCGGGATGATTGGGAATTGGCTTCGACTTACCGCGAAGTGACGAAGTTGATGCCCAACGTCTGGCAGTGGGGGCCGCTGACCTTCGCACACAACACGCCATTTCTATTCACCTTCTGGACGAGCAAATGGTGGCGCATCCGCGAGATGGCGGACATCGGG
Source organism: uncultured Anaerolineaceae bacterium (assembly GCA_964549915.1). Classification (GTDB taxonomy): domain Bacteria; phylum Chloroflexota; class Anaerolineae; order Aggregatilineales; family Phototrophicaceae; genus JAUZRW01. The sequence goes on along the minus strand of CAZJWX010000090.1, from coordinate 6,825 downwards.
CGCGAGTGGATCACGGGCTGCGCCAATCATGATACGCTGCGGCGTGGCACGCAGGTTCCGCTGGACGCACGCATCAACACTTACCTGGGCGATTCGTTGCCGGCAATCATCGAAAAAGCCTATGACAACCCCGCCGCGAAGCTGTTCGACTACGCCATGATGCCTGGAATCCCGATGGATTTCGTCAATGCCAACATGCGTGCCCCCTGGGGCTTCATCCGCAACATGGATGACCGCTACGGCGTGAAGGTCGTCAGCGAAGAGGCCCGCTGGATGTACTGGCGCGTGAACCCGGAACATTACAATCAGCCGGGGGGTTTCCCGCGTCTCAAGGCGTTGGGCTTCGTGGAATTGACGGGGCTGCGCCGTTTCCTGGATACGCTCGACCATGCGGTGCGGGCAACCGGCTATTACCTGGATGCCATTGTGAGCTTGATGCGCAGTATGGAGCCGCCGCTGGATGGCCCCTCGCTGAGTGTGCCCACCCTCAAAGAAATCGCCCGCGCCTTCATGGATGATGTGCATGACTATTGCAATATCACGCGCTACTGGGAGTCGCAAAATCCCCAGCAGACGGCCTATATGCTCAACCTGCGCGAGTTCCGGCGGCAGCGTCCCTGGCTCATCGAGAATCTGACTCCGCAGGAGAACCTTACTTATATCCATCCCACCGAGGGATCGGCGATCTTCTACGGCAATCGGCATGCGCCCGACGGCGCTGAAAAGCTCTTCTTCATCGCTAATATGGAAGGCGCACCGCGCACTATCGTCCCGGCGGAACTGCTGCCCATCGCACTCGCCAGCGAAAAATGGGACGTTGCCCTGAAGACACCCGGCCTGGAAGTCGGCACGGTCAACGATCCGCTGACACTACACGATAGCGAAGGCGTGGTTTTCGTGAAGACATAGCAGATGCCACAGCAGGGGTAATGCAGGTGGCGCAGGTGGCATGAAGCGATGGACTCACTCCGTCTGCGGATGTCATTCACGAGAGTCTTTCGCTCGGATGACTAACCCGCTGACCTGTTCCCTTGCCAGGCCGAAGGAGCGCTGAACGCTATTTCGTGGCGGTGCGAGCTTCATTCACCGCCTTCGAATAAACTCTTTTACGGATGATCGTAGGCGTAGAAAACGTAATCCTGCCCTCGCGTTTCTGCACCCAGATCGTGGAGCAAGCGCAGCAGTTGCGCCCGGTGATCTGTGCCGTGATTGACGACGTGAATCAGAATCTGCCAGAGAAAGAGGTCTTCGTCTTCGCCGAAGAGCGGTTGGGTGAAGAGCATGTCATCGCGCAAATCCGCCAGGTACTCCCACATCTTCTGCTCGATCTCATCCCACGTCGCACGTATCGTCTTGCGCTTGCTGTAATGGGTGGGATCGAGATGATCCGGGATGCCCGCACCGCGCAAATCGCTGAACCAGACGTTATCGACGCTCATCAAATGCACGACCTGGTTGCGTACGGAGCCGACGGAATACGCAACCTTTTGCACAAATTGTGCCTGTGGCAGCGGCACAATGTAGCGATCCCACAGCGCCCGATTCTCGGCGAAGTGGTAGTTGTACAGATGGCGAAATGCATCGGCGTTCATGGTTTCCCCCTTAGATGATCCATGTTTCCATTGTAACACGAAGTAGCACGAATGTTCATGAGATGCGCATGGTTGTGCCGCGTCCTGCGCAGACTTGCTGAATCTCACATTGCCAGCGGATTGGATTCGGGGGCAAGATAGGCGCACGATACTGGTACGTTCTCTGGAGACAATCCCAATGGGCAAACTCACAGATCTCGCCAGCGTGAAAGTCGCTGACACCAACAACTTCGTGTATACGCCGCCGCCACAGGCTTTCGGCGCGGCGCGGATTCTGGTCAAGCCGAACCTGGGTTATCCGGTGAAGCCACCCGCCACCGTCAGCATGAATGTGCTCGGCGGGGTGCTGCGCGGCCTGCGCCGTGCCAATCCGCTGGCACGCATCGTCATCGTGGAAGGGGTGACATCCGATGTTCCAGCGGAGCAGATTTTCGAGAAGCTGGGCGTCCTGGAACTGCTTGATGAGGAGATGCGCATCACCAGCGCCGAGACTCTCATCATGCGCGAATATCCCAACCGTCTGCCCGAACCCGTCAAATACGCGACCATGACCGCGCCGGAATACATTGAGGATTACGACTGTGTCATCAGTGTGGGAGCCTTCAAGCGCACCATGCTCAAAGATGAACCGCTGATTTCGGCCTCGCTGAAGAATCTTTACGGTCTCTTCCCCCCTTCGGTCTACCATGCCCGCAATCCCAACGCCCGCGGACAGCTTCACCGCCCCGGCGTGCCCGAAGTGCTCAAGGACATCTACTTCAGCATCGGTCACTTCTTTCACGGCGCAGTCGTTGACCTGGATCAGAAGTACGTCAGCCCGGATTGGCGTCCGGATCGCGTGCGCGGGGTGGCGCACCCGGTGGGCAAAGTCGTCTGGGGCGAAGACCTGCTGGCGGTGGATGAAACTGCCTGCCGCATCGCTGAGGAGGCTGTGCCACGCTACATCACCGAAATTCGCCGCCTGCGCAATGAACTGCTGGAAACATAGGGCGCAGGATGGGCGCAAGCCGTCCAGTGGCGACGCGAACAGGTTCGCGTTGTAAGGACTGCTTACTGCTTGCCTCCCCACCTGGGCAGGAAAGAACCCGCACAGGGGTCAGTAACAATTCGTAAGGAAGTGGCGTAGACTGGGGACATGTCATGATCCAATCCAACAAAACCGGGAGTCCTACGTCATGTCCATCGTACTCGAAACGCTGACGGGCGGCACCGTTGTGCTCGCTCAGTATCAGCCTGTTCTCAACGTCGCAGAGGATGTCTGGCGGGCGCTGCACGGCTCAGCAGATGCCCTCGTACGCATCCATGACTTCAGCCGTGTGACCCTCAACCGGATCGAACGGCGGCAGGCGCTCTTCTTGCTGCACACAAGCGACGGCAACCAGCACCCCGATGACCTGCTGCACACCGTCATCGTCGCCGAGGCGGATCAGTTGTGCGCCCTGACCGATGAGATGGCGCGTTTTGTTGGTAACGTCAGCCTACTCCCGGTATTCGCCGAGACAGCCGATGCAGTGATGTACGCGGCGATGGTTGTCGCCAAGTATGAGGCATCACATTCCGCCTAACCCCAGTTCCGGCACGGGTGGGGGAGTCGCTTCGTAGAGCCATGCGCGGAAAAAGGCGTCCAGGTTGTCCCCGCTGACGGCTTCCGCCACTGCGATGAAGTCCTCTGTGCTCGCGTGCCCCCCGCCATATTCGGCGAAGTACTGGCGCAGGATGGCGAAGAATGCCTCATCTCCCAGACGCAGGCGCAGCGCATGCAGCGTCCAGGCTCCGCGCAGGTAGGCGCTCTCGTGGAAGAGCCGCGCTGCGGGCGGCGGAATCGGGGGGCGCAAGCGGCTCACTTGCTGGTATCCAGCCTCGGTGAAGAGTTCACCCGCCACGAAGTAGCCGTATTCATGCTCCAGCCAGAGGAACTGCGCGTAGGTGGCGAAACCCTCGTTCAGCCAGATTTCCGACCAATCCGCCAGTGAGACGTGATTGCCAAACCACTGATGCGCCAGTTCGTGCACCATGACTGTCTCGCTGATGAAGTCGATGTTGATGACGGAGAGCGTCTGCATCTCGTTGGCGTTGGGATATTGCTCGACGAGCAAGATGCCGTAAGTCTCGAAGGGATAATCGCCGAAGAGGTCGCTGAAGAAGGCGATGATCTCTCCCAGGCGGTAATCCTGGGTCGCGCGCTGGCGTCCCAGCGGGGTATTCGGGAAGTAGCTGCGCAGGGGAATACCATCCGGCGTCGTCCCGCGTACCAGCACATAATCGCCGATGTGCACGCCCACGAGGTAGGTCGCCACTGGATCACGCGCCTCCCACAGGTAAGTCACCCGGTCGCCCCCGTCGATCACACGCTGCTGGGTTCCCGTCGCTGCGACCATGTAAGCCGGGGGAACGGTCACGCGGAAGCTGAATGTCGCTTTGTCTGTGGGATGATCGTTGCTGGGGAACCAGGTCGCCGCACCCGACGGCTGGCTGACCGTGTAGACCCCGCCAGGAATCCGATTCCAGCCGCGTGGTGTCCCCGCGCCGCTGTCCAGGTCAGGCTGGGGAACCCCGCTGTAGCGCACTTCGACCGTGAAGGACTGCCCCGCTTGCAATGCTGACGGCGGCATGATGGTCAGCTTGCGCCCCTCGTGGGTGTACTGCGCTGTCGCTTGATCGACCTGCACCGATTGCACCGCCAACCCCACCAGATCGAGGGTGAAGGCCGTCAGCCGCTGCGTCGCGTTGACGCGCAGAGTCGCGCTGCCGTCCAGCACATTGGTAGCGTCATCCCAGGTCAGGTCGAGATCATAATGCTGCACATCGTAGCCGCCGTTACCCAGGTGCGGGTAGAGCCTGTCTCCTGCTGTTTGCGCTCCTGCGTCGTCCATCCCGATCAACAGCAGGGCGATCACCAGGCTGAAGAGTGCGTTCCACATCGCAGTTTCCCCTCATCAATCGGTTGTGTAAGCAGCATTTTAACATGACAGTGCGCCAACCTCCGCCAGAAGCAGTATCGCACATTGGCAACCGCCCCCATAATGCTTTCAGACATGGTTGAATGACACAAAAAGCGACTCTCATGACCGAATCAGCAATGGAGCCTGCCGTTCTGGTCATCGGCGGCGTCTCCTGGGACTACCAGATCCACCTCGACCACCTGCCACAGCCCCACCCACAGACGGTTTTCAGCAAACGTTCGCACGAGACAGTCGGCTCTACGGGGGCGGGGAAAGCGCTGGCTCTGCATCGGCTAGGACTGCGCACGACCTTGCACGCGCTCTGGGGGGATGATGCCTGTGGGCAGAGCATCTGTTCGTATTTCGATGCCGAAGGACTGCCATATCTGCACGATATTGACCCCTCGGGTACCGAACGTCACGTCAATCTGCTGGATGATGAAGGGCGGCGCATTTCGATCTACATGCACAGCGCCAGCTTCGAGCCAACGATCAACCTGCAACCCCTGCTGCCCCTGCTGGAAAGCTGCGATGTCCTCGTGTTGAACATCATCAACTACGCCCGTCACCTGATCGACCCAGCGCGTCGGCTGGGTAAACCGATCTGGTGCGATATTCACGATTACGATGGCTTCCAGATGTATCACCAGGATTTCATTCGTGCCGCCGATGTGGTCTTCCTCAGTTCCGATGCCATGCCGGACTACTGCGAGTACATGCAGCAGCTCGCCGATGAGGGCAAGCGTATCGTCGTCTGTACACACGGCAAACGCGGCGCAACCGCCCTGGTCGATGGCGTCTGGCTGCAACAACCCGCTTTGCGCGTACCAGCAGTCGATAGCAACGGGGCAGGGGATAATTTCTTCGCGGGGTATCTCTATGGCTACTTACGGGACTATCCGCCGCACAAATGCATGCAGATAGCCACCATCACCGCAGCGACTTGCGTCGGCTCCCCCGAATTGATCGCCCTGGATTTGAGCGCCGACAGGATCGAGAGACGCTGGCGTGAGCTATTCGAGTAGCCGGGGCAGGCAGCCGCTGTTTGCGTCACTCTCCGTGCGGCTGGGCAGTTCGATGGTGAACTGCGACCCGGTGCCCTGTTCGCTGGTGACATGAATGCGCCCACCGTGCAGCTCGATGGCGAGTTGGGCAATCGCCAGCCCGACGCCTGTGCCGCCGGTGTCCATTGCGCGTGCGGTATCGGTGCGGTAGAGCGGCTCGAAGATGCGGTCAAGCTGTTCTTGCGCAATGCCCATCCCTGTATCCGCAATGGTGATGGCCAGACCGCGCCCCGTCACCTGCGCAGATACCCAGACCCGCCCGCCTTCATCTGTATAGCGCATGGCGTTATCCAGCACATGCTGCAACGTCGCCAGCAGCAAATCGGCATCTCCCTGCATCTCCGGCAGGTCAGCCGGTATCTGCATCTCGAAGTGCAGTCCTTTTTCGGCAGCGACCTTCGGGTAGGTCTGTTGCAGCACCTCGAACACCTCATTCAGATTCACGGGGGCAAAGGTGATTGTGCGCAGGCTCTGCAATCGGGCCAGCATTACGGTGTTATTCAGCATCTGTTCCATGCGTGCAACCATGCGGTCGATCTGCTGTGCCTGCTTCGCACGGCGTTCCGGGTCTTCCAGGCGCAGCAGCAAATACGCGCTCGACTGAATCACGGTCAGGGGGGTGCGGAAATCGTGCGAGATATTGCGGATGAAATCCCGCATGGCGTCCAATCGCTGCTGATTCTGCCCAACGCGATGGCTGCGCGTCTCCAGGCGCAGCATATAGGCGGCGAAGAACAGCAGCAGCGCCTCGAACATGACGAAGATGCCGATCCATTGTAGGAAGACACTCCCCGGAATTGCGTTCGGGAAGAGCAGGTAAAAGCCAATCAACGCTGTCAGACTCAACAAGGCCAGGTAGATGTTGGCTTGCATGTAGAGCAGCAGCGCCCCGTACATCGGGAAAATGGCGAGGACGAAGAGATAGAGGTAAGGCGGCCCCGCCTGTAAAGCCAGCGCGTAAATCAACGGAATGCCACACAACGGCGGTAGCCAGACCAGCAGTCGATAGCGCCGGGTATGCGTCAGGCGTTCGATGAGGAAGGCCAGCACCAGTCCCGGCAGATTGACGAGCACGCCTTGCCAGAAATGGCCGTTGATGGTGGCGACTCCGGCGTTGAGGATGGCGATGATGACAGCAAGCGGCAGGAACAGGCGTAGCGTCTTGCCCAACAGCGCGATGCGCTCTGCACGTTCTTCGGGTGTGATGGGTTCATGGGTGCTGCCTAG
>CAZJWX010000089.1:0-15227 GCA_964549915.1 uncultured Anaerolineaceae bacterium | reverse complement strand
TTTGACACGATCTCAGGTTAGTTTTCAACTTCTCAGCCCTGATCTTGCATTAGGTAGGTTGCCCAGGTGATATTGTACACGCCGCCAGGATCAGCGGCAGGCCGTTGGAGTTGTTACGATATTGCCCCAACAATTGAAGGCACCGCAGCGCAAAGTTGTGTTATCTTGGAGGGTGTGTTCTACTGTTGGTTAGAATACTGTGATGAATTGCCGGACTTCGGGGACAGGACATGGAACAAATCAATCATAATACCCCCATTCCCAGTGAGGTGGAGCTGCTGGCGGAAGTTTCTCAGTTGCTCACCGATGTCGATCTCGATAAGGTCATGCAGAAAGTCATTGCCCTCTCCGGACGGGTTGCCGGGGCATCGCGAACGAGCCTTTTCTTGCATGAGCACCATCGGGTCGATTGGGAACGGCTCATCACGGTTCGTCCGCTGACCCACGACGAAACGGTGCAGGTCGTCTCGCGCGTGCTGGATGAAGGCTTCGCGGGATGGGTCGTGCGCCATAAACAGGGCGCGATCATCACCGACACCGAAGAAGATGAACGCTGGATCACCTTCGCGGACGATACCTTCGAGACGCGCTCCGCCCTGTGCGTGCCTTTCTTGCTGCAAGGGGAAGTCATGGCGGTGCTGACGCTCGTGCATGAAGAGCCGAATCACTTCCAGCCCTATCACCTGCGCCTGCTGGAAATCATCGCCAATCAGGCCGCGATTGCCATCCGCAACGCCCAGCTTTTCAACCACCTGGACGAGCAGAAGCTGCGTTTGCAGGCCATCCTGCAATCCATCGGCGAGACCATGCTGGTGCTGGATCGTCAGGGCAATATCGAGATGGTCAATACACCCGCCCTGGCCTTGCTGGGAGCCGAAACGACCGCCGAAGTGGTTGGCAAACACCTCGCGGATTTCGCCAGCCAGGAAGACGCCCTGCACCCCATCATCGAGATCATCAAGGCCGACCTGACCGAACACCAGGATTGGAAGTTCGAGGCGCGTTCCGAGAAGCGGCAGATGGATTACCAGGTCTCGATGTCCGTCTGGCGTGACCCGGGTGAACGGCGCACGGGCTATGTCGTCGTCATGCACAACATCACCGAACTGCGCGACCTCTCGCGTTTCAAGGATGAGATGCTGCAAGTCGTCAGCCATGATTTGCGCAGTCCCCTGGCGTTGATCGCGGGTTATGCCGATATGGTCAAGCTGGATACGCCCGACCAGACCTCGCCCGTTCACGAATATGTGGACTACATTCGCAGCGCCATCGAGCGCATGAGCAACCTGATAGAAGACCTGCTGCGCGTGGAACGCATCCGCCAATCGCCGTTGGAATTGCACGAGAGCACAGACATTGCCGCCCTGGTAAAGGTCGTGATCGTGAATCTGCGTCCCTCGGCGGAAGCCAAGGAACTCAACTTCCGCTCGGAATTGCAGTTGCAGCATATTCCACGCATCGTCGCTGACCCGGTGCTGATCCGGCAGGCGATGGAGAATTTCATCAACAACGCCATCAAATACACCGAACCCGGCGGCGAAGTGCTGGTGCGCTCCTATTACGACTCAGAGTATTTCTACTTTGAGGTGACCGACACCGGAGTCGGCATCCCTGCCGAGCACCTGAACTACGTCTTCGAGGCATTCTACCGGGTCGATAGCGTCAAGGTGGCGCAGAAGGGCAGCGGACTCGGCCTGAGCCTGGTCAAGAACGTCATCGCACGTCACAACGGCGAGACCTGGGTGCAGAGCGAAGTCGGCCTGGGGAGCACCTTCGGGTTCAAGCTGCCGCTGCGCCCCTCGCCGAAGATCGAAGGCTACACGAATCCGCTGTGATGCGGCGGATTCCCCTGCCACCGTCCCGGCTGCTCTCCGTTGCGCTGTGGCACCAGAGTGCGTATAAATGGCGCAGACTCACAACGCAGTGAAAGACGAAGCCATATGGAATATCGGCGCATGGGACGCACCGGGCTGAAAGTCTCCGAGTTGTGCCTGGGGACGATGACCTTCGGGCATGGCACAGAGGAAGCCGACGCGCTGCAAATGGTAGACCGCGCCTTCGACGCAGGTGTGAACTTCTTCGACACAGCGAACTCCTACAGCGGCGGAGTCGCCGAAAAGATCCTGGGCAAGGCGCTCAAAGGCCGCCGCCGCGATGCCGTCATCGCGACCAAATTCTTCAATCCGATGGGGGATGGCCCCAACGACTCGGGCATGTCGCGGGTGCACATCATGCAGGCGGTGGAAGACAGCCTGCGCCGCCTGCAAACCGATTACCTGGATATGTACTACATTCACCATGTGGATACACAAGCGCCCCTGGACGAGATGCTGCGTGCCCTCGATGATCTGGTGCGGCAGGGCAAGGTGCGCTACCCCGCAGTGAGCAATTACGAAGGCTGGCGCTTGCTGGAATGCCTGTGGATCAGCGAGAGCAAGGGGCTGTATCCCTTCGCCTGCTACCAACCGCTCTACAATCTGGTGGTGCGGGACATCGAGCAGGAAATTGTGCCGATTTGTGAGCGCAAGGGGTTAGGGGTCGTCGTCTGGGGGCCGCTGGCCGGGGGCTTCCTCACCGGGAAGTATCAACCCGGGGAGCGCAGCGTGGAAGGGACGCGCTCCGATGAAGGCTGGGTGTTCCCGGCACGCTTCTTCGCGCCCAATGCCGATGAAACGCTGGCAGCGCTGCTGGAAATCGCCGGGGAATTGGGGCGCAGTCCCGCGCAGGTGGCGCTGCGTTGGATTTTGCAGCAGCCCTTCATCACCAGCGCCATCGTCGGCGCACGCACGCTGGCACACCTGGAAGACAATTTGCAGGCCAGTACCTGGGAACTGCCACCGGATGCCTTGCAGCGCCTGAACGACGTTTCGCACCTGCCGCCGCGCTACCCCCTGGCGATGGAGCAGAACATGCACGAACGCCGGAATCGCGCGATTCGACGGTGAGCGCTGCTGCCACACCCCGACTGGACACGGTAGGGGACTGCGGGTAGCATGACGCGGCGATTATCGGAGGGGACAACATCGACAGCTTATGAGCGACCTGTGGGGAAAATCAGTTCTGGTGACAGGTGGGGCGGGCTTCATCGGCTCACACCTGACGGAGGCGCTGGTGCAGGCCGGGGCGCAGGTTACCATCCTGGATAACCGGGCGCGGCTGGATCATCCGAATCTGGAAGCCGTGCGCGGGGAAGTCCAGCTTGTGACATCGGAGACAGAAGCCGCCCTGCACAATGGCCTGCTGGAAGCCAGCGAATTTGACGCGATCTTCCACCTGAGCGGCAACGCTTACGTGCCTGCCAGCGTGGAGAATCCGGCGCTGGATTTCCAGAAGAACCTGCAAGCAACCCTGCTGCTGTTGGAGAAGCTGCGCGAAGTCGCGGGCGAAACGCGCCTGCTCTTCGCATCGTCGGCGGCGGTCTACGGCAATCCCCGGCAGCTTCCCATCGACGAAGATCACTGTACCAACCCCATCTCGCCTTATGGCGTCAGCAAATTGGCGGCGGAGCGCTATGTCGCGGTCTACGCCCAGATCTACGGCATCCCGGCGGCGACAGTGCGCATGTTCTCCGTTTATGGGGCACGCCAGCGCAAACTGGTGATCTACGACTTGCTGCACAAGCTACGCACAAATCCCGAACACATCGAAGTCTTCGGCGATGGCACGCAGGAACGCGATTTCCTGGCGGTGACAGATGCCGTCCAGGCGATGCTGACCGTTGCCCGCCATGCGCCCGCGCGCGGCGAAGTCTACAACGTGGCCTCTGGCAAATCGCACAGCATCAACGACCTCTTACGGCACTGGTGCGACATTCTGGATGTGAACCCGCAAATCGAATACGTGGGCGAAGTCCGCGCCGGGGAGCCACAGCGCTGGAGCGTCTCCATCGAGCGGCTGCGTGCCCTGGGCTATGCGCCGCAGACCTCCCTGGAAGAAGGCTTGCATGCGGTGAAGGAATGGTATGATGCCACCCACTAGGCCGCTGCGGATCGCCTTCGGCAACCTGTGCCAGCGCGGGTGGATCGCCGGATGTCATTACCTCAAGAATCTGTTTCTGGCGCTGGAGATGCTGGATGAGCCGCCAGAGCGCTACCTGATCGTGGGTGACGATGCCCGGGACGACTCGTATGAGATGCTGTTGCCGCATCTGACGGGCGTGCTGCATTATCCGCCCCGGCGTCCTTTTGCGGAACGCGCACGCTATGCCTTGCAAGCACGCAGTAGCCTGCCGCTGGGTGCCGTCAACCCGATGGCGTACTTGCTGCGCGGTGCCGGGATCGATGTGGTCTTCGCCAGCAAATCGCTGGGATCGGATTTCGGCCTACCGCTGATGATCTGGATTCCCGATTTCCAGCATTTGCACCTGCCGCAGTTCTTCAGCGAAGAAGATCGCCAGCGCCGTAGCCAGCGCTACACGACGTGGAGCCGTCTGGCAGATCGCGTCGTGCTCAGCAGCCAGCATGCCCGCGATGACCTGCACAGCTTCGCCCCGGAGCAGGCTGATAAGGCGCGGGTGCTGCACTTCGTCGCCCAGGTGAGCCAGACGACCGAAGACCCGGCCCAGGTCGCAGCGCAGTACCACCTGCCAGACCGTTTCATCTACCTGCCCAACCAGTTCTGGGCGCACAAGAATCACGCCCTCGTCGTGGAAGCGCTGGCGCTGCTGCGCGAGAGCCATCCGGAGATTGTGGTGGTGTGCAGCGGCAACATCGTGGACAGCCGCCAGCCGATGCACATCAACCACCTGCTGACTCGCGCTGCGCAGGCCGGGATTCACAGGCAACTGCGCCTGCTGGGGATGATCCCCTTCGCGCACATCCTGCCGCTGATGCGCCAATCCGTCGCAGTGCTCAATCCGTCGCTCTTCGAAGGGTGGAGCACCACTGTCGAAGAGGTCAAATCGCTGGGGAAGGCGATCCTGCTCTCCGATATCCCGGTTCATCGGGAGCAGAATCCCCCTGCCGCTACCTTCTTCGAACCATACGATCCGCAGGCGCTGGCGGATGCCCTGGTGCACGCCTACGCCGAACATCCGCCGGGGCCGGATGGTGCCCTGGAAGCCCGCGCACGCGATGCCTTCCCACAGCGGGCAAAAGCCTTCGGCGAGCAATTCCTGGCCATTGCCCGAGAAATCGCCCCGCGATAAGGATCAGCGCCGTCAGACCTCGGCCATCTCGCGCAGGAAGAAAATCGCTGTATCAATGCCCTTGTGGAACATCTCCACGCTGAAATGCTCGTTGGGGCCGTGCAGGTTGTCGCTGTCCAGGCCAAAACCCATCATGACGACGGGAATCTTCAGCTTGTTCTGCAGTAGTGCCACCACCGGGATGCTGCCCCCCTCGCGCTTGAAGAGCGGCCTCGCCCCCCAGCCCGCTTCATAGGCACGGATGGCGGCCTTCATCGCCGGGGTATCTGTGTCGACCAGGGCGGCAGGCGCGGCGAAAATCGTGTTGAACTCCACCTGCACCGAGGGCGGCGTGATCTTGGCGATGAACTTCTTGACTTTCTCCACGATGACATCCGGCTGCTGGTCAGCGACCAGGCGGCAACTGATCTTCGCAACGGCCTTCGCGGGGACAATCGCCTTGAATCCGTCGCCGAAGTACCCCCCGCCGAAGCCATTGATTTCCAGCGTGGGTCGTGCGCCGACTCGTTCGCGCAGGGTGTAGCCTTCTTCACCCCAGGGCACGGGTGCACCCGTCGCCTCTGACCAATCGACGTTATCCCAGGGCAGTTGGGCGATGGTCTCGCGATCTTCCGGCGTCAATTCGCGCACGTTATCGTAGAAACCCGGCACCGCCACCGAACCGTCGGCGTTGTGCAATTGGGCGATGATCTCCGCCAGCGCCTGCACCGGGTTGTGCACCGTGCCGCCGAACATGCCGCTGTGCAAATCCTGGCGCGGGCCATTGACGGTGATTTCCATCGCCAACGCGCCGCGCAGCGAATTGATGATGATGGGCTGCTGCGGGTCGATCATGCTGCTGTCGCTGATGACGCAGGCGTCGGCTTGCAGCTTCTGGCCCCCGGCAGCGATGTACGCGCTGATGGCCTGCGAGCCGTATTCTTCTTCCCCTTCGAGGATCAGCTTGACGTTCACGGGCATCTCGTCATCGCTCTGCAGCAGCGCCTCGATGGCCTTGATCTGCGCGAAGAGCTGCCCCTTATCGTCAGTCGTGCCCCGCCCGTAAATCTTGCCACCCTGCTCTACGGGTTCGAAGGGTTCCGTCTCCCAGCCGTCTTGCTTTGCGGCAGGCTGTACATCGTAATGCCCGTAGATCAGCACCGTCCTGGCATCTGCGCCCGCGCCCATCCACTCGGCATAGACCATCGGATGCTGGTTTTCCGTCTCGATCAATTCGGCCTCCAGGCCGATTCCGCGCAGGTGTTCCACCAGCCAATCGGCAGCGCGGCGCACCTCGTCGGTGTAGGCCGGGTCAGTGCTGACGCTGGGGATGCGCAGCAGGTCGTGCAATTCCTGGCGGAAGCGTTCGGCGTTGTCTTTGGCGTATGCGAATGCAGTCGTCATTCCTCTTCCTTTTCCGTAGCGGTTGCAGTCATGTCCTCTTCCGTAATGTAGCGTGCATTATCGTTGAGGTTCGATGAATGGATATTCACGAGGCCAATGCTGATGCTGATTTGCTGGTGTCCGTCGCCATCATGCGAGCGCGTCTCGCGGCGAATCCGCCCTGCCCCCAGCAGCACACCCAGCACGAACGCGCCCCCGACCAGAACCCAGGGTCGCAGCCATCGGCTCGCCTTCATGTTGCACCTCCGTCGCTCCGTCGTTCAATCGGTCACCCCTGATTGTCGGTTACGGCGGCGGAATTGGCAATCTAGCGATTCTGGGCGCTTTAGGCCTCCTCGTCGAAGGCTCCGGCGGCGTTATGTGCCATGCGGATCGGCTCTGGCAGGCGGTATCTGGGAGTCACGCTGAGGGTAAACTGCACCGCCGTCTCCAGATCCGCCAGATGCCCCACCGAGATATACACCGGCTTGACGTTGGTGCGCGTGCGCAGGACAACGCCCAACTGCTGCCCTTGGTAGTGCAGGGGCGCGTAGCTGCCTTTTTCCGGCGCAGGCGCGTCATATTCGCCGATGAGATGGGTCTTGCCGCAGCCGATGGTCGGGCGCTGCAACCACAGCCCCATGTGCGCGGCGATTCCCATGCGGCGCGGGTGAATCTGCCCCATGCCATCGAAGACGAAGACATCCGGCTCGTGCTGTAACTGCTGCAGGGCGTCTTCCAGCACAGGGCCTTCGCGGAAGGTCAGCAGGCCGGGGATGTAGGGGTAGCTGGTAGGCCGTTGGGCGCGGACAGTCTCGATGGGTTGCAGGTCGGGATAGCTGGAAACGACCACTGCCGCCTGCGAGATGCCGTCCTTCACGCTGACATCGACCCCGGCGACGCTGCGAATGGTCGGCAAGTCCAGCGGACGATCAGCAATCAACTGGTCGGCAAGCTGGCTCTGCAATGCGATGGCTTCTTGCGGGGGCAGGTCCCATTCGTGCAGGTGCTGGATGTGCATGGCAGTCTTTCCAGGAGCGAACGTCAAATCCCCGGCAGTATAGCACAGGCTTGCGAGCGCTGTTCCCCCCGCACAATATGTCTTGTAAATAAACTGCAACATCACATTAAGGGGCATAACGTTCAATACGCAGTATGCTGAAAGAGAAGCACGACGCGAATACGACGTAGATCGTGCATTCCGCTTGTGTATCCGCTTGATATACAATGCGTGCTTACGTAACCATTTCGGAAGACAATAGGGCAGCCGCCACATGAAGGGTTCCCAGCCAGAACTTGACCCCGTTTCCATTTTGCTGGCCGATAGTGACCTGCGCCGCCTGATTTATTACGAAGCCATCATCCAGCGCATGCCCGATATGGTCTGCATCGCCAGCACACCGGAGAGCGACAATGTGCTCGACCTCGTGGATGAATTGCGCCCACAGGTGGTGTTGCTGGATAACGGCCTGACGCCCATTCGCGGCATCGACCTGGCGATTGACATCCGCGATATGGTGCCCGATATCGCAATCTTGCTGGTTGGGGGGCGCTCGGTGCCGTTGCAGCAAGCACTCGACGCCGGAGCCGATCATTACCTCAGCGTACCCGTCACGCCCAAGAGCCTCGTCAGCGCCATCCGCCAGGTGAGCCAGGTCGCCCGCCGCTAGATGCGCCGCTGGTTGCGCCTGCATCGTCCGGCTATACTGGTGATGTTCGCAAGCAAAAAGGCTTCGGGTACCATGCTCACACGTCTCAAAGTCTCTGGCTTCAAGAATCTGGTGGATGTCGATGTCCGCTTCGGCCCGTTCACCTGCATCGCGGGTGCAAACGGCGTCGGTAAATCCAACCTCTTCGATGCAATTCGCTTCCTGAGCGCCCTCGCGGATCAATCATTGATCGAAGCGGCGCAGTCGGTGCGCGACGAAGAGGGCGACATCCGCAATCTGTTTCACAAAGTTGGGGATACCTACGCGGATGAAATGTCCTTTGAGGCGGAGATGATCATCCCACGCGAAGGTGAGGATGACCTCAACCAACCAGCAATCGCCACAATTACATTCTTACGATACAAAATCGCCATCCGCTATGAAACGAACAAACGATTGCCGAGCGCTGGGTCGCTCATCATATTGGGCGAAGAATTAGTACATTTCAAAAAGGGCGATACTGAGGACAACTTGTTATTCGAACACGGTGTGATATGGCGCGAAAGTGCTGTGCGCGGACAGCGGCGCAGCTCCTTCATTTCGACGACTGACGAGAACGGCGAAATTATCATTCAGTTACATCAAGACGGTGGTAGCAAGAAGAATCGCGATAGAAGGAGCAGGGGGCGTCCGCGTAAATTCCTGGCTTCTACACTTCCGCGCACAGTACTGTCTTCAACGAACGCGATGGAGAATCCCACAGCCCTGCTCGCACGTCGCGAAATGCAATCCTGGCGGCTTTTGCAACTGGAACCATCGGCGCTGCGCAAGCCGGATCGCTTCACTGATCCGGGGCGCTTGAAAGCCAATGGAGAACACATGCCTGCCACGATTGAGCGGCTGGCGAATCGTCAAATCGAGGGTCAGACGCGCGAAGAGACACGTGGGCAGGTCTACAGCGAGATCGCCAACCGTCTCTCCGAATTGATTGCCAACGCGGGCGACATCTACATCGACCAAGACGAGGGGCGGCAGCGACTGACGCTCTACCTGAGGCATACTGACGGTACAACCCACCCGGCACACGCCCTTTCGGACGGGACGCTGCGCTTTCTGGCGTTGGCTGTGCTGCAATTGGATACGGAGGATGAAGGTGTACTCTGCCTGGAAGAACCCGAAAACGGCATCCATCCGGGGCGCATCCGCGTTATGCTCAACTTGCTTCAGGATATGACAACAGATGCTGAAGAACCGCTTGGGGAGGACAACCCACTGCGTCAGGTCATCATCAACACGCATTCTCCGTTCGTAGTGCAGGAAGTGCCGGATGAGAGTCTGGTGGTTGCCAAATTGATTGATGCAGTTGACGAACAAGGTCAGCGTTACAAGAAAGTGGTCTTCGGCGCATTGCCAGATACGTGGCGGGTGGACAAAGGGAACGCCGACGCAGTCGAGAAGGGTGAATTGCTGAGCTACCTCGGCAGTGACCTGGAAGATGGCTCCGCCGCCAATGGGCATCCACGCCGTGTGAAAGACCGACCGGATATTCGCGAAATCCGCCAGTTGACGCTGCTAGACTTCGAGGATCAGGGGTGATATGGAACGGTTGCGCTATCTGCTGGTCACAGATGGCAGTTCAGATCGCGTCTTGCTACATGTATTGAATTGGCTGCTAACGGACATCCTGCAACCTTTGGAAATCGAGCCATATCATAGCTATCGGGGGTTCGGGAACAGGAGCAGTTATGGCAACCCGCTCACAGACAAGATCGCAGCCAGTCTGAAGCTCTATGACCGGGTTGATCTGTTATTTGTGCATCGCGATGCAGAGAACGAGACACCCAGCATCCGCTTACAGGAGATTGCGGCGGCGTTAGAACCTCTGGCAGAACGTCCTACGCACATTTGCCTGATTCCTGTGCGCATGACGGAAGCTTGGCTGCTCTTTGATGAAGGGGCGATTCGGCAGGCCGCCGGAAACCCCAACGGACGGGTCACGCTGTCGCTGCCAGCCCTCAGCAGCGTGGAGAAACGCCCTGATCCGAAAGAAGACCTGTACAGCAACCTGCGCCGTGCCAGCGGGTTGCAGAAGCGACGCTTGAAACGGTTCAACGTCCAACAGGCAGCTCAACGTGTCGCCGAATTGATCCAGGATTTCAGCCCATTACGGCAGCTTGCGGCCTTCCAGCGCCTGGAGCAGGATCTGCGCGGTTGGCTCGATGGCTGATGTGCTAGCAGCGGGAAACGCAAAAGCGACGGGGATGAGCCGCCGCTGCGAGTGCCTCAATGGGGGGATGCCCTGCTCAGATGAATTGTGCCAGCGCCACCAGCACGATGAAGAGGGCGGCCGCCAGAATGCCCATATTGCGCAGGTCAAGCAGCACATGCTGGTAATCTTCGCGAAGCTGCTCCTGCGTGACTTCCACCGTCGGGTTGTGCAGGATTTCTTCGATCATCTCATGAGTCAGTTCGCCGCGCTGACGGCTGCGTTCAAGCTGCACCGGGCTGACTTTGCGACGGCGCGGGGAGCTTTCCGCAGCGGCAGGGGCTTTCTCTGCCTGTGGCTCTGCTGCGGGTTCTTCCGGGGCGGCTTCCGCCTGGGGCTGCGGCTCTTCTGCGGGTGCCTCGTCACCTTCGGCCTGCCGACGCGCCCGCTCCAGGGTGGACTTCGGAATGTTCGGTTTCTTGCTGCTGCGTCTGCGCTTCGCCATATGGTGACCTCATCTCCCTGGTAGATACGGTTTGCTCGTGCGCCAGCCAGAGACTGCACAGCCCGCCGACGCGCCCTCGTTGTACCATACTCACCGGGCAAAAACCAGCGCAATCAGCGGCATCGGGGCAGTAGTCCGCATCCTTAAGCCGCCACCTGTTGCTGAGTGCCGCACGAAAGCGTATACTCAGGGCGACTATGGTTAGCGTACCATTTGGCTTGATCGGAAGGTGGGAGAGAAACTTATGCGAATGGCGAGAGGCTGCGGAACCCTGCTCTGGCGCTTCATGGTGATTTTTTCGTTCATCGTGAATTTTGTGCTGGTGCTGGTGCTGGTAGGAGCAGGCTTATTCATCTTCCAGATCAAGAATGAGATCGCGCAGCCGCTGGTGCAGGGCCTGCATAGCACGGCAGTCGGCCTGGATGAAGCCACGATTGACTGGACGATTCCCGTGCGTGATACCCTCATCATCGACGAACTGCTGGTGCCGATCAATGCGGATACGATCACCAGCGAGGTGACGCAAATCGGCGACGCCCCGGTGGGCAACATCATCCCCGGCGAAACCGTTGTGACGCTCACGCGCCCGGTGCCGATCAGCATCACGGGAGCTTTCATTGACGCGGGCAACCTGCAATTGACCAATGCAACGGTCAACATCACCTTGCCGGAAGGCACGCGCCTGCCCGTCGCGCTCGACCTGGAAGTGGCGCTGCGCGAGGCTGAGATTCCGGTTGACCTGGATGTGCGGGCAATCATCCCACTGCGCGATACGCAACTGCACGATCCCTTCGAGACGCTGGGGCTGCTCTTCGAACCGCTGGCGATTGGCCTGCACAATCTGCCGAACAACTTCGGCGAAGGCGGGGATTTCCTGGGGCAAATCCTGGGCGGCGAACCGATCCCCGAAATGCTGCTGGCGACCGATGGCAGCGGCTTCAATCCCGATCCTTACGATCCCTGGCCGGGCTACACGCGCACCGCTGGCGTCGGCTATGACCTCTTCGGCATTCCCTTCCCGGATGGCAACCCGGTCTACGACACGGGCTTGATCGTCCCCGGCGGCATTCCGGCGCTGGATGCACAGATTCCGCGCCGCAGCGAATTCTACGAAGATGACCTATCCCCGGCAGAACGCAATGCCCAACAGGTCGAGGATTTGAGCGAGAATCCCGAGATTCCGGCGGACACCTGGGACGGCAGCATGGAAGCGAATTACGAAGTCATCGAAGATGCTCCGCCGCCGCCCCAACCCACCGAACCGGACACGACTACCGACCTGGGTGCGCAGGCGGCCCCGGCAGTCGGTGGCAGTGACGCATCAGCGGAAGAAGGCGGCGGCATCCTACCCACGCCCAGTAGTCCCTGATGCCGGACAACGGTCAATCCGAGCAATCCGACACGACAACACAATAGTTGTTCCATCAGCGGTGGGCATCATGCACGATAAGTAGCAATACCTGAATCCACCCCCGGCAGAAGCTCCTGCAAGGTGTAGGTAAGCTGCGCCGTGCCAGAATGCAGCTCGTGGCGTGCCGGACATCCACGAATGCGCAGAAGCTCAATGTGCAACAACGTCCAGAATCGTGTACAATTTCTGGGAGTGACACAGGCAAGTGATGGCGGCGCGAGCCGTCTTTCCGCCGCAGGCGGGTTGTTGACCAGATTTAACCAAAACCTATTCAGAGGAGTGTGCGCTGTGGCCTCTCGTACAGAAATGCTGATGGAAAAGCTGCGGGAACTACAAGCCAGTTCTGGCGATGTGGAAGCAGCCGCCATTGTGAGTGTTGACGGTCTGAGCATGGCGTCCGCCCTGCCAGCCGGAATTGAAGAAGACCGCGTGAGCGCGATGAGCGCTGCGATGTTGTCGCTGGGCGAACGCATCGCGACTGAACTCACACGTGGGGAACTGGAACAGGTGAACGTCAAAGGGGAAAACGGCTACGTGATCCTCACCTCCATCGGGGAAGAAGCGGTGCTGACCGTGCTGGCACGCAAAGATGCCAAGCTCGGCTTGATCCTCCTGGATGTAACACGTACGGTTTCCGCCCTCGAAGAAATTGTCTGAGCAAGGCATTGAATCGTGAGTGCTGGACGCGACCGCGCCAGCCAGAAGAGCCAGACCATGTTGGAGAATCCCAGCGGGTTGTATTACCCGAACCGCATCGCACGTGCGCTCTTCCTGGCGATGGATGATGTGATGGGGCAGCATGGGCTGAGCAACCTGCTGGAAATCGCCCGGCTGCAGGAGTACGCCCAGAATCCGCCGCCGGATGACCTGGAACGTGCCTTCGACTTCGCCGCCGCTGCCGCCATGAATATCGCCCTGGAAGAGATGTACGGCATGCGCGGCGGACGCACCATCGCCAACCGCATCGGGCAGTCGGCTTTTGCCAACGGGCTGACGACCTTCGGCGTAATGCGTGCGGCGGCTGACCCGGCCTTCCGGGCGCTGCCTGTGGAGCGGCGCGTGCAATACGGATTACAGAGCCTCGCGGCGCTCTTCAACAATTTCAGCGACCAGCGCAGCCGCGTAGAAGAGGACAGCCGCGCCTTCCACTTCATCGTGGAAAACAGCCCCTACGCCTGGGGGCGGCAGGCACAGAAGCCCGTCTGCGATATGATGACGGGGATTCTCATCGAAGGGCTGCGTTGGGTGTCCAATGGGTATCAGTTTCATGTGCGCGAAGTGGCCTGCCGTGCGACGGGCAGCCCGGAGTGCATTTTCCGGGTGGGTCGCGAACCGTTCAGCGGCGGCGCAGCGTATTGAATGGGACAGCCCCCGCTTTCCGTGCCCGCTGCCTGCTGAAGAGGGGCAACAGCCATGCGCCCATGACAATGGGCGGCAGCGTGGGTTGTGGGTGACCTACAAATCCTTTTCGTCAGCACGTTAACCGCATGCTCCCATCACAGTACAGGACGTAGCAGGGAATAAGGCCACATGAACAAACCGAAACTGCTGATCGTGGAAGACGACCTCGACCTTTCCGAGATGGTCAGTTCTTATTTCCGGGTGCAGAATTACGATGTGCTCACGGCTGCCTGGGGCGAAGAAGCCCTGCAAGTCGCCACTGCCAACCCGCTCGACCTCATCATGCTGGACATCCGCCTGCCGGATATTGATGGTTTCGAGCTATGTCGCGTGCTGCGCACCAACCGCAAGACGCAGGACATTCCCATCATCTTCCTGACGGAGAAGCGCGACCGCGTGGACAAGTTGCAAGGGTTGGAACTGGGCGTCGTCGATTACATCACCAAACCCTTCGATATTCAGGAACTGCGCCTGCGCGTGCGCAACGCCATCAACCGCGCCCAGATGCCCGCCACCGCCAACCCGGTCACTGATTTGCCGGAGGGCGAGCTGGTCGATGAGAAGCTGAAGGGGCTGTTGGAGAAGAGCGGCTGGGCCATCCTGCAATTGAGCATCGAGAGCCTGAGCACCTTCCGTGAGCGCTACGGCTTCGTGGCGGCAGATGATGTACTACGCGCCGTGACGCTGATGGTGCGCAATGCGGTGCGTGAATTCGGCGATTCCGATCATTTCGTGGGGCATCTGGGCGCGGAGACCTACCTCATCATCACCAATCCCGACGCAATGGACGACATCAAAGACCGCATCGAACGGCGCATCGCCCAATCACGGGAGTATTTCTACCCCCTGCGCGACCACGAACGCGCCAAGCAGGCCATGCAAGAACATCACCTGAAGGTCGTCAGCGCGGTCGTCACGGAAGACGACGGCCCCTTCGCGGATGCCGAGGCGCTCAAGGCCAAGCTGCACGCCGTCCGCGAAGCCAGCAGCGCCTGAGAACCTGCGGAGCCATCCGGAACATACTGCGAATCATGCGTGGGGCGGCTCATGAAGCGCCCCACTAGCCTTTCAGATGCAGACGCGCACCGACTGCGGCGGGGATTTACGACGCTTCATGCTGCTGCGCTCGCTCGCGCTGGATGCCTGCGGCGACGGCATCCGGGCGTTTGGTCGCGGTGCGAACCAGGAAGCGGATCACGACGGACTTGTTGCTGCCGGAGACCTTGATCAAGTGGTGCAGACCGCGATACTCATCCTCAGTAAAACGTACGCCGACATAGCGCGGATAGTGTCTGGTGGACATAAACTTGCTCCGTGTTAAACAATCACTATCTGTATTGTCGGAGAATCATGGAGCCGAGGGCAACGGCAACCCCTGAGAAACGCGGCTCAAAGGTCTCTGTAAAACCGGATACTGAAGGAAAATGGCGAGGAGAAGTCGAAAACGCGAGGAGATCGCAACGTGGGTGTGCGGCAAGCCCCCCCCTGCGTTGAGCTATACATTACCCACATCTTGGGAGGGTCGAAACAGGGTGTAAGTCGAAACG
>CAZJWX010000088.1:0-15319 GCA_964549915.1 uncultured Anaerolineaceae bacterium | reverse complement strand
TTTGCCATTCTAACATTTTACTTCATGCGGGTTCCTTTTGCTTTGTCCATTAGAACGAAAATCCGACGCAAATCGAACGTCTGCCGGGTCGCTTTCGGCGAACATCTGTTTGACTCGTCGTGACTCTCGCAGTACAATTAGAACATGTGTTTTATAGCAGGAGATGGGGAACGAATGGACCAGCAAACGCTGCTTCGCACGGTCGAAGCCTTCATCACAATGCAGGTTCGCAGCGGGTTCTACTCGCGGCAGCAAGTACTCGAAGAATGCCAGACGGAATTTCTGCACGATACGGCCTATCGCGGTTGGCTCACGGAAGAGCGCGTGCGGCAGATGACCGATGAGGTCATCACCCAGCAGCTTGTGGCACAGCGCAACTGGCCTCGCCATACGGACTGTGATGCCCTGGACGCTGCCTTCGCAGCCCTGGAACGCGAGGGAATCACGGCACGGCATGATTACGCCTGCTGCCAATCGTGCGGACACGCCGAAATGAAGGAGGAACTGGCGCAGGGAGGGCGCGAAGTGCGCGGCTATGTCTTCTACCATCGCCAGGACACCGAGAAAGCGCTGGCAGGGCACGGCCTGATGTTGTCCTACGGCGTGATGGGTGCTGATGAGCGGACGCAGCTCAAAATCGGGCAGCGGATCGTCTTCGCGCTGCGGGATGCCGGGCTGGCAGTGGCCTGGAGCGGCAACCCCTACGAGCGCATCTACATCCGACAGTTCAAATGGCAGCGGCGCTTCCCCCTGCGCGACGCCGCCTAGTGACGAGACCACCAGGAGAACTGCTCATGTACGAAGCCTTGCAAGAACTGCGGCACTTCATCGCACTGGAAGTACAGGCCGGATTCCACAGCCGCGAAGCGATCATCGCCGAAGCTGTGGAATACATGCTCGATGAGTACAGCCCGGACTGGCTCGAAGAGAAAGCCGCCAGCATCACCGATGAACTGCTCGCCTGGCACTACAGCGCCCAATTGCTCTGGCAGGATGAGACCGACTGTGACCGCCTGGATGAAGCCTTCGCCGCGCTGGATCGTATGGGCATCGTGGCGCGGCAGAATTTCTCCTGCTGCCAGACCTGCGGGCACGTCGAAATCAGCGACGAAATCGACGCCACCGCCAGCCAGCGCCCGGTCGTCGGCTACGTCTTCTACCATCAGCAAGATACCGATACAGCCGTGCAGCAGGGCTATCTCTACCTGGCCTATGGCGCTGTCAGCGGCAAAGAGAACGAATCGTTGATCATCGCCCAGCAGGTCTGCGATGTGCTGGAGCAGCACCGCCTGGAAGCCGACTGGAACGGCAGCATCCATACGCGCATCTGCATCCCCCTGCTGGATTGGCGACGGCGGCGCATCCTCCCTGGCTGGACGGTGGAGTGAGTCACGTGCTGGGAGCGCCGGAATGCGCTCCCCTGGCTTCTTTTCTGTGCCTAGGATGCGTCCGATCCCTGGTATTCGCGCTGCAAAATGCCCATCACGACTGAGTCGAGCCAGCGTCCTTCGCGGAAAATCTCCTCGCGCAGCCGACCTTCTTCCACGAATCCCACTGAACGGTAGGCGCGGATCGCGCGTTCGTTGTTGGCGAAGACGCGCAGCATGATGCGGTGCAGGTTCAATTCCGCGAAGGCGTAGCGCAGCAGCACATGCAGGGCTTCTTTACCCAGTCCCTGCCCCCACAGGTCTTTGCGCCCAATCAGCACGCCCAGTTCGGCATTGCGGTTCTTGGGCTTGATGCCCCAGAGGTTGATGAAGCCGATGGCTTCGTCCGTCTCTTTCAGCACGATCACGAACCCGACGGCGCTGTCATCGTCACCGAACCAGCTCTTGAACATGCCCTCAGTGGTCTCATCCTGCTTCAGGCGGATGGCGTTGCTCAGTTGAAACTGCATGACTTCCGGGTCAGCCCACCATGCCTGAAAGATCGGGACATCGTGTTCGGCATCGAAGGCACGGAAGCGCAGGCGTTCGGATTCAAACATGGGGTTTCGGTTCCTTTGTACGTCATCGTTGGCAAACGTCCACAGCATACCGCCTTCTGCGCGAATTGCCGAACGCAGCGGCGGAAAAACTACCCCGCGCATTGCCCCCCAACCTGCGGTATCATGGAAGCCGATCCGATTGAAAGCAGCGAAACATCCTCATCATGACAGCAGCAATCGCAGCAGAAGATGTCTTGATTATCGGCGCAGGGCCAGCCGGAATCACCAGCGCCTATTATTTGCAGCAAGCTGGCATCGCCTACAAAGTGATCGATCGCGCCGAGGTGGTCGGCAGCACCTGGGCTGGGCTATATCCCTCCCTGCGCCTGAATACCTCGCGCTACTATTCGCACCTGCCGCAGACGCCCTTCCCACGCTCCTATGGCGTTTACGCGACGGGCAAGCAATATTACGCGCATCTGGCGCAGTTCGTGCGCGAACACGAGTTCAACATCGAATTGGGCGTGGAAGTCTACCGCGTAGCACCGGAAGGCACTTACTGGCGCGTGGAGACCAGCACGGGAACTTGCCGCTATAAAGCCGTCATCACCGCGACTGGCATCTACGGCAGCCCGGTCATGCCACAGATTCCCGGCATGGACGCCTTCCAGGGCGAACTGTACCACGCGCACGATTTCAAAGACCCGTCGCAGGTGGCGGGCAAGCGCGTGCTGGTCGTCGGCAATGGCCCCAGCGGGGTCGATATTTCCGTCGCCAGCGGTGAGACGGCGCAATCCGTCCACATCGGCATTCGCAGCGGGGTGAAGATGAAGCGCCGCTTCCCTCTGGGGATTGCACCGCATGGCTGGCTGCTGCTCTCGGAGGCGCTGCACCTGCCGAAGAGCATCTGCCGCCGCCTGTTGAAGGCCGTAGGCGCGGTCAGCTACGGCGACACCAGCCGCCTGGGGCTGAATCCACCCCAGCCAGGGCAGGGCGGCATGACGGCTTACCAGGGACCGGAGTTGATCGAGGCCGTACGCGCGGGCAAGGTGGCTCCGGTTCCGGCTCCGGTGCGCTTCACGCCGGATGCGGTGGAACTCGCGGATGGGCGCTGCCTGCCCTTCGATACGGTCATCATGGCGACGGGCTACCGTCCGGTCTTGCAGCAATATCTGGATGTAGACTTGCAGTACAACGACGCCCCGTGGCAGCCTGCCTCCCCCTGCGATTGGGAGATTGGCCCCAACGGGCAACGCGGCTGGCCGCTGCGCGATACGAGCGAGCACCCTAACGGGCGACAGATTCTGGGGCATCCGGGGCTGTACCTGGTTGGCACGTTCTACAAGGGCAAGGGGGCGATGTTCAATATGAAGGTTGAGGCGGAAATCGCCGCCGCGCAGATTCGCGAATATCTGACACAGTGGCAGCCAGAGCCTGTGCCACAGGAAGCGTGATATGAGTCGGTTTGGGCAGGTCGGCATTGCGGTGGGCGCATTGGGGATCATCATCGCCGTCATGGGGTTGTTCCCCGGCCTGACGGGCGTGCCGGAAACCCCTGGAATCGGCGTGGTGCAGGTCTTCATGCTGTTGATCGGCTATGGGTTGCTGGTCTTCGGGGCGCTGATCTACCTGCGTTTCACCTTTTTCCTGCGCACTCGCTCCACGCTGGCGCAGCAAATCGGCGTGCGCCTGACCCTGACCGGGTTGGTCTTCGCAGCGCTCAGCGGTCTGGCGGATATTTTCGGCTTCGGATCGCACCTGCGCACCGAGAGCAGCGATATTTTCTTCGGCGGGTTACAGGCCATCGGGCTGCTGGCAAGCCTGTTGATTTCGTCAGCGGGGGTGCTGGTCTACGCGGTCACGGGCAAGCCGCGCCTCAGCGACGAATCGCAGCGCGACGACCTTTCGACCAATCTGCCCGCCGAACCGAACGGGACATGACCCCTACCCCTGCCATGCGTGGCGCTGTGCTGCGGCGTGGGCGGGGATAGCGGGGACAGGGAACGCAAGCGAATAGCAAGTAACACTGCCGAAGGAGGCGAAACCGTGCGCAAACTACTGAGTTTCATCATCGGCCTGGGATTGGGAGTCGGCACTGGCGTATTATTCGTGACGTTCTTCTCACCCGTCAGCGGGAGCGAAGTGCGTCAAAACATCCGCGCACACTACCAGAACGCCCTCAAAGCCGCCGAAGAAGCCAGCGAAGCCAAGCGCAAGGAACTCGAAAACGACCTGGAGCAAATGCGCGAAAACGCCTGAGGTCGGCGCAGCCCTCATTGGTAGGCATCGCGGCTGGCAGCGATTCCGGCATCGAGCAGGCGCTGGATCCGTGCCGAGTCGTAGCCCAGTTCTGCCAGCAGCGCCGCTGTATGCTCGCCGATGCGCGGCGCTTCCATGCGCAGCCCGTAGTCGTCCCCTTCGACGTTCATCGGCAGTCTGGGCAAGCGGGTCGTATCTCCGTCCGGCGTCTGCACCTGCAGCAGACTATCTCCCTCGTTCAACTGCGGATCATCGAAGAGGTCTTCCGGACGGGCGATAGGCGCGAAGGGGATGGCGGCCTCGTCGCATTTGGCGACGATCTCTGCCTTGGTCATCCCGGCGAAGAAACGCTCTAGCTCTGGCTGCAACCAATCACGGGCGTCAATGCGCTGGTTGTTGGTGGTGAGGTCGTCTCGCGCCAGCAAATCCTCTCGCCCGAAGACCCGGCAAAAACTCGCCCAGTGCTTGTCGCTGGTGATTCCGACGAAGACCTGCTGCCCATCCGCCGTGTCGAACGTGCGGTAAATCGCCCAGGCGCTGACGCGAGCGGGCATCGGCGGCACTTCCACCCCGGCGATGGCGCTGTAGGCCATATGCTGCCCCATGATGAAGGCGGCAGTCTCGTAGAGGCCGTTTTTCACCAGCTTGCCGCGCCCGGATTTCTGCCGTTCCAGCAGGGCGACCAGAATCGCGATTGCCCCATAGGTTCCGCCCATGATGTCCACAATCGACGCACCGGCGCGCAGGGGCTGCCCCGGTGGCCCGGTCATATAAGCCAGCCCGGACATCATCTGCACTACTTCATCCAGGGCGGGGCGCTTTTGATACGGCCCCGGCAGGAAGCCCTTCAGTTCGCAGTAAATCAGACGAGGATTGAGCTTGTGCAGCGCCTCGTAGCCCAGACCCAACCGATCCATCGTTCCGGGGCCAAAATTCTCGATGAGCACATCGGCGCTGCCGACCAGCTTGAGCACGATTTCGCGCCCCGCGTCCGTTTTCAAGTCGAGCGCGATGCTCTTCTTGTTACGATTGAAGTAGGTGAAGTACCCCGTGCCGAAGCCCTTCAGGCGGCGCGTTGGGTCGCCGTCGGGCGCACGCTCCACACGGATGACCTCTGCGCCCAGGTCAGCCAGCACCAGCCCCGTCGTCGGCCCCATGACCGCGTGCGTGAATTCCAGGACGCGCAGCCCCGCCAGCGGAAGTTCGGATGCACCTGCGGATTGAGTCTCCAAAGTCATTTCGTCCTTACGCGAAGAAGAAAAACAACCCCACTCCCAACCCCCTCCCCAAATTCAACGAGGGGCTATGAAGCTACGCCTGTGATTCCTCGCCTGAAACCAGGGGGCGGGGTGAGAAGTCCCTTATACCTGATACGTGCCGTGCCGCTTCAGGTACGGCACCAGACCGCCCGCGTCCAGGATGTCGATCATCACCTGCGGCATGCGCGTACCGTGATGCGTTTTCCCGGTCGTCAGGTTGGTGACGATGCCCTGCTCCAGATCAACCTGCGCCTCGTGCCCCATCTCAAAATCATGGTCGGCGACTTCCACGACGGGCAGGCCGATATTGATCGCGTTGCGGTAGAAAATCCGCGCGAACGAACGCGCCACTACCACGCTGACCCCCGCCGACTTGAGGGCGATGGGAGCCTGCTCCCGCGATGATCCCGCGCCGAAATTCTCCCCGGCGATCAGAATATCACCCGGCTGCACGCGGCTGCGAAAATCCGGGTCGAGGTCTTCCAGGACATGGGCAGCAAGCTGGCTCATGTCGAGCGTCTTGGTGTATTTGCCGGGGATGATGCGGTCTGTATCGATGTTGTCCCCGTAGACATGAGTCGTTCCCGTCAGCATCAGAGCATCTCCCATTCTGCGCTGGAATCCCAGACATCCGCCGGATTGGTGATTTCGCCCGTGAGCGCCGAGGCCGCCACTACCGCAGGCGATCCCAGGTAGAGTTCGGCGTTGGGGTTGCCCATGCGCCCCCGGAAATTACGATTCGTGCTGGAAATGATGACTTCGCCATCGGCGGGGATGCCGCCCAAAGTGCCGACGCAGGGGCCACAGCCCGATGTGATGATGGTCGCACCCGCGCGCGAGAGCGCTGCGATTGTGCCGTCTTCGAGCGCGTCCTGGTAGACCTTGCGCGATGCCGGGGCAACCAACATGCGCACGCCCCTGGCGATGGATTTGCCCTGCAAGATGCGTGCTGCCATCTGCAAATCTTCCAGCCGGGCATTGGTGCAGGAGCCGATGAAAGCCTGCTGTACTCTCTTGCCCAGCGCTTCGTCAATATCGACGACGTTGCTGGGCAGGTGCGGGATCGCAATCTGCGGCTTGAGCGCCGACACATCAAAGGTGTGTTGCACGGCATAGGTCGCGTCATCGTCCGGGAACGTCGGCTCCCAGTCGTACCACAATTCCAGCCCGGTTGGATCAACGAGTCCGGCCTTGGCACCCATCTCCGCCGCCATATTCGCCAGCACCATGCGGCTCGCCAGCGTGAAATCGCGAATTGCCTCGCCCGTGTACTCGACGGACATGTACGTCGCACCCGCGATACCGACCTTGCCCACCAGGAAGAGAATCAAGTCCTTGGCGGTGATGCCCGCCGGAAGCTGCCCGACCAGTTCCAGGCGGATCGTCTCCGGCACTTTGAGCCAGGTCTTGCCCGTGAGCATCACAGCGGCGAGGTCGGTGGAACCAACCCCGGCGGCGAAGGCGTTCAGCGCCCCGTAGGTGGGCGTGTGGCTATCCGCCCCCAGGAAGAGATCGCCCGGTTTGACGTGCGCGTTCTCGACCATCAATTGATGGCAGATGCCCTCGCCGACATCGTAAAAGTGATTGCCCATCTCGGCGGAAAAATCGCGCAGCATGCGATGCAGGTTGCTGATGCGTTCGTTGGGCGCAGGCGTGGCGTGATCCAGAATCAGCGAGACGCGCTCGGCATCCCAGAGCTTCGTCCCACCCATCTCACGAAAGGCCTGAACCGCAAATGGCCCGGTGGCATCCGTCGCCATCACACCATCGACATCCACAATGGCGATTTCGCCCGCCTGGACGCGCTGGCCCGCATGTTCGGAGATGAGTTTTTCGGCAGTTGTCTGTCCCATAGGTTAATCCACCAGTTGATAGAGCTTGCCAGGTAAGGGCTGCCCGATGAGGCTTTGCAGCCTCCGCGAGACCTGCGCGACTTTTTCGATGTCAACGCCCGTCTCGTAGCCCATTTCGTGCAGCATGTTCACGGTGTCCTCCGTCGCGATGTTGCCCAGGGCATCCGGGATGAAGTTGCAGCCGCCCATACCACCGAAGGCCGTATCGAAGCGCGTGCAGCCTACCTCAATCGCCGCGACGACATTCGCCAACCCCATCCCGCGTGTATCGTGCAAGTGCAGGATGATGGGCACATCGCCCACGACGGGTTGCAGCGCTGCCAGCATGGCTTTGATCTGGCGCGGATTCGCCATGCCGGTTGAATCCGCCAGCGCCAACGACTCGACACCCAGTTCCAGGTGCCGTTTGGCGATGTCGATCACCAACTCTTGCGTCACATCGGGTTCGTAATAGCCGAACGCGCATTGAATCCCGGCGCGGATGTGCAGGCCCATCTCGTGCGCGGTCTGCGCCATCTTCTGGAAATTCGTCAGCGCTTCATCCAGGCCGACGTTGGCATTCTTGCGGCTGTGGCTGTCGCTGGCGGAAACTGACATATCGACATGAGTCAGGCCCGCCTCGGCGGCGCGTTCCAGCCCTTTGTGGTTCAGCACCAGCCCACTGTACACCACGTCAGCCAGCTTATCGATGCCCTGACAGACCGCTTCGGCATCTGCCATTTGCGGCACGTATTGCGGATGCACGAACGATGTCACCTGAATCGAGCGAATGCCCGCCGCCGTCAGGCCATGAATCAGGCGTATTTTCTCTTCGGTGGGGATGAAGGTGGCCTCACGTTGGAGACCATCGCGCGGCCCCACTTCGATGATCTCAATGAACTCGTCCAAGGCGGATTCTCCCTTGCTGCGCACCGCCGCGTGCAGTTGTCGTGATGATAGCACTTTTAAGATACAAATTCAAATGCAAATGGCGTGGGTTCGGGGCAATCGGAGCAGAAGCGCTGCCTGATGCTCACAACAGCAGGCAACCGAAGACCAGAACCTGCTGAAGCCACTGGCGTGGATTTACCATTCCGCTTCTCACACAAAACTAACGAGTATTGAGGCCAAAACAAACCGGAATATACGCCTCGCTAAATAAACAATTTCTTTGGTTCAGGGCGACCGCTGCTACTGAAGCAATCGTCCTGGGCGCGGGCACGGGTTTTCCGATATCGCAAGGACGTAATCCCGGTATAATCGACTCAGGTGTCAACAAAGACTTGAGGCCAGCTTCGTCATGATGATCGGCTCGTTGGAATGGGCAGAGGCGAACGGCGGGACACTCACCAATCGGGAGCGGGTACAACTGCTGCTGCCGATGCTGGGAACGACAGTACGCTATGCAGTCGGGCGGCTGCGGTTGCTATTGGGCTGGCGTCCCAATACCTCCGATGTGAATTTCGCGACGCTCACGCTGCCGGACTCTCGCCTGGCGCAACTGGCGGAGCAAGAATGCCGCGAGACGCTGAGTCCCGCCCTCGTCAACCACTCATATCGGACGTTCCTCTACGCGCTGACCCTGGCGCACCTGGACAACGTACCCTACGACCCGGAACACCTCTACGTGACCTGTTTGCTGCATGACATCGCCCTGGAAGATCCGCAGCCGGGGCAGTGTTTTGCGGTGCGCGGCGCTGACCGCATGCAATCGCTGGCGAAACGGGCAGACACTCCGGACGATGTAGCCCGCGCACTGGCAGAAGCGATTGCCATGCACATCACACCGGGCATACAGTACCGGCAGAATGCCCTCGCCACATTGATGAACGGGGCAGCCCTGGTCGATATTGTGGGGATGCGTCTATGGGATTTCGCGCCGGACTCCATCGAACAGGCGCTGCGGCTCTATCCGCGATTGGGCTTCAAGCAAGCGATTCGCCAGCGCTGGCGTGCTGAGGCGCAGGCGGTTCCGGCGGGACGCGCGGCCTGGATTGAACGGGCGGCGCTCTTCACCCGCTTCGCGAAGCTGGCTCCCTACGCAGAATAGCGTCGCGCCCTTCTGCTGAGGCGTGGGATGCGGGTACACTGGGGCAATCTATAACGCGATCACAGCACCCGATTGGCCTGTGGGGCGACGGTGCTGCCGGGTTTCACCCCGCCAGGAAAGGACATTGACGCATGATTCCATTGGTTGACTTGAAAGCGCAGTACCGCCGCATCAAGCCGGAAATTGACGCTGCTGTACAGCGCGTGCTGGATAACACGGCCTTCATCCTGGGGGCGGAAGTGCAGCAGTTTGAAGACGCCTTCGCCGCCTATGCCCATGCGCAGCACGCCCTGGGGGTCGCCAGCGGGACGGACGCCCTGCTGCTGGCGATGCAGGCGCTTGGCCTGGGCGCGGGCGATGAGGTCATCACCACGCCGCATACCTTCATCGCCACCATTGAGCCGATGATCCAACTGGGGATCAAGCCTGTCTTCGTGGATATTGATTCACGCACCTACAACATCGACCCGGAACAAATCGAGGCCGCCATCACCCCGCGCACGAAGGCCATCGCGCCCGTGCATCTCTATGGGCAACCCGCCGATATGACGGCCATCGCTGCCATCGCCGAACGGCACAAGCTGCACATCCTGGAAGACGCGGCGCAGGCGCACGGCGCAGAGTGGGACGGGCGGCGCATCGGCTCCTGGGGGGCGGTCACGGGATTCAGCTTCTACCCCGGCAAGAATCTGGGGGCGGCGGGGGATGCTGGCGGCATCATCACGGACGACGAATCGCTGGCGGAGACCATGCGGCTGCTGCTGAATCATGGCAGCGAGACCAAGTACCGCCACACGATGGTCGGCTACAACGCCCGTATGGATGGCCTGCAGGCAGCGGTGCTGCGCGTGAAGCTGGCGCACATCGAGCAGTGGACGGAAGAGCGCCGCGCCAATGCCGCCGTATACGATGAACTGCTGGCGCAGACACCGGAAATCGTCACGCCTTATGCCGACCCACGCGGGCGGCACGTTTACCACCTCTATGTCGTGCAGGTGCCGGGTGACCGCCAGCGCACTTTCGATTTCCTGCGAGAAAGCGGCATCGGCGCGGGGATTCACTATCCGATCCCCTGCCATTTACAGCCCGCCCTGGCGCATCTGGGCTACAAAGAGGGCGACTTCCCGCATACCGAACACGCCGCCCGCCAGATCATCAGCCTGCCCATGTTCCCGGAGTTGACGCAGGAACAAATGGAACAGGTCGCCGAGACTCTGCATAAGGCGCTGCAGGTGGCGGTATAGCGGTGGCGGCTCATCGGTGGGGACATCGATTGCGAATGCCGCCATCCCATCTCTTAACAAACCGTTATCATTGACAGACCCCTCTGTCAGGTGGATGCAAGTTTCGCGGCGTTTGCTGAAAATAGCGTGACGCGCAGCAATCTCAAGGCAATGATCGCCCATTTTGATGATATGCTGCCTGCGTTGTCCCGTAACACACCGTCATTCTTGCGATCCGTGCATTCATCAAGGACATACCAGAGAGGGGTCATCATCATGGAACACATGGAACATCCCGAAAGTGCCAGCAACGAACGCAGCACGCAGACCATCGAGCAGGTTGCCGCGCCGGAAACAGAAGCGCCGGGCAAGACCGAAACGCAGTTGATTCGCGCTGCCGTCGCCCGTGTCATCGCCCAGAG
Organism: uncultured Anaerolineaceae bacterium; assembly: GCA_964549915.1. Taxonomy (GTDB): domain Bacteria; phylum Chloroflexota; class Anaerolineae; order Aggregatilineales; family Phototrophicaceae; genus JAUZRW01. Next base: position 4,347 of record CAZJWX010000088.1, on the reverse strand, counting down.
CGATTGCGAATGCACCTTGCAGGGCAGCACCACCTGGAACCCGGTCAGCGGCTTCGTGACGACTTATTCCTACGTCGATCAGTACGGGCGCGATTGGGGCTACGATTCGACCTGCGGCGGACGGGTGAAGCCCAAAACATCCAACAAACCCGCACAGTGAATTTTCGCTTTCTCCATCCCCTGTCGGAGAGACGTACGTTTTACCGTCGAAGATGCTGATATCTACAATGGGTTTCCCCTACGCAGTGGGGGGACGCAAGGGGAAATACAAAACGCCGTAAAAAGGCGGAAGGACGATACAGACGATACAAACGGAAACAAGGCTCGTCGGGTCATTCAATGATCGAACGGCAAGAGACCTGCGAGCCTCCCCCCGCGACTTTTTGCCCCATTTCTCCTGGGAAGCTACCGCTGCCTGCGGTATGATTCCGCGCACAGGGAGAGATGCTATGACTCAGACGATCACCTATCAACTCATCACCGACAACGAGGGCTTCGCCGAAGTCGCCGCGTTGGAGATGTTCATCTGGGGCGTGAACGAACGCGACGCAATCACGGTACACATTCAGCGCATTTTGACGCATACAGGCGGCGGAATCATCGGGGCATACGATGGAGAAGACCTGATCGGCTTCGCGGTCGGCCTGGCGACTCGCGATCCGCAGAAGCTGTGGTCGCACATGGCGGGCGTCCATCCGCGCTATCAGCGACGCGGCATCGGCTACCAGCTCAAGCAGGAGCAGCGCAAATGGGCGCGTGAACAGGGCTTTCGCCGCATCCACTGGACGTTCGACCCGCTGCTGTCGCAAAACGCCCATTTCAATCTGCGGCTGCTGCGAGCGCTGGTCAGCACCTATCACGTCAATTTCTACGGAGAGATGAGCGGTATCAACGCCGGATTGCCCACTGACCGCATGGAGGCGTCCTGGTCGGTTGAAGTCCAACCCGCGCCGCAGGTTCCTGGCTCGCTGGCAGCCCTACCGCCGGACGATGCGCCATTGACGGCGGAGTGGTATGCGCTGCCGATCCCCTATGACTTCGCGACCCTCAAGAAGCACGACCGCGAGCAGGCGCTGGAAATTCGGCTGACGATTCGCGCTGCCCTGCAACGTGCCTTCGGACAGGGCTATAGTGCCGTTGATTTTGTGCGGCAGGATGGGCGCTGCTGGTACGTCCTGCACTGCCCGGCATGAGCCACGTGTGAACGATGCAGCCCCGTTGAAGAGAGAGTGCTAACGCGCAGGCGCACAGGCTGCTCACCTCCTCGCGCTATGATCTATTGTGAGACTGGTGTCGCTCCGCAAAAGAGAGATGCGGAAGCGATACCGCACAGCAGACCAATGAGGAGGTCATATGAAGCACTTCAAACACTTGATTCTGGGTGGGGGCGTTGCGGCTGGCTATGCTGCGCAGGCGTTCACCGAGCATGACTCATTCAACGGGGAAGACCTAGCCATCATTTCCGCTGATGTCGCCCTGCCCTATGATCGCCCGCCGCTCTCCAAGAGCTTTCTGGCCGACGAAGCGAGCCTGGGCGACATTCGCATCAATGACCCCAACTTCTACCACGAACACAAGATTCAGGTCTTCCTGAAGGCTCCGGTTGACCGCATTCACACCACTGCGAAGACGCTGCGCACCATCCATGGGGACGCCTACGGTTTCGACAACTTGCTGATCGCCACCGGTTCCCGCGCCAAACGCCTGAATATCCCCGGCGCAGATTTGCCGCAGGTGCATTATCTGCGCAAATTGGAAGACTCCGCGCAGATTCGCCAGCAGCTTGAAGGCGTTGAGGAAGTGGTCATCGTCGGCGGCGGCTACATCGGGCTGGAAACCGCCGCCATCTGCACCGAAGCGGACAAGCACGTGACGATGGTCTTCCCGGAAGGACGGGTCATGGAGCATCGCTTCTTCACGCCGCGCCTGTCGCGCTTCTTTGAAGATGCCCTGAAAGCCGAAGGGGTGAATTTTATCCACGACGACAAGCCTGTCCGCTTTGAAGAGCACGAGGGCAGCCTGCTGGTCACGCTGGATTCGGGTAAGCCCTTGCGTGCTGGCCTGGTCATCATCGGCGTGGGTGCGATCCCCAATGATGAATTGGCGCAGAATAGCGAACTTCAGGTAGATGACGGCATCCTCACCAGCGAATACCTGGAAACAAACGTACCCGGCATCTACGCGGCGGGGGATGTAGCCAACTTCTACGATGTGCATTACCAGAAACGCCGCCGCACGGAACACTGGCAGAACGCCGTCGATCAGGGACAATACGCGGCAAGGCGTATGCTGGGGAACGAGCAAGAGCCGTTCCAGGCGCTGCCGTACTTCTTCTCCGATGTGCTGGCGTATTCGTATGAAGTCTGGGGAGAGATCAGCGAGGGCGATACCGTCGTCGAAGCTGGCAATTACGAAGCTGGCAGCGTTGGTCTCTGGTGGCTGAGAGATCATCATGTGGTGGCTGCCCTCCTGATGGATCGCCCGGATGAGGAACGCGAACAGGCACAGCAGTGGATTCGGGAGCGCAAGGTAGTCGCCCCCAACGAAATGCCGCATGTGATCTCACAGCAGCCTGCATGAGGCATCCCCGAAGCATCGCACGATGGGAAGCCACTGGTGTGGATTTGCTATTCCACTTCTCGCACAAAATACCCCATGTGGAGGCCAGGACAGGGTAGCAGAGATATCTTGTTGAAGAAAGCAATGAGGAGGGCGCATGACCCTCCTCATTTTGGGGTATATGCCGCAGGATGCCGTATAGAGCAAGCGACGATGTAGTGGAACGCCTGTGTGCGCTCCCGGCAATCAGGTGAGGTTTCCCCTTACTCCGATTCGATGCTGTTGGTGAAGGCCAGGCGGTTGTTGGCCGCGTTGATGGCTTCCATGGTGTCGCCGTCAATTTCGACATCGCTGAGTTCCAGGGCGCTGCCGTCGCTCAGTTCAATGTCCAGATCACCCGTCTGCGGGTTGAAGCTGTAGGTCGCAGCTTCGGTGCTGCCTTCCACGGTCAGCAGCAGGATGCCGTTGCAGGTGAAGTCGAAGGTGATGGCTTCTGCGCCGCTGCCGATGACCCAGGTACCGCGAATCAGGTCGGAGAACCCGCTGGCGTCGCAGGTGCCGTCATCGTCAATGCGCTCCAGGGCGATGCTGCCGCCGTCGTTGGCTTCGACGACCCATTCTTCTTCATCCACCGCTGTGGTCGTGTAGACCGTTTCGCTGAGCTGGAAGCTGAGCACCCCATCGCTGGTGATGTCGTATTCAATGACCGTCGTCGATTCAGCAATGGTGTAGGACATGAAGCCATCGCAGCCGATGTTGTAGACCAGCAGGGGCGTGCCGTCATCCGGATCAACGATACCGTACTGGTAGGCGTTGAGCGTGTTCAGCGGGAATTCCGCGCAGGTATCGCCGACAGAGGCATCGTCGGCATCCGCATCACCACCGCCGCCGAGCAAACCACCCAGGCCGCCTTCGCCTTCTTCGGTCTCGTCGTCATCGTCACCGCCGCCGCCGAGCAAACCACCCAGGCTGCTGGAACCTTCGTCCGTCTCTTCGCCGCTATCGTCGCTGCCACCGACGTTGTAGCTGTCCACAATCGCGAAGACCGTATCCAGATTCTCTTCAATCACTGTGAGGTTGTCGCCTTCCTGGAAGACCACAATGAAGCCGAAGCTGCCGTCATCGAAGGGCACGGTGAAGCTAATGCCGGACAACCCTTCAATGTTGGCGATGACCACGGCTGCTTCACGACTGCCGACTTCGAAAATCTCCGGCGTTCCGCTGAAAGCTTCGTTGGTGCTGGTGATAATCTCGGCGGCTTCCGTCAGATCCGTGACGCCAGCAGTGGCTGCGGCGAAGGTTTGCGGGTCAAAGACCAGCAGCACCACAACATCGCCGTTGAAGTCGCCCTCGACTGTGATGAACGAACCACCCGAGTCTTCCTCGACCACCCAGCCAGCGGGGAAGCTGACCTGGTACGAGCCGCTCTCTGACGTAAAGCTATCTTCCAATTCTTCCTGCGCGAACACCGAAATCTGTGTAGCTGCAAGGATGAAAACCATGAGTGCAGCCAGCAGAGCCACACGCCCGACACGCGAGGAACCAAACAACAAGTTCATCAAAAGACCTCCAGGAATCACAGAGAATTTGGGGTGAATATCGATGCCGGAAGCACAACCGGAACGGAATGGGCGGTGTTACAATGCAAGCCATTTCGCGCTCGAGAGGGCCAACCCAGACATTGTCAACTATACACGGTGCCGGGAAATGTGGCAACAAAAACCCTGTATAAACGCAGGGCAATCGCTTCAAAAATGAAAGAAAGTTGGTAATGTGTAGTGGAGAGAG
>CAZJWX010000087.1:0-15503 GCA_964549915.1 uncultured Anaerolineaceae bacterium | reverse complement strand
ACACCCAGCCTGTTTTTGACACACTCATGCTATGAAGTCTGATCTTGCACTAGGGCGGGTGATGAGGTGGCATGTGGTCTGCTGTAAGTGTCTTTCGCGTAAATCAGCCACCGCCTATGGATGACGGTGGCTGATATCCTGTTTCTTAGCGCCAACAATCAGTCGCTTGTATCCAGATTCGCTGTCTGATTATTTTCTACCTGAATGGCTGCAAGTTGTGCCTGTCGTGCCAGGTCAATGCAGTCAGCTAGAATTCTGGCTGCTTCCTGAGGGCTGTGGAAACCTGTGCTGTTCTCGGATGATACAAAATCCCAGCGCATTTGGGCACTTCGATGTAGCTCTCGTGCGGTTTCTAACTCCTCATCTGTGGCACCTGCCTCCTGTGCGGCAACAATGGCATCAATTGCATCCAACAACGCTTCTTCGGAGCTTCGCAGAAGTTCAGATGTCACTGTCTGAATGTTGACTACACGTTCGTATAGCTCTTCTTCTTCGGCACTGTGGCAGGTCTGGCAGGCTGCGCTGATATTTGTTAGGGGACTGCGTAGCCAATGGTCACTAAATCTCTGACTACCAACACGTGTATAGGGCATATGGCAGTCCGCACATGCAACGCCAGAGCGAGCGTGAATGCCAGTACTATAGAGTTCAAACTCGGGATGTTGCATCTTGAGCATAGGCGCACCTGTCTCTGCGTGTGTCCAGTCGGTGAACCCGTAGGAATTATAGTAGACTTCGATGTCGTCAATGCTTAGACCTTCGGTCCAGGGGAAGGTCAGCACACGATCTTCACCTGCGAAATAGTATTCCACATGGCACTGTGCACAGACATAGGTGCGCATTTCCTGGCGTGTAGCCTCACTCACATCAATGCCGCGTGCTTCCATCGCGTTCGAGAAAGCTGGACGGCTGATTCGCAGCGCCATTGTCTCTGGATCATGACAATCATTGCAGGATGTGCCAAAATGGAGATGCTGGGACAATTCGTTATAGGGTGTGCGGTTGAATTCTTCCCAACCCATCTCCTCTATGAGCAGTGGCGTTTCGGCGGCGTGACAGTTCGCACAAGCACCCGGTTGAGACACCTCGGTAACACGCAGGGTTTCAAGTTGATCAATCAGCGCATAGAAATGACCGCGCTCCTCGTTGTGGTCAATACTGAATGCATACCCGCTCCACAGGCGTACCATTGCAGGGTATCGCTCTAGCTTGCTGTAGGGGTTCGATCCCCCGTAGGGTGTTTCTCCGTAATTCTCCTCTGTGCGCATGAACATCTCGTAGTGTACCGGGAAATTTTGCCCCCATACCGCCGGATCGATTTCCCCCTCGGGTATCGTAATGACAGGTAACGGAGATTGTGCTGCTTCTGACTGGCGTTCGTTGATGTTTACCAGCAGTGCAGCAACTCCTATCGTCAAGAAGGCTGCACCAAAGAATAGTAAAGCGAAGACTAGTCTTTTCATCAATGATTTCCTTTCATGTAATCCGGTGGTTATTGCGTGCTGCGACTTGGATGTCCGACATTCCCATGACAATCAACACAATGGCGATTCGGGTCTCCATGACCGCCATAGGTTTGATCGACGATCGCTTCATGACAGGCCACACAGTTATCCTGGACAATCGCCTCATTGTGATCACGGATATGAATCGTTTCCGGGAAATTCCCTGTAGTAAACGCCAACCCGTGGCTGAAACCGTTCTCGGCCTTGGTGAACCACTTATTGAGAAAATCATGCGGCGTGTGGCAATCGTTACAGGTAGCGACCATAGCATGGCTCGAGTGCTGCCACGCATCAAACTGCTCCTGCATGACATGACAATTCACACAGGTTTCGGGGTTGTCGGAAAGGTACGAGGTGCCGCGTGCGTAAGTAAATGTGAAGCCACCCAGGCCGACCAACGACCCCAGCAATATTGTCAGCATACCAACCATGATGAGCGTAAATGTTCGCGCAGAAAACAGTTGTGGCATAAAACCTCCACATCATATCAATTGCTGTGGGTAATGTAAAAGTTAGCAAATTGCCAATTTACTATTGCGATCTTGATCTTCCCAATGAATGATGCATTTAAGGAGGGCTGATGCCAGATGTTCCCCCAATGACAGTACATTCATCACAAGAAACAGCAGGGTCTCTTGTCTTTGCGTGATCCTTAAGCCAAGATTAGCAGATGAGGGAAAAGCCAACTTTGATCCATATCAAGCTTCAGCCTGGATGAATGCAACAAAGCCAACATGACGAATGACATAATCCTGCAAAAAGATCATACAGATTAGCGCGATATGTAGGGTTTGGAGGATTCCTGGAGGGGACAACAATGAGGCGCGAAAAGTTGAACGGCATCCACTGGGAAATGCTGCCGATGTTCGCAGCGCTGGAACCAGAGATTCGCAAGCAACTGACTGCCATTGCGAGCTTGATCCGCCTGGAGAGTGGGGAAACGCTGTATAGCGAAGGGGAATTGGCGCAAGCCATCTACATCGTGCAATCTGGCGGCGTTCGGCTGGTTGAGCATACGTCCGCAGGCAAAGCGGTGAACGTCAAAATCTATGGCCAGGGTGATATTTTCGGCATGATGTCCCTCATGGGAGACTATCTTCATGATGCGAGCATCATTGCCATGACCGCGTCTGAGATTGTCACGCTCAACGGCAACGCTATGCGTAACCTGATGCTGCAACACGCCGTCATCGGTGTGACGGTCATCGAGTTGATACTCGAGCACGTTCAGCACGCCCATCAACGCATCCGTACCCTGGCAGCCGAACGTTCCGAACAGCGCATCGCCCGTGCTGTGTTGCACTGCCACGAAAAATTCGGAGGGTTGAACGATGCGGATACACCGATTGCGGCGAATCTCTCTCAGCGAGACATTGCCGAGTTCACCGGTACAACCGTCGAAACCGTCAATCGCATTCTGCGGCGCTGGGAAGAACTGGGCTACGTTGCGCTGACTCGAAAACAAGTCACGATTCTCGATCAACCAGCCCTGCAAAGGATTGCGAGAAGCGAAATAACTGGCTATTTGCCTGAATGAGCAGTCCTCTATGAGAGCGTCTCTGCAATCGGTGTCCTGTAGCTGGTCACCAGTGCTCGCGACTGCATCTGTGATGGCATTATCACTTGTTGAACACGGTATCTCTTTTGGCCAGGCCTCAAAACTGGTTGTTTTGTGTGAGAAGTAGAATGGCAAATCCGCGCCAGTGGCTTCATTCATGCCTACACCATCCACGGGTTGAGGCGACCACTCCCACGCAAAATCTGGGAAGGGCAGTCATTGCGCGGTACACTATGTGCCAGGTCATAGTGAAAGAATCGTTCCCATGCATGAACGCCCCTCCCCCAAAGGCAAACGGGTTTCCCTCTTCGTCACCTGCATCGTCGATATGATCTACCCTGAAACGGGGATGTCCGTCGTCCACATTCTGGAGCACCTCGGCATCGAGGTGGATTTCCCGATGGGACAAACATGCTGCGGACAGCCCGCCTTCAACAGCGGCTATCGCACCGAAGCGCGATCCGTCGCCCAACAGTTTCTCCGCGCATTCGCAGAAGCAGAAGTGATCGTTGCACCATCCGGTTCGTGCGTTGCGATGATTCGGCATGAATATCCATCGCTGTTCACCGATGACCCCACCTGGTTGGGGCTGGCAGAGCGAGCCGCTTCGATCACCTGGGAATTCACCGAGTTTCTCGTCGATGGCCTGGGAATCATAGATTTGAAGCTGGCATTACCTCGGCGCGAAACATTCGCCTTCCACGACGGATGCCACGGCCTGCGCCTGCTGGGTTTGCATGATGCGGCACGAACCTTGTTGCAGAACACGGAAAACGCCGAAATCACCCCACTCGATGAACACGATGTTTGCTGTGGCTTCGGCGGATTATTCGCGGTGAAGATGCCCGGCGTCAGCAATGCAATGCTGCAAACCAAGCTCCAGAACATCGAAGCGTGCGCGGCGCAGACCATCGTCACGGGCGATGCAAGCTGCCTGACACAGATGAACGGCGGTCTCTCGCGCAAGGGTGCCGCAAAGCGCGTACGACACATTGCGGATGTGCTGGCAAGCGGGTTGCCAACGGAGCGTGAACCATGAAGCCACTGGCGTGGATTCGCCATTCCACTTCTCAAACAACCAGTATTGAGGCCCGGTCAGGCTAGAAGGGACACCTTGTTGAATAAGATTCAATCGAATGATTTCGTCGCCCTTGCAGATATTGCGCTGGCCGATGAGCCAATGCATAACGCTGTGCGCAAAGCCACGAAGACCGCATTCAACCGTCGGATGCAGGTCATGTACGCGCATGGTCATGAACATGGCGAGAGGCTGCGTCAGCAAGCGGCGGAAGCAAAGCGCCGCGCCCTGCGCAACCTACCCGACCTCCTGGAACAAGCCGAACGAACCCTCAGCGAAAATGGCTTCACGGTGCTGTGGGCAGAAGACGCCGAAGAAGCGCGGCAGCTCGTCCTGAAGATTGCGCAAGAGCATGAGGCCGAGTCCATCGCCAAGGCCAAGAGCATGCTGACAGAAGAAATCGCCCTCAATGATACGCTGAGCGCAGCCGGGTTGACCGTCATCGAGACCGACCTGGGAGAGTACATCGTACAGATTAACGAAGACCACCCCAGCCATATCACGGCTCCGGTCATCCACATGACCAAGGATCAAATTCGGCAGGTTTTCCAGGACAAGCTCAATATGCCCTACCTGGAAGCGGCAGAGGATATGGTCGCCTTCGTGCGGCAGCGCTTGCGCGACTCCTTTCTCAGCGCGGATATGGGTATCACAGGCGGCAATTTCATCATCGCTGAAACGGGCAGCCTCGCCCTGGTGATGAACGAAGGCAACGGACGCATGGTGACGTCCCTGCCCCGGGTGCATGTCGCCCTCGTCGGGATCGAGAAAGTCATCGCTAACCTGGAAGACTACGGCACCTTGACGCAAGTGCTCCCGCGAAGTGGCACAGGTCAGGAGATGACCTCCTACACCAACATCATCAATGGCACGTGCGACGACGGCGGCCCCGAACATCTCTACGTGATTTTCCTGGATAATGGGCGCTCCCAGATTTACGACAACCCGAAGTATACGGAAGCCCTGGCTTGCATCCGCTGCGGCGCTTGTTTGAATGCCTGCCCGGTATACCGCTCTGTCGGTGGACATGCCTATGGCTGGGTCTACGGTGGCCCCATTGGCGCGGTGATCACCCCCTTGCTGCAAGGCATCGACGAAGCGACCCCGCTGCCCAATGCGAGCAGCCTCTGCGGCAGTTGCAAGCAGGTCTGCCCGGTGGATATTGACCTGCCGCGAATGCTGCTGGACTTGCGCAACGACATCGTGGAGCAGCGCCAGACCGAACTGAAATGGGATGTTGCCATCAAGTCATGGGAGTACGTCAGCGCGAATCCCGTCTTGTTTGAGTGGGGCGGCAAAGCCGCACGCATCGGTCTGAAGATGGGAATCGATCACCTTGTCCCCAATCCCCTGGGGGAATGGAAACAACATCGCGATTTCCCGGATTTCGCGCCGAAGTCATTCCGGCAGATGTGGCGTGACCGGCAGAAAGGCAAGCAGTCATGAGCGCGAAAGACAGGATTCTCAAGCGTCTACGCGCCGCACAAACGCCGTTCGCGGGACTTCCCGAAATCGAAGAGCGGCAGGTCATCGCCCCGATGGACGGTGTGCCGCTGCTGGATACCTTCATCGCAAAGGCAGAAGCGCTATCCACCCACGTGATGTGCGCAACCTCCGAGCGCGATGCGCTGGACTACATCCTGGAAATCGTCGGCACCGATCAGCGAGTGCTGGCCTGGGAACAAGAGCAATTACCGCTGCCCAATCTCTACGCGACCCTGGCGCAGAATAATATCGCTGTAGCCAATCCGCACGATGGTTCTGTGCGGGTGGGGATCACAGGGGTGGAAGCGGGGCTGGCTGCCACGGGCAGCATCGTCGTCTCCGCACGGGAGGGGCGTCCGCGCAGTGTGTCGCTGCTGCCCTACGTACACATCGCCATCATGCAGGAAGCGCAACTGCTGCCTCACTTCGAAGCGTGGATCGCGCAACAGAACGCAGATCGCGAATCTTTCCGTTCGATTGGCAACCACGTCGTGATCACCGGAGCCAGTCGAACCGCTGACATCGCCAAGGAGTTGGTTCTGGGCGCACACGGGCCCGCGGCGTTGCACATCATCGTCTTGTGAAGCGCAGCCAACCGCCATCGCAGACCCGCTAGAGCGCCCCGGCCTGCTACGTCGTCCGGTGCGAGGCCGCCCGCTTGTTTGCAGGTGAGGTCTCTGCCAGCGGCTTCAGCCCAGGATGATCCCCCAGACCGCGCGGGCTTTGGCATCCGTCTTGGCGAGGTGATGCAGGAAGGCCAGCAGCACAAACTGATCGATCTTGTTCTCGATGTGCAGCAGACCGCGAGTGATGGCCACCGATTCGAGCACATCGTAGAGGCTGAGCACTTCCCGAATCTTGTTCTCCGCCTCGACCATCAGATGCGCCATCTTCAACAGAATCAGGGCGTGGCTGTCATCTCTGGCGCGAACCGCCAGCCGCTGCTGAAAATCCAGCCATGCTGTATTGTCCAGTGCTGGAACGCTCTCCACGATCACAACGAAGGCCTGCTCGAGAGTTAGACTCAGCAATTGGTCAATTTCCGCCTCGCGATCGCTGTTTACGTCCGTGCTGAACACAAATGCAGGCGCAAGATCTTCCGTGAAAAACTCGCGCCATTCTCGCCCGTTGCCCATCATTCATCCTCCATCCTCAAAAAATGCATTTCTTCGTGTTGAAAATGTATGGTAGCGCTTCACCTGCTGTGAGAATCGACGGATGCGACGATTTGCGTGGTACCATCTGGACGCACGCGTCGAATTGGGGCTGTTGGGAGAAAAACGAAGATGATTCAAAAAGATCAGGTGATTCAACTCGTGGAAGAGTTGAGGCAGCGCTCTGGCCTGACCTATAAGAACGTTGCGATCCTGATGGATTGTATGCCGGATGTCACCATGTCCGACGGTATGTTTCATAGCAGGTTCCGGCGCTTCACAGAGAGGCAGTCCAGATATGAAGCAGCGGAAATCCTGGCGCTCATCCAGGCATTTACAGACGATCATGGGATCGTCTGCACGCCCTTTGAGGCGATTTTGCTCTGTTCCTGGACGGGCGTAGGCATCGGGGCGATGAAGGGACTGCGTGCGTTTTACGATGACGACGTGTTTGATGTCGCCCTCACGTTTTCCACGCAGGTCGATCTGGATCACATCCACTGGTTTGATCCACAAGAACGCAGCGAAATCCAGAAACAACTGGCGCAAGCGCTGGCGAAGTACAGGGAGAAGCAAGACATCGCGCGATTCTTCGCGAACAACCGAAGCTCGCAGCCCCGCACGCGGCTGGAGGTCACGCGAAATCCACCGGAGAAGCCGTCCTTCGACCAGTTCGATGACTTCGAGCGATTGGATCATCAGGAAATTGCGCGGCTCATCCGGCAATCCGTGCTGGATATTGGAAAAGGTCGTCACCAGGATGCAGAGAAGGTGCTGGTCAAGGTCGTTCACAAGGCCAATCCCCAGCATACCCCACAGATTCGTGACGCGCACCACAACCTGGGGGTCATCCACATCAAACGGGCGGAGTATGCCAGGGCGGACAAATACCTACAGACGGCGCTGCGCCTGACCAGCGACTCGGACGGAGCGGCGAGAGCCAGGATTTTCGCAGACATGGGTGCCAACGCCTTCGCGCAGGGGCTGTACCCCAAGGCGAGAGGCCATTACGAGCAAGGACTCCGAATCGCCAGATCCGTCGGGGCACGGAGCGTCGTCGCGTTTTTGCAAGACAGTCTGGGATCGGTTGCAACTGAAACACAGCAGTACAGGCAAGCGTATCAACACTATGAGAGTGCTCAACGCATAGCCCGGGAAGATGGCAATATGCTGCGTCTGGCCTATGCATACAAGGGGTTGGGGAGCGCCAGCGAAATGATTCCTGCCGTTTGCCATCGTAGCAAGGACTTCTACCTCAAGGGGCTTGGACGCGCCGAAGACCTGGGACACACGGAGCTAGTGGCGCAATTCAACTGGCTAATTGGTAGCCTACAAACAGAACAGAGAGACCTGCTTAATGGCGAACGAGCTTTAAAGGAAGCGGCTGCCCTTGCAATCGATGCCGCATTGCCAGCGTTGTGGGCGAACATCCTGATAACGTTGGGCAGAAGCTACATTCAGGAACACAAATGGAATATAGCCACCACCACATTCCATAACGCATTCTTGCAAATCACCCATATTGACAATTTTGAGTTGATTGCAAAAACGTTATATGGGATTGCACTGGCACAAGTGGCGCAGCGCTATACAATTGGAACAAATGATGTGAAAGGTACGATTCAACAGCTATCGTTTCTTCGAAAAGACCCATCCTTTGCTCATGTGCCGCCTCAGGCAATGGATGCAAGGTTCTTGCACAAAGCACAAACTGACTTTGGATTGGGGCTGGCTAATTTCCCCAATCTGGAACGATATCGGCTCGTAAAAGCACTTCAGTTCCTATTTGGCTGGAGCCAGCAATAGCTGCAGAGCAGAATGCCCTACGTGCTCTGGCATTCCACTCCTGGTTCCATCAGTTATTCAGCAGCCGCTGCCACAGGTGCCAGAGCCACCAGAAGTACCGCCATCCGCGAGATGAATTTCCGAGATGGCGTCCAGGTCGAACACGGTGGCAGACGTTTCCGTCAGCGAGGCGCTGCTGAGAACAGTGCCGATCAGAACCGGGGTGAGGGCGCTCACCAGGAGGAAGGCGCTGATCAGGACAATCGCAATGGGACGAGACAGATGACGCTGCATGATCGGGTTCTCCTTACTTACTCAAAAAGATGGAGCGCCTAGCATACCCTGCCACAGTGGACTTTGCCAAAAATTCGTCCTCAGAAACGGGGGATCACCACAAACCGTACATAGTGTAGAGAAGGGCAAGAATAGCGGGCGGACGTGTCTGGGTTTTTCTTTCCTGGGGACGGAGAAGGACGGAGACTGTTTACGGACAACGTGCCGTGTTTACGACACAGTTCACGGTCGAAGATGCGAAACCGTACAAAACAGGTTGCAGCCCTACGCATTGCGAGAGCATGGCGACCCCATAAGGAGAACGGTGCCCCTTGTAGGGAGCATTCGCCAACGAAGCCTTCTGCGGCGATGACCCTGCAACCCAGGCCGGGGGATGGTTCTAATTCACAAACAGAACCACACGATTTTGTGATGAAATGCTATACTGAACACATGTTCGCAGATGATGGAGAGTTGAAATGTCGCGTGAATTGGCGGACTTCCTGCGCCGCATCCCACAATCCAACCAGGACGCGCAGCCGCTGACAACGCTGCTGCCCGCTTCCGACCCGGAGATGCTGCGGGGCGTCGCGCTGCTGCTGAAAACCCTGGGTGCCGTACGCCTCGATGAAGAAGGGCGCATCCAGGCCGCTTCACAGACGGGCAAGTATTTTCTGATGTCGCTGGCGTCATACATCGAAGCGGACCTGCCATTGGTCGAGAACTGGCGTGCACGGGGAGTCTACCCGAATGGCACGCAAGACCCGCTACAAAATGCCGCGACACTGCTCTTCGCCATGGAATCGCGCCGCGTCGCACTGCTTGATAACGCGCCTTCCGTGCGCAACGAACAGGTTGCCCAGGTGCTCATCAAGCGCAAGAACCCGACGACCGGAGTGGACGAACTGCTCTTCCAGTTTGATGCCAATGCCAGGCAGTATCAGCTCATCGGCGGCAGGCGCAAAGACAGCGACCCCGACCTGCGCTTCACGATGGTTCGGGAGATTGAAGAAGAACTCGCCGATGACCTGGAACCCGAGCAGCACTACCAACTGCACTGCGTCATCAGCGGGCTGGAATTGCCGCCGACGATTTCGCCCACCTTTGGCGCACTGACCTCTTACCGCTTCGAGATTTTCCATATGTCCGGTTTGCAGCAGTCGCTGAAGTTACAGGCAGATGATGTCTGGGTGCCTGTTGCGCAGGTGTTGGCGGGCTATGTGGAAGATGACAAGGGGCAGCGGACGCCCTTCAGCGCCAACGACCTCTACCAGCGCATCAATCAGGCACTTCCCGGCGGATTCCAGGGACTGGCGAACAGTTTCAATGGGCCAGTAGGGTGAGCACGAACCTGCTGGCGCGGCGTCCCTGATCTTCGAACGCCCCCGCAAGCACGCGCCCTTGTCTGTCTCCCTGGTGAACGATCCGGCACCGGGTGCGCCGTGAACGCCTTGCCGATCGAACTGCCACCTTGCACCGCGTCCGTTTGTCCTCCACAATGCAGCGCGATTTCTGAAATGAGAGAGCCTGTACTAAGGATGAACGGCGCGAATCACCGGATGCTGCCCTGGCTGGTCGCCCTGCTGCTGCTGGCGACAGCGCTGGGAGTGCGCATGTTGAACGCGGATATTCTCTGGTTCGATGAGAGCAAAACCGTGCTCTACACCGGAGCCGCGCATTATGGCCCCTACAGCCTGCCGCAAATCTGGCAGAGTCTGGCACAGGATGACCCCTGGCAATCGCCGGGGTATTTCTTGTTGTTGGGAGCCTGGGCCAATATCGCCGGGTGGTCGGATTTTGCGGCGCGGCTGCTCTCGCTGCTGATAGGCCTGCTGGCCCTGGCCTGGTGTTATCGCCTGGGGCGTGACCTGCTGAATCCGCGAATCGGCTTGTACGCGACGGCGGCTCTGGCAGGGTCGTCGCTGACGATTCACTACTTCCACGAGATGCGCCCCTACACGCTCTATATGTTGATGACCTGCATCGCAGTCTGGGCATACTGGCGCATTTTGAGCGATGTGCATCCAGGAAGATGGCATTATGGCTGGCTCTTCATCGGGCTGGCGGGCTTGGCCTATACGCATGTGCTGGCCCTGCTGACGGCGATTGGCATCGGCGTCTATCACCTGCTCTTCGCGCCCAAGGTTCGCCGCTGGTGGAACGTGAGTGGTGTCATGCTGCTGTCGGCGCTGGCCTTCGTGCCCTGGCTGCGGGTGGTGCTGCAAGTGGTCGGCCTCGCGGCGGAAGATACGCGGCGGCAGGAAGTCACGCTCTTCGGTGCGGAAATCATTGACGTGCTCCTGCGCAGTTTCGCCAACGGGGTCGGCGTGCTGCTGCTGATTTTGCTGCTGGGATTCGCCCTCCTGGATCGGCGGCGGGGTGTGCGGCTGCTCTGGGTCTGGCTGATCACCGCCGTTGCGACGGCCTTCGTCCTCAGCTACATCGTCCCGGCCTTCATCCACGTGCGCTACCTGATGAGCGTCTGGCCTGCGCTGGCGCTGCTGATGGCGGTGGGGCTGGTGCATATCGCGCAACGCGGGATTCCGGCGTGGGGTGTGCTGGCGCTGTGGCTGTTCGTCGGCAGCATCACCAGCCTGAACACGGCGTTTTTCGAGTCGCTGCCGAACAGCCGCTACAACATCCCGCGCGAAGGCTTCATGCAGATGGTGGGCATCCTCGAAGATCACACCCGCCCGCAGGATTGGGTTGTGCTGCACACCTCGCCCCCGACGGAAGAATGGGACAGTGACGACATCTTCGCCTATTACCTGCACGAGGTTCCGGCACAGATCACGCATATGGAGCTGATTCGCCCCTTTCCCGATCACTTCACGGACGCGGCCTATCAGGAAGCTGTGGGCGAAGTCCTGGGAGATGCACCGATCATCTGGACGGGAATCGTGCCAGGGCAGGACTTCAGCCGCCGTCGCCTGGCCTTCTACGAGCAGCTAGAGCGCACGCACACCTTCTGCCAGCAAGTGATCGAGGGGCCGGATATGGATTTGCGCCTGTACGCACAGCCTGCGGGCGAGGTTGTCGCTTCCTTCGGCGAGGGATCGGTGCAGGCGCGGGCGCTCCGGGAATTTCCGGCTGCGTCCGCGCACAGCGTCGATGTGCTGCTCGGCATTCAACGCGACCCGGAACTGCCGCCAGATACCTATTCGATTGGCTTACAACTGCTGGATTCCAGCGGTACGCTGGCAGCACAGCGCGACTACGGACTCGCGAACGAGGCATTTTCTTGCCGCTGGTCATCGCTGGCGGTGGATCAACTGCCGCCGGGAAATTATTCCCTGTGGATGATCGTCTACGCATGGCGAACGGGCGAACGAATGCCCGCCGATGATGCCGATTCAGCAGATCAGCGCACGCTGCTGGCGGAGGTACGGATTGATGAATAAACCCCAAAACGCAATCTGGCTGCTGGTGGCTGTTCTGCTGCTGGCGGGGGCGATGGGTGCCCTGCGCCTGAACGATGACATACTCTATGTCGATGAATTTCACTCCATTCGCAATTCCGGCGGCGCGTTCTACGGCCCCCTGGATTGGGGTGGCGTCTGGCAGCGCACCGCCACCGAAGACCCCGGCGGCATGGGGGTACTCTATCACTGGCTGCTGAACGGCTGGGGCTGGCTGACGGGCTGGTCGGTCTACAGCGTGCGCGTCTTCTCGCTGGGATTCGGACTGCTGGCGATTGCGCTGCTCTATCGGCTGGGGGCGGATTTCTTCTCGCGGCGCATCGGCCTCTACGCGGCGGTTGTGCTGGCGTCTTCGGCCTTTTACCTGGATTTCCTGCACGAAGCCCGCGCCTACACGATGATCGCCTTCCTGACAATCGGCGCAGTTTATAGTTATTTGCGGGCGCAGCGACCCAAGGCCCATCCGCTGTGGTATGTGGCGCTGGCTCTCTCGCTGGCGGCTATCGCGTACACGCATTATGTCGCCCTGGTCATTGGCGCAGTGCTGGGACTCGACCATCTGCTGCGCTTCCGCAACGCGCGGCGCTGGTGGCTGATGCTCGCTGCGATGGCAGCGGCGGCGCTGCTCTTCCTGCCCTGGGTCGGCATCACGCTGGATGTCATTCAACGCGGCACGGAAGACACGGCACGCCAGAGCGATTCGATGACACCGCTGCAAATTCTGGCGGAACTCTTCCCCGCCTTCAGCAATGCGAACCTGGCGCTGCTGGCGCTGCTGGCTTTCTATGCGGTGCGCGAATGGACGCAACGGGTGCGTTTGCTGTGGCTCTGGTTGGGCGTTTCGCTGATTCTGGTGTTGATCGTCAATATGCTGATTCCCTTCATGGTGCATCTGCGCTATGTGCTCTTGCTCTGGCCTGCACTGGCCTTGATCGTTGCACTGGGTGTCAGGCACATCGGCAAGGCGGGGATTCCGGCGGCGCTGCTGTTGATGATCTGGGCAGGAGCGGGACTCTACCAGTACGCGAACCCGGCCTTCATCAGCGGGCAGTTCGGCTACATCTACCGCGCCCCCGCAGATGGCTTCCAGCGGGCGCTGGCGGTATTGGATGAACGCGCCGAAGCGGACGACATGGCGCTCTGGCACATCATCCCGCCGGGATACGAACCTTTCAATTACTTCGTGCTGGATTACTACTTGCAGCCCTCTGATCTGCGCTATGACCAGTTCGAGCGTATGGGCAACAGCTTCGCGGGGGGCGATGTCGAATATTTGCAGGATGTCGAAGCAGTGCTCTTCGGCGTCGATGCCGTCTGGACGATGGTCATCCCCGAACTGGAGACGACGCAGCGTACAGGCGTGGTCAACTACGTGCTGGCGACGCAGTACGATCAATGCGGTGTGATCTTCACACAGGGCGATATGGAGATGACGCTCTACACCCGTCCGCCGCAATCTGCGCCAGCAGGGCGCTTCGCACATGGTTCCGGCGCAATTGCCCTCTATGACCAGGGCCGCGCAGCACAGAACGACGCGGCGCTGGATGTCGTGCTGGGCTGGACGATTCCGGATGGATTGCCGGAAAACACCTATTCGGTGGCCTTGCATCTGGTGGATGAGGACGGGACGCTGGTCTCGCAGGCGGATTTCCCACTGCCGCATCGCTTCTACGATTGCACGATGACGACGATCCCGCTGGATGAGGTGCCATCGGGCGAGTACACCCTGCGTGCCCTGGTCTACAACTGGCAGACCAACGAGCGCTTATCGTCAGACGACGCCGATTTCATCCCCGTGCGGAGGCTGACGGTGGAGTGAGGGATCATCACAGCGGCAACGCCACGGATCCCTCACAGCCCCTCACCGAAGCAGCTCAATCGGCAGCGGCAGCCGTTTTCGGTTTGGCGTATTTCTTCATCACGCGGCGGGCAGCCACCATGCGGTGTACCTCGCTCGCTCCGTCGTAGATGCGGAAGGCGCGTGCGGATTCGTACCAGGTGCTCAGTGGCAAATCGCGGCTGATGCCCGTCCCACCCGTGATCTGAATGGCGCGATCCAACACCTTGTTGACCGTCTCCGCCACCACGACCTTGGCCATGCTGGTTTCGCTGCGGGCCTGATCGCCATTTGCCAGCAGCCAGGCCGCATGCTGGATCATCAGACGGCAATAGTGCAGTTCGGTCTCGCTATCCGCCAGCGCGAAGCCAGTCGCCTGATGTTCGATCAGGGGTTTGCCGAAGGCTTCGCGCTCGGACGCATACTGTGCGGCGATTTCCAGCGCGCGTTGGGCGATGCCGCTCCAGCGCATACAGTGCGTCAGGCGGGCGGGTCCCAGCCGCACCTGCGCCATGCCGAACCCCTCGCCCTCTTTGCCGAGCAGGGCACTTTCGGGCAAACGCAGATTCTCGTACTGAATCTCCAGGTGTCCGCCGAAATCGTGCAGGCCGATCATGGGAATATCGCGGATGATCTTGATTCCGGGGGTGTCGCGCGGGGCGATGAAGATTGAGCAACCGTGCTTGGCGGGAACATCGGGATTGGTACGCGCCATAATCAGGAAGAAATCGGCGACTTCACCGTTGCTCGTCCACCATTTACGCCCATTGATGACCCACTCATCGCCCTCTTTGTACGCGGTAGTCTGGATCATGGTGGGGTCACTGCCCGCGCCGGGAGGCGGTTCGGTCATGCTGAATCCGCTGAAGGCACGACCTTCGACCAGGGGACGCAGGTATTTCTCGGTCTGTTCTTCGTTGGCGAAGGTGTGCAAGGTGTGCATGTTGCCTTCATCCGGGGCGGCGCAGTGAATCGCCAGCGGCCCCAGCAGCGAACGCCCCGCCGCTTCCAGGATAGGAGCAAATTCCAGGATGTTCAGCCCCATTCCACCCAGTTCCCTGGGCATGGTGGGTGCCCACAATCCGGCGGCTTTGGCCTGCTCACGCAGCGCCATGATTTCTTCCAGGGTAGCGCCGCGCTGCTCCTGGATGATTTGCGTTTCGACCGGGACGACAACTTCATCGACGAAGGCTTGCGTGCGTGCGGCAATATCCTGCACATGTTGGGGGACGGTAAAATCCATAGCAGAAATCCTCTTCAAACAAGATACAAAGCGATTGCAGCCAGATGTAATTGAATCACGATTCTATTATAGCGAACCTGCCCCCAGATCGCACCCAAACGCCCCGCACCTTCAGGGCAATCGCTTCAAAAATGAAAGAAAGTTGGTAATGTGTAGTGGAGAGAGG
>CAZJWX010000086.1:0-15740 GCA_964549915.1 uncultured Anaerolineaceae bacterium | reverse complement strand
TGAAAAGTATCTACCACCTGTTTTGTGTGATGTCTAATTGCTTTGTCCATAAGTGAAGTTAGGGGGCGGCGGATCCCCTGCTGCCACGCGCCGATTGCCCGACTCCCTTGATGCGAAACTGTGCAAGTTCCCCGCGCTGCAATAGAATATGAAACGCTTCGTATCGTACCGATGATGCAGGGTCAAAGTCGATGTACAGCAGTAGAGGCAATGGCCCCCCGGCCTGGTTCGTATTCCTGATCGCCGTTGTGCTGATCTTCGGCGGCTACTATCTGTGGCTCAACCTGCGCGACTTCATGGTCAGCGGCGGAGTCAGCGTCTCCGTCGCGACGCAGCAAGCCGTGCAGCAGTTCACAGCGACTGCCGTCCGCGAAAGTGACATTCAGGCTGCGCAACCCACGCGCCGCCCCACCTCCACCCCACGCCCGCCCTGTCAGGAATTTGAAGTGACCGTCGCCAGCGGCATCGTGCGGGAACGTGCCTCGACGGAGTCACCGCTGGTGGAAGCGCTGGATCAGGGCGCGATTGTCTGTGTGCTCTCTGGGGAAACGGGCGCGGATGGCTTCACCTGGTATATGATCGACCGCGATGAGCTGACCACACGCATCGAAACGGCCTACATGCGCGAAGACGTGATTCGTCCGCTGAACCCCACGCCAACGCCATCGGATACGGCGACTCTGCCGCCGACGATCACGCCAACATCCACCCCAACGCTGACACCAACCGTCGAAGAACGCGAAGCCATGACCGAGACTCCGGCGCCATCGCGCACCACAGCACCGACGATCACGCCCACGCCGACCAGTTCCGGAGTGAATATCTAGCGTGCTATACTGAAGCTACGAGTAGAGGAGATGCTCCATGACCGCACCTGCCAAGCGCTATACCGCAGAAGACTTCGACGCCTTCGCAGCCTTGCCGGAAAACGCCGATACGCTCTATGAATTCGTGGGGGGAGAGATTGTCGAAGCGCCCAGTAATCCTTATTCATCAGCTATAGCCTCAGAAATCTCGTTCTATATCAAACTGTTTGTTCGTGAATCAGGCATTCCCGCCCATGTAACCGGAGAACAAGGCGGTTATCAAGTCGGGGAAGAACGCTATGCGCCGGATGTCGCCTATCTCGCAAAGGCGGTGCAGCCGGAACTCGCCCGCAGCGGATACAATCCCACGCCGCCACAGCTTGCGGTGGAAGTGATTTCGCCGACGGATCGAGAACAGTTTGTAACGATCAAAGTCGTCAATTACCTGACCGTTGGAACGGTTGTGTGGGTGGTACGTCCGGATACGAAGACGGTTGAAGTTTACGTCCCGGGTAGAGCAGCGCAGATGCTGGGTGTGGAAGATACGCTCAATGGTGGCGAAGTCTTGCCGGGGTTCACGCTCGCTGTCGAAAAAATCTTCCCGCAACAAGAGGTTTAATCCGAATTATTCGCATCCTGTAGCCACTTTTCAACCACATCCAACCGTTGTTCATAGGTGTGATTCGCCAGGGCATGTTCGCGGCCTGCTGCGGCAATTTTCGCGCGTTCCTCTTCGTGTTGCAGATAATACGCTGCTTTTTCCCGCAAATCATCTACATCTTGGAAAATGACGAGATGTTCGCCGTCTTTGAACCATTCGCGCACACCGGGGCGATCATCCACCAATTGAAACGCGCCAATGGCTGCTGCTTCAAAGAGGCGCATATTGCCACCGTAGCGCATGAAGTTGCCGTGAACATTCAGGCTGATTTTTGCAGCACTCAAGACTCGCAGCATGTCTTCACCCAGGGCACTCCCTCGTTGATACTTCCGCAGCGTCTCCGGTAAATCGTGTACACTCCAGACTCCCAGGTCGAAATCGCGCAGAGCTTCCAGCGCCTGCACCCGTTCGCTGTAAAGATTGGCAGGCAACAACGTACCGACGAAGCCAATATCACAGCGATCTTCCGGCTGTGGTGGACGCGGATAATGAAATTCGGGATCAATGGCGGCGATGGGCAGGCAAATCATGTCTTTAGCGCCGAGTTCACGCCACTGGATGCCGTGATAGTAATCGTTGACCAGCACCAGATCATAGAGCGGCGCGGCCTGCCGTTCGATGGGATGCGAGAAGACAATCGGCGAAGTGCCCGTGACGTAGAAGATTTTGCTGCCGTGCCGCTGCTGAATCGCCGCCAGCGTATTCGCGTGGATCACGCGATTGTCGCCGATCATCCAGAGGACATCGGGCTGGAAGGCTTCGGCTTGTTGCAATAAGAGGGCATTGCGCTGGCGATACTCGGCGTTGAGCGCATAGGGCAAACGGGTGTTGAGCGCTGTCCAGAGCCTGCCCGGCGTGATGCGCTGCGTGTATTTCTCCGCCCGTAAACGCGCAATCTCCCGCGAACCGAATCCCGGCAGATTGCGCCAGAATACCGCTAACTCGTGGCCTCGTTTGCGCAGCGCCTTCTCCCAGAAGTGCTGCCCCATGCTGGTCGGGAATAGCGGTGCGGGCTGATCCACTGGGGCGTTCGCCAATTCGCGCAGATACGTCTCCGGATGGTGCAGGCTGGCGACAAACAGAATGCGCATGGGGTCAGAGGCGCTTTCTCTCGCCGCGCAGCCGTTGGGCGAGGTTCATGCCCAACCGGGTCGGGATCGCCAGCAGCGTCAACAATGCGCCCGCCAGCAGCCCGTAATGTGCCCGGCAGAAGGTCATCAGGTCATCGAAGTAAATGCTGGACGCCAGCCGCTGCACCTGCTTCACGCTGGACTGCTCATGGTGTACCAGCAGCGCCTCTGCCAGGAAATGCGTCTCGTAGCCGAGGCCGCGCAGGCGCAGGGCGATGTCGTCTTCCGGGAAGTAGAGCTTGAGGTGCGGGTTGAGTCCGCCGAGATCACGCAGCACCTGCGCCGGGAAGAGCATACAGGAACCAGGCGCGACTTCCACCGGGCGCGTGCTGTCACGCTCCCAGTCGCTGTACCACATGCTGCGTCTTCGGGCATCACGCCACCCAGGCAGCAGCGCCCCCAGGAAGGTATAGCTCAGCAGCAAATCGGTGTAGGTCGGCACCCGGGAGCAGGTACGCTGTGGGCTGCCATCCGGATAGGCCATGCGGCAGGTCAGGCAGCCGACCGCTTCATTGGCGTCGTGCCGCAGGTAGGCCAGCATGGCTTGCAGCATCCCCGGCTGGATCACCGTATCGGGGTTCAGCAGCAGGATCGTCTCGCCCTGTGCGCGTTCAATACCCAGGTTATTGCCGCCTACGAACCAGGTATTGCGCCCCGGCTCGATCAACGTGACATCCGGCGCGAACTCGCGGATCATGTCGGCACTGCCATCTTTGCTACCATTCTCGATCACCAGCACTTCCAGCGACAGGTTACCGCGCTCCCGCAGGATCGACTCCAGGCAGGCACGCAGCAGCTCGCGCGTGTTGTAGCTGACGATGATGATCGAACAATCGGGCATGGCCTCCCCCGGAGCGCTTCAGCGACGGCGCAGTATACCGCAGCGGTCGCCGCGTTGTCAGTCGTCAATTTGGATCGTTCCTCGCCGCCGGGCCGATGCCCTTACCTCCCCTCAGGCCACCTCATGGCTCGAAGAAAGAGAAGCCATCCGCCGTCTGCGCACTGATCCAGCCCTGGACATCGAGCGCATTGGAGACCAGCCACCAGGTATAGCCATCTGCATCTACGGGGCCAGCGAGCACAGTCACAAATTCGCCGGGATTGACGGCGCTCAGAATCGCCCCGCCCAGATTGGGCGCTTGCCGCATGTTGCGCGAAATCTCGCCGATATAGCGAATCTGCTGTCCGGCGTCGTAGCGGCTCCCGGCGACCACACCAGACGGGACGGGCGGCGCTGGCTGTTCAGGTTGGGCGCTGGCTGGCGCACCGCTGGCGCTCACCTGAACTTCGCCGCTGGTGATGACCTGGACAATCGCACCGCTGCGGGTATTCACCGCGAACTGCGTCTCACCGAAGCTGAGGACGACTTCGCTGTAACCCGCCGCCCAACGAATGCGATCCGGGAAGCGATTGCCGATATTGGGGCTGATGGGCGCAGCCTGCCCGTTCTCGATGCGGTAGAGGCGCAGCACCCCGCCGCGTCCCTGGTCGCTGCCCAGGGCGATGATCTGCCCATCGGCGCGCTGCACCGCATCGAAGATGAAGACGCCGCCCTGGTTCTGATCGTAGTAGACCGTTTCTAGCTGCTGCGTCTGTAGATTGTAAACACCGACCACGCTGCGCGACCGATCGGGCGCGAGGCCGCTGACGAGCAGACGCTGCCCATCGAGCCACTGCCCGTTGTCGTAACGAATGATCTCCGGGGTGACTTCAGCGGCGTCTTCGCTGGCATCCGGCTGCGCGAAATCCACGATGAGTCCCTGCCGGCTCTCGCTAGGAATGAAGACTGTCACCATCAACTGACTGCCCGCTGGCGACCATTCGATGTCGCGGCTCTCCCAATTGGCAGCAGGGCGATTGCTCACCAGGTCGCAGGATGCGAAGGCGTTGTTCGGGCAATCGCGGATCACCGGGAAGGCGCGTCCGGCGATGGCATCGTAATAGTACACCCCGGCGTTGATGTTATCCGTCCCCGGTGGCGGCGCAATGATGAAGGCGAAATTCTGCCCATCGGCTGCCCAGGCCACTTCGGAGACGAAATTCTTGTTGTCCTCCGCTGATTCGGCGCTGAAACCTGCGAAGAAGGGATTGGAGGCGATGCGCTGCGGGCTGCCACCCCCCAGGGGCACGAAGGAGAGCAACCCCGCCCCATCAGTGCGGATGTAGCTGCCCCCCCCGCGCGGATTGACAGCGAATAACCCGACGCTGCCATCAATGGCCTGCCCTTCGAAAACGAAGTTGGTCGGCACACCGTTGAAATCGATGGCGGCGGTGCTGGTATTGCTGAAGACCGCGCGATTCGGCGGGAAGGTCGGGCGCGATTCCGGCAGGATGGTTGGCGGAATCTGTTCCTGCGGGAAGGGAGTGGGCGTCAGCACGGGCGCTTCTGCCGTCGCCGAAGCAGTGGGCAGCACTTCCGGCGTGGACGGCTCCAGCGTTGCCAGGATTCCGGTATCATCGCCGGGAGTCGCCGTGATGAGCGTTGGCGTCACATCCTGGGTGGGCGGTGGCAGCGTATTGGTCGGCGATGCCTGTGGCACAGGCGTGAAGGTCGGGGGCTGCTCGGCGGCGCGAGTCTGCAAAATGCTGGCGTTCTCTGTGCTGCGAGCATCCGCCGGGGCGAGTGTGTGAGTCGCGGTGGGCGTATTGGTCGGCGTATCCGAGGGGGTCAGCGACGGTTGCGGCGTATCGGTCGCGCTGGGCGTCGTGCTGGGTGTGGGCGTGTCGGTTGGCGTCGGCGTATCGGTATCCACCAGGGGAATCGGCGTGGGCGATGGCGGAGCGGTCTCCGTCGCAGTGGGTGAGGGGGTGCGCGTCTCGGTCGCGGTGGGCGTATTGGTCGGCGTATCGGTATTCGTCGGAGTCGGTGTCTGGCTGGGTGTGGGCGTATTGCTGGGTGTGCTGCTGGGTGTCTGCGTTCCGGTCGGCGTATCGCTGGGCGTGAGCGTATCAGTCGCCGTATTCGTGGCGGTCGCAGTTTCCGTCGGTGTCGGCGTGCGCGTATCCGTAGGGGTCGGCGTCTCCGTCGGCGTATCGGTTGGGGTCTGGGTTCCGGTTTCGGTGGCGGTGGGCGTGTCGGATGGTGCAGGGGTGGCGGTTCCCGTCGCAGTCGGCTGCGGCGTGCTGCTGGGCGATGGACTCGGCTGCAAGAAAGGTGTCTCGCTGGCTTCCTGGGCGACCAGCGTTTCCGGCGGGGTCGTCGTGGGTGCAACCGTCGGAGTCACATCGGGCACTGCCGACCCGCACGCCGCCAGCAATCCGGCAATCGAAAAGAAAATCATGAACCGCAGCCGCCGCATGTTGCCTGCCCCTTATCCGTGCGAAGTGAAACAAGTCTTTCACTCATTATAACGCGGGAGCAGGCGAGGCTGCATACGCTGCGGCTACGCTCACCCTACGCGAACACGTCCGGCAGCCCCCACAGGCGAATCGCCCCATCGTTTGAAGCCGTCACCAACTGCCGCCCTTCCGGCGTGAAGGTCACCGTGCGCACAGGTGCATTGGACGGCGTCGTCAGCTTGTGTAGCTGGATGCTGGTCTGCACATCCCAGATGCGCACACTGCCATCATCCGACCCCGACGCCAGCAAATCCCCATCACGCGAGAGCGAAATGGAGCGCACCCAATCATGATGCCCTGCGAAGACCTGCTCTTCCACGCCCTGCGTCGTATCCCAGACGCGGATGCTTTGATCACGCGAGGCGGAGAAGAGGCGGTCGCCTTCTGACGAATAGGCCAGCGCAGAGACGCCGTCTTTGTGGTAGGGCAATTCCATCAGGATGTTGCCCGTCATCAGATTCCAGACTCGGATCGAACCATTACGCGCCCCCGCCGCCAGCGTGCGACCATCCGGCGAGAAAGCAACCGACCAGACTGCCGCGCTGTGATCTTTGAAGACGCGATGTTGTTTGCTCAGCTTGATGTCCCAGATGCGCACGGTCTGATCACGCGCGGCAGAAGCCAGGAAGCGCCCATTCGCCGAAAATTCCAGCGACATCACCGCATCCTTGTGCCCCCGAAACGTGCGGAAGACTTTGCCTGCACGCACATCCCACAGGCGAATCACGCGATCATAGGAAGCCGTCGCCAACACATCCCCCGAAGGCGAGAACCGCACGGCCAGCACAGCTTCCCGGTGCTGGATGGGGATGCGAAAGGCGCGGCGCTGCTGTGTATCCCACAGGCGAATCACGCGATCATAGGAAGCCGTCGCCAACACATCCCCCGAAGGCGAGAACCGCACGGCCAGCACAGCTTCCCGGTGCTGGATGGGGATGCGAAAGGCGCGGCGCTGCTGTGTATCCCACAGGCGCACAGTGCAATCGTAGGATGCGCTCGCCAGCAATCGACCTCTGGGGTACATCGACATGCTGGTGACGACGTGCTCATGGCCTTCGAAATGGGCGATTTCGCGCAAGAAATGCAGGTTGGAGACGCGCAGGTAAATCAGATCATCGTGGTCGATGCGGGGCGGCAGTTCATCGCGGGGTGGTGTTAACCGCGTCTGATCTGGATCGAGCGGATTCTTCTGTGCGAGCTGCTTCATGTTCTTCAGCAATTTCGCGACAATACGAGGCGTGAGACCATTGCGACAATCCAGAAATTGCAGCTTCCGCAGCCCTTCGTCACAGGTCGCAACGTCGAAATCTTCATACCACAGCGGCAAGATGCTCTTGCTCAGGCTGCGGGCTTCTTCAAATTCCCACAAGCACCATTCCGACTGAATGGAACGTGGCGTCAGCACATAGATGAAGATGTCGCAGCGCCGGATTTCTCCCAGCAGGAATTCTTCCCAATGATGTCCGGGCGGAATCAGATTATCGAACCAGGCATCATGCCCGCCTTCTATCAACAACTCCGCCAGTTCTTCGACTTTTTCCTTGTCTTTCCGCGCATAGCTGATGAATACACGCACCTCGGAACTTCCCCCGGAAACCCCAATTTTATGGCTTATGCATAACTATATACGGTTTGGGGTGCGTTTGCTACCCATTCTCCGAACATTTCCTGAAATTACTGACTCACGCCCCATCATTGACGCTGCAATGGGGCGGCGCTAGCATGAACCGTTCGTCACACACAATCCGAGGCCGTTCCATGACTGCAAGCAAACACAGCCGCGCCGTCGCTCTCTCGCCGATTTATTATGGCTGGGTGGTCTGGGCAGTGGCGACCCTGGGCTGGATCGCCAGCGCGCCGGGGCAGAGTTTCACCGTCTCGCTCTTCTTCGATTTCTTCATCGAAGAATTTGGACTCAGCCGCACAGTTGTCTCGTCGCTCTACGGTGCGGGCACCTTCATCGCCTCGCTTTCGCTGACGCTGGTGGGTGCCCTGGTAGATCGCTATGGCAATCGGCGGATGAGCGTGCTGATCGCCGGGTCTTTCGCGCTGGTGCTGGTGCTGATGTCGGGGGTCACGGGGGCATTCACCCTCTTCCTGGGCTTCATCGCCATTCGCAGCCTGGGGCAGGGTTCCATGTCGCTGGTCTCCAACACGGTCATCGCCGAGTGGTTCCAGCGACTGCGTGGGCGCACGGCGGCCCTCTCGTTGATCGGCTTCTCGCTCTTCCAATTCGCCTATGTGCCCTGGTTGCAGCAGCAGCTTGAAGTCATCCCCTGGCGTACCATGTGGGTTTACCTGGGGATTGCCGTCGCGGTCTTCGTCATGCCGTTCTTGTGGCTGCTGATGCGCGACAAGCCCGAAGACTATGGGTTGCAACCGGATGGAGATGCCCTACCCGAACCGAGCGGACTGGATGAAATCGAGCATATTGTCGAAGTGGATTACACGCTGACGGAAGCGATGCGCACGCGGCTCTTCTGGGTCTTCCTGGCAGCGCGGCTGCTGGCTCCTGCCATCGCCACCGGCCTCATCATTCATCAGGTCTCGCTCTTCGAGGCACTGGGCTATGATGCGCGAATCGCCGCAGAGACCTTCGCGCTGACGACCATCGTCACAGCGGCGGCCTCGCTCTTCTTCGGCTGGCTGGTGGATCGCATGAAACCCGGTTGGGTGCTGACTCTGCATCTGGCGCTGCTGGCGGCGACCGCCATGCTGGCGACGGTCATGACGACAGAACCGCTGCGTCTGCTCTACGTGCTGATGTTCGGCTTGATGATGGGCAGCGGCGCGGCCTTCGATGGCGCAGTCTGGACGAATCTCTTCGGACGCGCCCACCAGGGATCGATTCGCGGGTTTGTCACCACCAGTCTGGTCGCGGGCACATCGATTGGCCCGGTCTTGTTCGGACTCAGCTATGACTGGCTGGGTGGCTACGCGCCGATCCTGTGGCTGGCGACAGCCGCCTGCGTCATCGCCGGCATTGCCGCGCCTATGGTGCGCCTTCCGCGCAAGAAACGCTCGTGAAAAATGGGGTATTTCATCGTTTGTGCGGCATAGCGCTGATGTTACAATGTGGAAGTTCTGGCCTACAGAAACCAGATTGTGGGCAATCAGCAAAACAAAGGATAGAGAATGCCCTGGAAGCAGCGCCTGTTGATCGTTGTGCTGAGTCTCGTTGCTACTCTCTTCGCACTGACGGCTTGCGAGCCTCAGTCTGGCACCCCCACGCCAACGCTGCCCCCTATAGTGACATGCAGCGTCGGCGAAAGACCAGATACCTACCAGGAGCAGATCACGTACTATGAGAACCTGCTGGAGGACAATCCAGGTTGCTGGAATGCGCGACGCGACCTTGCCCTGGCCTACCGTGAAGAGGGACTGCTGCAAGAGGCCCTGAGCGCTTACCATCTGGCGTTGCGCGAAGACATTGACCTGACCGTGTCCTTGAGTCACGAAGAACTGGCACGCACATATCATGATCGAGGGTACACGTACCGTCTCATTGCCGAAGCTACGAACAACTCCGCCCCAGCACAAGAGACTTTTCAGCTTGCGATTGCCGATTACCTGCGTGCCGAGGAATTCGGGTATATCCCCCTGAGCGGCCTATACTCCGACCTCGGTTACCTCTACGCTGAGATCGGTGATGCGGAGCAAGCCATCAGCTATCATGATCGAGCGATCGAGTTCGAAGAAAACCGACCTCCATACGGCGAAATTGAGGAAACCGAGGTAGAACGCGACCAACGCTTCAATGTATACCTCCGGCGCGGTGACTATTATGAGCAGACGGGACAATGCAGTGACGCCCTTGCCGATTACGAGAAAGCCGAAGAAATCTACGAGCGAATCAATGGAACAACGTTCCCGTCAGATAATTACGTGCGTGAATACATTGAACGCGGCTGCCCCTGATCCCGCTAGGCAGCGTTGCTCTGGTGGATGCCATTGCGGCGCTTCCTGGGCGGCTTGAATCCCGCGCCGTAGGCCGTGTGCCCGACGCCGATCACAACGAAGGCGTCTTCGTCAATATCCATGACCACGCGCACCAGCTCCTTGCTCTGGTGGCGCGCCAGGGTGACGTAGAGTAGCGGGCGTTCCGCGCCACTGTACATGCCCCGCCCTGGGATTTGCGTCACCCCCCGGCGCAGATTGTACATGATGGCCTGGGCGACTTCTTCGGGGCGCGTAGTGACGATGGTCGCGGTACGAATCACGCTGGGGCCTTCCATCACGTAATCCGTCGCCAGCCCGGTGATGAAGAGCACCACCAGGGCGTAGAGCGCCCCTTCCAGGCCGAAGACCAGCCCCGCCGCGCCGATCACGAGGGTATCCGTGTACATGTAGACGCTGCTCATCGACATGCCAGTCTTGTTCTGAATGATGAGCGCCAGCGTTGCGGTGCCGCCGACGCTGCCGCCGCTGCGGAAGATCAAACCGCCGCCCAACCCCAGCGATACACCGCCGAAGATCGCGTTCAGCAACCGATCATCGCTGAGGACGACCCCATCCAGCAGCACCGAGGCCACATCCAGCGTCACCGCATAGATGATCGAAATCACCAGCGTGTTGAGCACCATGCCGCGTCCGTTGGGCAGCAGCTTCCAGGCCATCAGCAAGATGGGGATATTGCCCAGGAAAGCGACCAGACCCAGCGGCAGCCCGAAAAGCGCATTGGCCAGCACCGCCACACCTGTGACACCACTGGGCGCGATTTCGAATGGATTCATGAAGACGACAACCGCCAGCGCACTGATGATCGTCCCGACCAGGGCCAGCGTCCCGTTGACCAGCATCGTGCCGTAGTCCCTACCAGTCATC
This sequence comes from uncultured Anaerolineaceae bacterium, assembly GCA_964549915.1. Lineage (GTDB taxonomy): Bacteria > Chloroflexota > Anaerolineae > Aggregatilineales > Phototrophicaceae > JAUZRW01. The sequence continues at coordinate 4,980 of CAZJWX010000086.1, read as the reverse complement.
AATTGCAGTTCCTCTTGTAACTCTCTCCGTCCACCTTCGAACCGCGCTGATGTCGCCCTGGTAGAGCATGCGCTGCATCCCGTCCTCAGGTCGCCTCATCCGGCGGATCGTCTTCGAGTTCGGGTTCGAAGCCCCGGCTCTGCAACCAGCTTATCCCCAGGAAAACGGTGAACACCACCGCAATCCCGATGAATAACACTTCGTCCCAGATGCCGAACGCCCCGTGTGCCAGCCAGGTTCCCATGCGATGCCCCTCACACCGGGGGCGTCGCCGTCGCCACATACCAGACGACGAAGGCGAACATGGCAATGTAGGCCGCCAGCGGCGCACCCCACAGCAAGGCGGGGTTCATGGCGCTGGCCGGGTCTTCCGTCGCGTACTGACCTTGCAGCGAGGCCACATAATCGCCGATGGGCTGCACCAACCAGCTCGCGACCAGCGCCGCCAGCAGCACGGCGACCAGAATCTGCGGTAGGGTCGCTGCCGTCACGGGCGGGAAGGCATACCACGCGCCGATCAGCGGCACTGTCCCCAGCGCCGCGCCCCCCGTCGCCCACAACGCCGTCACCAGCACGCCGGGCCGACGCCCCCTGAACCGAGTCCAGACAAAAAATCCCAGGTCTGTCGCCAGCAGGATCGGCAGCGAAATCAGCCAGGGATTGCCCGTCTTCAACGGTCCATCGATAGCATAGACCAGCAATAAGCGCATGACAATAGCGATCAACCCGGTGAGGACGGCGCTGCCATACCGTTTGGTCGCGCGGTTGGTGAAGCCACCGATGAAGCTGGCCGTGAAGGTGATGAAAACTGGGTACAACCAGACCGGCCAGGCCAGGATGTCGCTGCCTTGCTCCCCATCCAGCGTGTACAACTCGTAGAGGACGCTGAACATCACCAGGATGGTCAGCAAGACGCAGGCACCGCTGACCATGACCACGCCATCGGGCAGGCGCAGCCGCAGCAAACTGCCCCATTCGCGCCGGGGGAGCACGCTCATCTGGATCGCACTCGCCAGCACCGCCGTCGCAATCCAGATGATGACCAGCGTGACATGCGGGATGCTCCAGGGCGTGATGTCTTCGCCGTAGATCGCGTGCCAGACCGGATCAGCGGGCAGGGCGTAGATCATGAAGCCGCCCATTAAGGCCAGCCAGCCGAAGGTCGGTTCGGCGCGAAAACGCTGCTGCAAGGTTCCCTGGCCCCGGCGCAAGATGACGGAGAGGCTGTACAGCCCCATGAGGATGATGACGGAAAAGCCCACGTACATCATGATGTGTGGACGCCAGAAGAAATCCAGGCCGAAGAGGATGCCGTACTTGGAATGCCAGATCTCATCCCAGATGGCCCCGATGGCGATGAAGACCAGACTGCCGAAGAGCGTCAAGGCGACGAGCTGCCGCTGAGCGCGAGTCAGCGGGGATGCGCTGCTGACTTTGTACCCGGCGGGCAGCGGACGGAAGAGCAGATGCCAGGCAGCGGCGGCGAAGGCCAACGTCAGGCTGATGACCACGACGATGCCGACGGCAAAGACGGGGAATTGATCTGCCGGGTAGCCCCCCAGCGCGGCGAGGAAGACGAGAATCAGCAAGACGGCAGCGAGCATCGCCAGCAGGCCAGCCCGCGAATCCTGACTCATGGAACCCTGTTGCATGTGTGTATTCTCCCTGTAATTCGCTCCATCAAACCTATATCACACGGATAGGGCGATTACAAGTTGGTTTGTGTGAAGTGACCCTCACGCAATGGAAATTAAATGCCCTGACGCATAACAATGCGCTATAATAAGGCAGTGCCCGATGCCGCAACCCAGAGAATGGCTGTTATGACCTCTAAAAATCACAAAGCCCCCAAACCGGATGTGATGTTGAGCAGCACATCCCGCGATTTGCCCACGCACAGAAATATTGCCGTGAATGCGGTACTTCGTGCCGGGATGCACCCGATCATCATGGAAGCGCTGCCCGCTTCTTTGGGCGATGCCATCCGTGATTCGCTGCAACTGGTCGATGAAGCCGAGATTTATATCGGCATTTTCGGGATGCGCTATGGGCATATCCCTGATGATCCGCGCAACCCGGAACGCCTTTCGATCACCGAGATGGAATACCGCCATGCCATGAAGCGCGGGATTCCGGTGTTGATCTTCCTCATGGATGATGAGCATCCGGGGCCGAAAACGGCTGCGGAAGGCAAGGATTTTTACGAGACTTCGGAAGAAGGCAAGCAGAAACTCGCTGCACTGAAGAAAGAGTTGATGGATAAGCATGTCGTCGGATTCTTCAAATCGCCGGAAGACTTGCGCGGACATATCATTCACGCGCTGACTCAGCCGGAAGTCCGCCAGCGTGCCTATGAAATCGCCGGGATTGACCCCGAACCAGCACCCGACAAAAAATCCCTGCCCGCGCCGCCGGAGTTTTACGCCGATCCCTGGTATACGCTGACGACGGATTTTGTGGGGCGCAGGGATGAACTGCGGAAGCTGGAAGCCTGGGCAGATTCCGATGATCCCATGATGATTGTGGAAGCCATCGGCGGCATGGGCAAAAGTGCCGTGACCTGGCAGTGGGTGCGGGAATATGCCCTGAAGCAGCGCAACTACGACGGCGTGATGTGGTGGAGCTTCTACGAGAGCGGCGCGACCATGAAAGCCTTCGTGCGCCATGCCCTGGCCTACATCACGCGCCAGAATCCCGATGACCTGAAGAAGAACGACCTGCGCGAGAACTTCAAGCAATTGCAGCGCGAACTGAACACAGGCCGCTACCTGCTGGTGCTGGATGGGCTGGAGCGCGTGCTGGTGGCCTATCATCGCTGGAACGCCGCCCAGATGCGCGATGACTCGGTGGAAGATGCCGAAGCCATCATCAAAGACCGGGACATCCGCGCCTGCACCGACCCCAAGGACGACGACATTCTGACGGGATTGCTGGCGTGCCGCAAAACCAAAGTGCTGCTCAGTTCGCGGCTGCTGCCCCTGGCGCTGGAAGACCGCATGGGCGTTGAGAAAAAAGGCGTGCAGCACATCCACCTGAACGGCCTGCACCCCGATGATGCGCTGGCACTGGTGCAGTACGCCAAAGTGCGCGTGGATAATGTGCCGCAGTTCCAGCAGTTCATGAAACAGTTTGGCTATCACAGCCTGCTGGTGAAACTGGTGGCGGGGCGAGTGAATAAATTCCGGCGCGGACGCGGGGACTTCGATGCCTGGTACGATTTGGAAGGGCGGCATCTGACCGTCGCGGATTTCGATGTGAAGCAGTCGCAGACGCATGTGCTGCAATATGCCCTGGATGGCCTCGACGCGGCGCAAATGCACTTCTTGAGCCAGGTAGCGGCCTTTGGTGATGCCTTGCCCTACGAAACGCTGACGATTTTCAATCCCTTTGCGCAGACTGCACCCGAGCCACCTGTACGCTATTCTTTCCTCGGTACAACAACATACAACTGGGAGGATGAAACCTACCTCGCTGAAAAAGCAGAATACGAGAAGTACCAGAAATCCAACGAATACCGCAAGGCGCTGTCGCAATTCGATGAACTGCTGACCGAATTGGAAGAGCGCGGCCTGCTGCGCTGGGATCGGGAGAAAGACACCTACGACATGCATCCGGTGGTGCGCGGCTATGCCTTCGCCCGACTGGAAGGAGAGGCCAAAACCACCACCTTCGAGCGCATCCGGGACTACTTCGAGGCGCAGCCGGGAGATGACATCGAGAACGCGCAGGAAGTGGACGACCTCGCCAATACGATTGCCATTTACCGGGCGCTGCTGGGGGCGGGCAAACACGATGACGCAGCGGAGTTTTTCATCAATCGTCTAAATGTCAAGCTGGGACAGAACATCGCCGCCTACTACACCGTGATCGAGCTGCTAACTCCCCTCTTCACCGAGGGCACGGATCAGCCGCCGCCGCTGGCAAGTACTCATCGTCAGAGCAGCATCACGACGACGCTGGCGAGTATGTATTCCTACATCGGGCGAACGGAAGAAGCGCTGGCGCTGAGGGGTCTGACGCTCAAGCTCAACATTGACAACGACGACCTGCCCAACCTCATCGTCGGCTTGCTGAATTATGCCAACTCCCTGCGGGATGACAAGCAACTGGCGCTATCGCAGCGCGTCCTCGAAACCGCTCTGGCGCTGTCTGAGGCGACAGAGAACACAAACATGATTGCAAGTTCACGTCTCCGCATGCTGGGACACTACAAAGACACCGGACAATGGGAGGAGGCCGAAGCGGTCTATGCCGCCTTGCAAGAGAATCCGCCGCGTGAGGTTTTCTGGCAGTCCGTTTTCGAGCGTTTCTATGCCGAGATGCTGGTGCAGCGGGGCATGGATGCCAGCACCGCCCTGGGCAAAGCGGAAACACTATCTCTCAAAGGCAACAACGCGCTAGGCTACCGCCAGATCAAGGGACTGCGCGGGGAAGTGGCGCTGCAACAGGGGGATTATCTGGCGGCGGTGCGCTGGTTTGAGGAAGCACTATCCGATGCGCGTAAACACGGGTCTGCTGATGCATCAACATTCTTGGGACGACTTGCAAGAACATATGCTCTTCAAGATCATCGGCATAAGGCTTTGTCATACATTGAAGAAGCACTAGCGCAACCTGTGAATGATGAAATTCATGACATGTATTGTTCGGTTGCGGAAGCCTATCTAGCACTTGGCATGAAAACTGAAGCCACAGAATATGCAGATAAGGCGTACCGAGTCGCCTGGGCAGATGGGGCACCATTTAGCTGGTGGCGGGCGTTAGAACGCGCCAAAAAGGTGCTGGATGCCCTGGGCGAACCCTATCCAGCGATGCCGCCCTATGATCCAGGCAAAATCGGCAAGTATCCGTATCAGGATGAGGTTGAGGCCATCCTCGAACGCGAACAGAACAAGCGGCGGGAGTCATAAGCTCCCCCCTCTAACTCCTTTTCAGGGGTAGGTATTTTATGGTTCAGGGATCGAGTGCCAAGCATAGGGG
>CAZJWX010000085.1:0-15862 GCA_964549915.1 uncultured Anaerolineaceae bacterium | reverse complement strand
CAGACTCTACCTTGCTTTATCCTTCATATCCACTGTGACTGAGTACTAGAAGGAACTGCGCCAGCAGCGGACGGCTGAAGACGAAATCGCGCTGGTGCGCCGTATCGTGGCAGGTGAAGCAGTCGTTGACGTTCTCACTGCTCGATTCGAACGTGACCGCATCGAAGGACGCGAAGTTCCAATCCCCGACCCGGGAACTCGTCGCCAGCTCCTGCAATTCCCAGGTTGAGCGCTTCTCCGCCATGTGAATGTTGCCGCCAATCTGCGTCGGGATCAGCCGTCCCAGGTCGTCTTGCAGGGGAAGGCCGTTCAACCCCATGCGCACATCGTAAACTTCAATGATGAGCTGTGTGCCGTCAGGCAGCGGGTCACCGCGCACCCACTGCGCCAGGGCGTTGGGTTCGATGTAGAGGCGGCGCGTCACGTTATCGACGCGATCCACCGCTGCATACAACACGAAAGTCTCGCGATAATCCGCTGGCAGCGTCATCAGCGTGGGCTGCCCTGGTGCGGGCTGTAGCTGCTGTGATGAGGGCGGCGCGGTCGTAGCGGCGATGAGCAACACCAGCAGCAACGCCCCAATGTAGTAGGTAAACGTCGGGATTCGCTTCATCATGCACACGAGCATACCCTGGATTTCTTGCGGACGCATTACGTTCTGGCGAGGACGCCAGGGCAATCGCTTCAAAATGATTTGAACCACAGATACGCAAAGAAAAGGCCAGAATCCCCCCCGCTGCGCAAGGGTAGAACGGGTTTCCCCCAACGCAGTGGGGGACGGGGGGGACAATGGGGAATTCACAATGTCTCGCCCGCCATTCTCCTCATTTCTACGTCAACCCAGTTTTGATGCGATCACCCTCGCGAGGGGTCGCGCTCATTTTGCCCCTGTCGTCGGATGCGCTAGACTGGGCAGAGGACACAGACGAAATGCACTGTCCGGCACACCTTCTGACATCCTCCCCGGAATCTGCTCCACTTCGTAGTGGCGACTTGCAGCGCGACCCGGGGCAGAGTCTGGTGTATTGTGTGTTCTGTATATTCGCCGGATGGAGCACAAACAAAAGCCGACTCACAATCAAAACCTGGAACCATCATGAAACAGACCTTCAACCCCAAAAACAAAGACATCCTCGTGAACATCAACGGCACGCTCTACCACCGCGACGAAGCTGGAATCAGCCCCTTCGACAGCGCAGTGCAGGGCGGGGATGCCGTCTGGGAAGGGCTGCGGCTCTATAACGGAAGCATCTTCAAGCTGATTCCGCACCTGGATCGGCTGCGCGATTCGGCGCTGGCGCTGGCCTTCACGGATATTCCCACGCACAAAGCGATCATCGAAGAACTGCGCAAAACTCTGCAAGCCAATCAGATGACGGACGGCGTGCACATCCGCCTGACGCTGACTCGCGGCGTCAAATACACCAGCGGCATGGATCCGCGCCTGAACACCTCCGGCGCGACGTTGATCGTGTTGGCGGAACACAAAGCCCCGGTCTACGATAAGAGCGGCGTGCGCCTGATTACGTCGGGAATTCGCCGGATTCCGCCGGATTGTGTGGATCAGAACATCCACTCCTGCAACCTGATCAATTCCATTCTGGCGAAGATTCAGGCCAATGCTGCCGGAGCTGATGACGCGCTGATGCTGGACTACAACGGCTTCGTCGCGGAGACGAACGCAACCCACGTTTTCATCGTCCACAAAGGCGTGGTCTACACATCGGATACGGCCTCCTGCCCGGAAGGCATCACACGGCAGACGGTGCTGGAAATCTGCGTGGCGCACGACATCCCGCATGAAGTCAAGAATATTTCGCTGGCGGAAGTCTATCGGGCGGATGAGGTCTTCTGCACGGGGACGATGGGCGAACTCGCCGCCGTGACCGAACTGGATGGGCGCACCATCGGCAGCGGGGAAATGGGCGCGATGACACAGCGCATCAGCGACTTATTCCACCAGCGCACGCAGCAAGAGGGCGATCCCCTGGTGGATGCCGTCGCGGGAGAGTGAGAGTCCATTGCCAGAAATGCCTCGGTTGGCGCATGGGTCACAGGGGACGGGGAGGGCTGGAACCCTCCCGCAGGATACCGCCTATGCGCCGCCGCAGCACCTGGCTCATGGCTGCCCATTCAGGGCGAAGGACATCGTGCTGAGCAGGGTGTGGTCAGCATCGTCGAAGGCCAACTGCCAGCCCAGCATCCCACCCAGGCGGTTGTTGATGACGTAGGCCGCCTTGGCACGGATGGACTCCTGATCTTCGTAGGTGATGGCAATGCGCCCGTTCTGATCCCAGAGCCAGGGAACGCGGGCTTCCGGGTCGAAGTAGCGCGTCCAGGTCGGGTTATCCGCGAAGCGCACGATGTCGCGGTAGAAGAGCGTCCCGTTCGGGCGCGTGCCGCTGGGGATGCCCCCCGGTTCGCTGAAGAGGCCGAAGAAGTCGTTATTGGTCACCTGCGCCCAGCTTTGCCCGAAGAACGGCGCACCGACGACGATCATCTCCGGCGGTACGCCCTCGTCGAAGAAGGCGTTGATGGTACCGTCAATCGTGTACAGCGGCTGCGTCTCCGGCGAGCGCGGGTCAGACGCGCTCATGAAGAGCGGCGAGATGTGCTCGGTCATCGTGCTCCAACTACCTGCGTAGCCGTAACTGTGCAGGTTGATGAAATCGACGTAGCGGATGATCTCCGGCAGGTCGTAGTTCTGGTAGAGATCCGGGGTGGCGGGCATACCGATGGATAGTTCGTAGAGACGACCATCCTCCAGCCCGGCCTCATCCAACTGATTGCGGAATTCTTCCAGCAGCAGGTTGTAGTTTTCGCGATCCGCCGCGCTGCCGTCGAACTGCCCGCCGCTGACCGGGTAGCGCCAGTGGATATCAATGCCCTCGAAGCCATAGCGCTGCATGAAGGTCACGCAGGAGCGCACGAAGCGTTCGCGGGCGCGTTCATCCGCCGTCACCATCGGGAAACGCGGCGAATTCTCCCAACCGCCGATGGACATCATCAGGGTCAGTTCGGCCTGCTGGCGCTGGTCGAGAATCTGCAACTGCTTGAAATTCCCGCGCAGGCGCTCGTTTTCGCCGTCCCCCGGGTAGGGGTAGCCCGTATCCGCCCATTCATCGCTGGAGACGCACTGCCCGTTATCGCTGATGTCGATGTAGGCGTAAACCAGGTGCGTGAGGAACTGCACCGGGATTTCCGACGCGAGGTACTGCGGGAAATCCGTGCCGTAAACGTTGTAGTAGAGGTAGTAGCCGACGACGCGGTACGGCGCGGGGGTGAATTCCTCGTCTTCCTGGGCGATGGTGGTGAATCCCACGCTTCCCAGCAGGAAGAGCAGCAGCAGCCCGACAAGTCGAAGATTGTGTTTTTGACGCATCCTCTCACCTCTTCTGGTACTGGACAGTCTGTCAATGATTGCTCTGGCGTGTGATGAATGCCGGGGCGTGCGTCCCGGCGTGGTGCCAGCCTCATCCGAGGGTAGAGGCTAGCATGCGGCCTGCGCGGTCTGCGCAGGTACCGTCTCTTCTACTGTAACGTCCCATCTGGCATTTGTAGATTGAGGAATGAGATGATTCTCATCAACATCTCGTACAGCAAGGCACAGACCCGTTCAATAAGGGCAGGGTACGTGCCCCTGCCCCATTTCTTCTGCGTCATTCACCATCCAACGAGAGCGGCGCGGGTTCGTCCCCGGCTGGCTGGCTGCTTTGCGGCTGGGTATCCGTCTGGGTGGTGCCATCGCCCGTTGTACCCTGTGTCGCCGGGATTTCGCTCGGCAGCGGGCAGTTGGTGCGCGTCACCTGCCGGATTTCAATCGTCCAGCCGTTGTTTTCGTAAGTTTGCAGCACGCGCGAGTTGACGACGGCGCGCCGCACCAGATCCAGGCCGTAGAGGTCAATATCCCCGATGACCTGCGGCGTCGTGATGATGTAGTCGATCTCACAATGGTTGTCCGAGAGCAGCACGAACTTCACATCAGGGTCGGTATCTGCCTTCCAGTAGTGGTGCGCGTTGGGGAAGCCCGCCTCGCGCAGGGCGACGAAGGCGTAGGCGTCCGTCAGCACGAAGGCATCCGCGGGGACGCGCGTTCGAATCCACTCGACGGCCTCGACCTGTCCACCGACCTGATCCAGCGTGTAGATTTCGATGCGGGCGCTGTAAAAAATCCAGAACGGGTAGAGCAGCACGACCACCGTGCCCACCATGAACACGGGCTTCAGGAACGAACTGGCGACTCCGCTGACGAGATTCGCCGCGACGGCCACCACCACCCCCAGCGACATCGCGAAGAAGGGCAGCAGCGAGATGATGTCCGAGATCACAATGCGCCCCGCGAGGAAGGCACCGACGGCAAAGCCCACCGCCGCCACCGCAATCGGGCGCAGGTTCTTGTTGTCACTCGCCATCACCGCCAGGAAGATCACGGCAATCGCCCCGCCGTAGATCAGCACAGGGTCGGCGGTCAGGTTGGTCAGGTTCGTCCACTCGGCGAAGGCGGGCGCAACCCCGCTGCCGATGTTCAGGAAGACCCCTGTATCCGGCCCGCGATCCAGGATGCGTTCCACCAGACTCACATGGGGGAAGTCCCCACCCAGAATCCAGCCCTGGGGGAACAACTCCTGGCGCATTTGCGCGTAGAGTGGGAATAGCGAGATCAAGAACAGGCTGAACGTCAGCCAGAGATTGACGGCGAAACGGCGCAGGTGCGGGTGTGCCGTCATGGTGACGATGTAGAGAAAGGGCGGCAGGAAGATGAAGGCCGTCGTCTTCGTCAGCACTGCGGTGCCGAAGAAAATCGCGCTCGCCATGAAGCTGTACAGATTGGGGTTCCTGCCGACGATCAGGTAGAACGACGCCAGCAAGAAGAAGAGCATCACGTTATCCGCCAGCACGCGCCGCTGAATCGAGAGCGCGAGCGGCGATAGGGCGAACAGTAAGGCAGCGATCACCGCCGCTAAATCGCTGTCTGATACTTTTCGCGTCGCACTGAAGACCAGCGCGACGCTGAGTAAGTGAAAGATCAGCATCAGCACGCGCCCGGTATTCAGCGGGAAGCCGAACTGGTCGAAGCCACCCAGCAGCGAACTCCACCCCGCCAGCACGAAGGTGTTGGTCGGGGCTTCTTCGTAGGCATAAGTATAGGGGGTCAGGTCGCCCGTGTTGAGCATCGCCCAGGCATTGGAGATGTTGACCCCTTCCGCATCCTGGTAGGCGGGGAATTGCATCATATTCTCGTAATGCGTCACACCGGCGATGAGCAGCACGATGATCAGCAGGAAAATGCTGAAGCGGCCAATAGCCGGCTGCGCTGCGTCTTCTTCGTGTGCAGCCTGGTGGTGCTCGTTTTTCGTCACGCTAGCCATAGGTTGCCTGTCCTCCTGCGGATTTACGCGGTTTTACGATGTAGGTTCGAGTGTGCCGTCTTTTCCCAGGACGATTGGTTCGTCAGGAAGCGTACAATGGCGCGCATCGCCCCTGCCGCCAGCAGAATCTGGTACGGGTAGTAGTAGAGCATCATCCGCAGGCGGAAGAGGAAGGGCAGCTTCAAGCCGTAAGCCAGTGTGAACTCGCGGATGCCGATCAGGTTGATGATCATCTGGATCAGCATCAGGTAGAAGGGCAGCCACGAGAGCAGCGCAATGGGCACGGGCAGTTCCTGCGTCAGCAAGATGAACGCACCAACGGGCAGGAAGAGCAGCACCGATGCCTGCAAGAGCGAGTTCAGCAAGATGTAAATCGACGCGATACGCTGGCGTGCGGTGGGCAGGCGCGTCCAGTCTCCTTTGACGAAAATCTCGTAGAAGCCCTGGCACCAGCGCGTGCGCTGCTTGATGAACTGCTCGATGTTGTGCGGCGTCTCTTCCTGTGTGGCCTGCTTGGAGCCGTATACAATCGTGATCTTCTGCCCCAGGGCGGTCAGGCGGAAGCCTACATCCGCATCTTCCGTCAGCAGCCCTTCGTCCCAGGCACGATAGCCTTTCTCGGTATCCTGCGCCGCCAGGAGATCCATCGATTCCTTCTTGAAGAAGACCGTGTTGCCACCCAGCGGCGTCACGTTGGCTTCGTGGGTGAAGGCGTGCAGCCCGCTCTTGAACCAGAAGAAGTATTCCAGCACGTTGAAGGCGCTGAACCAAGGCGCTTCGAAGTTCATCAACTGCACGCCGGACTGCACGACATCCGCTTCGTCACGCAGCATCACGGTATTGATCACGTTGTAAATTTCCGGGTGCGGCGAGTCTTCCGCGTCGAAGATGCAGATCACATCCTTGGTCGATGCCTTGTACCCACGATTCAAACCGTTGGGCTTGTTCTTGGGGCCATCGGTGAAGGTGATCAGGTGGACGTTGTTGGGCCACTCTTCGCCGCGTTCCTCGAAGCTGCGGCGCAAATCGTCAATGGCGCGTTTGGTCTCGGCGATGGTCTCATCGTCGTCTTCATCGCGGATCAAGACCAGGGTCTCTTTCAGGTGTTCGGGATAGTCGATCTTGGCGGTCGCCATGATCGTATCGTAGATCACCTGCTCTTCGCGGCGGGCGGGCAGCAGCGCCGTGAAGCTGTAATGCGGCTCGTAGAATTCTTCCGGCGGCTGGCTGCGCTTCAGGCGGCGCGTATCGACCCAGGTGTAGGTCATCCAGTACAGCGTGAAAAGACCCTGCGGCAGCAGCACCACCGTCATCACGATGATGATCGCCGTGACGATGCCGGGGCGCTGTGTCGTGAAGAGGCTGGTGATTTCTGGCGGAATATACTGGAAGGGGCGCGTGATGATGTCCAGCAGGTCTTCCTGCGTCCGACGATCCATCTCGCTGAGCTGGTTTTCGGAAAGCTCCAGCCCGTCCTCTTCGGTCAGCACCAGTTCCAGGCTGGAAATCGGTACGCCGTCAATCAAGACCTGACGCGGAAGCGACGGATCGTTGGCCGTGCTCTCCGGTTCAACGAGCAGTGCGCCTTCTTCCACATCTTCCCCTTCGGCCTCTTCTTCCGCGCCATCCGTCAGCGATGTCGGCGGCAGCACCACCACATCAAATTCGAACTCAGCGCCGAAGAGCACGTTGTCTTCGTTGGTCGTGTTGAAGGTGATGCGGTAACTGCCGGAGTCGCGCAGGCTTCCCAGGTCGAGGTCGTATTCGTAGATGTCGGTCGGCTGGGTGAAGGTCACCAGTTTGACGCCGTTGATCGAGAGTTCTGCTCGTACCACATCGCTGTCAGGCACTTCGATGCGGATCGGCAGGATGTTGCCGATGGGCAGCACCAGGTTATCGCCTTCGGGTATAGCGACGTTTTCCGGGGGTGGCGTCTGTTCAATGAGTGACTGCCCCCCCAGCGGGTCAACTTCGGTATCTTCTTCTTCAATGACCAGCGACTCGCCGGATTGGGTGTCTTCAATGGAACCAATCGTCCCCACTTCCTCAGCAGGGGTGACGACGTTGTCGTCCAGGGCGTCTTCGGCAATTTCCAGGGCGATGGTGTTCAACTCGCCCGATTCTGCCTGGGCAACAGTGACTTCGGAGTACGTGCCCCCGGTGGCCTGCGCCAGTTCCAGCAGGTAATCCGTCTCTGCGGAAATCGTCCCGTTGAATTCCAGGGCGACAGTGTGCACCGTGACGGCGTTGCGCCCCGCCACCGTCAGCGCCTGGTTACGTCCGCTGGCGCTGCGGTTCTGGTCGGAACTATCGCTGAAGAGCAGCACGGTGGGGTTTTCCACATCCAGCGAGGCGGCTTCTTCAATGCCCGTCAGCGCACCGTCGTAGAGCAAGGCGCTGTCCTGCACGCGCAGGCTGTTGAGCGCGGCAGTCAACACGGTGGGATCGCTGCTATAAGACTGGGCGACTTGCACCGTGTCACCAAAGGACACGATAGCAATCGGAATCTGCCCGTCTACTTCTTCCACGAGCGCCTGGGCGGCGGCAAGGGTGCTGTTGAAAACGGCGGAGGTGTTCATACTGCCGCTGATGTCGATCACCAGCACGAGAGCGGAGTTGCTGTACCCCGGTTCGCCTTCCGAGTCGCTGACGAGCGGCAGCTCGCTCTGTTGTGCAACAGATAACCCGATGACGGCTCCCAACAGCAGGATACTGAGGGTCACAATGAGCAGGAGCGGTTTCGAATTCATGAGCGTGTCCTCATCATCATCTCGATCTGATTAAGCCGAGTTCCAGTGTCATTTCGCTGCACGGGTCGCTTCCGTATCGTAACAATAGGTTATGTGTCCGCAATGCATTGTAACAGAGAATCGCTCTGGGCGTGTGCAACGTTTCTAAAGATTTCCAGAAAATCAACCGGAAACAAATCGACACCACACCCTTCTATGCGCAGGCTCGGCTCCCCAGTCCATACTATACCCGATGATGAGGGGCTGCAAAGCAAGAGGCCGTCCGGCGATCATAAAGATACGGTAAAGAAATGTAATTCAGTCGGGGAATACAGCTATGCTTTCGGCAGGGTACACAGCGGGGGTTGCCCCCGTGAGGCTGGTGCGCCGAGGTCTATTCGCAATTTCCCCTGATATAGCACGCAGCGGCGCAGCACACCGACGCGCCCTCTTCCCAAAGTATGCCCCAAAAGGCCGGAGCAAACTGTTGAGATATTACTTCCCGGTACGATGGGGCTAGCGCATTCCGATGGGAGAGCGTCGTGCATGATGTTGCGCCCCCCGGTCGATCCCAGGCTGGCTGATTCGTAGCGTACTGTGTCAACCTTGCAGAAAACAAAAAACCCCCGGCGAGCAGAACTTGCTCACAGGGGGCCTGCTGCGGGCGAGCGCCACCTTGCATGGCTACGAATCGCCGTAGAGATCGACAAACCCTTCGTCTTCGTCCTCATCATCCAGGTCGAGGTCAAATTCGTCGTCGTCTTCGTCATAGCCCTCATCTTCAATGACATCATCATCCTCTTCCTCATCGGCATAGAACAAGTCGTCATCGAGATCGAGGTCTTCTTCCTCTTCTTCCTCGTCGAAGTCGAATTGCGCGTCGATGACTTGATCGTCATCGTCGTCTTCGTACTCTTCTTCTTCCTCTTCCGCCAGCTCTTCCAGCGAGAGCGGCTCCTCTTCGTCGTCAAATTCGCCGGGGACGGCAGCGCGTTGGCGTCGGAAGAAATCCTGCTCACTCATCTCGCTTCCCTTCCTTGGTGTGGGTACCTTCATGGGCAACCATATCATAAAAATACTGGTGAACGCGCAAATCTTGCGTCAATTCTGGGTGGAACGCCGTACCGAGCAAGTGCTGCTGCTGCACTGCGACAATGCCGTCATCGGGCAAGGTCGCCAACACGTCCACATCGTCTTCCACCCGGCGCACCAGCGGTGCTCGGATGAAGATCGCCGGGAAGGGCGCTTCGGTTGCGAGGCCGCGAATGTGCAGTGGCACCTCGAAGCTGTCGCGCTGTCTGCCGAAGGCGTTGCGATCCACCTGCGCGTGCAATAGACCGAGGATCGGCTGCTGGTGCTCGCCGATGTCGTCCGCCAGAAAGATCAATCCCGCGCAGGTGCCCCAGGTGGGCTTTTCGGCGGCGAAGTTACGCAGCGGTTCGATCAACCCGTAGGCCGTCGCCAGTTTGCCGATGGTGGTGCTCTCCCCACCGGGGATCACCAGACCGTCCAGGTGATCCAACTGCTGCGGGAGCCGTACCTGCGTCACCTGTGCGCCCAGGGTTTCGAAGGTCTTCTGATGTTCGATGAATGCACCTTGCAGCGCCAGAATGCCAATCTTGACCATGTTCGTCTCAACTCTGTCGGGTAGTCGTCATTTCATGTGACTGTAGCGTCAACAGGCCGTTTCCGGCAAGAGATGTTTGCGGCCATTGCAGCGACCAACATGCAATACCCCTGGAGGCGCTTCGCGTTACGGGGAAGGGCAATTTGCGCCATGCGGGTTGAAGATCAAGGGTTGGCGATAGACCGAGGGGATACGGCCTGGATTTCGCAGGGGCGCACAGGCAGGATCGTTACCCGTTCGGGGAATATGTAACCTTGGGCCAGACCGCGTTGGCGAATCAAGCCCTCATGAATTCTCTCCCTGCTGCACAAGTTCTCCCCTCTAGCTCCCCCCGCTGTGATCCCCTCCCCGCTGCGCAAGGGGAGAATTGGTTTCCCCCTACGAAGTGGGGGGACGGAAGGGGGGAGTGCAAGCCTACGCAGTGGGGGGACGCAAGGGGGGAGTGCAAGCCTACGCAGTGGGGGGACGGAAGGGGGGAACATGGGGAATACACAGGGTTTCACCCGCTATTCTGTCCCTTCTCTACACCATGCACGGCTTGAGGCGATTACCCGGCGATTCGCCTGACCTCGCTTGAAATGCCCTCGCAATTGGATGATAATCGCCGAACGTGTGCTCTGCGGAGCCGCCTTCTTGTACCGTTGAACCAGACCTGGAAAACCCATGCCAGAACCGTTTTTGCGCTTTGAACCGATTCTCTACCCCCTGTGGCGGCGTGAGCTGCCGCCGCTGGTGCGCCAGCTTGCCCAGCCGATTCTGCGCAGTGCCTACCCCGTCCATGCCGATCTTCATGATCCCACTGACGAACTGGCGATGGCGCGTTTCCTGGTGGATTGGGGATTGTTCCCGGATGCCGACCTGAGTGATCTTGCGGCGCGGCTGGCGACCCTCGACCTGCAAGTGGCCCACGTTCCGCGCGATGAGCAGCCGTCGCGCTATGAGGGCGCACCCTTGCGGATTCCCGCCCAGTGGGAACCCACCGAGCGCGTCCTGGTGAGCTGGGGGCGCATGTACCCAACGGTCTGGGAGATGCATGCCGAGCTGGCAGAAGCCATCAGCGCCGTTGCCGAAGCCGAGATTCTGGTGCCGAGCGAGATGTGGGCGCGGGGCGTGGCGCTCTATTTGCAGGAGAGGGACAGGGTCACTGCTGAGAATCTTTGTTTCACGGTGCTGCGAACGGACGACATCTGGGTGCGCGATTTCGGTCCCATTATCGGGCAAGCGCCGGATGGGCAGCGCGTGGTGGCGGCAGCCCTCTACGACAATCACCCCAAATATCCCCAGGCGGACGATGACTTCATGCCGCACCGATGGGCAGCGTACCGCGATATGCCGCTGCTCCCCGTGAAATTGCACACCGAAGGCGGCAATCTCTGGGCAGATGGGGCGGGGACGCTGCTGATGAGCGAGCAGATTTTCCGGCGCAACCCGCACTACACGCCGATCACCCTGCGCCGCTACCTGCACACCCTCTTCGATTTCGAGAAGCTCATCATCACGCCACGCTTGCCGCTGGAAACCACGGGGCACGTGGATTTGCTGGTCAAGCTGGGGAATGCGGATACGATCTACCTGAGTGCGCCGGAAGAACCCAGCAGCGCGGCTGCCCTACGCGAGACTCGCCGCATCCTGGAAAGCGAAACCAATGCCCAGGGGCAGCCCTACCGGATCGCCGAACTGCCCACGCCATCGCGCTATGTGAACTGGTTCGCCTATAGCATCCGGCGCAGCTACACCAACGCTCTGACCGTGAACGGGCGCATCCTGGTACCGACCTATGACATCCCTTCGGATGAAGTCGCCCTGCGCACCTACGAGGAGACACAGCCGGATATGGAGATCATCCCCATCGACAGCAGCAAGGGGATCAATGGCGGTGGGGCGGTTCATTGCATGACCAAGGAAGTGCCGCTATAACGGAGGCCGTTCCCACGCTGCATAGCCCTTGCCCTGCGGCAGCAGGCGCGGGGACGTATGCAGCCAGCACGAAGATCATATGGAAGCTCGGAGGCCACCATGCTGACGACAGACGAACTCATCTTGATCGCGGGAATGACGGCGGTGACGTTCAGCGTGCGCTACATCCCGCTGGTACTGGTCGGGCGCGTCGAACTGCCCCGGCGCGTCTTTCGGGCGCTGCGCTTCGTCCCGGTGGCAGTGCTGACCGCGATCATCGTCCCGGCGGCGTTGATGCCCGATGGCGTCATCGACATCCGCCTGAACAACGCCTATCTCTACGGGTCGCTGGTCGCCATCCTGATCGCGCTGCGCACCCAGAATCTGCTGTACACGATTGCCGGGGGCATGGCGGTCTTCTTGCTCTGGCGTGCGCTGGTGGGGTGATCGTATGGAGGCCAAAGTGATGTCGCAGAGTGCAAATGAGGTCGTTTCGGCGCAGGGGCACACACTCCCCCCGCTGGCTCCCCCCGCTGCGCAGGGGCACACACTCCCCCCTCTGGCTCCCCCCGCTGCGCAGGGGTACACACTCCCCCCTCTCGCTCCCCCCGCTGCGCAGGGGGAGGACAGTTTCCCTCCACGAAGTGGGGGGACGGAAGGGGGGAAACACCGCGCGGGACACTGGCTGATCGCGCTGGCCTTGCTCCTGCTGCTCAGCGCCTGCAACCTGACCAGCGACCCCGTCGAAATCACGCCCGAACCCACGCCAGATTTGCCCCGCGTGGAGATTCTGCAACCCGCGAACAACCAGCAGGTGATCGAAGGCACGGAATTCACGTTCGATGTGGTCGGGCGTGATGAGAACCCCGGCGTGGCACGCATTGAAGTGCGCATTGATGATGTGACGCTGGATGAAGTGCCCCCCGCAGAAGACGAATTTGTCCCGGTGCTGCGTGCGGAAGTGCCCTGGCGTGCCAGCGGCATCGGCCTGCATGTGGTGGAAGTGATTGCCTACCGCCCGGATGGGACTCCCAGCGATCCCGCCATCATCAATATTGAGGTTGTCCCGCGTGAGTGAGCGGTTTTTCGCAGTCGTCATCCTGCTGCTGCTGGCGGCCTGTTCTCCGCAACCGAACCCGACCCCCACGCAGCCCGCACCATCTCCCTGGGGCGTGCCGCAGACCGTCGGCGAAGCGTGGCGGCGCGAACCTCCGGCGCTGCTGGTCGTCGAGGGGACGGCTTACTTCGCCTGGTCGAACGGTGCCCGCCATTATCTGCGGGTTGGCGAGGCAACGCCCCTGGAACTGCCCTTGCGCGGCAGCATGCCCTACGCCCATTCGCTGCTGCCCCTGGGGGAAGATCTGCTGCTGCTGTGGCTGGATGCGGATCAAGAGAGCCAACGCACCGAGCTATGGGGCGCACTGCTTTCGCGGGCGGGTGGGGTACAGTCCCCCCCGCTGCCGATTTCTGCGGAAGGTGCGCAGCGGTACAGCGCCGCCCTGACCGAGAATGACGCCGTGCAGGTCATCTGGAGCAGCCAACCCGGCGCAGTATCACGATTGCGCACGACGACGATCAACCGCAACGGTGTGCCCATGCCTCCGGTCACGCTGCGCACCGGGGCGGATCACCCGGCGCTGGTGCGCGATGTCTTCGGCACGCTGCGGCTCTTCTGGATGCAGGGGGATGTCGTTTACAGCAGCGACCTGGGCGAGGAAGCGGGATTCGCCACGCTGGACGATCCGCAGCCGCTGACCCGATTGCCTCATCTCGGAGCGGGGGCGGCGCTGGATTCGTTCTTCGTCGCGTTGGATGGTACGCACGCCCACCTCTTCTGGAATACGCGCTCGGCGGGTGGGCGGCGCACTGTGCTGGCTTCAATGGGGCAGCTCACCGAACGGGATTTCGGCACACCGTCGGCCTTCTCGATCCAGTTAGCGCAGGGCATCTTCGTCGAGCCGATCAGCTTTGCACGTCCGCTGGCGGGGCAGCATCTCGCCCTGCCCGTCGTGCTGACGACGCCGCAGGAATTGGGCGTTGCGACCTTCCGCGCAGGCAGCCTGGAATCCTATGAAGCGCTGCTGCCGACTCCGCTGCTGCTGGCACCGCCCACGCTGGATCGCGATGCGCAGGGGCAGGTAGTACTGGCCTGGGCAGAAGCGCTGCCAGGGCAGCCCGCCCGCCTGACCTCCCTCCGCAGCCCCTGAGTTGTGACTGCCCCCAGAAACAAAGCCACCCGGACAGCGTGTGTCGGGTGGCTTTGCGTCGTTCGTTCGGTATTTTTGGGAGCATATTAATTTTGCAGAAGCGTGTCTACCCACACGCTTCTACTGGGCATTATACACAAGATTTGTGCGATTTTGCTGAAGAACCTTCTCAATTTTTCCCAATTGCGACCAAATTCCTATGCCCTGCTGGCCTCTCCTTGAGCACCCTGCACAAGGTAGTAGCAAATGGCACAAGCAAAGTAGAATGCGGCGCACTGATCCGCTTTGCGTTCTACGCACACCCTCAGCCACGTATCAGAATCGCATCAGCGCAGCACAGGATTGCATGAGCGCTGCCGTAGATTGACTCGTTTCTAAGACGCACCAGATAGGGTGTAGGAAACGCAGGTGAGACCATAGAGGCACGCCCATGAATACGATGAAACGCAAGGCCATTGAACAAACCGCTGCTGTGACCCCCTTGAATCGCGATCAGGTGGAATCCGCGCTGAACAACCTTTCGGACTGGGCGCTGCTGAACATCAAAGACACGCTCCGGCTGACGCGCACCTTCGATTTCTCATCCTTCGCGGATGCGACTCATTTTGTGCAGCACATTGCCGAACTGGGCATGGAGCAGGAGCATTATCCGGATATCCATCTGGCGCGTATGCAAGTCACGGTGACCTGGTACACGCCGGAAGTCAACGGATTGGGCACGCAAGATTTCAACCTCGCAGCGCAGACCAATGACCTCTACGACCGCTGGGATCTGGTCAGCGGCAAGCGCGACGAGATCGACGAAGCTTCAGCGGAGTCGTTCCCCGCAAGCGACGCCCCCGGCTGGTGAGGCTCAGCGGCGCACCGAACTGCTGAGGATTTCCGCTTCCGGGTGCAAGCTGCTGATCCAATCTGCGAGAAAGCGAGTCGCGTCGTGCATTCCCTGGGTGGGGCGCGGCATACCGAACATGGTGTGCTTGAGCGTATATTCACCGGAAGCACCGCGTGGGATCAACGCCAGCCCGACACGCTGCTCAATCGTCGGTTCTTCGATCAAAACTTCGAAGAGCAGGCTGTTGTGTTTCGGATTATGGTAGCCATTCAGCACAATGATGTGAATCCCCCTGCCGGGATGGTGAGTCCGCTTCTCGAACTGCGCGAGAATCTCCGGTAGGGGTTGCGGTGTTTTCAGGACGACGTGGGGCACGGGCAATTCCTCCTGCACGGGCACATCCGGCGCGGGCTGATGATTGCGCCGATATTTGAAATAATGTCCGGGGCGTCCTTCGCGGATGCCTTTTTCTTCGTATTTGGTGGTGATGAGCCGCTCCGGGAAGTCGTGTACCCAGGGCGCGGATAACAGATTCGCCAGCCCTGGCGTCTCGCTGAGCAATTCGTGGCTCATCTCCGCGTATTCGGCGATGTCCGTCGCCAGATACAGCAGGCCATCCGGTTCCAGGCGGCTGACGATGGCATCCAGCGTATCGCGCTGCATCAAGCGGCGTCCCGCATGGCGCGACTTGAACCAGGGATCCGGGTAATTGATGTGGAACTGGCGCACGCTGCCCGGTGTGAAGAGGTGGTGCAGCGCCGTCTCCGCCCGTGAGTAAATCGCCAGCGCATTGGGCAGCTTCAGGCGGTCGATCTTGCGCTCGGCCTTCTCCATCGACAGGATCGAAATCTCGAAGCCGATCACGTTGCAGGTCGGGTTGGCCTTCGCCAGCGCGATCAGATGATCCGCATTGCCAAAGCCAAATTCTACGAGCAGCGGGCGATCCGCGCCGAAGAGCGCCGCCCAATCCGTCGGCCAGGGGAGTTCCAGGCTGTTGCGTTTTTGCGGCAAAAAGTGCCTTCCTCAATCGTGTGCTGGTGGCAAATCGCGCCGATTGTACGCCGCCATGCGGACGAGGACAATTGTCGTCCGCGCGTCATCACGCACGCAGCCGAACCATGCTACAGTGACATACTCCCCACGCCTAAAGGCTATACATTACCCACATCTTGGGAGGGTCGAAACAGGGTGTAAGTCGAAAC
>CAZJWX010000084.1:0-17250 GCA_964549915.1 uncultured Anaerolineaceae bacterium | reverse complement strand
TGAAAAGTATCTACCACCTGTTTTGTGTGATGTCTAATTGCTTTGTCCATAAGAAAACCTCCAGAATCGTACAAGGCATGAACGCGGCAAGAACCGAGTTGTATTGGTAGCAAAACGAACGAGATAACGGCAAGACAAGTGAGTGTACGGGTAGCCAAAACGCAAGCTCTGGCAGGATAGAACGAAATGATGGATCCAAAGCCGGATGTCGCAGGGGGACGGAGCGCGATGGTTCTTGATGGCTCCGTTTCCTGCGATACCGCCTGGAATATGACTTTTGCGGTGACGGTGACGGTCGTGTTTCACTAGGCAGACTCGGCAAAAGTGATGTATCCTATAAAGGGAAATTAACATCCACCTGCTATACTGAAACGGATGTTAAGGGACAACAAACGTCAATGGTTGGATGGTAAGTATAGGGAGATAAAATAAATCCCGTGTCCACCACTGCAATCATGCAACAACGAGTCTTGCTGCTGAATGGCAGCACATGGGAGCCGCTCTCCGTTATCACCGTCCCCCGCGCCATGAATCTGCTCCTGGCGGGGAAGGCCATCGTGGTCGAAGAGAGCGGGAAGTTCATCCGTACCGTGCGTGACAAGTTCTCTGTCCCATCCGTGATTGCGCTGCGAACCTACGTCAATGTACCGCGCCGTCGGGCGCACTGGAGCCGGCGTGGGGTGCTCGTGCGGGATCACTATCGCTGCATTTATTGCGGCGCACAACCCGGTGATATTCAGCGAGGAAAGTTGCTGGCGAAGGCAGATTTCACCATCGATCATATTCTGCCCAAATCAAGAGGCGGACGTGATACGTGGTCGAACACTGCTTGCGCCTGCTCGTCTTGTAATCATCGGAAAGGGGACAGACTACCGCACGAGGTCGGCATGAAGCTCCGGTGGGAGCCGAAGATGCCACGCACCAGCTACCTGGTGATCGCACTTGGCACTGGCCCATCGGTCTGGAAGCGGTACGTCGAGGTGTAAACGCGCACCCTCCCGACAACCCACTGCGTTGTCGACAGAAGCGCGACCCGGAGACTGCCGCTTCTGTTAGTTGAAGTCTCTCTAATTTCCTCTATGGCGCTCGCTTTTCTCGTGAAAACCCTACAGACAATTGGCACGGCGCTGCGCCGGTGCTGGCGCTTCGGGGCCGCCCTGTTCGTCTTCGCGGCATTCTTCATTGCGGTTGCGCCGCCTGCGACTGTGCCGGTCAATGACCAATTCCTCTCCATTGCGTTTGATGTCAGCGAGTATTCCTTCGATTTCATCTCGTGGGAGCTGGGAGCGCTTCGTGCCAAGGCGGATCAGGCGCTGACGGGGGCGCACGATGAATTGACAGACGCCCAGCGCTCGGACTTCGTGCGGGCGTATATGGCGGATTTGCGGCGTGCACAGCAGATTGAGGCGCAGTTCGCGGCTGCTTATCGTGCAGTACCCTTATTGGATTTCGCTGCACTTCGGCAGGAACGGGATGCGCTGCGTGCCAGCCTGATGGAGCGGCAAGGCACTGCTGAGGCCATTCTGGAAGGGCAGGTCGCGGCGATTCTATTGGAGGAGGGCTTCGGTGTCGGCGGCAGAGTCTGGCCTCCGCTGGCGATGCGCTTCACACGGATCCCGGATTTGCTGGTGACTTCGCCGCGCGATGCCATTCGCCTGGAAACTTCCCTGGCGCTGCAACCGCTGCCTGTCGCCGAACGCGCTCGCATCGAAGCGCAACTTGAAGCGGACTACGACCTCTCGGCGTTGATCGTGCCTCTGGGTGGCATCGCGCTCTATCCGGCCATGATCTACGAAACTCCGTCCATTCCCTTCGCGGTAGAGACTTTCGCCCATGAATGGCTGCACCATTACCTGTATTTCTTCCCGCTGGGGGTGAGCTACTTCACCGGAGATGCTTTCGCCGGGGACGCGCGCATCATCAACGAGACCACCGCCGACCTCTTCGGCAAGGAAATCGCTGCTGGGGTGCTGGCGCGTTACTACCCGGAATTCCCGCCCCCGGCGTTGCCGACTTACAATGAGACACCCCTGCTGACCGAACCTGAGACGTTCGATTTTGCCGCTGAAATGAGCGAGACACGGATTCGGCTGGATGAACTGCTGGCGCAAGGCCGCCTGGAAGACGCGGAATCCTACCTGGAAGAACGCCGTATGTACTTCGTCGAGAATGGCTATCCGCTGCGTAAGCTCAACCAGGCCTACTTCGCATTTTATGGCGGCTATCAGGTCGATGGCGGGGCCGGTGGCGCGGATCCGATTGGGCCGGCAGTGCTTTCGGTGCGGGCGCAGAGCACTTCCATACGTGATTTCGTCCACCATATGCGCCCGATCACCAGCCGCGAAGACCTGTTAGCGCTGGAATCCGGCCTCGCACAACGCTAACTTGTCCAGACGCGCTCCGCACTCTATGATGTTTTCCAGGACACACAGGGAAAACCATCAATGAGAGGTAAGGGCATGTCCGATGCCACGCAACACTGCACATACCAGTACTATCTGAACAATAATATCCACAAAATCATTCTGAAAGATGCCAGCCACCAGGCTGTGGACGAAGCCCTGGTCTATGTCGAGCGTATCTTCAGCGCAGCAGAGCACGAGTCGTCGATCACGCTGCTGCTGGTCGATGCCCGCGCTGGGGTCCCACCGCTGCCCTATGTGGTGCAGGCGCTGCGACAGTTCTACAGCCAACAGAAATACGTGCCGCCGTTCCGCGCCGCTTATGTCTACAACGAAGGCGTCGTGCTGTCGATCTTGCAGCGCTTCCTGACGACGCTGGGGCTGGTCGGTACCTCGCGCCGCTTCTTCCGTTCGGCAACGGATCACGAAGCGCTGCAATGGTTGGTGAGCCGGGAGACGTGAAATGCGTATTTGGGGGTATGCTACACCCTACCCCCTGCCGCGTACACGCAGCTATTCAGCAGGCCAATCACGCAGGAGCACCGCCATCAGCGCGGCTTTCCGCGGCAGCGTATTGATCAGGACGTGCTCGTGCTGCGCGTGTAATCCCTGGCCTTCCGGCCCCAGCCCATCCAATGTGGGAATGCCTAACGCCGCCGTGAAATTGCCGTCGCTTCCGCCTCCTGCGCCATCTTCCCGCAGGGTGATTCCGGCGGCTTTTGCGATGGCCTTGGCTTGATCGACCGTTTTGGCGTTGCGCTCCATCGGCGGACGCTGGTTCAGCAGTTCGGCGTGGACTTCCGCGCCGGGGATGTAGGGGAAGCGTTTCATGATGGTCTCGTGCAGGCGATCCGCTTCCCTGGTGCTGATCGTGCGCGTATCCACATGGGCGCGCACGTGCCCCGGAATCACATTGCCCGCTGTGCCCCCTTCTACCATCGTCACCGACACCGATGTGCCGTATTTCAGATTGTTGAGCTTGTGCAGTTCCAGCGCGTGCTGCGCGAATTCAATGATCGCGTTAACCCCTTGCTCCGGTTCATTGCCCGCGTGTGCTTCGCGCCCCTTGATTGTCAATTGATAGGTAGCGACGCCCTTGCGCCAGGATTTCAGCGAACCGTCGGCATTGGGCGGTTCCGTCACCAGCACCAGGGCGCTGCGCTGCGCACAGTGTTCGATCAACTCGCGGGCGAAATTACTGCCGATTTCTTCATCGCTGGTCAACAAATACCAGATGGGGCGATTGGGGAGTTCGCCGCGTTCCTGCAAGCCCTTAATCGCCTGCAATGCGACCACAATGCCCCCCTTCATGTCGAGCGCGCCGGGGCCATAGAACCGCCCTTCGCCGTCCAGAGTCGGCGGACGATCCGCCACCGTGCCCAGCGGCCAGACCGTATCCATGTGCGAGAGGATCAGGATCGGTTTGCCGGGTGCGTCAGCATTCCACTTCGCCAGCAGGTTATCGCCGACCGCTTCGCGCGGGTGATGCTCGACGGTCGCACCCGCCGCTACGAAACGCGCTTGCAGGTATTCGCCCAGTTGATCAACCGCAGCCTTCTGATTCGACGGCGATTCGTGCAGGACGAGTTCGCGCAGCAGGTCAATCATGGTGTCTTGCTGCGGCTTGAAAAAATTCACGAGTTCAGACATACGATACACTTTCGATGATGATTTTCAGGTCAGGCTGAACAGGGGAGAGCCTGCGCCCCTCCCGCTTTTGTGCTGCACGTTGTCAGTAAACAAGTTCCGCCCCAAAGACAGAACAAGAGATAGCAGGGGAATGTCCATATGCGTTCACGATGTCCGGGCGATCATGTGGGATGCCCCCTACGAGTTCGTTGAGTCAACAATTTTTCAAACGCCAATGTTCAGCCCCTATAGAAAACAGCTACAAAAAACGGGTCACTAAAATGGACATAATTCCAGGGGCGTATACGTCGGGCTGCGCTGCCCATAGCGGTTCACAAAATCCAGCGCCTCCGGGCGTTCAGCGATGACGGACAGCACTTCCAGGCAGCTTTCGTGCAAGTCGTTGGTGATCGTCAGCGTATCCACGAAGCGATTGGCCATCTCCACATAGACGGGAGCTTCTGGCGGCGGATCGCCTTCCTCTGGCGGAAATTCCTCCTGCATTTGCGACACGGTATTGAGCAGCCCCGTGCCATCGCCCAGGTAGGCATAAGCCAGGATCATGCGATAGAGCGCGTAGCTGGTGACGTTCACCGGGCCATCGTCGAACCAGTAGCGTAAGTCCGGGTCATCCAGCGCCAGTTGATAGGCTTCGAGGGCTTCATCCATACGCTGGAAAGAGAAGGCGCGATCCCCTTCATGTACGACTTGAATCCGGTAACGTGGTGGATCAAGCTGGATGATCGACAGGACGTAAAATTGCCCGTTCCAATCGTAGATGTTCACGCCCGTGCGCAGGGGGCCAGTCGCAGCGTTGCCATTGCTCTCCAGGTTGATGACCAGTTCATCCACTTCGTCGTTATCCATATCGCGCATCTGCGGCAGGTTGATGTCCGGGTCGTCGATGGTGTAGACCGGATCGGGGAGGATGTTCACGAAGCGCCCAACGGTGTATTCCCAGTGGATGATCTGCGTCTGGATTTCGCAGGCATCAACCGCGTTGCACTGCCGCCGCACGAAGACCACTTCGGCAGGGGGATTGTTGTTCGTATCACCGATGGTGAGGATCTGCGGCGGTTCCAGGCCATCCGCAATGGCCTCGTAGAGCTGCACATAACGCCCGCCCTGGCAGCCGAAGATCAATAGCGTGCCGACATCCCCCGGTGCAATGTAGCCCATGATGAGTTCCGGCGTGCCTTCGCCCGTCAGGTCTTCTTCATCTATCAGGTACCCGTTCTCGCCAAAAGCCTCCCACTGCGAAATCACCGCGCTGCTGAGCGCATCCACCGTGCCGCCGCTGTTCAGGAAGATCAGCAGCGCATCAATCGCGGAGACCCGGCTGTTCGGGAACTGCGGCAATTCGGCATCCGCATTGGCGGCAGGGCAGGCGCTGCTATCGGGCGTACCTGTCGGACGTGCTGCGACCGCCGCAGCCGTCGCCGGGTTCGAGCCAGCATCAATCCGCGCACCGGGGGATGGCAGTACCCCGCTCAGGCGCTGACCCGCTGTGACGGTGGGGAAGGGAATTTCAGTCGGGAAGAGGCTGTCCGTCGCTGGTTGACATGCTGCCAATAACAAGACGATAATCAGCCCGCTAAGTCGTTTTCTCATGCCGAACAGTATAGACCAGGAATCAACCCTCATGCCAGAGCAAGAACCTTCGCTGCCCATCGAGATTCGGCCTGCAACTGCCGAAGACGACGCCACAATCAAGCAGATGATCCGGGAGGCGCGGCTCGACCCGACCTCGCTCAAGTGGCAGCACTTCTTGATTGCGGAATACGAAGGGCGTGTGGTGGGCATCGGGCAGGTCAAACCCTATCCTGGCTGCGAGGAGTTGGGCAGTCTGGTCACAGTGCGGGAAATGCGTGGCAAAGGGGTCGGTAGGGCGATGATCGCGGCGCTGGAAGAGCGGGCAGGCAGGCCGCTGTATCTGCTCTGCATGGATAAGATGGAGCCGTATTACGAGCGCTTCGGCTATGAGACGATTTCCTGGTGGCAAGCGCCCTCGTTCTTGAAAATCAAGCTCTCGCCAACGCTGCCGTTGCGTGTATTCGGCATTCGCGTCTTGGTGATGCGCAAGGAATGAATTTCCCCCCTTCCGTCCCCCCGCTGCGCAGGGGGAAACCAAGTCTCCCGCCTCACGAAGTGGGGAGGGATTTAGGGAGGGGAGAAAATTGTGTCACTCCACCTCATCCAGTGAGATCATGCCTTCGCCGAAAACCTGCCCCGGCTGGATCACCTGCGCGGAGTTGATGTCTACGGTTGCCAGCAAATCATACGTTGTCGCGCCTGTGATGCGCACAGGGACGATTTCGCCCGGCGGGAGTTCGCCTTCCACGATCACATAGCCGTCAATTTCCGGTGCGTCGCGGTAGCTACGTCCCAGGCTGATGACCGTATCCAGCGGGTTGCCGTCTTCATCTTCAGCCTCGCCGTGCCCTTCGACCAGCACATCCAGTGTTTGCCCCACATACGACTGATTTTTCTTCAAGCTGATGCCCTGCTGCAATTCCATCAGGCGCTCGTAGCGTTTCTGCTTGACCTCATCATGCACTTGATCCGGCAACAGGGCGCTGGGCGTGCCGATTTCGTAGGAGTACGTGAACGCGCCGACGCGATCAAATTGCAAATCCTCCACGAAGTTCAGCAAGTCCTGGAACTCGGCTTCGGTTTCGCCGGGGTAGCCCACAATGAATGTGGTACGCACCGCCAGGTTGGGGATCATCTCTCGCAGCTTGCCCACCGTATCGTAAACCCATTCGATTTTTGCGGGGCGCTTCATGCGCTTGAGCGTCTCGCGGCTGCCATGCTGCAAGGGCATATCCAGGTAATTCACCACCTGGTCATGTTTGGCGATGGCTTCCATCAGTTGCGGCGTCACATAGCCGGGATAGGCGTACATGATGCGAATCCAGGGAATATCCGGCGCGGCGGCACACAGCGCCTCCAGCAGCACTGCGAGGCCATTTTTCATCCCCAGATCATAGCCGTAATCGGTACTGTCCTGGGCGATCAGCATCACTTCCTTGACGCCCATCTCTTGCAGCCGAACCGCTTCGGAAACGATCTGGTCAATCGGGCGGCTGACAGCCGTGCCCTTGATTTTGGGAATCGCGCAGAAGGCGCAGGGGCGGCGGCAACCGTCGGCAATTTTCAGATAGGCCGAAGCACCCTGTACGCTGGCACGCAAAACGCCGCGTTCATCCAGGCCTATCGTTTTCGCGTCGGTAGGCAGGTGGTAGAGCGGTTCGGGGTGTTTACGCTGGCGCAGCCGGGTGATCAGGTCGAAGGTATCCATCCAGCGGCGCGTGCCAATCACGCCATCCAGCCCCGGCACTTCCTGAATCAGCGTATCGCCATAGCGCTGCGAGAGGCAGCCAGCGGCGATCACCATCTGTTTACCGCGCTTGATGCTGACCAGTTCGCGCAGGGCTTCTACGGACTCGTGCTTGGCAGAGTCAATGAAGCCACAGGTATTCACAATCAGCACTTCGGCTTCTTCCGGCACGCCCACGCTGACCATGCCGTTATTCGTCAGCACTTGCGCGATGCTCTCAGAGTCCACCGTATTTTTGGAGCATCCCAGGCTGAGAAGGAAGTATTTGTCTTTGCGTGACTTTGTCGTCGTGACCATATGGTTCAATTTCCAATCGCTATCTGGCAGGTGGTTGACCATTGAACGGAAAAATTCCGAAAATCGCGCTACGAAATCTGTAAATGTTCGCCGTCGTTCCGCTCGAAATCACCAGCGCGTGACCCGACTCGTAGCAGCCAGGGCAGCAGCATCAGCAGCAAGCCACCAATCATCAACGCTGCCGCCGGGATCATTTTGTGCGTGAAGAGGTTGTCTTCGGGCAGTGCCAGCAGCGTCCATTCATGCGGTGCGATCGGGTCAAAACGGATCATGACGACATCATCGAGCGACAGCCGGGCATAGGTGCCATATTCCACGCGCTGCCCGGATCGGATGGTCGTCATCGTCCCGGATTCGTCTTCCACGTCATAGCTCAGGGTGACGGAGAAAGCCGGTTCCTGGAAAGTTCCGCGCTGATCCAGGCTGATGACGGTCGCTTCTCTTGTGATGAGACCGCGCTGCGGCGATACATAGATGGCGAGCGTATCGCCGAAGAGCCACCAGAATCCAATGAGGATCAACACGAAGCCGCCAACCTGCAAGCCGCGTTTGCCCATGCGCCAGTTGGTGAGCGGCGTATCCATCTCTGTGGTTTCCTCCCAAAATTGCCCTGCGCTGTTGCGGAGCTAGACCTGCATACCGATGTGGGGAGCTGCTGCGGCGGTGCCCCCGGTCTTTAGCTTACAAGACACTGGGAGTTGGTCAAGGAGAGGGGTGCTGAGAATCTGCTCAGGGTGGTGGTTTGGTCGGTGCAATGGTCTCTGATGTTGCCCGCAGCGGCAGCGGCGCGGCGGGGGTAGCCGTGGATGTCGCGCTTGGCGTCATCGTCGGGGCAGCGGATGCGCGATCTTCGTCGGCTGCGCCCTCTGTAGTGGGAGCGCTGGCATCAGTGACCGATTGCGTGCCTGTCGCAGCCGGGGCGGCTCCTTCGACAGTTGGTGATGGCACGGGCGAATTGGCGAAGATGCTGGTCGGCGTTGGCAGGTCGGTCTCCGCAACTGATGCCGCATCCGCCTGGGATTGCGCTGGCGCAGTCAGCGGCTGTGTTGCCTCGGCAGTCGCTTCCGGCGAGGTCTGCGTGGGGCTGGCGGTCGCGGTTGGCGTCAGCGTCGCGCCATCGGTCATCACCTCCAACCCGGTCGGTGAGAAGAGCCACATCGCCTGCTGTCCGCGCACCCCGAACGGCTCCTGTTCAATGCCATTGAACGTGATGAGCACCGCCGGGGCGCTGGCAGCCGTCAGTTCGATCTGGTTGCTGCCCTCGTAGCGTGCTTCGTCGCCCGGCTCCATGACCCCCGCGAACTGCTCGTTACCATCCACGCTGACGCGGACGAAGGAGCGCTGCAACATCTCGATGCTGACCTGCACGCCACCAATTCCGGCCATGCTGAAGTCCGTTGTGGCTGTGGCGTCCGCAGGGCGAGGCGTCCAGGTTGCAGTATACGTCGGCGTGATGGTGCCCGGCGGCTGCGCAGAAGCCGTCTGCAACCCGGCCTGGACGATCCCTTCATCGCCCGTTGCTCCGCCAAGGTCGAGCGTATCGTAGATGATGAAGCCAATCACGACGATGGACGCGAGCGAAATCAGTGCGAAGGCCGCGTTGCGCAGTGCCCCCGCCACCCAGCCGAAGCGATCCGGCGGCGGTTCCAGCATGGTCGGTGGTTTGGGTTGCGTATCGGTGATCTTGCGCGGTGCCTGAAGCGGCGATTCTTCTTCCACCACGCGCCCGAAGCGCCGCCGCTGGCGCGGGATGTTGTTTTGTGTGGCAGCGTAATATTCCAGGATTCGTTCTTCTTCCAGGCCGAGGAAGCGAGCGTAATTCCGCAGCATTCCCCGCACCTGCACCTGGGAATCAGCGACAGCAAAATTACCCTGTTCGAAGGATTCGAGGATTGTGCGACGAATTTTCAGCGCTGTGACCGCATCGTCCAGCGTTCGTTCTTTCGCTTCGCGGGTTTCCCGCAAGTACCGTCCCAGAGCGGTTGGATCCATGTAGCACCATCACTATCGAAAATAAAATCAGCCCCGCAAGCCACGCGAGGCCGATTATAACGCAGCATCTGAAGTTGTCCGAATAGACGGAAACCCTACTCTGTCTCTTCGTCGGTAGTTTCTTCCGCAGCGGCATCTGCCTGTGCGACGGCCTCAGCCGCGACGGTTTCCGGCGTTGCTTCCGTCGTCATGTTCGACGCATCCGCGACAAGCGCTTCTTCGCCCTGTGCACCCTCGGCGGCTGCGCCTTCTTCGGCAGCCTGGGCCGCCAGTTCGCGTTCGCGCAGGAACTCTTCAAGTTCACCTTCACGCACGATGACGATGTGCAGCACCGGGGAGATTTCGCTACCCAGGCGCACCGGAACATCGTATTCGCCCAATTCGCGCAGGGACTGCTGGCTGATGCGGCGGCGGTTGATGTCGATGCCCGTCTTGGCGTCCAGGGCGTCGGCGATGTCCTGCGTGGTCACCGACCCGAAGAGGGTACCCGTGCTGGCCGCGCGGCGTTCGAAAATCAGTTCCACGCCGTCGATCTGGCGAGCCACATCGTTGAGCATGTTTTCATACTGAGCGCGGCGAGCTTCCACCTGTTCCATCAGCTTGGTGTGGGCTTTCAGGGCGCTCTTGGAGGCTTTCTGTGCCATCCCACGCGGGATCAGATAATTGCGTGCGAAGCCATCGGCGACTTCCACCACTTCGCCGGCCACGCCGTGCTTGTAGATGTCTCGTAGGAGAATGACTTTCATCGTGCGCTTCCTCATCCATAAAAGCAGCGCCCATCGAATGTGGGCGTTGGCTGCAATCTCGTCTCGAACGTAACTACAACAGTATAGCTTTCGTAATGGGCGATGCCAAGAGTGAATACACCGCCCAGATTCGCTGCCCCAGGCATCGCAGACGAGAGTGTGCCTCTGAAATTTCCATCGTGGCGAGTATGATGTTGCCCTGTTTTCGCGAGATGATGAGGGATGGCGCATCATGGCTTCCACAACACCCACACCTCTGCAAGACCCACAGCCTGCATCAGGTGGCGCACTGAGCAATCGACAGGTGCTGCGGGCGGCGCTGGTGGTGCTGCTCGGCTTTCTCGCCAGCGGGGTATTGGGTTTTGTGCGGACGTTGGTGCTTTCCGCGCAATTCGGCGCAGGCGAAGCACTGGATGCCTTTTATGCCGCGCAGCGCATTCCGGAAATCATCTTCGTGCTGGTGGCGGGGGGTGCGCTGGGGTCGTCCTTCATCCCGGTCTTCGCGCGTAAACGTGAGGACAGCGCCGAAGACGGCTGGCAACTCGCCAGCGCGGTGATGACGCTCTCGGCAGTGGCGGCGGTAGCCCTCAGCATGGTTGTGATTGTGATCGCGCCGCTGCTGGTGGAGTACATCTTGCTGCCCGGTAAATCGCCCCAGGCACAAGCCCTGACGACGGATTTGATGCGCTGGATGATGATCACGCCCGTAGTTTTCAGCGTCAGCGGGTTGGTGATGGGCATTTTGCAGTCGCACGGCCTCTTCTTGCTGCCGAGCCTCGCCATCAGCATGAACAGCCTGGGCATCATCTTCGGCGCGCTGGTGATTGCTCCGCTGCTGGCTCCT
Source organism: uncultured Anaerolineaceae bacterium (assembly GCA_964549915.1). Taxonomy (GTDB): domain Bacteria; phylum Chloroflexota; class Anaerolineae; order Aggregatilineales; family Phototrophicaceae; genus JAUZRW01. The sequence continues at coordinate 6,000 of CAZJWX010000084.1, read as the reverse complement.
GAACCCTACAGCGCTTTCGCCATGGTCGCGCCGGAAACGGGCTATCCCTTCCGCGTCTTGCCCATCGAGCAGGTCGGCAACGCCAGCGTCTATGGGCTGGCCTATGGCGCGATCCTCAGCGCTGCCCTGCATCTGCTGGTACAGCTCCCGGGGCTGGTCAGCATCCGGGCCAAATTGCGCTTGCTGCCCAACTGGCGCATTGATGGCGTGCTGGAAGTGCTGCGCCTGATGGGGCCGCGTGTGCTGGGGCTGGCAGTCGTACAGTTGAATTTCGTCGTCAACATCATCCTCACCAGCGGCATGATCGCGGGCAGTCTGGCGGCGTTGAATACGGCTTTCAATCTGATGTTCTTCGCCCTGGGGATCATCGGGCAGAGCGTGGGGGCAGCGGTCTTCCCCACGCTTTCGGCGCTCTACGCGAAAGGCGACCTGAACGGCTACAAAGACCGGCTGGCGAACGCCATGCGCAGCGTGCTCTTCCTGGCCTTTCCGGCGACGGTGGCCTTCATCGTCCTCGGTGAACCCATTGTGAGCATCTTCGAGCGCGGTGAGTGGACGCCCACCGCTACGGAAGCGACGGCCTGGGCATTGAGCTTCTACGCCATCGGCATCGCCGGGTTCGCCTTGCTGGAAGTGCTCTCGCGGGCGTTCTACGCGCTGGCCGATACCTGGACTCCGGTGCTGGTCGGCATTGGGGCGATGGTCAGCAACATCGTCTTGAGCTTGCTCTTTGTGCAGTTCATTGGCGATCCAGAGAGCCTTGCGCGTGGATCGTTCGCGGGGTTGGCGCTGGCCAACGCGCTGACCACACTGGTTGAATCGCTGCTGCTGTGGTGGCTGCTGCGTCGTCGCATTGGCGGTGTGGAAGATCGGCGTGTGCTGGTCGGTTCTGCGAAGGCGGTTGCTGCCGCGCTGTTGATGGGTGCCGTTCTCTGGGTGTTGCCAGGTGTCGTGCCGTTGGAAGGGGTGCCGCTGGCGCTGCTGGGTGCCGTGATCGGTGGGGTGGTTTTCTTCGGCGCAAGTATCGCGCTCGGCTTGCCAGAGGCGAAGGCCGTCCCGTTGATGGTGCTGCGCAGGGTACGGCGCTAAGAAAGTGGGGCATGGCGTTCATGCCCCCCGGCTGCGCATCAGACGATTTCCGGCTCGTCGTTCTTGCGTTTATCGCCAGCAGTGTCGGTCTCGCAGGTGTGGTGGTGATGCCAGCCCCAACCGCCGCAGCCGAAGAAGAAGGGCAGGAAGAAGAACCACCACCAGCCGCCGCCCCATGCGTTGAAGATGATGGCGATGATCGCGACGATCAACAGCCCCTGCAAAATCCGGTTCCAATTCATCTGATCATTCTTGCGTTTCTGCATGATTGCTGCCCCTCAAGCTTTTCTGGCCTGTTGTTGTGGTGAGGACGTGCCGGGCACGTCCAGCGAGATTAAACGAAGTCGTTCTTCTGCTTGGGCAGGTCAACGGTGCGCTGTGCTTGTCCGCGTCGCACCAGCATGACGATCAGCCAGGCCACCAGAATCAGCGGCAGCAGGCCGAAGACCAGTCCCAGGATCGCCCCCAGGGTGCCGAAGACGATGCCAATCGCGCCACCGATCAGGCCGACCACCAGCCCGAAGATGCCAGCGACCAATCCAACGATCAGGCCAATCGCCCCGCCGATCAGACCGACGATGATTTCCAGCGCGGGGGTGAAGATCAGCAGCGCGATCACCGCCAGGATGATGATCGGTGCCAGGGCTTTGCGGTTCTTGAAGTCGTTCTTGGGCTTATTCATCAGTTGCTCTCGTGTGTCTCTCTCGATTGGTTTCTACAGACCATTACGCGAAACATTCGAGAAAGTTTTGCCCACTGAAGGTGTTTATGAGTCTTTTACATGCGCGCCGCACTTTGCGGCATAATACAGATAGATCAGTTGGTAGTTCGAGTTCCTATGACACACTCACGACGCAAAGAACTCCTCGGGGTCATCGTCGGTGAACTGGCGCGCTGGTGGTTGATTAGCTGCTTGCTGTACTTCCTCGCCGTTGCCGCCGAGGCGAGCTGGTTGATGTTCGTCCTGGAAATCAGCATCATCGGCATTCCCATGTTCCTGACCACGAGCTTCGTCGCCATCCTCGCGGGGGCGATCTACTTCTACACGTTGAATCGCTTGGCATGGCAGCGCAAGGTCTATTACGTGGGCATGGAAGAGCGCATACGACGCCTCTCGATCACGGATGTGAATCCCGGCGAGGTGCAGTGGCTGCGCTGGCAGGCCGAGCAAGAACGATTGGAGCGCCTGCGCTAATCCCTGAAGCCACTGGCGTGGATTTGCCCTTCCACTTCTCACACAAAACAACCCGTGTTGAGGCCATGACAGGTTAGAAGGGACACCTGATTAGATCAGTGACGCGCCCTTGCGCGGTTCACACGAGAGCAACAGTGATTAAGCCAGCACACAGTACACGCAGTAGAGGAGACCCCTTGCCAAACAAGACCGTTTTCATCAGCGGAGCGACCTCGGGCATTGGCTTCGCTGCGGCACAACAACTGGATGCCCTCGGTTGGCGAGTCTTCGCTGCCGGGTTGCCGGATGGCGACTTCACGGCGCTCACACAAGAAGCTTCGCAGAACCTGACCGCGCTCCCGCTGGACATCACCGATGCACAGGCGGTTAGCGAGGCAGCCGCCCAGATCATCCAGGAGACGGATGACAGCGGATTGCATGGGCTGGTCAACAGCGCCGGGATACAGATTGTCTCGCCGTTGGAAGCTCTACCGATTGAGCGCTTGCAGCAGCAGCTAGAAGTCAATCTCTACGGGCATTTGCGCATGACGCAGGCGCTGCTTCCGGCGCTGCGCAAGGCACGCGGACGCATCGTCAACGTTTCGTCGCTGATGGGGCGGGTGGCGATGCCGCTGTTAGGTGCGTACAGCATCAGCAAGCACGCCCTGGAAGCTCTGACGGACGGGTTGCGCCTGGAACTGGCTCCCTGGGGGATTCACGTCGCCTCCGTGCAACCTGGGGCCGTTGCCACGCCGATGACGGCGGGCATGCAGCAAATGCTCGCAGAAGCTGAAGCCGAGCTGCCAGAGCAAGCACAGGCGGATTATGCCGACCTCTTCCAGGCGATGAGCGGTGCATTGGCGCAGCAGAACGCGAACGCCGTCCCGGTGGAAAAGGTCGCAGATGCGATCCTGCACGCGCTCAGCAGCGACAACCCCAAAATTCGCTATGCAGTGGGTGCTGCCGCTGCCGGACTGCTGGCGATGCGCACCTATGCGCCGGACGCAATCGGTGATGCCATTCTCAAACGTGCCCTGGGCTTGAGGAACCCGTGAGCGAGCGCAAATATTCGGCGCTGCTGGCGATATATCCCAAATTTTATCCCAAATTGGAAATTGGGAAATATCCCACATATCCCACAATTACAGCATTTTCGCGGCCTGTTGGCGGATTTTTCAGGTCTGGTGGTCGCTGAGCGTGCCATCATCATTGAGCTTCTTCACCCGCAGTTCGGCAGAATCCAGCAATTCCTGGCAACGCGCGGAAAGCTGTTTGCCCCGTTCATAGAGCGTGACGGACTCTTCCAGCGACAATTCACCCGACTCCAATTGAGTGATGACTTCTTCGAGTTGGTCAAAGGCTTGTTCAAAAGAGAGTTCGTTTATAGGTTCCATGGCTATCCTTATCTTCCACCCGTGCCGCCAGGTCGCCCTCTTTGAGCCGGATGCGGATGCCCTCACCCGGTTTCACATCGCGCTCGCGCAGGATGGGCGTGCCGTCCTCGCTGCGGGTGACGATGGCATAGCCGCGCTGCAAAATCGCTTCTGGATTGGCCTTGTGCAGGGCGTTGACGCGGGATTGGTAGCGTTCACGCAGGAGGCGTAAGTAGTAGTGCTGCTGTTTTTCGTTGCGCTCCGCCAGATCATCGACCCGCTGGCGCATCTGCTGGATGTATTGGTCTGGTGCGGAATAGCCCAGGGTGCGTACCATCGCCTCGACATCGGCCTGATAGCGGCTGAGGCGCTCTTGCATGGTGCGTGTCAGCGTTGTGGCGCGTTCTTGCACGGTGTAGCGCAAATCCTCCAGGTTCGGCGCGGCGATCTCCGCAGCAGCCGAGGGCGTAGGGGTACGGTGATCCGCGACAAAATCCACAATGGTGAAATCCGTCTCATGACCGACGCCGCTGATGGTTGGGATCGCGCTGGCTGCCAGCGTGCGTGCGACGGTTTCATCGTTGAAGGCCCATAAATCTTCGATGCTGCCCCCACCCCGGCAGATGATCAGCACATCGGCTGCGGCATGTTGGTTCATGCGCTCAACGGCCTGCACGATCAGCGGTGGAGCCTCGCGCCCCTGTACCAGGGTGGGACTGAGGATAATCTCCGCCAGCGGGAAGCGGCGCGTCAGCACGTTCAATACATCGCGGAAGGCAGCGGCATCCGGCGATGTGACCACACCAATCCGCAGCGGGAAGGTGGGGAGGGCGCGTTTGCGCAGCGGATCGAACAGCCCTTCAGCATCCAACCGGGCTTTGACCTGCTCGAACTGCATATAAAGGTCACCGATGCTGCCCGCTGCCTGAATCTCATCCGCGTACAACTGGTATTCACCACGCGCTTCGTAAACGCTGATGCGCCCATGTACGGTGATGGCGTCACCTTCGCGCGGTTCTACCGGCTGGCGCTGCGCTGCGCTGCGGAACATCACGCACTTCAACTGCGCGTCTTCATCTTTGATGGTGAAGTACCAGTGACCAGAAGCGGCGGCACGCATATTGGATACTTCTCCGCGCACCCAGATGTCTTGCAGCGGCGGATCACCATCCAGCAGTTGCCGAATGTAGCCTGTCACGCCTCCAACGGTATAAATGTCCGTCATTTTCAAATTTGTTGAATGCTGACGAGTTCGTCTATAGAATATACAATCAGGATCGTTTTTTGGGAACAATGTGGATTCAACTCAACAGGAGTGAAAACGGTCATGGCTTTCTTGAACAAGCAGGAACGAGATGCGCTGTTGGATGAAATCAAGGACAAGCGCTTCAACCAGATTCGCAATATCTGCTTTCGTAAAGACCCCAAGGCGCGGTTGGCCTATTACCGCAATGTGCAAGAGAGCGGCAAGTGGATGACTCGTTACGTGCTGGAAGGGTTGGGCACGCAGGTCACCGTCGTCGAAAAGGCGGGGTACAACGAGCGCCGCAAGCGCCGCGATTATCAGATTGAGCAGATCGTTGTGGAGCCAACGGGCGAGAACCGCCTCTGACTGAGAACGTAACACGGCACGTTGTTCCGTGTTTCAGTGGGTATCCAACCATTCTTTGAAAGGACTGGCTTATGTTACGCAGTATCCAGATCACCCGCACCGATGACAACTTGCTGCGGATTGCAGGTATCGCCTTCTTCGTTGTTGTAATGGCACTGGCAGCCCAGGTCGAAATCTGGTTTGGTGGCCCTGTGCCCTTCACATTGCAGGTGCTGGCGGTTCTGCTGGCGGGGATGGTGCTGGGTGCGCGCGACGGCGCTGCGGCAGCGCTGACCTATGTGCTGCTGATTCGCTTCGGCTTCCCGATTGCGGCAGGTGGTGCGGGGGCAAGCGTCTTCACGGGCGTCACCGCGGGCTACCTGGTCGGCTTCGTCCCGGCGGCCTTCGTGGCTGGCTGGTTGGTGGAGCACGGCGCGAATCGCGTCTGGCAGCGCTGGCTGGCGGGTCTGGTCGGCGTCGCGGTCATCTATGCTTTTGGCGTTCCGGTGCTGAAGCTCATCACAGGCGGCACCTGGGCAGAAGCCTGGGCATGGGGTGTCGTGCCCTTCCTCGGCCTGGATGCGATCAAGGCGCTGTTGGCGGCTGGTATGGTCGAAACGATGCGGGCGTTCTTGCTGCGGCGGCGCTAGAAATTTCACACTGCCAATCGAGAAATCATACGGGGCGATTCGTGAGTCGCCCCGTATTGTTGTTGAGATGCTAGTACTCAGTCACAGTGGATATGAAGGATAAAGCAAGGTAGAGTCTGGTGC
>CAZJWX010000083.1:0-18410 GCA_964549915.1 uncultured Anaerolineaceae bacterium | reverse complement strand
AATGTCGTAACTATAACACTTTTAAGATACAAAGCAAGTTACCCGCCCGGATTCAGCTATCTACACCCCCAATCTTGTACATTCCGTACAAAATATGGCCTTTTCTGGGCGGATCACACATCCTGACTGGCAATTGTATCCGAAAAGTTTTATAGTCACGAGAAAGACACTTTATGCCGAAAACACAATCCTTATGTCCATCAATCGCGATTCCCCACTGCCCCTGTACTACCAGCTCAAGCGATTGCTGCTGGCGAAGATCGAGAGCGGCGAACTGAAGCCGGGCGATATCTTCCCCACCGAGCAGCAAATCCAGGAGATGCACGAAGTCAGCCGGACAACGGTGCGGCAGGCGCTCAGCGAACTGGAAGAAGAAGGCAAGATCACGCGCCATCGTGGGCGCGGGACATTCGTCGCCAAGCCCAAGGTCAGCCACAGCCCGGATCAATATCCCGACCTCGCCGACCACATGGCGATGCAGGGACTCGTCCCCGGCTGGCGGCTGCTCTCCGCCGAGTGGGTCTTCCCCAGCGGCGAAACGGGCAAGCTGCTCAGCGTGAGCGAGGAGCAAAAAGTCTTCCGGCTGGAGCGGCTGCGCCTGGAAAACGACGAACCCATCGGCTACCACATTGCCCACGTTACGCCGCAGTACGCAGGATCCATCGAAGAACATGGTTTCACGGAGGGTGGTTCGCTGCGCTACCTGCGCGGCCTGCCGGAACTGGAGACCGCCATCGCAGATCGCACCATCGACGCCCTGCGTGCCAGCGACCATGTGGCGAAATTGCTGGATATCTCGCCGGGTGATCCGCTCTTGCGGGTACAGCGCATCATTCGCACGCCCGAAGGCAGCCCGATTGAAGCCTTCGCTGGTGTCTATCGCGGGGATCGCTTCCAGTATCACATTCAGAATATGCGTGCCATCAGCGGGATCAATGCGTAGGAGATCGGTCAACGGATCCGGTTCTCAGCAGTTCAGGTTGAAAAAGGCCATGTCAGTTCGATTCATTGGCGTTCTGCGTCCCCCCTCTAACTCCCCCCGCTTCGCAAGGGGAGAACAGTTCCCCCTACGCCGTGGGGGGATGCAAGGGGGGAGCGAAACCCTACGCAGTGGGGGGATGCAAGGGGGGAGCGAAACCCTACACCGTGGGGGGATGCAAGGGGGACGATGATGTAGTCAACAAATCCTTCAATACGTTTTGCGCAACCATTTCAATTCAAACAGGAGCTTGTTTCCATGTCTCAGTATGATCTACTCGTTCAGAATGTGCGGGTGGTGCGCCCGAATACCGATACGATCGAGACCGCAGACATCGCCATCAAAGACGGCAAATTCGCCCGCATCGCCCCCAATATTCCGGCGGAAGAAGCCGCCGAGACCTTCGACGGCAAGGGATTGATGGCCTTCCCCGGCGCGATTGATCCGCATACACACGTCGGCATTTACGTGCATCCCCACGAAGATGCCCCCACCGAATCCGCGTCCGCAGCATCCGGCGGCGTGACGACCATCATCCCCTACGTGCGCACGGGTAGCCTCTACCTGAACATGGGCGGTTCGGTGAAGCCCTTCTGGGAAGAATTGATGCAAGCCAGCGAAGGCCGCTACTACATCGACTATGCCTACCACGTCTCGCCCATCAACGGCAGCCAGGTCGGGGAGATGGAGTATCTGCTGACGGAATGCGGCGCGCCCAATTTCGGCGAGGTCTTCATGTTCTACGGCATTCACGGCCTGCATGGGCGCTCGGATCAGCAGTCCAGGTGGTTGATGCTGGACGAGGGCGATCATTACGACTTAGCGCACTTCGACTTCATCTGCCGCGAAGCCGCCCGTTTACAGGAGGAATACCCGGATCTGGCGAAGTACATCCAGGTGAGCTGGCACTGCGAGACGCCGGAACTCCTGCGTGCCTACGAGACCAAAGTCCGCAGCGAAGGCGCACTGGACGGTCTCGCCGCCTACAGCGAGGCGCGTCCGCCCCACAGCGAAGCGATTGCCATTCAAATCGTGGGGGCGATGGCTCATGCCGCCGGATTGCAGCAGGTCAATATCCTGCACATCACTTCGCGCGATGCGATGGAAGCGGCGCTGACCGCCCGCCAGATGTACCCGGATGTCGAGTTCGGGCTGGAAGTCACGGCGGGGCATCTGCTGCTGGATACCAACTGCCATATGGGTGCCTACGCCAAGGTCAACCCGCCGCTGCGCCCACACGATCACGTCGAATACCTCTGGGATAAGGTGCTCGACGGGACGGTGCAATGGCTCATCACCGACCACGCCAACTGCCCCATCGACCAGAAAGTCGCGACAGATGACCCGAACAACGTCTGGAAGGCCAAAGCGGGCTTCGGCGGCACCGAGTACATGCTGCCGGGGATCTTCAGTGAAGGCACCAAACGCGGCCTGAGTCCCAACCGCGTGGCGGAACTAGTCAGCTACAACGCGGCGCAGCGCTTCGGCCTGCTGAACAAGGGCGACATCGCGGAAGGTTACGACGCGGATCTGGCGCTGCTCGACCCTGACGAAGGCTGGACCATTCACGGGGAAGACAGCTTCTCCACGCAGGGTTACACGCCGTTTGAGGGCATTGAAGTCACAGGTCGCGTGAAGACGACCTTCGTGCGCGGCAACCGCGTCTTCGACAATGGCGAGATGGTCGGCGAGAGGATCGGGCAGTATATCCCGCGCCCGATGACGCGCCCGATGAAGTGAGACCACGCGATTGCGCATCCGTACCCATCAAGAGATGTGGTCTTCCTGGGAGGCCACATCATCCCGATGAAAGATGCGCCAACCGCAGCGGGCAGGCGTTGGCCCTGCGCGTCAGGCGTCGGGCAATTGTGCCAGCCAGGCCTGGATGCCCGCTGCGGTTTCTGCAGGGGCGCTCTGCGGGAAGAGATGCCCGTGCCCGTCGATGGTCTTGTGCGTCGCACGTGGGATCAGTTCTTGCACCTGTGCGACAGAATCCGGCACGTAGGTATCGCTCTCGCTGCCGTTGAGGATCAGCAGCGGCACAGATAGATCGTTCAGTTGCGGCAGGTCATCCCAGGTCTCCGTGTAGACCGTCGCGAAATAGTAGGCTTCCCAGGCGGCAGGCCAGGTCAGCGTGCGGGAGCCATCAGGCAGTGCTTTTGTACCGTGCTTCGCATAGAGCCGCACCGCCGCATCCGACCAATCGGCGAAGAGGCTGCGTCCCCGAAAGCGCTGGTAGGCTTCTTCCAGGCTGGCGAAGTGACTGCGACGACGACGAGTCTTCTGCACCAGTGGAAATTCTTCCACGCGGCCTTGCTGCTGGGCGGCAGCCATCATCTGCGTATACTCGCGCCCCAGAATCGTCGGATCGAGCAGCACAATCGCACGAAAATGCTCTGGTTCGCGCAGGGCTGCCAGCATGGTCGCGATTCCGCCGAAGCTGTGACCGAAAGCCAGGAGGTCATTCAGGCCGTGCTGATGAATGCCCGCCAGCAGGTCATCCGCCAGTTCGCGCCAGTCGCGGTCGGGCGTTATGGGGGGCGGTTCGCCTTGATCCCAGAGGGCACGCGGTGGCAGGCAGACGGCGTGGTATTGCGCCGTGAAATGGCGCAGCAGGGGCAGGTAGGTCTGCGGAACGAAGCCGTTCGCCAGGGCGAGGTGCAGCGTAGGGGCATCCGGAATGCCACCGAGTTCAATGAGCGGATGGGACATGGGTGCGCTTGCTTTCTGTACGAGTCAATCTGCGGCTGATTGTACTCAGGATGCGGCGCTGCGGCGAACAATGCCCCCAGCGCGTTGTGCCCTACACCCCGAAACGGCGCAGGATGGCGCTGACCTGCGCCGCATAGCCCCCGCCGAAGAGGCGCACATGCACCAGCAGCGGATACAGGTTGTAGATGTCGCGGCGCTCCTCGAAGAAGCCCGATTGCAGGGGGCGCACTTCCTGGTAGGCAGCGAAGAACGGGTCGCCGAAAGTGCCGAAGAGCGTCGTGAAGGCCAGTTCAATCTCCGGGTGGGCGTAGTAGATCGCTGGATCGACGAAGCCCGCCAGCCTGCCGCGCAGCGAGAGCACATTCCCGCCCCACAGATCCCCGTGAATCAGCGACGGCTGCTCCGGCTCGTGCAGCAGTGCCTCCAGGCGCGGGGCAAAATCGTCCACCCGGCGGCGAATCTCCGCCGAAAGCTGTCCGGCGCGGTGGGCGACATCCGCCATGTAGAGCAGGCGCTGCTCGCGGAAGAAATCGATCCAGCGCTCGTACTGTGGATTCGGCTGGTGCAGCGATCCAATCAGCGTGTCAAATTCCAGGCCGAAGTGCGCGGCGCTGACGCCGTGCAAAGCTGCCACCACACGCCCGGCCTCTTGCTGCACCTGTGCCGTGATGCCGCCCTGATTCTCGATGTAGGTCATCAGCAACAGCGTCGAGTCGCTGTGCAGCACATCCGGCACGGGAAAATCGCTGTGCTGGCGCAGGTAGCGCAGCATGCGCCCTTCGATGTCCAGCGTGGCCTCCGTGCCCTGCGCGGCTTTGGCGACCAGGGTGCGCCCGTCGGCGAGCGAGACCCGGAACACATCGCCGATCATGCCGCCGCTGAGACGCCGCGTTCCCATCACGTCAGCGCCTGTGATCTGCGCGATCTGTACAGTATCCAGCATGATGACCTCAGCGGCTCTTGTCCCAGGCCGAATCCAGAAAGCGTTGGAACTCCAACAGGTAGCCGTTGGGGTCTTTCACGAAGAAGTGATAGATACCGTATTCCTCATTGGCCCTGGGCGCGTTCTCGCATTCCACCCCCTGGGATGTGATGTGCTCGTACCAGGCATCCACCTCCTGCGTGACGAAGGTGAAGATCACGCCATCGGCAGCGCGTGGCCGCGCCCGTTCGCAGATGCCAATGTAGGCTTTGCGCCCGCTGACGTGGTAAATGCGGCAGCCACCTTGATCGAGCGCCAGTTCCAGGCCGAGGACATCTTCGTAAAAGGGCGCGGACTGTTCGATGCTCTGCGTATAAAGAAAGGTGATTTGCTCATCAATCGGGGCTGGGTTCAAGTTCTTCCTCCTCTTGTTGTTGTGCCTGTGCGCGTGTTGATTCCGATTTGGGCGGGGGAGCCTGCGTTTTGCCAGCCGAACGAAATTGCAGGATGGTCAGGGGCAGGCTGTAGACCGCACTGCCGAGCAAAGCCGCCCACAGGGGCAGGGTTTTCAAGACTCCGGCGTTGCCATCCCAGATGGATGCAATCAAGGCGACGACCAACCCCAGCAGCATGGAAGCCCGCACCCGGCGCACATCCAACTCGTAGCTCTGGACATCGCAGCGCATGCGCAATTCGCGCGTGGCGAGGATGGTCGCGCCATAGAGCACCGTGATGACGGCAATGACCGCCAGATAGGGCAATGTCAGGTTCCCCGGTTCGCCCACTTCTAGGATGATGATTCGCGCTGCGATGACAACCACACCGAGGGCGGCGAAGATCAGGTTGCGGCGGTTGGGCTTGCTCAGGATGCCATCGAGCAACAGCGCCAGCACCCCTGCAATCGCCACGACCCAGGTGCCGAGGAAAGCCACTGCCACGATCAGCAGCAAGACCATCACCGAATCCGCAAGCTGTGCCGGAGGGCCGACAATCCGGCTGACGAGACGCATCGCCATCGTCGCCAGAAACAGCGAGAGCACTGCCGTATCCAGAAGACGCGGTTCTTCCCCGCCGAGCAAATTGCGCTGGATCAGGTAGAAGCCGATCAGCGCCAGCACCACCGACAGAAACGCCGACCAGGGATGGTCGATGTCCGTCTCGCGGGCGATGATCCAGGTGAGAATCGTCACAATCGCAGCGGACGCACCCACCCGCGCTGCAAGACCGAGGCTGTAGCCACTCGCCAGCATGAAGCCACCCGCAATGCCGCCGATAACAGGCGTCAGAATCAGGATGATCAGATTCGTGACATCTCTGGGATCAAATGGGCGCCCCAGAGCGGTCACATCGTACATTCGTTCAAAGGCTGAATTCATAGGAGCCTTCCGTCAGGTGAAAAGCAATGATGAGGCACAGTATAGCCAGCCCAGCTAAGCGCTAGATGATAGGCATCAGGGGTTCTGCAAACTGGGGGGGAGCACATCTGGCTCGCGCAGGAAGCTGGCGCGGGTGCCGCTGGTGGCAGCGAGTTGTTCCGGTGTGAAGAGCGACCAGAACAATTCGGGCGTGGCGACAGCCCCATCCCCGGCCTGGGCGTAGGCCGCCAGCAGATCGAAAAATTCTTGCGTGCCGATGTCTTCGCGCAGGTTATGCAGCATCTGCACCCCGCGCAGGTATACCGCGTTGATGTAGTCGCGGGCCGTCTCGTACTCGTAGACGTTGCTATCGACATCGCCCTGCGGGTTGTACCAGGCCACGCGGAACGACCACCACCAGTTCTTCAGGTCGGGGTGGAATTCTTCGTACCAGATGTACTCGCTGTACGTAGCCAGCGCTTCATCCAGCCAGGGCGCGTAGGCCGCATCATTGCCCACCCGCGCATACCACCACTGATGCGAGACTTCGTGCACGGTGATGAGCGTCAGGTAATTCTGCACGCCGCCTTCAAATGTGTAGAACCAGTTCGTACTGACGAAGACCAGTCCGCTGAATTCCATACCGTCGGGGAAATCTCCCTGCACGATCAGCAGTCGCTCGTAGGGATAGGGGCCGAAGAGCGAACTGTACTGCTCCACCGCCTCGACGGCCACTTCCAGGGCATGAGTCGCCCCATTGACCGTGCTGCCATTGTCCAGCGTGCGCACCACATCGCCGAAATGCACCACTTCGACGCGCGTGCCATCGGGAGCCGTCTGCGCGATAACGCGGTAGCCCGCCCCTAAGCTCAACGAGAAATCCCGCGCGTTACGCAGCATGTACCGCCAGCGATTGTCACCCAGGTCTTCGGCCTGCCCCGGCGCGGCAATTTGCAGCGTCTCTGGCGCGTTTTCGACGGTCAGCGTCACATCCCAATCGGCCTGTTCCAGCACAGTCTGCTCGCCGATGGGCTGCGGTTCGTGGATCAACCAGGAATTGTTCAGGCGCACGGCGGGGGTCGCCAGCCAGAGCGCAAGGTTAATCTGGCGTTCGTTGTAGCCGAAGTAGCCTTTGAAGGAACTGAGGCCGATGCCCATCTGCGGCACGTTGATGCTGTATTCAAGCTGAATCGTGACCGAGCAGCCGGGATTCAGCGGCGCAGGTAGTGGGATAGTCAATTCGTTGGCGTTGAGTGCGAAGGTCGTTGCAGCACCGGCGCGAGCGATGCGCTCCAGGGTGAACGCGCCGTCCCAGGCGTTGGCCTGCACATCCAGCACCAGATCGCTGAAAGCGACCTCGGTACGGTTGGCGTAGGTGATCTCTTGCGCAACCTGCGCCGTCTTCGCCGCGTAGTCAATAGCAGCCGTCACGCGATGCTGAATATGCGCCGTCTCCGTCAAATCAATGCCGCAGGTATAGGGCGACTCCGTCGGTTCGGCGGTCTGGGTAGGTGCAGCGGCGGTCGCGCTGGGAACTGCGTGAATCAAGCGGGTTGGCGTGGGTTCCGGGACGGTGGTCGTCACCTGGGCGATGCTCAGGTAGGCCGATGTCGGCGGTACGACAGCAACAGGCGTCGCCTCGGATAGATTGCAGGCCGCCAATGGGAGCAACAACAGCAGGAATGGGAGCCAACCGCGCATTCGTCTCATCATGCCGACAGTGTATAATCCCGCCGCTGTGCTTGCCAAGCGGCAGTTTCAGCAGCGTTAAGGTTCAGTCACATTGCGTATCGTATCTCGTGCAATTGTGTTACTGCTCGTGTGCTACTAAAGCTACTGGCGTGGAGGCGTGGAGGGAAGAAACCACGCTTCATAACACAAATCCCACACGGCTCAACACAGGCAAGAAAGCTCTGACTGCGAACGTCTCGCAAGGGCCGCGTCGTGAAACAAAAATCATCAGTCCAAGGGGGAAACATGTCTGAAGGCGTTACCACTCCGATCAAAGTTGGAGTATTGACAAAGGGTCGTGCTGTCATGCGACTGACGCGCTGGCGCGAACATGTGCCGTATACTGTGCCGCTGGTGGTTTGCGGCGCGATGCTCGCTGTACACCTCGACGGTGGTCAATTGTCCTGGCAGCTTCTACCCGTTGTGCTGGCGAACATCCTGGCGATGGCCTTCGCCTTCATGATCAACGACATCGAAGACGCCCCGGACGATGCCAACAGCCCCTGGAAAAAAGAGCGCAATGTGATTAGCTCTGGCTTGCTGACCAATACGGAAGCCAGCGTCATCACGGGCCTGGTCTTCGCAACATCGCTGGCGCTGTATGCGTTCGGCGGCTGGAAAACGCTCGGCGCGGGCGGCCTGACACTCGTGCTCAGCTATCTCTATTCCGCGCATCCCTTCCGCTTGAAGGCGCGTCCGGTCGTCGATATTCTCTCGCATGTGCTGATGCTCTCCGGCTTGATGATCTTCAGCGGCTACTTGATTTATGCGACCTACCCCAGCGCGGCCTGGTTCCCGATCCTGGGCGTGACGCTCTTCTCCATGTACGGGCAGCTTTACAACCAGCTCGACGATTTCGAAGTCGATCAGCAGGCGGGCCTGCGCAATACCGCCATTGTTCTGGGCAAGCGCAAGAGCCAACTGCTGCTCTTCTTCACACTGGTGCTGGCAATCGGCTGCGTGATCGCTTCCATCGTCTTCGGCGCATTCCCGGCCTGGCTGCTGCCCATCGCCATCGTCACAATCCTGACTCTCGTCATGTTCGACTGGAATACGGACATGCGCGGCAACGCCTCCAGCGGTTCTGGCATGACGCAGAAGCCGATTCTGATTCTCTTCAACATCCTGATGCTGATGTGGCTGGTGGGCGAGATGGGGATGATCGCCGCGCTGATGCCGCAAATCTAGCACCTGCTCATCCAGCGGAGGCCGGGGGTGTGCTACAATGCCCTCGGACTTCCGGATTGGATCGTAGGAGTATTGGTACAAGCACATGGCGGATCTCCACAATATTCTCTTTCTAATGCAAGCGCTCTATTCGCTGATCCTGGGCATTTATGCGGGCGCGCTGGGTGCGCAGGAAAAACCGCTCTCCGGTAATTTCTGGGGATCAGTGGCGGTCTATGTGATCCTCAACGTGGTGGTGCTGGCGGTGGGCCTCTTCCTCTGGGCCAGCGGCCTGACCATCGCTTCGGAGAATCGCATTGGCATTTACTTCCTGTACATGGCTTTCTTGATCGTCATCATGCCGGGGTTGTTCAGCATGCTGCGCGGGCGCGATGACCGCAACGCGGCGATTGCCTTCGCGGTGCTGGCAATCTTCAATGCGTCGGTGTCTTTCAGCATGGCGCAGCGCGGCCTTGCGGCCTGGGTTCCCCCCGTTTCCTGAGGAGCCATGCGCGGATTCTCCCGAGTTTTCATTGTCCTGGTCGTCACAGTCACCCTGCTGCCCCTGACGGCCTGTGAGGCGGCGGCGACTCCCGTAGGCCGGGTGACGGAGACAGCGGACGCACCTTCCGCAGCGGTGTCAACGGCTACCCAGACGCCGCTGCCAGCTTTGCGCTACGGTTTCGTCGGCGGGGCGGAAGCCTTCGCACCCGACGAAGGGCTATTTGCCAGTGCCGAAGCGCTCGCACCGGGCGCGGACCCGGCCAGCTACGACATTGTGGCGGCCTACGGCACAATCCCGGACTGGGAACAATCGCCCATCACGCAGCGCGTCGCCCTGGTGCTGAATGCGAATCTCGCGCCCCTTGCTGAAGAAGACATCCCCGCGCTACTGGCTGCCGCACTCAGCCCGCGCGATCTGCTGGCGGCGTTGGCAATACCGGGCGCACTCCCTGGCAGCGATCAGACGCGCGACTCGCTTGCTGTGCGCGTCGCCCTGGCGAATCGCGGCTATCCGGATGGCCTGACGCTGACACTCGCCGCTGAAACTATCCCCGGCCTGGAACTGGTCACAGAGCAACTGGCGCAGAGCAACATTCAGACGCAACTGGTGCGCATTGATGCTGACGACGCGGCGGCGACCCTCGACGAGAATCGCGCACATCTGCTGCTGATCCGCTGGTTTGACGAGGCACAGCGCACAGCCTGGGTCGAACGTGCCGGGGCGCAGCATGTCATCGACCTCTTCGCGCTGCCCATTGCTTACCGCGCCAATGATGACCTCGCCCTTGAATTTCATGCAGACGGCTGGCCTATCCCTGCATCTCGCTGAGGTTGAGGCTATACTGGGAGCAACCCATCCGTTGAACACACGATGCATCCACCGTGGAAATCATCCTCACACACCAGAACGCCGATTTTGACGCCATCGCCTCCATGCTGGCGGCGCACAAACTACATCCGGGAGCCGTCCCGGTGCTGCCGACGCGGCAGGAGCGCAACGTTGCTGAATTCTTGCACCTGTACGGCAACGGCCTGCCCTTCGTCCTCTGGGCGGATTTTCGCCCGCGTGAGACCGTCACGCGCGTGATCCTCACCGACACACAGAACCGCCAGGATGTGCGCGGCGTTGATCCCAAAACGCCGATGCTGATTTACGAACATCACCCGCTGGAGCGCACGTTACAGCCGCACGAGACCTGGGTTGGCGAAGACATCGGCGCGGTGACGACCCTGCTGGTGGAACGCATCCAGGAGGAGCACATCGCGCTGACCTCGCTGGAAGCGACACTGCTGGCGCTGGGCATTTACGCGGATACGGGGATGATGACCTACGGCGGCACGACAACGCGCGATATTCAAGCGGCGGCCTGGCTGCTGGATCACGGCGCGGTGCTGGATACGGTGCAGCGTTTCCTGACCGACCCGCTCAATGTGCAGCAGCAAGACCTCTTCGAGAAGCTGATTGAGGACGCGGAGAGCCGCAGCATCCAGGGCTATGACGTGACCGTCTGCGCAGGAGCCGTCAACGAGATGATTAGCGGCATCAACAGCGTGGCATCGGCACTGAGCAATGTGCTGGACAGCGATGCCGTCTTCGTGCTGGTGCACATGCCGAAAACCATGCAGCTTGTCTGTCGCAGCCGGGAAGACGCCATCCACGCCGGAGACCTGGCGCGGGCATTCGGCGGCGGCGGACACCCACGTGCGGCAGCGGCGACCCTCTACAAAGGCGCATTGCACGAAATACGCGCTCAAATCTGGGAATGGCTTTATGCGAATGTCGCGCCTGCGGTGCGCGTGGGCGATCTGATGTCTTACGGGGCGCAGACCGTGCAGGCCGATGAAGCAGTGACGGCGATCATCGCACGGCTGCGACGCATCGGGCATGAGGGCTACCCGGTGCTGGACGGTGAACGCATCGTCGGGTTATTGACGCTGCGCGATGCCGACAAAGCGCTGGAACACGGCCTGAAAGATGCCAGCGTCCGCGATGTCATGCTCGGCGGCACCGTAACCCTGACTCCGCAGGATTCCGTCGCACGCCTGGAAGAGGTCATGGTCGAGTCCGACTGGGGGCAGATTCCGGTAGTCGATGAGGGCGAACGCCTGATTGGCATCGTCACGCGCACCGACCTCATCAAGCATTGGGCGCAGAAACACCCCGCCCGTGCGCCAGAAATCCCACAGATCGAACTCGATACCGCGCAGCGCATCCTGGGCGATGACAACGTGACTTTAATCGAGACCGTTGCCGCCTTCGGGCAGGAGCGCAATTTACCGTTGTACATGGTCGGCGGTGTCGTGCGTGATTTGCTGCTGGAACGCGCCAACTACGATATTGATTTCGTCGTCGAAGCCGATGCCATCGAATTCGCAGAGGCGCTGGCGGAGACTTACGGCGGCGAAATTCACAGTTATCGCCCCTTCGGCACGGCGAAGTGGCTGCTGGATGAAGCCGTCGCGGGGGCGTTGGGCGTCTCGCCGGAAGCCCTGCCAGATCATCTGGACTTCGCTACGGCACGCAGCGAACTCTACGAACACCCCACCGCGCTGCCGACAGTCTACAACAGCGGCATCAAGCTCGATTTGCGGCGGCGAGATTTCACCATCAACACGCTGGCGGCGCAGTTGAGTCCAGCGCGGGCGATGTGGCGCGTGATCGACTTCTACGGTGGCCTGAATGACCTGGATCGCGGCGTGATTCGCGTGCTGCACAGCCTGAGCTTCGTCGATGACCCGACGCGGATTCTGCGGGCGGTGCGGTTCGCCGAACGGCTGCATTTCACCATCGAACCGCGCACCGCCGAACTGATTCAGCGGGGGCTGCCCATGCTGCGACGAATCACCGGGGAGCGGCTGCGCAATGAATTATCGCTGCTGCTGAAAGAGGATGACCCGGCACGGGGCTTTCACACGCTGCAAGCACTGGGAATCCCGGCAGCCATTCACCCGGCGTTTCACGTCAATTCGAATGTGCGCGGTGTCCTGCAACGTCTTGCAGACACCTCCAGGCTGCCGGATTGGATCGAAGACACGCATGAATTACGCTGGCATGTGCTGCTGGCTTCGCACACGCAGGACGAAATCGCCGATATTGGCGAGCGCCTGCTCTTCAATCAGACGTTGGTGAAGGCGATCCAGCGCACATCCGACCTGCTGCATGAACCCGGCCCACTGCGCCAGTCCGATCCACGACCCAGTGAGGTGCATGCCCGCCTGCGCACTGCGTCCGAGACGACAATGGCGGCGCTGGTGCTGCTGCTGGACGATGTGAGCGTGCAGGAGACCATCCGCAACTATCGCGAGGATTGGCGTCACCGCAAGCCCCAGACCAACGGCAATACGCTCAAAGAGATGGGCATCTCACCCGGCCCCCATTACAGCGAAATCCTGGAGCGGCTGCGAGTCGCCGTGCTGGATGGAGAAATCGCGGATGAAGCGGCAGAACGTGCCCTGCTGAAAGAGATCATCGCCGAGGTCTATCATGGTTGACGAACTCGTGACAAATTTCAGCGCCACAGTGAAATTCACCATTCGTGCGGCACGCGAAGAAGACCTGCCCAAGCTGGAGTGGTTCGGCGAGTATGAGAAATTCCGCACGCTCTTCGCCCGGGCGTACCGCGAGCAGAAACGGGGCAAGCGCCTGATGCTGATCGCCGAGACCAATGAGTACCCCATTGGGCGGCTCTTCCTGCAATTCGAGGGCAATAACCCGATTCTGGCGGATGGCATGGAACGCGCCTACCTCTATTCGTTCCACGTCATGGAGATGTTTCGGGGGCTGGGGATCGGCACACGGCTGGTGCTGGAAGCGGAAAAGGCGGTGCTCCAGCGCGGATTCCGCGTGATGACTCTCGCCGTCGCCCAGGACAATCCCCGCGCCTTACAGCTTTATCACCGGATGGGCTATAAAACGTTCGGTGATAACAACGGAAGTTGGGAGCATCCCAGCAAATTGGGGTATCTTCTCCCCTCTCATGAACCTTGCTGGCTCCTGGAAAAGACCTTGACGCCCCCCAGCCCCCATTCTTCATGAATAGTAATAAGGGTGTGTTTCTGGTTACAATTCCGTCAGACGCCCCGGATTTGCTTGACACCAGGACAAAACTCCTATACAAAGCGCTAGATGTATGCAAGCAATCGCTCGATACGAGAAGGATTACAACGTCTATGGCAGTGAAGGATGCAACAATTTCCATCCGCCGCTGGCAAGGTAGCCAACATCCCTCCATGCAAGCCATCATCGGCATGATGAAGCAAGAGGGACTGAGGCCATTCATGTGGACGAATATGCCGAATCATCGCTACGGCGTCCGCACTCACAATTACGACAAAGTACTCTACGTGCTGGATGGCATGGTAGAAGTCACCTTCCCCGACCTGAACCAGCGGGTACGGCTGCGCGTCGGCGACCGGATCGACATCCCGGCGGGCGTGCGTCATGGCACCATCGTAGGGCGAACGGGCGCGAAATGCGTCGAAGCAGGCGCACAGACTCGCCGTCGGCGTGCCCAGCGCTGAACTTCTGCACGGGAGGGCGGCGCGTCCTCCCGTTTTCCTCGCGTTTTTCTGGCAACTTTCAAGGACAATGGAACGACTTCACTGCGCGGCGATGTTCTGCAAAGCGGCGGGATCGTGGATTTCGATGCGCTTGCGGTAAGTCTGCACGATGTTCTCCTGGCGGAAATCGTTGAGAGTCTGGCTGACGGTCTCGCGGTACGTTCCCAGGATGTCGGCGAGGTGCTGGTGTGTATAACCGCGCAGCGTGCAGTCCCCCTCTTGTTCATCAACGAGGCGCAGCAGCAGCCCCGCCAGCCGTGCCGGAACGCGCTTGAAGGCCACTTCAGCAAGCTGATCTTCCATTTGTGCCAGCCGCTCGCCTACCGCTGTCAGGAAACGCAGCGCCACTTCGGGCTTCTTGCGCAGAAGCTCTTCGACATGATCCTTGCTCCACACGCAGATCACGCAGTCATCAAGGGCCTGGGCATAAGTGTTGTGCAAACCCTGCCCGATGATCGTCATATGCCCGAAGATGGCACCGGGGCGCAGGATGGAGACAATCAGTTTGCGACCATCTGGCGAGATGCGGTAGAGCTGAACTCTGCCTTTTTTCAGGATGAATAGCACTTCAGCCTGATCTTGCGGCATGTAAAATAGGTGCCCAGCCTGATGACGCACGAGCTGCGTCTGATCGCTCATCGTGGCAAGCTCAACCTCGTCGAGGTCTTGCAGCAAACGAACTGCGCTGAGGTACTCCGTTTTCTCCGTCATGCGGATGATTTTCTACCACTGTTTTCCGATGCGTGGCATCTAGTATAGCATGGGGTAGGGACGTGCACAGCGCCCGGATATTCTCCTGTAAGAAATGCTTGTTACTGTAGCATCAGAGAATCATTACGGACGAGTGGGAAAGTATAGGGTATATGGAAGATGTAACTTTAGGATTGGCCTTCATCGCCGGGCTGCTCTCCTTCGTGTCGCCATGTGTGCTGCCGCTGGTTCCGGCTTACATCGGCTACATGGGTGGGCGCATGACACATGACATCGCGCTGGAAACGGGCAAGAGCAAGATTGACACGCCGTCGAAGACAGTCGCAGATCGCGCGGGGCTGCTGCTGCACGGCCTCTTCTTCGTATTGGGCTTCACGGTGGTATTCGTCGCGATTGGCGTGGCGACCAGCGCCCTGGTCGGCGTCCTGGGTGGCACGGTCAACGTGCTGACGGACATCATCGGGCGCGTGGGTGGTGTGGTCATCATCTTCTTCGGCCTGCACTTCATGGGGGCGCTGCGCAGCGTCTTCGCCTGGTTGAAGGGACGCCCCGGCCTGCTGGACAATATTCTGACGACCCTGGTTGTGGCCGTCCTGGGAACGCTGCTCCTGTTGTGGGGCTTCGTGCAGCCGCTGCTGGCGCTGCCCTTCGTGGCGGCCTTCCTGCTGTGGATCGTGCTGGGTGGCGGCCTGAGTGCCCCCGGCGAATTCTGGAACAAGACCATCGACAGCCTGCAAACCCTGCTCTACAGCGATACGCGCATGGAACTGCAAGGCAAGTCGTCCGGGTTGGGCGGCTCCTTCGTCATGGGTGTGGTCTTTTCCGCTGGCTGGACTCCCTGCATTGGCCCCTTGCTGGGCACCATCCTGACCGTTGCCGCGCAGACGGGCGAAATCGGCGTGGCAGTGCCCATGCTGACGGCTTACTCGCTCGGTCTGGGGATTCCCTTCATGCTGACGGCGGGCTTGCTGGAAAGCGCCCAGGTCGTCCTGCGTCGCTTGCAGAAGTACATGCACCAGATCGAAGTGTTCAGCGGCGTGCTGCTGGTGCTAATCGGCGTGATGGTGGCATCGGGGCAGTTGCAGGCGCTCAGCAGCCAGCTTTCGACGGCGGATGTTTCCTACCGCATCGAAGAGTGCGGCCTGGGCTTCTTCGAGGGCGAATTGGCCTTCAACCAGGTGGGTTCCTGCGTGGGTGGCACGCTGGTTCCGCTGGCAGTCGGGCAGAGCCACCGCGCAGAACTAAACGCGGAAGCCGCCGAACTGGAATTCGTCTTCCACGCGCAAGGCGAGATGGCCGTTGATGTCGAACTGAGCAACCTGGAAGCCGTCGTCCCCATCACCCTGGTGCTGACGAACGCACAAGGTGAGGAAATCGCCCGCAGCAGCGAGGTGACGCTGGTGGAGGAGGACGATTACCTGGGCATGGATGATGTCATGCTCCCCGGTGCAGGCCAGTACACCGTCACCGTGACGCTGGACGATACCGCAGCCGAAACCAACTTCCGCATCAAGATTGTGGAAGAAGAGAATCCCACCCTGGATACCACCGAAGGCGCTGTGGATGACGTAGACAGCATCACTGACCTGGCAGAGCAAAGCGGCCCACCCGTCGGTCTGCAAGCCGGCAACCGCGCCCCCAATTTCCAGGTTTCGACGATTGATGGAGAAGACATTTCCCTGTATGACCTGCGCGGGCAGGTGGTGCTGCTGAACTTCTGGGGGACGTGGTGTGGCCCCTGCCGCCGCGAGATGCCGGAGTTCCAGAACATCTACGAAGAATACGCCGAAGAGGGTTTCACCATCCTGGCGCTGGCGGTGAATGACACTGAAGCCGATGTGCTGGATTTCCAGGAGGAATTCGGCCTGACCTTCTCGCTGGCGGTGGATGAGGGCAACGTGGTCAATGACCAGTACGCTGTCGTCAGCCAGCCGAGCACCTTCATCATCGACCCGGACGGGATCATCCTCAGCCGCAATTTCGGCCTCATGCTGGAATCGCAGGTGCTGGAGGTGATCGAGCCGGTGCTGAATAGCTGAATTCACGTGGTCTGTAGGGTCGATTCATGAATCGACCCTGCTCGCTATGCTCAATGCACAATGCATCGTTTCATAGTATAAACGCTCGTGTTTCCCATGCCTCGATCCCTCGCATTTGTCATCGGAATCGCTGCCCTCTTCGCCGCGCTCTGGATTCTCAGCAGCGTCGGGCTACCACAACGCGCCGATTACACCGGGCGGGAAGTCGGCGGAATCGGGCGCGTTGCGCCGGAGATCGGGTCACTCGCGCCCCCATTCACCCGCGAGACGCTCGACGGCGCAGAGTTCAGCCTGCTGGCTGCACGCGGCGACTCCGTCGTGTTGAACTTCTGGGCAACATGGTGCGTGCCCTGCCGGACGGAAATGCCGGAATTGCAGGACATTGACGAGGTGGGACTGGCGCGAGTCGTCGGCATCAACCTCGGCGAGACGCGGCAGCAAATCACACCCTGGGTGACCGAACTCGCTCTCGATTTCGAAATCGTGCTGGATCGCCCGCAGGAAATCGCCGCGCTTTACCAGATTCGCGCACAGCCGACTACGATTCTCATCACCCCGGATGGTATAATCACGCACATCATCTATGGGGCGACCACCGCCGATCAACTGGAACGCGCACTGCAAAGCCACGGAGGAGCCGCGAATCGTGAGTGAAACGCCGACGAACTCGAAGAACACCCGCCTGCGGATCAATCGTGCTTTCTTCTGGGTGACGATGCACTGGTTGCAAATCGCGCTGGTGGTGATCGGCCTATATGCGACGCTGCCCTTCGTGGCGCCGACTCTGATGCGCCTGGGGGCGACGGCTCCCGCCAACGTGCTCTACACGCTCTACAGCCCGATGTGTCACCAATTCGCCTTTCGTTCGATCTTCCTCTACGGCGAGCAGAACTTCTACCCGCGCGAAATCGCGGGAACGGACTTGATCCCCTACGAAGCCTATGCCGCGCAAATCGACGGCATCACACCGGGCACTGCGCCCGATGATTTTTCGCCGGAGTTCGTCTTCCCGGCGCGCGATTTCCGGGGAAATGCGGAGATGGGCTACAAAACCACACTCTGCGCCCGTGATGCGGCGATTTATCTGGCGTTGTTCGTCGGCGGGCTGATCTACGCGATTCCCTATGTGCGACGGCGCATCCGTCCGCTGCCATTGTGGATTTACGTGATTGTGGGGCTGGGGCCGATTGGCCTGGATGGGGTGAGCCAGTTGTTGAGTTACGAGCCGTTTGCGCTGTGGCCTGCCCGCGAGACTGCGCCCTTCTTCCGGCTGGCGACGGGGGCGATCTTCGGCCTGATGAATGCGTGGCTGGCCTTCCCCTACCTGGAACGCTCCATGTGGGATGCGCGCCGCGACCTCGCCGAGCAATATGCCGAATGGGCCAACCAGCGCATTCTGTCGCAGCAGGAGGGGCAATGAGTGCAACCCTCTCGGCTGCGATGGGGGAAGAAAAATTTCTGATCTGGGCTTTGCGCAGTTTGTCCAGATCGTGGAGTGGGTGGCGTTCAAGCGCGGTAAACAGGTTCTCGATGCGGTTGGTCAATTGATTTCACGGCTTTTCTGCCCTCATCCCCCGGCCCCTTCTCCCGAACGCTGCGCTGGGAGAAGGGGAGAAAACCGCTTTCGAAGTCCCGCTCCTGGCCGCAAAGCGGCGGTTGGGAGACGATTTAGGGTGAGGGCTTGATTCGCCAACAGTTGCACATGAGCTGACGCTCACCATCTGGAATGA
>CAZJWX010000082.1:0-19221 GCA_964549915.1 uncultured Anaerolineaceae bacterium | reverse complement strand
CTCTCCACTACACATTACCAACTTTCTTTCATTTTTGAAGCGATTGCCCTGGGCACCCACGGCGGCATTGTACCGCAATTCACGGATCGTTTCGTGCGCGCGAATGTGGTTCAATGAACAGGAAATCAGCAAGCAGCCGAAAGTGAACGACACCATGTTCGTCTCCCCCGATCCGCAGTTCAACGAAAAAGTCTGGCGCATCACCCGGCAAATCCCGCGCGGAAAAGTCAGCACCTACGGGCAAATCGCCAGCATGATCCCGCCGCTGCCGGACGCCGACCCCAACGCACACCGCAGCCTCGCGCCGCGCTGGGTCGGGGAAGCGCTGCGCAATCTGCCGGATGAGACCGTCCCCTGGCAGCGCGTCATCAACAGCCAGAGCAAAATCAGCCTGGGTGGGGCCACCGGAGAGAAACAGCGGGCGCTGCTGCAAGCCGAGGGTGTGGATTTCGACGAAGCCGGGCGTGTGCGCTTCGCCGAAGTCGGCTGGGCTGGCCCGGATGCGCAGTGGTTGGACGAACAAGGCTTTGATCCGCCGACGCCCCTGCATGACAAACCGACACAGAAGCGCCTGTTCTGAGAGTGAAAGCTTGCAGTACCCGTAGTTGCGGTTTCGCCCGGTTTTTGCCCCGGTTCATTGCCCGGATTGAAGGGTGCAGATTGAAGGGTGCAGATTGAAGGGTGCGCGGGAGAGGACTTGCAACACACACATCTATATTATGCCCGAATACGCGCCCAAAAACCAGCTACAATCCGCAAGGATGCCGCGATAGACTCCCGTGCACAGGCAGAGAAGTGCAGAGGGGTACAGGGTTTATGGATCGCCACATTGCCGCGTACTACAGGAATTGCCGCCTAATCGAAGAGATGTTCGAAGCCTACGAACGCAATCCGCGCACATCCGAATTTGACATCGACCAAATCGAAGAGATCCTGCTGGAATGGGAGCAGTTGATCCATGCCCTGCGGGAAGTACATGACCGCGACCTGCACCGCGTCGCCGACGAAATCTACGAGCAAATCGAGACTTTCCAGGAGATGCTGGCTGAAATTGACGAGAGCAGCGTCGATGAAGAAGCCGCCATCGAAGATGCCAACCAACGGCTGGGGCAAGATGCCATCTGCAATTACCTCGATCACCAACTGAAGGACAAGTATCGCGTGCACAGCAGCCTGGATGAACACGCCGCACGTCAGCGCCTGCGCGACAAAATCCAGCCGCCGCGCACCGCCGCACCGCCCCCACGCCTCACGCGCAACCGCCTCTCGCTGGATGGGGAGTGAAGCGGCCTACACACGGGACTCAATCCGCCAGCTTCGCCTGCCATGCCGCCACCGCTGCCAGCGCCGCCTCTCGTTGGGCATCGCTCAGGGTTGAAGGGAACGGCAGACCCGCCGCTGTGTAGCCGTCTTCATGTTGGATATGCCACGCGCTGAGGGTTTGCTGATAGGCGCGCTCGTAGGCTAGCTGCGTTTCCAGTGGGATTACGTCTTCACGCAGCGGCAGCGCAATCCGGCTGAGCGGCTGCTCGAAGGCAATTGTAACAACGCGCACGGCATCCCCCGGCAGGAAAATTGCCACATGGTAAGCCGCTTCTTCTGTCACCCGGTTGGCCGTCAACCGCTTCACGGAGCGCGTCGGATCCATTTCAACAACATTGACGCCGCGCTCCAGCAAGAGGCGGCTGCGACGTTCCCGGTAGGCGCTGATCTCATGGTCGCGCGTTTTGTTCCCCGGCGAGACGATTTCGACGACTGTCACCAGGTCGCCCGTCTGCGCTTCGCGGATGTGTAGCGCGTTCAGGTCGTCATCTGTGGCGACCTGCGTTCCAGCTTCGGCGAGGATTTCGGCAGCGGCAACCTCGTAATCCCAGCCGGGGGCACGAGGCTTGGGCCGATCATCACGCCGGATGTAGACATCGGGTTCGCGTCCAGAGGCGATTTGCAAGCTGGTCTCGCGTCCGGCGACATACCCGCGCTGCATCAATGGCGTTTGCAGCATGTCGAGCATTGCGCCAATCATCCCGGCATGGATCGGGCGGATATAGCGTGCGGCCTCCACCCAGGGGTCAATCCGTCCGGGGAAGGCTCCGCTGCGGTACAGGCGCTGTTGTCGGGGGGAGAAGGAATTGGGCATGTACAGGCTCTGTTCAGCAACCAATAAGGCAGGTTACACCATATAATACTATGTGTTGCTTGATTCAATCGAGAGAACGTGACCCTGACCTACGAGTCCGCCGCAGGTATAATGCCGGGGAATGGCACAACGGACAGGGAACCGCATGATCCGCTTTTCGATCTACTTCGCCACGCCCGCGAATCTCGCCGATTTCGAGAACGCCTACAACGACTTCCTCGCTCTGGTGGAGGGCATGCCCCATTTGCAGCGGCGGCAGGTCGGTCATGTGATCGGCAGCCCGCAGGGGGAAGCGCCCTACTTCCGCAGCCTGGAACTGTACTTCAACACGCAGGAAGAGCTGCGCGAGAGCCTCATGTCAACCGCAGGGCAGGAAGCCGGGAATGAACTGGCACGCTTCGGCATCGAGAATGTGACGCTCTTTTTCAGCGAAATCTACGAAGAATCCGGCGGCAGCACGCCCACACCCGAACCCGTCAGCACGGAAGAAGACGTCTGATGCGGGGTATCTTGCGCGGGGTGACGCTGCTGTTGGTGGTGATTCTGATCTGGGCATTGGGAGTCGTCTTCTGGCCGTATCCCGCTTTAGAAGCTGCCCGACTTTAGTCGGTGCGGAGTGTCACAATCTACAACGTTTACGTACGGCTGGTGCAGAGTCGCTTCACCCGCGTGCTGGATGTGCGCATCGATTCGGGCAAAGCGCTCTCGTTGTGGTCGGCCAGCCAGTGAGCGCCCTCACAACTCGCTGCAATCCCACATGAACCCACAGCGCGGGCAGCGCACTTTGCAGGCCAGCTTGAAGGTATCTTCACCGCAGGCGGGGCACACGGTCGAGAGGGTGTAATTCGGAAGTGGTTTGGGCGGACGCTCTTCCGCGAAGGTCATCCGTTCGCGCAGGGATTTCTTCTGTTGCGGCTCTTGCTCCGGCATCGGATTGTTCCTCTCGTCCATCAGTCAGCCAATCGCCACGTTTCCGGGGTATAAGGCCAGCCGACCAACTCACAGATGCGCTGCCAGCGCGCGGGCATATCCGGTGCATACAGATAGGGGACGAAGCCCAATCGCAGGTAGGTCTTCAAGGCGGGCAAGCGGTAGTCTTCGCTGTAAAGGTGGATGTTGCGATACTTCCCGGCGATCAAGCGGCGCAGCGCTGCAATCACAACGACGCTGCTCAAGTTCCGCCCCTGGTAAGCGGGATGCACCGCCACCCAGCCCAGTTCACCGCCGAAGGGGTGGTCAGGCGCGTGGCTGTGGACGGTCATCGTCGTCGCGATTCGTTCGCCGCTGCCCTCATCCACCAGGAAGAACCAGCCGTCCGGCAGGATGCGCGGCATCCACTGTGCCAGCTTCGCCTCATCCCAATCCGTCCAGCCGACCGCGTGCATCAGGGCGAAGAAGGCCTCTTCCTCCCCTGGCTGGTACGTATGCAGGCGCAATCCCGTCACCGGGGGCAGGTGCGGCACGGAGGCCAGCAGCGCCGGAGGCCAGACCATCTGCACTTGCGTATCGTAGGTCAATTGTGTGCGCAGAACGTCGTCAATCATGGGCAGCGTCGTGCTCCGGAAAACAAAAGCGCCCACACAGGTGAGCGCCGAGAGAGGCGACGACCAGATTCGAACTGGTGTACAAGGCTTTGCAGGCCTCTGCCTAACCACTCGGCCACGTCGCCATCGCATTCATAAGCATAGCAGATGCCCGCGTGGGGGGCAAGACTCGGTGCGGAGGGCTTCAGGGCAATCGCATCAAATTCCATCGTGGCGAAACCGCCTCAACGCCGAGGTGCAAAGACACAAAGAACGGGTGAAAACCAGGAAACAGGAAAGTATGCTGCAAATCGCGCAGGTATTTTGGGCGACCCGCCGGATCGCCCCTACGCTTTTCTTTATGTCCTTCGTGACTTCGTGGTTCAAATCGTTCTGGTGCGATCACCCTGGCGGAGGGCTGTACACCTTCCTGTCCAAGCCTGTACGCTCGCGATTGCGGACGCGATGATGCTCACCGAGCGATTGGCGAACAATATCCCCGGATGCGCCCTACTCGCTGCGCACAGCGCGGGATACGTTCATCCGCGCCAGTTCAATCGCGGGATACACGCCCGCCAGCAGCGCCGCCACCAGTGCGACGGCAAACGCCTGCGCGACTTCGCCCGTGATGATGGTGAACTGCATCGTCCAGCCGAAGGAACGCACGTTGATGACGTAGACCAGCACCATCGCCAGCACGATGCCGATGGGAATCGCCAGGATTCCGGCAACGGTGCCCATCAGCCCGGTCTGGATGAAGGTGTAGCCGCGCAGTTGGTTGGGGGTCATGCCCGTCGCACGCATCACACCGTATTCGCGGATGTGCTCAAGCTGCAAGGAGAGCAGTGCGGACAGAATGCCGATGAAGGCCACCAGAGTCGCCAGCAGCCGCAGCGCAATCGTAATCTGGAAGGTGCGGTCGAAGACTTCGAAGACGCCTGCTCGTAGGGCGCGATTGCTCTGCACTTCCACCTCGTAACCCGCCGCCACTGCTTCGATCTGCGGGATCACCTCCTGCACGGCGGTGCCCTCTTCCACGAAGGCCGCAACGGCTGTGATGAAGGGATCGTCCCAGTAGCGGTCATAAGTATCCCGCGCCATGAAGACCGTCCCCTGATCGGTGCTGTAATCGTAGAAGACGGCGAAAATCTCGAAGGTCTGCTCGCCCTCGTCTGTCAACAGCGTCAGTTGGTTATTCTCCTGCGTGATGCCGCGCCGGAAGGCAAACGGCTCACTGACCATGATCTGACCGCTTTGCAGTGCCTCGTTGGGACTCTCGGCATCCATCCAGACGAATCCGCGTGCTTCCCCCGCCAGATCAAAATCGACGGCGTTGAGGTTCACTGGCGGCAGATTGGGGTACTCCGGCGCATCAACGGTCACGGTGCGCGAAGTAGAGACTTGCGCCACGCCAGGAACACGGGCGACCAGTGAAGCCAATTCCGGGTCCACATCTTGCAGGGCTTGTGATGCGGTTGCCCCCGGTGGCGAGACGTAAATATCGGCGGCGAGGGTATTCTCCAGCCAGTTAGCGACGGTGTTGCGGAAGGAGCCGATCATCACACTGACGCCGATGATGACGCTGACGGCGATGGTCAGCGCAGCGACGGCAACCGAAGTCCGGCTGAGGGAGCGCGTCACAGCACGCGGTGCGATGCGCCCCAGCACGCCGAAGAGGCGTTGGGTCAACGGCGTGAACAGGCGCAGCAGAATCACCATCACAATCGGCGTGAAGAGCGCCCCGCCGAAAATCACGAAGAAGAGTGCCGTGAAGCTGACGATCAAGCTAGTAGTAGGGATTTGCAGCAGCAGGTAGCCCAGTACCAGGAAAATCACTGCGCCGACCGTGATATAGGGCAGCAGCGCCATGATTTGCTCTTCCAGCGAAGAGCGGCGCAACGACCCCGCCGGAGCCGTGCGCGTGGCATCCAGGCTGGGGATCACCGCCGCACCCGTACTGGCGAGGACGCCCAACAACGCACCTTTGACCAGGGTAAAGGGCGCGACGGAGACCGTCGTCACATCTACTGCAAAATAGAGGTCGCTGATGGTCTGCGAGACCAGCGCCACCGTGAAGCGCCCGAAGATCATCCCCAACCCCAGGCCGAGGATCGTACCGACCAGCCCCAGAATGAACGCTTCACCGACGATCAGCGTGAAAATCTGGTTCTTGGTCGCCCCCAGGCTGCGCAAGATGCCGATCACCGGACGGCGCTGCACCACGCTGAAGGAAACCGTGTTGTAGATCAGGAAGACCCCCACCACCACCGCCAGCAGCGAGAGCGCCTGCAAATTGATCTCGAAGGCTTCTGTCATCTGTTCCAGGGCGTTACCGCTGCTGGAAGCATCCACCAGACGCGCCCCTTGCGGCAGCAGCGCCCGAATCGCTTCGATCTGCGCGGCGGCCTCTTGGCCTTCCAGAATCAGGTCTACGCGGCTGATGCGCCCCGGTTCACCCGTCAACTCCTGCGCGGTGGCAATGTCCATCATCAGCAGGTCATCGAGCGCCTGTTGGCTGAGGTTGTCGCTCGGACGCAGGACGCCGATCACGCGCACATCCAGCGACTGCGAATTGAGCCGCAGCGTCAGCGAATCGCCGGGATCAATGCCCAGGTCATCGGCGAGAGTCTGGCTGATGAGGACGGTACGTGGCTCGGCGATGAAGCGATTCAGCGCCTCGAAGGCGTCGATGTCTTCTTCGCCCAACACTTCAATCTCGGTGAGATAATCGCGGAAAGGCGGCTCGGCGAAGGGATCGACCCCCAGCAGGCGCAGGGGCTGCGGCACACCATCCGCCTGCACCACTTCGCTGACGACCGGAGCGCTCAACTCGATGCCCAGATCGAGGCGCATCTCGCGGTAGAGCGACGTGGGCAGTCCATCGCTGCCACCGACAACTTGATGCGTGGCGGCTCCCGTCACGCTGCGGCTGGAGAGGCTGAAGGCGCGGCTGGCGCTGCCATTGGCGAGATCGATGGCGATCACGACCGCGACCCCCAGTGCCACACCAATGATGAACAAAACACTCTGGAAGAGGCGGCGGCTCACATAGCGCGAGGCCAACCGCAAAATGACCGAAGAGAACATGGCGACATTGTACCTGATTTCACAAATTCAGGTTGTATTGTACGAGGCATCTCTGTGTGTCCGATGAGATGGGTATGAGTTGTCGGTTGCCAGTTTTCAGGGTTCTGTCGTCAGGCTGGCTTGTTGGCGTGGGTGGGCGGCTCGAGAGAAGGCGAGGAAAAACTTTACGAATTTTTGTTCTATTGCACAATGTGTTCGGGCAGCGTTCGCAACGCCCACACCGAAAAAAGAAAGACATCAGAGGAGCGGCAAATGGAACTTGGGGCATTTTCGGTCAGTCTGGCTGTCAAAGATCTGGCAGCGTCGAAGGCATTCTAGGAGAAATTGGGGTTTCGCGTATTTGGTGGGGTCGCCGCGCATAACTGGCTCATCATGAAGAACGGCGACCATACCATTGGGCTGTTCCAGGGGATGTTCGAGCGCAACATCCTGACGTTCAATCCTGGCTGGGATCAAGACACGAATCCACTCTCGCAGTTCACCGATGTCCGCGAGATTCAGCGGCAGTTGAAGGCGCAAGGTATCTCCATCGACAACGAAGCCGATGAGGCCAGCACAGGCTCCGCCAGTTTCGTCATTGTCGACCCCGACGGCAATCCCATCCTCATCGATCAACACATCTAGCGGAATCGTTCGCCGCAGCCAACCTAAATTGCGCCGATGGTGGTATGGGGTACAATCAACCTGTGCAGTCATTTCCAAAACACCACAAAATGGAGCGCCTCATGAAAAAGCCGCTGCTAATCCCCCTTTTTTGCGCATTATTCGTCTTTGCCCTACCCCTTGCCGCCCAGGATGACGATTCTGAACCGGAGACGGATACCGGGACGGCACCGCGCATTGTCTCGCTCTCGCCGGACGCGCTGATTATACCCGGCGGCGGCAGAGGCACCGTTGAGGTCGAATACGAGGATGAAGATGGCGACGCCAATCGCTTCATCTGGGAAGTGGCACAGGCAGCCGAAGGCACCTCCTGGAACCTGCCCGATGGCTTCTTCGATCAGCAAGTCGTCGGCACGACTATCCCCGTCACCTTCCGCTGTGATCGCGGCAACGCTGCCGTCTCGCTCCAGTTGACTGTGGAAGATGCCCAGGGCAACCAGAGCGAACCCGCCTTGCTGCTGCTGGAGTGCCAGTCGCAGACGGAAGACCCGGGTCAGGGTGGCGGCGCAGTGCCCGGCAGCGCCCCGGAAATCGTCACCGTCACACCGAGCCGTCTGGTGATCGTCGGCAGCGGCACGGCAACGACGGAGATCGAATACGCGGATGAAGATGGCGACGCGACTCGCTTCCTCTGGCGCATTGTGGATGCGGACGAAGAAGCGAATTGGACGCTGGAAGACGGCTTCTTCAGCCAGCAAGCCGTCGGTACGACCATCCCCGTCACCTTCCGTTGTGTGGCTGACGATGCCACGCGCACCCTGGAAATGCAGTTGATTGTCGAAGATGCCCAGGGCAACCAGAGCGAACCCGCCACTTTGACGCTGCTCTGCATCACGGAGGGCTGAACGCACCGCCCGGCCGACAATTGACGCTCATTGAGGGGCGATGTATCGTGCTGTCTGCGATCCATCGCCCCTTTTGGCGGTGGGTTTGGGCGTTGTATGCCGCGTTTTTGTATGGGACGATGATCTGACAGTGAAAGCCAGCCGCCGTATGCCCGCGACCCCCATCGCCGTCTTCACCTACAACCGTCCGCGACACACGCAGCGCTTGCTGGCGAGTCTGTCCGCTTGCCAGCGCCTGGATGAGTGCCATGTCGTGTTCTTCTGCGACGGCGCAAAAACGCCCGAACAGGCCGCCGCAGTGCAGCAAACCCGCCAGGTGGTGACGCAGTGGGCACAGGAACACGGCGCGGATGTCGTGCTGCGCGACGAGAATTACGGGCTGGCGAAATCAATCGTGACGGGTGTGACGGCCCTGTGCGCACAATATGGGCGCGTCATCGTCCTGGAAGACGACCTTGTGCTGGCTCCTGCTTTCCTGGAATATATGCTGGCGGCGCTGGATCATTACGCCGACGATGCGCGGGTGATGCAGGTTTCTGGCTATACTTTCCCCTTCGAAGATGATCCGCCGCCGGGTCTCTTCTTGCAGCCAGTCGCGACGACCTGGGGTTGGGCGACGTGGCAACGCGCCTGGGATCACTATGAACATGATACGCAAGAGGCGATGACGCTGCTGAAAAATCCACAGAAAAGCCGTTCCTTTGACCTAAATGGCGCATATCCTTACACACGCATGTACCGTCAAGCTGCCGCCGGAAAAGTCGATTCCTGGGGCGTGCGCTGGTGGTTCAGTATCTGGCGACGGGGCGGGCTGGTGGTCTATTCACGGCAGTCGATGGTCGCCAATGAAGGCTTCGACGGCAGCGGGGTGCACAGTGGCGGAAAACTAGGTTGGCAGATGCATTCTGTGAAGAATGCCAAATTTCTCCGCTCATTCCCCACAGAGATGGATCGAAATTTATTTCGGAAGCATTGTCAATTCATTCGCCATAACTTCGCGCCCTCCAGGCCACCGCTGCACAAGCGCATCTGGAAAGCAGTGCGCCGTGCTGCAAGAGATTTCGCATCGCCGGGAGCCACAGCATAATAAGGAGTAATCCAAATTGCATACATCTGCTGCACCTGAAAAAAAACATTGCATCCTTGTGACGGGAGTAGGCCATTCGGGTACACGCTTGATGGTCAACATGCTGGCGAAGCATGATCAGATTGATGCCGCGCTCCCGTACCTGACCAAAGAACGCGAACTGCGTGCTTTGCATCGCTTTTTCATTCGTATGATGGAGCAAACGACCGTTTATTCCGAACAATACAATGTAGATGAAAATGAACTGCGCTTCGTACTCGACTCATATCTGAAATTGTTCGCAGACGACGCAAAGTATATTGTCATCAAGATGCCCTACTATCCAC
This sequence comes from uncultured Anaerolineaceae bacterium, assembly GCA_964549915.1. Classification (GTDB taxonomy): domain Bacteria; phylum Chloroflexota; class Anaerolineae; order Aggregatilineales; family Phototrophicaceae; genus JAUZRW01. Next base: position 9,553 of record CAZJWX010000082.1, on the reverse strand, counting down.
TGAATCTGATGAACTTCTTTGTCGAATATTTTGAAGGTCGCATCCAGTTCGTCTACACAAAACGCCCCGTGGACAAAGTCGTAAAATCCTTCTTGAATCGGGGAGAAGGCAAACTCTTCTTTCACCAGACGACGGAGGAGATGTATACGCAGGTCAAAAAATTACCTGTTGAACGGCGCGGGCATTACCTTGTTACAACAGATGCACGGGGTTTTTTCACGGAATTGACCGTCCATACCGATTGGTTGCACGACCAGTGGAACGAGCAAAACCCGCCGTATCGCTTTGTTGATGTGGAGATGGAACGCATCGCGCAAGACAAAGAGTATCTGGTGAGCATCTTTGAGCAGTTAGGCTTGCGGGTCGATAATGCAGAAGAAATTCTCGACGAAGCCAATGTGGAACGCTTGCTGCATCATCAGAAACAATCGGATAGTGGTTTGAAATCCGTCTTACGGTCTATCACACCGCCGATCGTATGGAGAGCCTTACGCAGAGTGCGCTCATCGTGATCGGCACAGCCACTTGCCCAGAGGGGTTGAAGGCTGACCTCTTACCAATCACGCTAGAGCGTTCATCCACATAATCCTTGCTTGAGAAACCCATTGAAATCGTACGTGTGGAGTCATGATCTATGAGCGCTAACACCTGGGAAGCGGCGGTACGCTGGCTGCGTGAGCAACCAGAACAGGCCGAATTAGTGCGCGATGCGTATTTTGATGATCCGCTGATTGAAGCGGCGGAACGCTTCGCCCAGAGCGCGGAATGGCTGGAAACGCGGCGCTACCTGCCCATCGTGGCAGGTAAGGCGCTGGACGTAGGCGCGGGGCGCGGAATCGCCAGTTTTGCGCTGGTGCGCGGCGGCTGGCAGGTCACCGCGCTAGAACCCGATCCCAGCGATCTGGTGGGGGCAGGCGCGATCCGCCAACTGGCTCAGGACGCTGCGATAGCGATTGATGTCGTGGAAGAATTTGGCGAATCGCTGCCCTTCCCGGATGCGTCCTTTGATCTGGTCTATGGGCGGCAGGTCTTGCACCACGCGCACGACCTGGGGCAGCTTTGCCGGGAGATGGCGCGGGTGCTGAAACCCGGCGGCGTCCTGATCGCAGCGCGGGAACACGTCATCAGCCAGCCGAGTGACCTGCCGAAGTTCCTGGCGAAACATCCGCTGCATCATCGCTACGGCGGCGAACACGCCTATCGCCTGGCGGAGTACCAGGAAGCGCTGCAAGAAGCGGGGCTACATCTGCGGCATACCCTGGGTCACTGGGAGAGCGCCATCAATTACTTCCCCGCGACGGATGCCGAACAACGCGAGCGCGTGCTGCGTCCGCTCGTGCGCCGAGTCGGTGCGCCCCTGGCGCAGGTGCTGGCCGCGCCGGGGACTCCCTGGGGCAAAGCTGTCTTGGAGCGCCTGACTCGCGCCGTCACGGCCCGCGACAACACTCCCGGACGCCTCTACAGCTTCATCGCCCACCGCCCCCTGGGATGATCAATTGTCTTCTGGCGTGCTGGTGACGAATCCGCCGGGAGCCTGCGTCGGCAGGACAAAACCATTCGCTTCGGACTCTGGCGATTCCGGCCCTGCTTCCCCCGTGTAGGAGATGCGCCAGATGTGCCCGTACAGGAAATCCGCCACCACCAGCGACCCATCCGGCGCAACGACCGCATCCGTCGGACGCAGCAAACCCGTCACGAAGGGCTGCGGCTGGTAGTCTTCCGCCTCCAGGTCATCGGTCGGATCGATCCAGACGACCCGCTGTGCCCAATCCGTGCCGTTCCAGAGGGCGACGAAGAGCGTATCCTGCATCGTCTGCGGGAACTGTGCGCCCCGGTAGACGGTCAGGCCGTGCGGCAGTGTGTAATTCGGAAAGCGCAGCAAATCCGGCGCAACATCCAGTGTACCGCGTGTGGGCGGGCAGGAACTGCATCCGCGCAGGCGATAGTAGGGCCAGCCGTAATTCAGCCCCTCTTCCACGCGCAGCAGGCGATCCCCCTCGCCCGTGACCAGCCCGATGTCCGTCACGTAGAGCCGCCCCCGGCTGTCAAAGGCCAGATCGTAGGGATTGCGAATCCCCTGGGCGAAAGGCGTCACCTCGCCCGTATGCGGATTGATTTGCAGCACGGCGGCTTCATCCGGGCGAATCTCGGCGTAGGCTTGTGTCTGCGGGCTGGGGGATTCGGCGTGGTCGGTCAGGGAGCCGATGCCCATGTAGAGCAGGCCATCCGGGGCGAAGACGAGGCCGTTGGGCTGGTTGCCAATCTCCTGGAAGCAACAGGGCAGGTCATCCAGCACCACCTCACCCGTCCCATCCGAGCGAATCCGCCAGAGTGCCCCCCCCGCTTCCAGCGTGGTGCGGGCGCTGGCGTAGAGCGTATCCGTCCCCGGCTGGAAGGCCAGCCCAATTGGCGAAATCAGCGTATCGCTGTAGCGCTGGCTGCTGCCATCCGCCGCCATGACGTAGACCGCCCCGGAGCGGGTGCCGTCTTCCAGCACCGTCGCGTACAGGCGTCCGTCCGTCCCGTAAGTGATCTGATTGACCTGCCCCGGAAAGCGCCCCACGAAACCCAGCGCGAAGCCCGCAGGTACGCGAATCCGCTCCTGCCAACTGGCGATGTCCTCCGCGCAGGGGAAATCGCCGCATTCCCAGCCTTGCGCCGGGCTGAACCCCGCCGGGGGAATCGCAGCCGCCGCCGGAGCGCCGCTGACATCTACCGGAGTCGGCGTCAGGAGTTCCACCGTCGGCGAGGGCGTTGGCGTATGGGTCGGCGTGACCGTCGGCGTATCCGTCGCGGTCGGCGTGTGGGTCGCGGTGGGCGTAGCCGTTGGCGTGTTCGTCGCGGTCGGTGTATGCGTCGGCGTGAAAGTCTGCGTCGGGGTCGCTGTGTCGCTGGGGGTCAATGTCGGCGTGTCGGTGTAGATGGGCGCACCCGCTCCGATTTGCGTGGGCGCGATGGTCACACGAGTGACGGCGGGTTCGCTGCCACAGGCGGCGAGTCCCAGCAGGAGCAGCAGCGCCCCAATTTTGCTGATGGCTGTTGCGTTCATGAGTCCGTTTTGGCGTCTTGGTGTGCAAACGACTGCGGATTATCGCAAGCGGGCGGCGTTTTGACGAGGCGTAGGTTGGCGGCAGCGGGTTTTGGGTGGGGGAAGCGCCACGTCAGCGCCTGCAACATGATGCCTGCGCCACAACCACCCTGCGACAGCCGACAACTGCCAACGCCGCGCCCCACGAAATCCCAATCTATGTTATACTGAACCCCGATTAGAACATCCAATCGCATGGACCCTCCGCAGGCATCTCCAGGAGCAGCTTATGGCATTTATCGAAGCACCGACTACGTTCTATCTGGGGCGGACGTTCAACCGACAAACGCGCAAATTGGGCGACGATGTGGTCTACTATGACTCGCGTGATCTGACCACACACGCCGTCGTCGTCGGCATGACGGGCAGTGGTAAAACGGGGTTGTGCATCAACATCCTCGAAGAAGCGATGCTCGACAACATCCCCGCCATCATCATTGACCCCAAGGGCGACATCACCAACCTGGCGCTGACTTTCCCGGAACTGCGCCCGGAAGACTTCAAGCCCTGGATTCACCAGGACGACGCCCGCCGTGCCGGTATGGATCTGTCGTCCTACGCGGCGGATATCGCCCAGACCTGGCGAGACGGCCTGCAGCAGTGGGGCATCGTGCCGGATCGGCTGCGCTGGCTGAAGGGCGCGTCGCAGTTGAGCATCTACACCCCCGGCAGCGACGCGGGCTTGCCCATCAGCATCCTGGCCTCGCTGCGTGCGCCGCGCGAGAGCTGGCAGGGGCAGGAAGAGATCATCCGCGAGCGCATCAGCGGGCTGGTGACGGCGCTCTTCACCCTGGTGGGCATGAGCTTCGAACCCGTCAAAGATGTGGAGCACGTGCTGGTCAGCAATATCATCGAGAACAGTTGGCGTCAGGGCAAAGACCTTACACTGGAAGACATCGTGCTGCAAATTCAGGAACCGCCCTTTGATAAGCTGGGCGTCTTCCCCATCGATCAGGCCATCAGCAGCCGCAAGCGCGGGAAGCTGGCGATGGACATGAACAACATCATCGCCGCGCCTTCGTTCCAGTCCTGGTTGCAAGGGCAGCCGCTGGATATGCAGCAGCTACTCTACCAGCCCAACGGACGCCCGCGCGTGAGCATCTTCTACACCGCGCACCTCAACGACCAGGAGCGCATGTTCATCACGACGCTGCTGCTGGAGACCATGATTAGCTGGATGCGTTCGCTGAGCGGCACGCCCAGCCTGCGTGCCCTGCTCTACATCGACGAAGTCTTCGGCATGTTCCCGCCCTATCCCAGGAATCCCCCGACCAAAGAACCGATGCTGCGCCTCGTCAAGCAGGCACGCGCCTTCGGCATCGGCATGATCCTGGCGACGCAGAATCCTGGCGATCTGGATTACAAGGGACTTTCCAACGCGGGGACGTGGTTCATCGGACGCCTGAGCAGCGAAAATGACCGCAAGAAGGTCATGGCGGGGCTGCGCTCCCTGGCGAGCGCCGACGAAGACCTCGACCTGAACGATGTGGAGCAGATGATCGCCGATGTGCAGCCGCGCGTCTTCCTGATGCGCAACGTTCACGACGCAGGGCCGCCGATTCTGCTGCATACCCGTTGGGCGATGAATTACCTCGCGGGACCGCTGACGCGCCAGCAAATCGGCTGGTTGATGCAGGGGCAGAAGCAGCAGCTTGCCGCACAAATGGCCCAGCAACACTATGTCGGGCAGGGCTATGGGCAGCAAGGCTACGGCCAACAAGCATACGGACAGCAAGGCGGCTGGACTCAACCCAACCAGACGGGCGGTTTCGCCGCGCAGGGCACGGGTGGCCCCGGCGCACCGCCCCCGCCGCCAGGGTTCGGGCAGCAGGGCAATTTCGGCGCACCGCCCCCACCACCGGGATTCGGGCAGCAGGGCAATTTCGGCGCACCGCCCCCACCACCGGGATTCGGGCAGCAAGGCGGCTTCGGCGGGCAGCATCCGGGGACAGGCGCTTTCAACGCGCAGTCGCTGGATCAAACGGGCGGGTTCACGCCGCAGGGTACACAGGGCGCTTCGCCCACCCGCAGCGGACGCCTGCCCGGTGGCTTTGTGCGGAGCAAGCCGCCGGTCACGGGGGGCACACGGGAATACTTCCTGCCGACCTTCCTCAGCGGTCAGCAGGCCGTCGCCAATTATGAGCAGCAGACCGGACAGCGCATCCCCACCTCCACGGGGCAGATGATGCTGGCCTATAAGCCGGTGCTGCTGGCGCAAACGGCGGTGCGCTACCAGAAGAAGACGGCGCAGATTTACTCCGCGCGCGAATACGCCTTCCACATCCCCGACCTGGATGAGCGCTCCCTGGTGCACTGGGAAGAGCATCAAGCCCCGGTGCTGGACAGCCGCCAGTTCAACAGCGAACCCTTCGAGCAGGCCATCTACCAGGAACTGCCGCTGGGCTTGCAGGATGAGAAGCGCGTCAAAGCGCTGGAGAAAGAACTGGTCGATTTCCTCTACAACACAGCGCGGCTCATCATCCCGCATCACCCGGATTTCAAGCTCTACGGGGATCCGGATCAGGACTTCGCCAACTTCCAGACGCAGGTCTACCAGCAAGCACGCGAGAAGCGCGATGAAGAAATCGATAAGCTCAGCGAGCGCTATGGCAACATGATGGAAAAGCTGGAAGACAAGCTGCGCAAGGAAGAGCGCGAACTGACTGCCGAACGCTCCGAAATTCAAGATCGCAAGCGCGAGCAGCTCTACACGACGGGTGAGGCCATCTTCAGCATCCTGCAAGGGCGCACCAATTACACGCTCAGCCGCATGAGCCGCGCACAGCGCTACCGTCGCCAGACCGAACTGGACATCGGCGAGAGCCAGGGGGTGATCGCGGAAATCGAGCAGGAGATGTACGACCTGGAGCAGGAATACGAGCAGAAGCTGAACGAAGTGAACAACAAGTGGGCGCAAATTGCCGGCAACATCCAGGAATACACCATCACGCCCTACAAGAAGGATATTCATGTGAATATCTACGGCGTGGGCTGGGTGCCGCACTACTACATCAACCTGGGTGGGCAGCCTGTGGTGATTTCGGCCTTCGCCTGAGATCGAAAAAGGGCGCGTTTTTGATGACGCGCCCTCTGCCTGCTTCACTCGGTTCTCGTGAACGCGCTCAGTCGTTCGTTACGCGCACCTGGAAAGTCGTCCCCAGGCGGTTGACAACTTCCACAGTGATGCCGTTGCCACGATCCCGGAACGTCTCACCCGGCAGCCACATCGCGCCTTCATCGTTGGGGTTGCCGTTATTGTCACCATCGACTACGTGCGCAGGTGAGGGACGACCCGGCACCACCTGATGTAGCACCACCGCTTCACCCGGCAGATTGCGGTCATAGGCGACGAAGCTGCGCACTTCCACCGTGTAGAAGTTGTTCGTCCCCGCTACCGGGATCTTCACCAGCAGCATGTCAATACCGCTGCTCGCTGTCGTCAGCGCGTCCAGCGTAATTCGTTCGGAACTGCCCGGTTCGACGGTCACGACACGCTCTTGCGGAATCCAGCCCAGCATATCCAGATGATAGCCAATCGTACCGACCTGGTAGCAACCCAGATCGGGGATGCCGATGCGGCAGATGGCGTCCGTGTGATTGCTGTTGCCACCGCTCATCACATCCCAGGCCGAATCGTAGACGCGACCGTAGGGGCCGGAGGAGTGCGGCAAGCCCCAGCCGTGACCCATCTCATGGGCGATCACGTGCAGCGAATTGAAGGCCCAGGGTGGCAGCCAGGTCGTGCGGAAGGTGATGTTCTTACCGTCGATATTCATCGGCATGCGCCCGCCCCAGGCACAGCAGCCGAAGGTATCGTTGAGCATCACGTTGATGCCGCCATACTGCGTGAAATCGACGTGATCCTGCTCGGCGGCGAGGCGTGCACAATCGGTCAGCAGCATTTGCAGCGCGATTCCGGTGTTCAGGCTGGCGGCGCGCACATAGCTGGTCTTCTCCTTCGGCAGATTGTACCAACCATAGGCGGCGGAGCCTTCAATGTTCACCAGATTAGTGGAAGTCTGCCGCCAGTAATGATCCATGCCCGGTGCCTGATTCACCAGGATTTTCTCGAAGTATTCAATCGGCTGCGGGGTGACATCGGTCATGTCGCCGAATCGGCAGGCGATGTTGATCCAGCGCTCATTGCCTTCCACGGCATTTTGCAGCCCACTATCGCGCATCGTGGGGTAAACCTGATCCGCCACCAGCACGGGCGCGTCCATCTCGCTGGTCGGGTCGGCATCCAGCAGCGTGCCGCTGACCTGTACCGCGTCGCCATTCAGCGGCAGCAGGTCGATGCCGTCGGCCCGCAATTCATAGAGCAAGCCGTCGTGCGTCATGAAGAAGGCTTCGGTCTCGCCCTGGCCTTCCAGCCCCTCAGCATCGCCGAAGACGAGTCCCAGTGTGCCCGCCGCGCTGACCGTCGTGCCCGCGTCCGGATAGGTATCTGCCAGCGCCTGCAAGTCATCCTGTGGCGCTTCTTCTGCGGGAGGCTGCCCAATCCATAACAGCAGCGTCACCACGCCGACGAAGGTCAGCAGAATACGGAGTCGATTGGTCATCTTGAAGTGTTTCATACGAAAGAAAGTCCCTAACCACAAACGGATAGCCCTACTATAGCACAGTGTCGCCTCTCAGCGCGATCATTCCCCCTACGTAGTGGGGGGACGGAAGGGGGGATGCAAGACGCCACCAGAGGGACATAAGGGGGATGGGTGCTTGTCTTCGCTCTCGCCAGGGCATAAGATGAGAGTGGTTCACCAATCGCATCGGCAGATGAGACACCCTGGAATGACCTCACTCACAGCACTGCGCCAGACCCTGAACGCCATCGGCGACAGCACCAGTTGGCTCGCCCTGCTGACTTCGCTGCTCTTCGCCCTTTTCACTGCCCTGCTGCTGCACCCGCTGCTGCTGGTCGCCAGCGCGGGATACGCGGTCTTCGCCGTATACGGCATGCTGCGGCATCAGCGGCGGCACCAGCAAGTACGCCATTCCCTCAGCCGGCCTGCCGAAGAAGACCTGGAAGAGACGCGCATCCCCCAGCGCAGCCTCTACGCCATCAGCAGCAGCGTCGAAATCACGGTGGATGGGCTGGTGCGTGCCAGCGATGCCATCACACAAGTGACCAATCAACAGGTGAACAGCGCCGAGGAGCAAACGCAGATCATCACCTCGGCGAATCACACGTTGGAGCAATTTCTAGCCTTTTCCGAGCGCGTCCAGCAGCAAGCCCGCGATGTCACGCGTACGACGCGCGAAGCCGCCGAAATCTCCGAACAGGGGCGCAGCATCATCCAGCAGTCGCAGCACAGCATTCAGGATATTCGCACGCAGGTGGAGACCATCGGCGAGACGATCACGCGGCTGGCACAGCTCACTGAACGCATCGACGAGATCATCAATTCGGTGGGGGAAATCGCCACGCAATCCAACCTGCTGGCCTTGAATGCCTCGATTGAGGCGGCGCGGGCGGGGGTCTACGGGCGCGGCTTCTCCGTTGTGGCGGATGAAGTGCGGGCGCTGGCGCAGCAGTCCACTCAATCCGCTGCCCAGGTGCGGGCCATCCTGCGCGAGATTCAGCAGGCGATGCGCGATGCCGTCGGCGCGACCCGCAGCGGCCTGGAACACGTCCGCGAGGGCGTCAGCCGCACAGAAGAAGCCAACGCGCTGATGGGTCAGTTGGTCTACAACGCGAACGAGGCGCAGCAGGCCGTGAACCAGATTTACGACGTGATCCGCCAGCAGGCGCACGACCTGGAAGAAATCTCCATCGTGATGGATCGCATCCAGCGTCTGACGACGCAATCCGTCGCCAACGCCAGGGTGAACGAGTCCGTATCGGACAATCTGGGGCGGTTGGCGAAGGACTTACAGGCCGCCATGCAGGTCACAGCATCCCTGTGAGCGACTGCCACAGCGTCTGCACGAAGTCGATGATGCGCTGGATGTTCAGCAGCGCCACCGTAATCAGCACCACCAGCAGAATCTCCCCGGCATATTGCAGGATGCGCCCATACCAACGTTGTATCGGCTGCTGGCCCCGGCGGGGTGGTCGCTGCAAGGGCTGGCGCGAGGGTGCGGTGCGATCCGCATTGAGGAAGGTCGGCTGTTCCGGCTGTCTCTCGTTGAGTGCGCTGAGCTGCTGTTGTGCGCTGCGGTTGTTCGGCTCCAGCGCCAGGATATTCTGCAGGCAGACGCGGCGATCATCGTCATCGTCCAGGATTTCCAGCAGCGCCTTCCAGACCTCCACGCGCTCGGGTTGCAGGAGCGCCGCATCGCGCCAGTATTCGTGGGCGAGGCGCGTATCCCCCTGCGCTTTGGAGACATGCCCCAGGCGCATCAGCCGCGCAAATGCCTCCGGATTATCGGGTTTGATCGTGGTTTTGGCCATTTGTAAGGATCTTGTTCCAGGGCAATCGCCTCAAATTTGTAAGAGTAATTGCAACAAAAAGGTGTCATCAA
>CAZJWX010000081.1:0-19332 GCA_964549915.1 uncultured Anaerolineaceae bacterium | reverse complement strand
GCGCCCTACATCCCCATAGATCAATCTAGGGGTATTGAGCGCGTTTTTGATAACCATAGAGAGGGGGCTGGAAGTACGGTCACAAACAAAAGTATTGAAATTGTTAGAGAATTGCAAAGAAGCCCGATGTCAATGTTTCCCGTCGCGGATTCATGATATACATAGGATGAACAATACGTTCCGGCGGCGCACCGTAACTCGCGCAATCATCTAAATCTTATCCTATCAGGAGGCATTATCATGCTGTACCGTCCGCAGAACGAAGAAGGCCAAGGTCTGGTCGAATACGCGCTGATCCTCGTGCTGGTTGCTGTTGTCGTCATCGTTGCTCTGACCGTTCTCGGTCCGACGATCGGTGGGATCTTCTCCGACATCAACAGCGCTCTGGGCGGCGTGTAATCCAAACCTACACCGCCTGACCAAACAAGGGGCACCCGCAGGGGTGCCTCTTTCGATTCCGCCGCTGTTCGCAGCGACAGCGCCATACAAACGATGTTCGAAATATTTCGCAACAAACTCTAACAATAAATGCCCCTTTGCTTACGGCGGCGGCTGCGATTTTCGTGTTACCATACGCTTAGTCATCATTTTCTCATTTGGCTTATTCGCTACAGGAGAACTCAAGCATGTTGTATCATCCTCATGAAGAAGGTCAGGGTCTGGTTGAGTATGCGCTCATCCTGATTCTCGTCGCCGTCGTCGTGGTCGTCGCCCTGACCGTACTGGGTCCCACCATCGGTCAGATTTTCTCGGAGATCAACGCCGGATTCCCCAGTTGAACGGGTGACTTTCCGAACCATCCTGTTAACTTTGGCTTCTTCTGACAGAAGCCATTTTTTACGCCGTGCTCCTGCCCCACGCCCCGCATTCCAACCATTGCACCACTATCCATTCTGGTTTAGAACTATATGCGCTGTCGAGCCTGACAGCATAACGTGCAATCTTGACCGCGTCGCGGCGCGGATTTGAGGAGTCAGAACCTTATGGGACAGGGCTATAATCGCCTGGGTAGTCGGCGGCGCAGCGCTGCGGGGCAGTGGATTATCATCGGGTTCTTCCCCGGTTTGCTCTGCGGCGGCCTGATTTTGCTGCTGCTGAGCTTGACGGATGTGGTCGACCTCGCTGGAGCGCCGGAAGTCGTAGAAGTGACGCGGCAGGTGACACAGGTCGTGCAGGTTCGGGAAATCGTCACCGCCACGCCCAACCCGGAAGCGACGCCCGACGTGATGGTAGTGACCGCAACCGACGAACCCCAGGAAGCCAGCGGCTCTGGCGTCGTCGTCGTCGCCAGCCCCACCCCCACCATTGATCCAGCGGCGACAACGACCGAAGCCCCCAGCCCCACGCAGCCACCCAGCGATCCTGATACGGTCGAGGCGACCCTCGCCAATGACCTGGAAGCACCCACCGTCGCCCCCGCCAATGCCGAACCGGAGATTCCGGCAGAACTGGCGGCAGTCCGTACTGCGAACGTCGTCACTATTCCCGGCGGCGTCTTCGAGATGGGCACATCGAACCCGGAGATCATCGCCGCAGCCGATGAATGTGTGACGGTACATGGCGGCCTCTGTGATCCGGCAGATGGCACCGACTCGACCCCATTGGTGCGCGTGGAACTGGACGATTACCAGCTTGAACAGACCGAAGTGACCTTCGAGCAGTACGTCGCCTTCCTCAACTATCAGGCCAGCCAGGGCATTCGCCACACCAACGGCTGCTCCGGCTTCATCTGCATCCAGACCACCAACGAGAATCCCGCCAACGCCGTGATTGTCTTCGACGGCGCGAACTACACCGCCCCTCCCGGCCTGCTGAATCACCCGGTATACGGGGTGACCTGGTATGGTGCAGAAGCCTACTGCCGGGCGATTGGACGCCGCCTGCCGACCGAAGCTGAATGGGAACGTGCGGCACGCGGTGGTGACAGCCGCATCTATCCCTGGGGCAACGTCTGGATTACGGAGAACGCCAATACACGACTGCCGCTGGACGGCGCACCAGGCACGCAGCCAGCGACCAACTTCGCGCAAGCCGCCAATCCGTTCGGCCTGCTGAATATGGCGGGGAACGTCGCCGAGTGGGTCAGCGACTGGTATTCGCCGACCTATTACACCGAACTCTTCAACCAGCCGCAGCCAGTGGTGGACCCACAGGGGCCTGTGACGGGCACGGATAAGGTGCTGCGCGGCGGTTCCTGGAATACCATGCCCTTCTTCGCCCGCACGGTGCATCGCCAGCACTGGCCCCCCTTCCCGGAACCCGTGACGGCGGATTATCCCCGCTGGGTGGGTTTCCGCTGCGCAACCGATGGCAGCACGGGCGGGGATGGCGCGGTTGATCCGGCCTCGCTGGGTACGGGCAGCATCCCCTCGGAGGGTGGCGCGACGCAAAGCGGCGTCCCCACGCTGAGCGCTCCCCCGGAAGCGGAAGAGACCACCGGCGATTCGCAGCGCGGCTGAGCTACCGCAGTCGCACGAGGAATACACAAGCGCGGAGGCGAAACGACATTTCGCCCCTGCCTTTAGGCGTGGGGAGCGTCACAGAATCTGCATTTGCCCCGTGAATGCCCCCGCGTACGCCAGTTCATCGTCCAGGTAAAAGCGCACGCGGTACGAATCCACCGCTTGCGGCAGGCGCAGCAGCAGATCGTCATCGGTGGAGAAACGCGCCTCTTCCCAGACCAGCGGCGCAGCCCCATCCCGCTCCAGGCGCAGGCAGGCAGCATAAGGCGCACAGTCCTCAGCGTACTGACAGGGATTGAAGCGCAGCAGGATCCTGTCCGCCTGTAAGACCGCCTGCTGCACGTAGGGGCGTTTGTTATTGAAGAGGTGATAATCCCGCCGTGCCGTGATCTTGTCGCGCCATTTGTTCCAAACCGCATCCGGCAGCAGCGTGCGCAAAGTCTCGTACTCCGCCGGAGAACGCACCCAGATCAACTGTAAGCTCTCCAGACCCAATCGCTCCGGCATGACGACTTGTGCTTCGCGGTAGCGCATAATCTCCTCCCGGCGATCGGGCATGAACCACGAATCGTGATAAATCTCCTCGAATGGTAGATCACGGAAGTACCGCGCCGTCTTGTAGGTGCGCTTCGTCTTCACCGGGTCGCCATCGGAAAAGCTCGAATCTTTGTGGCAAAGGATGTCTTCCATGTCGAAGAGCAAATAGACCGGAATCGGCGCGTAATTCTCCGGCACGGAGTGCGACTGGGGGCGGAACCCTTCTGCATAGAACAAGTCGGGCGTGCGCGGGCGGAAATAGAGGCGCACGTACTTATCCCAGCGCGTGTTTAGGCTCTGCCCCTGGGCGAAGCGCGAGACGATTTCGTCCGCTTGCAGCATCTCTACCGTGTCTTCCAGGCTGCTGAACGTGAAAAGGAAGGACGGCCACCAGAACCGCGCCCCCCAATCTTCGCGATGCAGGTCTTGCAGGGCGCGACGAAAGGCCGGAGCCGTGCGTTTCTCATCGGATGAGTCCGCGCGGGAGCGCATTTTGCCCTTGCGATAGGGCGACTCACCCGTGGCTTCTGGCGGAACGCTGCCCTGCTGGAAGGCGAACCCGGCGTTGATGTCGCTGCGCAAATCGCGGAACATCTCGTCGTATTTATCGCGGTCGGTGAAATCCAGGTAATTGAAGGGGCGCAGGTGCATCGGCACATCAATGCCAGGCACAGCCAGCAACGGGATGATATGCTTGGCTTTCTCGATGGCGTGCAGTTGCTCGCTGAGGCACCAGTGCGATTCGCGCTCCGCCGGGCTGAGCAGCACCAGCGCGACGTGGCAATGCTCGATAGCGTCTTGAATCTCGCGCGGCCAGTTGGTACCACCGCTCATCGCGGACATATCCAACCAGACGCTGAAACCAATTGCTTGCAGGTCATCGCGCAATTGGTAGGCCAGTTCACGGGCGTCGCGCCGTGCATACGAGATGAAGATGTTGGTCACTGAACCGCGCATGGCAGGCTTCCCCATTCAAAGCAGTAGTCACTCACACTGCTCGTCATTCTGCGGACAATTCAACTTCGCGTAGGCCGTCATTGCTGGATGGCGGCGGGATGTAGTGCAGCCCCACGACGGGCACATCGTCCGCTGCTGCCAGATGCACCAGCCGGAAATAGGGCAGCGCCGCCAGCAGCGTCACCAGATACGCGGCCTGCTCTTCCAGGCCAGCCGGCAGATTCTGCGGCAGTACGTACCCCGCCCGCTGCACATATTGCCATAAATCCCGAAGCTGCGTCTCTGGCAAGAAGATCGAGTCCCCTCGTTTGGGCGCGATTTTCAGGCTGCGGCGCTGGCGTCCTCGCGCTTCGGTGACGATCACGCGGAAGCTGCGGAAACCATCCACACTCTGCCAGCCATCCCGGCTGCGCCCCGCCTTGACCAGATCACCCCAGAATTCCTCGAAGCTGACCACACGCGGCAGGGTATTCAACCAGGAACGCATGGCGCGTGTGCTGCGGCTCTCTACCGGGGCAGGCAGGGGGTCGTCTTCGCGCAGCCCCAGATGAATATAGACCATCAGCGGTAGTGGCTTCAAATAGGCTTCCATACGCGGGCGCACGGCATCCCAGTCCAGGCCGTCGTCTTCCGCGCCCAATTTCGGAAACGAGACCGCCGTGACTCCTGCCTCGGCGTAGATGCTGGCGAACTTCTGCAACCCCATCTCAATGTGTTCCAGGGCGGCTGCCGCACGATAATGCCGCTTGGTCGGGAAGTTCAGCACCCACTTGTGCGCCGTCTTGTAGAGCAGCAACTGCCCTACCGCCAGTTGGTCGTCCTGGCAGGCTTCGCGGTACGCCTCGTACATCTCCGGGAAGAAGCGCTTGAAATCGTAGGACAGCCCGGTGCCCATCGTTCCCACCGTGTTCACGGGATTCACCAGGGTGCGCGCCGGGCTGTAGAAGAGGTCGTCGTAAACGTAGGTAATCATCAGTGTCCGTCAATGAACTGTCTTGCCGAGCATTGTGTAGCCACCGCACCCTCCTAACCTAGAACACATTTTCGAGACACGCAAGCAACGGAGACGGGTCACCGCCGACGAACAGGACGGATGTCAGGGTAGGAGCGAGCAGCCAGCACCCTCGGCAGCCTCTCACCCCCTGTTGTGACGCTCAGCCGAGTCACTGGGCGACGGTATTCGCGCCCGCGCCGGAAACCTGCAAATCTGGCAGCAGCGAGAAGGTCTCGGTCACGCGAATGGCAGTGCTCAGCAGCGGATCCGTCTCGACGCCATCTGCATCCACCGCGTTCAAGTCCGTATCCGCCACATCAATCAGGCGCAGATCGGCGCTGTAGATGCCCGTTTCAGCATTGAGCAGGGTCATCAAACCGCTCTGGGTGGCACCATCCGGGGTTGCCAGCGTATAGGCCACGCGATACCCCGGCGTGCCATAGTTCTCGATCTCGATGGTCGAGAGCACGGTGATCCCCGGACGCAGCCCCTGCACGTAGTTCGCAGCCGCTTCAGCGCCGTCGAGGGTCAGGTCTGTGACCGTCTCCAGACGCAGCAGTGCGCCCTGGCCTTCCACGCTGACGGGTGCGCCGGGTGCGCTATCGGTGATCTGCCAGGTGCCAGGGTAACGGATTACAGTCTTGTTGTCGTTATCGAAGACAGCTTTCCATTCAATGGGTGCACCCAGGAAACGATCCACGATTTGCAGCGATGCTTGCTCATTTTCCAGCAGATGACGCAGCACGCGGGCGGCGTTGCTGGGGGTCACGGCACGCACAACATAAATCCAGGTGCCATCCGTATAGGCGATCTGGCGGGCGATGTAATCCTGCCCGGAACGAGTCAGATTGAAGTCGATCACTAGTTGATCGCCCTCTACGTTGCGGGCCGTCTCATCCCAGGTGCTGTATTCGCGCCAGCTTGAATTGAGCCAGTTGTTGGTGAAGACGGCGTTCAAGCCCTCTGCCGAGGTCAGATCAACGCCAGCCAGCGGGCGGATCACGCGGGCTTCAACAATGCTTAGCGCGTCCGCATTGCGCATGGTCACCTGGGCTTCGCCCGTCGTGTTGACCTCCGTCACGGGTTCCCACCCTGTCGGAATCGCGACGGTGAACAGCCCGGAAGGGTGCAGGTAGGTCTCGTTGAATTGAATCGTGCTCAGGTCTTCGATAGGCGGCGGGACAGTGGGCAGCGGCGTAGATGTGGGCGGAGCAGCGGCCTGCTGCTGCAACTGCTGGTTGCTGATGAGCGGCAGCGCCAGACTGGCCGCCATAATGAAGGCCAGGAAGATGCCCAGATACAAGCTGATACGACTTTGCCGGGTGCGGTTGGTCATTCCGAATTCTCCAGTGGGAACGAAAGGTTCAGGTCTAAAACGCGCTGTATCATACCCGATCCATTCTTTCCTGTTAAGCAAGATTTTGCGATGGGGGAATGCGGGCAAGTGGCGATGAAACCCATCCTTGACACCCTGAAGAAAGCGCCCATAATGACCCATTATGAGCGACAGAGGGCTGAATACAACGCACACGCTTCCAACTGACCTCTAGCGAACGACACTTTTTCAACCTACAGGGAGAGAGGCCAAGCAGTATGACGACGACTGAAACGCGAGAACAAGCGCCGCTGCCAGCAGGCTATACGGTGCGCCCCCCGCTGCTGGATGACGCGAAAGCCGTCGCGGATTTGTGGACGGTTGTATCGGCGCATATGGGACAGCCAGAACAAGGCACCGAAGAGAAGCAGCGCAGCTCCTGGACGCAGCCGGGCTTCAATCTGACGGAGTCGGCGCTGGTCGTGGAGGATGCGGCGGGTCAAATCGTGGCGTATGCGGCGCTCTTCGATGTCATTGAACCCCCCGTATACCCCTGGTTGAGCGCCCGTGTGCATCCTGAACACGAAGACAGCGGCCTCTTCGAATACCTCATGGGCTGGCTGGAAGCGAAGGCAGAACGCATCATCGAGCGCTGCCCGCCGGATGCCCGCGTCGCGCTGCGCACCTTCACCGCGCCGGAATACAAGCCGAGCGTAGCACGCATCGAAGCCCTGGGCTATTCGCACATTCGCAACTTCCTGCGCATGATCATCCACATGGAGCAAGCGCCGCCGCAGCCCACCCTGCCCGAAGGAATCATCATCCGCGCGTACCAGCACCCGGACGAACTCGATGCGCTGATCCGCGCCGACCAGGACGGTTTCCGCGATCATTGGGGATTCGTCGAGCAGCCCTTCGAGGCGGAAAAAGCGCAGTGGATTCACTGGCTGGAAACGGACGAACTCTTCGACCCGTCGTTGTTCTTCCTGGCGATTGACGAGGCATCTGGGGAAATCGCGGCGGTCTGCCTCTGCCGCAAAGAGCAAGAAGAAGACCCCAGCGTGGCCTATGTCGATTCGCTGGCGGTGCGCCGTCCCTGGCGTAAGCGTGGGGTTGGCCTGGCGCTGCTGCACCACTGCTTCGGCGAATTCTGGCGGCGGGGTCGCAAGAGCGTCGCGCTGCACGTCGATGCGGCCAGCCTGACCGGGGCGACGAAACTCTACGAAAAAGCGGGCATGCACCGCGATCAGTTGTGGAGCGATTTCGAAAAAGTCATCCGCGACGGCGTCGAAGTCGCCACCACCAGCCTATAGTGACCGTCGTTTCCACTCGTGCAATTCGTGCAATTCCAGCCCGCCGCTGTGGTTTCCCCCGGCGGGTTTTGGATTCCACCACACCACCATAGGCAGACACACGGCTGATCTTTCGCTATACTCAGGATGATCGATTGTACGCCCTGGCCTGCCCAGCAACCAACAGCATCAGGAGTGACTCTCCATGACTACAGCCCCCACATCCGCCCTGCTCGACAAAATGCGTATCAATACGGATCTCGCCACGACGATCCTCACAGGATTCATCCGCGACGAAATCGCCAAGAGCGGCATGCAGCGGACGGTCATCGGGTTGTCCGGCGGCATCGACTCCGCCGTATCGGCCTATCTTTCGGCGCAGGCATTGGGCGCGGAGAACGTGCTGGCGGTGCGGATGCCCTACAAAACATCCAGCCCGGAGAGCTTACAGCACGCCGATGAGGTGATTGCAGACCTCGACCTGCCCCACCTGACCGTCGAGATCACGCCGATGGTGCAGCCGCTCATCGACCAATTCCCGGAGATGAGCAATGTGCGCAAGGGCAATATCATGGCACGCATGCGCATGATCATCCTCTACGATCAATCCGTCGACTGGGGCGGCCTGGTGATGGGAACCAGCAATAAGACAGAATTCCTGCTGGGCTACAGCACCATCTACGGAGACAGCGGAGTCGCCCTCCAACCCATCGCTGATCTCTACAAAGCCCAGGTGCGACAGCTCGCCAGCGCGTTGGGTGTCCCTGATGGCATCATCAACAAGCCTCCCAGCGCCGACCTCTGGGTCGGGCAGACGGACGAAGAAGAGTTGGGCTTCAGCTATGACGATGCTGACCAGGTGCTCTACCTGCTGGTAGATGAGCGCTATAATGTTGATGAAGCGGCGGAAGCGAGCGGCTTCAGCGAAGACTTCGTTGGCAAAATCTGGGAGCGCGTCAAGGCCAATCATTACAAGCGCACCATGCCCAACATCGCCAAGGTCAGCCGCCGCAGCATCGGGCACGATTTCCTCTACCTGCGCGATTACACGGGGCGACACGGCAAAATCTGAGGGGAATTGGCAGCGAGGAGCCAGCCATGAGCGCATCGACGATCGCGCGAAGCGAACCCGGCACGGTCATCGGAGAGAACATCCTGCGAAGACTTCCTGCGCCGTTACGAAGGGCTGCGGTTCGAAATCGTCCGGCTCGGCGAAGCGATGCGCGACACAACGTAACCCACACGGACTGAGGCAAGGTGTAGAATGCCCGACGATTGGAAAATACTCGGTCGACGTGTAGTGCTGCAAAGCGGAACCTTTTTGACCGTCGAAATGCACACCGTGCAATTACCCAATGGGCGCATCATTGAGGATTGGTCTTGGGTCATCACGCCCGACTTCGTCAATGTGGTGCTGCTGGATGCAGACGGGCAATTTGTGCTGTTTCGCCAGGGCAAGTATGCCTATGAGGGGCTGTCGCTGGCTCCAATTGGTGGCTTGATGGAACCTGGCGAAGACCCACTGGCAGCCGCACAGCGCGAGACTCTGGAAGAAACGGGCTTCACCGCGACCACCTGGATACCCCTGGGGTCTGCGGTGGTGGATGCCAATCGTGGTTGTGGGACGGCGCACGGATTTCTCGCATTGGGTGGCCAGCCAACCCAGGCACCCCGAGCAGACGACCTGGAAGCGCAAGAAATGCTCCGGCTCTCCCGCGCCGAAGTCCAGCGAGCGCTGGATGAAAGCCACTTCAAAGTGCTGAGTTGGAGCCATTTCATCACGAAGAGTTTGTTGTGGCTGCTGCAAAACGAATCTGGCTAAGTGGTCTACAATAGGCACATGTTCAACGACCCTGAGGAACGAGGCACACATGATTGAGGAACTTCTGGAAAACTTGCTGGGGACGAACCTGGGCTTCGTGGGCTTCTTCGGCGAAGCACGCGAGACAATTGTGGGGGGCTGCTGGGGCTTGCTGCTCAGCGGCGTATACCTGTTCGCGTTCTTCATGGCACTGCTGGCGCTGGCCTTCGGCATCACTGATCTGGAGTTCCAGGTGACCAACGCGGCTACCCCTGTGATCTTGCTGTTGTGCGCCTCGGCCTTCCTCAGCCCGATTATCGGGGCGCTGCTGGGAGCCTTGGGGGGGCGCTACAGCGTTACACGGCACATTGGCTGCGCCGGATTGTGGCTGCTGATCCTGATGGGTGGCATTTTCTGGCTCTCGACTGGCTTCTGAAAATCAACCGAGTCATCGCAGCTTTTCGCCCCACTCTCAACGGTGATATTTGTCCCGCTCGCTCACCGGGCTGGCGGCACCAACCCCGCTTCGTGCAGTCTGCTGTGCTGTAGCTGCGCTGGCGTATGAGCTTGTATATTCAACACCTCCATGACCCTCAGCAGCGCCGCACTCGCACCCCGAACACAAAGCCATTGAGAAGCCACAAGCCGTCCGGCGGTTGGGTGCGTCCGAACCGTTTTTTGGCTCCAGTGAGCACGAGTAAACTAAGGATAAACATCACATTATAATCGGTTACCCTCAGGATTTACATTGGTTAAACCATGATGTAAACTGGGAAGGTAGTTAAGTTTCACACACAGGAAAGCTGGGCTAAACATGGAACAAGCAACGGCAACCGTCTGGCAGGTATTCGTCGCCGCGATGATTACGGCGATTTTCACGGGCTTCGGGGCGCTGCCCTTTCTCTTCGTCAAGAACATCAGCAACCGCTTGCTGGGCACGGCGAATGCGCTGGCGGCTGGCCTGATGCTCGGCGCGAGCGTTGGCTTGATTCTCGAAGGGGTTGCCATGAACCCGCTGCGGCTCTTCGTGGGCGTTGTAGCCGGGATCATCGCAATCATGCTGGTACGGTATTTGATCGGCGACCACGACGACCTGCAAATCGGCAAAATGCACGGCGTGGACGCCATGAAGATGCTGCTGATTGTGGGCATCATGACGGCGCACTCCTTCGCGGAAGGCATCGGGGTGGGCGTGTCCTACGGCGATGGTGAGGCGCTCGGAACGTTGATCTCGGCAGCGATCGCCATTCACAACATCCCGGAAGGGTTGGCGATCAGCCTCGTCCTGATTCCACGCGGTATTTCCGTCTGGAAAGCGGCGGGGTGGAGCGTGTTCAGCAGCCTGCCGCAGCCGTTGATGGCGGTTCCGGCCTTCCTCTTCGTGCTGGCCTTCCGCCCCTTCCTGCCCTTCGGCCTGGGATTGGCGGCTGGCGCGATGATCTACATGGTCTTCCGCGAACTGCTGCCGGAAGCAACGGAAGATGTCTCGCGCCCGACGGCGTATTCGGCGATGGCTGTGGCCGTTATGGCGATGCTGGGGTTCCAGGCGCTGATTGGCTAAGACGCGCAGCAGCACATAACGCACCAAGGTCTACGGGAGAGGCTCTGAACTCTCCCGTTTGTTTCCCGGTTTTCTGTTGCCTGTCCTGTGCGTGCTGGGCTGTCCGAGGCGAACAGTTCAGGCTCCACCACGTTGTGACCGGGTCCTTCGGTCATCCTCACAAATGCAGGTCACCGCTGCACCAGGTCTAAGGCCAATTCCAGCACCTCGAACGCAGCACGGGGACGCCCCAACGCTCGCGCGAAAGTCGCACGTTCGCTGAGCAATTTGCCACCATCCGCCAGCCAGTGAAAGACCGTCTCCAGCACATCAATCGGCGTGGTCGCCATCTCGCCAGCTTGCGCGTTGGCGATGTAATTGGCATTGCCCGTCTCCTGCCCTTCGATGAAATCCGCGAGAATCAGCGGACGCCCCACCGCCAACGTTTCGGAGATGATCAACCCGCCCGCCTTACTGATAACGAAATCTGCCGCATGGATCATCATGGGCAAATTATCGACGAAATTGTAGATGTACGTTGGCAGATGCCATTCCGTCTGCTCGAACTGGCGGTAGAGTCTGTCATCGCCCCCCGCCACCAGCACCAATTGCAGCGGCAGCGCCGAATGGTTCAGACCGCGCAGTTTTTCCGGTAGCTGACGCACGCGCTTGCTGCCGACGACCAGGGCGGTCGCACGATCCCGCTGCCAGCCCAGTTCATCACGCAGTTCCACTCTGGAGCGAGACTCCTGGCTGAGCACAGGCGAAACAGGCACGCCAATCTGCCGCACGACGCGATCTGGCAACCCGTACCGATTGGCCAGTTGTGTGGCCTGCCGCGTCGGCACGACACAGTAATCCGCTACGGGATGAAACCACATCCGATGAATCGTCGTCAGATCGGTGACGACGGTCACGACTGGCAGTTTCTCCCCCGTGAGTTCGAAGAGCGCACTCAGCGGTGCCAGATAATCCTCTTTGACGGTGATGATGACATCCGGCTGTGTCTCTTTCAGCACCTGTTCGACGGCGTTGCGCAACAGCAGGGACAGGCCACCTTCCAGCGCCGCGCCGCCCAGCAGTGTATCGCCAAGCTGGTACAGCAATTCGTAGCTGTTGCCGTCCTGCACGGTCTGATCGTACTGGCTCTGCAACCGCCGCAAGAGTCCCGGCGAGTTTTCCGCGCTCATCGGGTTGGCGATGATCACTTCACAGCGATCAGCAAATTCGGCTTCGGCAGCGGCAGCAATCGCCTGCGCCGCACTCTTATGCCCAAAGCCCATCTCGGCCATCAATACCAGTATTTTCACCTTATCCATGGTTGTACTTCCTCAGCGTAGGTCTACCCTGTAGTACGCGCCCATGCTCTCGTCGTTGCCAGTCATCGTTGCCAGCCCTCACCTTCCGCGATGATGAAACTGAGCGCCGACCATTCCTCCAACGTGAGCGTCTCTGCGCGGCGTTTGGCGTCGATTCCGGCAGCATCCAGATAGGCCTGCGCCTGCACCGACTTCAGCGCCAACCCACCCGAAATCGAATTGCGCAGTTGTTTGCGCTTCTGGCTGAAGCCCGCCCGCACTACGCGAAAGAAGATTTTATCGCTGGGGGCTGGAACGGCGGGTTGCTCGTAGGTATCCACGCGCAAGATGGCACTGTCGACGCCAGGGCGAGGCCAGAACACCGCCGGATTGATCTTGCTGACCAGAGTCGGCTTGCCGTAATACTGCACGCTCACCGCGAGAATCGTCATATCGCCCGGTTGGGCGCAGATGCGCTGTGCAACTTCGTACTGCATCGTCAGGACGAGGCGCTTCGGACGAGGGGTGTTCTCCAGCAGGTGCTCCAGAATCTGCGTCGTGATGTAATACGGCACATTGGCAACGACGACGAATCCCCCACCGCCGACCAACTGCGGCACATCGGTCTTGAGCACATCCTGGAAGACGAAGTACACATTGCGCGCATCGGCGAAGCGCGTTTCCAGCAGCGGCTGTAAGCGGTCATCCAGTTCAATCGCCATGACATGCCGTGCGGATTGTGCCAGCCGCGCCGTCAGTTCGCCCGTGCCGGGGCCAATTTCGACGACTGTATCGTCGGGCATGATCTCCGCAGTGGTGACGATCTTCTCAATGATGTTGGGATCATGCATGAAATTCTGCCCCAGGCTCTTCTTTGGGGCGAGGTCGTAGGCTTCCATCATCGTTTTGGGGTTCATGGGTGTGTTCCTTCCTGAACAGCATGTGGCACAGGCATAACACCGTACTGGCCTTTTGTGCGCGGCTGAAGGGCGAACCCCTCAGCACTCCTTCTATCATTGTGCTTCACTTCTGGTGCGTCAGGGGCGAGTCTCACGGGATTCTAGATTTCCAGCGCAACGAATTGTGAACGTTCCCAGACAAATTAGCACGCTCTTGATCCGCTATGAACCTTTACAACCTGCCCGGAAATGCATACACTGGAACTGTCCCGGCAAGCAAGAGGCAAGTCATCAACCGACGGTACGTCAGACTACCGAGTAACTCTGATTGGTGCTAACAATTGGGTCGGCTTGTCCCTCACATCGGCTGCGCTACGGGATGAGAACGCGCTGCACCGAAGTGGCGCGTTCGCTTTCACAAACAGGATCGCGAGAGTGCCAGGAGGTGGATATGACGAAATTCGCAGTCATCGTCCCGGAAACGCATCGCGGTCTGTGGTACGAGGATGGGGTCTTCCAGCGCATCCTCCCGCCAGGCCGCTATAAACTGCCGCAGCGTAAAGGCTGGGCGCGTTTCCTCCAGCGCTGGTTGGGCGCAGAAGTTGTGGAGCGTCGGTTCGGGCGCGTGCCGGAAGTGGTCATCGAGCAGGTCGATATGCGCGAGCAAGACCTGACGATTCGCGGGCAGGAGATCCTGACGAAGGATAAGGTGGCCATCCGGGTGAGCATCCTCACTCGCTACCGGGTGACCGATCCAATCAAGGCGCTGCACGCAGTTGACAATTATGCGGATCGCCTCTACAGCGATGTGCAGCTTGCGGCGCGGCGTTCGCTGGCGAGCATGACGCTGGAAGCCATTCTGACGAATCGTAACCAGCTTTCGGAAGACATCCTGGCCGATACGCGGGAGACAGCGGGCGGCTTCGGCGTGGAAGTCCTGCGTGCCGATGTGAAAGACCTGATCTTCCCCGGTGACTTGCAGGCGATCATGAATCGTGTGCTGACAGCCGAGCGTATGGCGGAAGCCCGGTTGATCGAAGCGCGGGCCGCGGGCGAAGTCTCGCGGTTGCAGGCCGAGGCAGAAGCGGAAGCCCAGCGTCTGCGCACAGAGACGCACATCGAGGCGCAGCGGCGCGAAGCCGAAGCGGAAGCAGAAGCCCAGCGTCTGCGCACGGCAGCGGCCATCGAAGACCTGAAAGCACGGGAAGAGGCCGCCGGTGCCTACCGCGAACATCCGTCGCTGCTGCGGCTGGAGGAACTGATGACGCTGCGTGCCCTGGGAACGCAGGCCAATGCGCGGCTCTACATCAGCTTCGACAAAGCTGCAACGCCCGACGAAACCGATGATTGAAACACAGGGGGCGGCATGGTCGCCGTACCCTGTGCTGCCCGCGACCTTAAACGTCCGCCAACTGCCAGCCGCCGAAGATTCGTTCCAGTTCAGCGGCGACAGCGAGCACGACCTCATCCTCGTCAGGATGCCCCACAATTTGCACGGCAAGCGGCAGATGCTTGCGCCCATAGCGGATCGGCAGCACCGCAGCAGGCAACCCCATTGCATTGAACATGAAGGTATAGGGAGCTTCTCGCAGCGTCCAGTACGTCCAGTTATGGCGCGGAACCGTACGCGGATGCAGCGGCAGGACGAGCACGCCACCCGGCTCCATGCTGGCGAGAATCCGTGCTTTGAAGTCTTCCAGCTTGCGGAAGCTATCCAGCCCGCGCAGGCTGCTGAAGCGCCCGATGACATCAAACATCGAAGTGAAGAACAGCACCCGGCGCGAAATGCGACCTTGCCCACGCCAATGCGCCCGCAATTCCTGGCGGATGTTATAGGGCTTGCCGCCACCCAGGAATTTGCGGAAAGCTGGGCTGCCATATTTGCGGAAGAGCGCCGTATACGTGTAGGCCACCTCTTGCAGGGGGAAGTCGTGTCCCTTGCTGTTGACCATGCCCACACTGCGCAGCGCCCCGGCAGCCAGCATGACGGTCTCGGCGACTTCGCGCTGCACCGGGAAGATTGCGTTCGGGTTGATGGCGCTGATGGAACGCCCCACCAGGGAAATCTCGCGGTAATCCTGCACCGGGCTGCGCGAAAGCACTCGCAACGCCAGGTCGAGGTCTTCGATCCGGCGTGCCAGAGGCCCAGCCGTATTCCACTCGTAGATTTCCTTCGGCGGCAGCGGCAGATGTTCTTCCGACGGGACGCGCCCTGCTGTGGGCTTCAGGCTGACGCAGCCGTTGAAGGCCGCTGGAATGCGCACGCTCCCGGCAATATCGCTGCCCAGGCCCAGTGCTGAGCCACCCGCAGCGACGATTGCGCCTTCTCCGCCGCTGCTGCCGCCTGCGCTGTGCTTCACATTGTGGGGGTTGTTGGTCTGCCCGAAGACCGGATTGGCAGACTCCGCCGCCCAACATCCATCCGGCAGGTTCGTCTTGCCGATGATGATCGCACCTGCCTTGCGTAAGAGAGCAACCGCCGGAGCGTCGTGGTCAGCGACGTTATCGCGCAAGTACCAGGAACCCCCGGTGAAGCGCACGCCTTCTACTGGCCAGCAATCCTTGATGGTGATGGGCATGCCAAAGAGCGGCGGCAGCGCGTCTGTGCCATTGGCGGCGATGTGCGCATCGGCTTCCTGGGCGGCTTCTCTCGCTTGTTCGTACATCGGGATAACAACGGCGTTGATGTGCGGATTCACATGCTTCGTGCGCTGGATGTGCGCCTCGACGACTTCCGTCACGCTGTTCTCACGCTCTCGGATGCGTCGCGCCAGTTCCGCCGCGCTCAGGGTGAGCAGCTCGTGCCTCATGGTGCCTCCCGCGAATGCAGTCTGGATTTGCCTTTAGCATACCCGAAAGGCATTGCACGCCGCTAGCAAATCAGGAGCATCCACAGGGTGAGGGCATCCCCACAATCGCTCACTCGCCTGCCTGCTGGTCATACACCGCTGGATTGACGCAGTGCAGCAGACGTTCCCCGCGCAGGCCGCGCAGCAGGTTCTCGGCGGCGATTTCGCCCATGCGCGTCCGGGTCGCGTGGGTGGCGCTGCCCGTATGGGGGACAACGATACAGTTCGCCTGTTGCAGCAGCGGATGTGTTGCGGGCAGCGGTTCGGGATCGGTGACATCCAGCGCCGCGAAAGCGATTTGCCCACTTTGCAGGGCGTGCAACAGCGCATCCATCTGGACGATACCGCCGCGTGCCGTATTCACCAGGATGCTGGTGGGCTTCATCGCAGCGAACTGTGCGGCACCGAAGAGAGCGCGTGTCTCATCCGTCAACGGCGTGTGAATGCTGATGAAGTCGCTCTCTTGCAGCAAATATTCCAGGCTGGCTTCTTGTGCGCCGACTTCATCCGCGCAGGCTCCGCCACCGTGATACAGAATCCGCATGCCGAAGCCGTGCGCCCGCCGCGCCACCGCACAGCCAATGCGCCCCATACCGACGATACCCAGAGTCGCGCCGTGCACATCCCGCCCCAGCAGTTGAACCGGACTCCAGGTCTTCCACTGCCCATCCTTGACGTAGGCAAGGCTCTCCGGCAGGCGGCGCGCCGCCGCCAATAGCAGCATGAAGGCGTGGTCGGCAGTCGTCTCGGTGAGGACGCCGGGCGTATTGCCCACCGGGATACCGCGTTGCGTGGCTGCCCTGACCTCAATATTGTCGTAGCCTACCGCGAAGTTGCTGATGACCTTCAGCGCGGGAGCCGCTTCGATCATGGCGCGGTCAATGGTCTCCGTGAGCATCACCAAAATCCCATCCACGCGCTGCATCTGGGCGCGTACTTCCTCCGGCGGTGGTGGGGTATCGCCTTCCCACAGATGCACCTCGCAGGCCGCCTGCAAGCGGCGCAGCGGCGCTTGCGGGATCATACGTGAGATGTAGATGCGCGGACGATTCACAGCCATCGGCAATCACTTTCCAGGGAAATGTGCATTTCACTCGAACGAAATCAGCGGTTCGAGTTCTTCCAGTGTAGAAGGACCAATCCCCGGCACGGCGTCCAGGTCTTCCAGGCTGCCGAATGCGCCGTTCGCCTGGCGGAAATCCACGATATTCGCGGCAGTCGCCGGGCCGATTCCGGGCAGGGTTTGCAATTCTTCTTCCGTCGCGCTGTTGATGTAAATGACTTCACCGCCGGGGCGCGTGGGCAAGGCTTCGACTTCGGCGGGGGCGTCCGCTTCTTCCTGCGACGGCACATGTACCTGATCGCCATCGCGCAGCACCGCCGCCAGATTGACGAGGCTCAAATCCGCGTCTTCCGTCACGCCACCTGCTGCCTCAATGGCATCTTCCACACGGCTTTCATAGGGCAATGTGACCGTCGTTTCCGGCTCGTTCACAGCACCTGTGACGTAGACCAGAATCGGCGCAGGTGTGGCAGTCGGTTCGGGTGTGCTGGTAGGGATGGGTGGGTTGATGGTGATTTCAACCGTGTCGGGGCGGGTCAGCAGCAATAGGGCTGCTCCGGCTGCGATCATGATGACGACAATCAGAAAAGCCAGGATGGTCGCGCGCGGCGAGACATTCTCTTCCATTGCGAACGAAACTCTCCATTTGATTGAACCCACGCTATTCTAGCATCAGGTTACAGCGGTGGAACATGGAGGTTTCGTATTCCGGGGTGAGGACGTGGGGAATTAACAGTCTGATGTGGGTGAGGACGCGCAAGCACGCCCCCACCTCCGATACACTGGCGATGCACCAGCGCTCAATCCCCGGCGGCGACGGCTTGCTCCACTTTGGCTCCGCCGATGGTACCCGTCAGGCGGGCGACGAGCCACCACAGCCCGTACGTCATGAAAATCATCAGGTAATCGATCAACGGGATGCGAATCACCTCATTGATCTGGAACGGTTCGCGCAGCAAGGTGTACGTCAGCAAGATCGAGAGGATGTAGCCCGCGTAGAAAACATTCTTCACCCAGGGCTTCAACCCCAGCCCGTGCATCTGCGTCACGATGAAGATCGTCATGAAGCCGAACATGAACATGTAGACGATGCCCCCACCCTGATTGAGCGCAACGAAGGCCGCGTGCGGCAGCACCAGAATCTCATTCAGGAAGATCCACTTGCGGTTGACATGCACCTTGGTGAACATCAACGAGCCTTGCAGCATGACGAAAATGACATAGGCGAAGCCGACGATATGCCCCAGCGTGGGCACCATCGGATGAAACCAGAAGGTATAGATCACAGCGAAGCTGAAGGCATAGCCGTGATAGCGCTTGAGCCAGTCGTAGAACTCTTTGCGGAAATTGAGCTTCTTGCCGAAGAACATGCCCCGGCGGCGATTCTCCATCATCATGATGACGAAGAGCATCATGATGACTGTGAACTGCGCCGTCCAACTGGGCAAATCCTGGGCGATGCCGTCATAGAAGAAGAGCGTCTGCAACAGATGCAGCACGATGAACACGGCGTTGATCCCCAGGGCGATCACGTTCACGGGCTTCAGCGTTCCCGTGTATTTGCGGTTGCTGCGCTCTTGCGCCCAGTAGATCGTCCCCCAGATGAGCAAGTTGTGCAGCGCGTACCCCACCCAGGCCGTTGCGCGACTCCAGAAGGTCGGGTTGGCAAGCTGCCATTCGTAGAAAAAGCCGCCCATTTCCGGGTCAGGCGCGGCGAGTTCATAATTCGCCAGCCAGACGCCGATAGCGACGATCCCCAGGCAGATGGCGACGGTGAAGAGGATGCCCCAATCGAGTGCTTTGCGGTCTTCGATCTGGTTTGCTGCCAGCATGAGTCAGCTACTCCCTCCAACGGAATAGACACATTGTCCAGGAGTGTAGGCAGGAAAGTTTAACAGCAGATGATTAGGACAATCAACAAATGATGAGCGTCTGACTCATTTCACCTGCTGCATTGTCTGGCTGGCCCGCTTGTCGCTGGCATTGCTCTCGACATGCTTCATAGGCATGGAAAGCAAGAAGAAGAGGATCATGAAGCCGATCAAGATGGCGCCGATGAAGATTTCCATAGTGCTGCCCCCTGGCTTGCACCGCGCTGTGCGCATGAAATTGGCGGGTCGTTTCAATTATTAAACAACAAAACAACCCGAATGGTTCCATCGAATCGCCAATTCCTGACAAGAATCTCACATTTGGGATAATTTTGGGATATAGCATTGACCCGCTAATGACTCCACCTGCCCCTTTCTGACGCCATTCTCCTACCACACCGTGACATACTCCCCACGCCTAAAGGCGGGGGCTTCTGCCGTCAACAGCGCTGCG
>CAZJWX010000080.1:0-20772 GCA_964549915.1 uncultured Anaerolineaceae bacterium | reverse complement strand
TCTCTCCACTACACATTACCAACTTTCTTTCATTTTTGAAGCGATTGCCCTGAGGTGATCGCCAGGGTAAATGGCCTCCAGTTCCTTCCGCTGCAAAATGAGGGTACGGTTGCCCCACGCAGCGGATTATAGGCAGGGCAAGTTACTCCCTCCTTGATGCGTCGAGGAGGGGGCCTGGGGGTGAGGAGGCTCGCGGTCGAAGACACGAAAACGCACATTTCCCCTACATTCGGTTTGGCCGGGACGTCATTTGCTTCGCTGAACAATGAATCGCCCCTGCGCGAATGTTCTGCTGCTTATGGGGCCATTTACCGCTTGCGTCGTCGCGACATCCACCAGATCAGAAGCGCTGCGGCAGCGAAGAGTAACCCAACCAGCAGGAGCACCTGCGGCTGTTCCTTGTCCTCCTCCGCAGGGGGCAGTGCGCCAACCGGGCGAATCTTGCCGTCGGTCAGGTGCTTCACAGCAACGTAGCCGAAAGTCATCGAAGGGCCAATCGTGCTGCCCGCACCCGGATACGTGTTACCCATCACGGAGGCCGAATTGTTGCCGATGGCGTACAACCCACCGATGGCGGTACCATCCCCGCGCAATACCCGTGCATGCTCGTCCGTCACCAGACCGCCCTTGGTACCCAGGTCCCCCGGCACCATCTGCACAGCGTAGAAGGGCGGCTCTGCGATGGGGGCCAGGCAGGGATTCGGCTCTACGCTCGGATCGCCGTAGTAGCGGTCGTAGGCGCTGTTGCCGCGTCCGAAGTCCTCATCAACCCCGGAGCGGGCGAACTGATTGAAGCGCTCCACCGTCTCCACCAGGCCTTGCGGATCAACGCTGCACTGCTCTGCCAACGTTTCCAGTGTATCTGCCTTTTTGATGTAGCCACTGGCGAGATAATGCTCCGGGATTGGCTGCCCTGGGAAGAGCGTGCCGAAGATATAATTGCTGCGATAGCGGTTGTCCATGATGAACGTCGCGGGGATGTGCGGAGTCTCTTCCGAGTGCTTCTCGTACATCTCGTGAACCACTTCGGTATAGGCGGCGGATTCGTTGGTGAAACGCTGGCCTGCTGCATTCACCATGATGCCGCCGGGGTAAGAGCGTTCGCCGACGTGGAACATCGGGCCGGTATCCGGCATCATGCTGGTGGGACCCCACCACGCATCGTCCATCAAATCGACCGAAGCCCCGGCCTGAATGCCAAGCTGGATGGCCTCGCCCGTGTTGCCTTTATTCGCCGAACTCCACTCGGTATTGAGCGGCCCGCGCTGGAATTCTTCGCGCATCTGCTGGTTGTGGGCGAACCCGCCCGCTGCCAGAATCACGCCCTTGCGTGCGCGGATGCGCAGGGTTTTGCCCTCTTTTTCCGCCACGATGCCCGTAACTTCGCCATCTTCGATGACCAGTTCTTTCAGCCCGGTATTCAACCACAGTGGGATGCCCGCTTCTTTCAGCGAGAGGCGCAGGCGGGCGACCAACGCCTGCCCCAGCGTCAGGTACTTGACGCCCGTCAGGATATTGAAGATGGTGCGGATGCCGACTTTGAGCGCGGTCTGCTTGCCCTCAGCAGTCGTCATCACCATGCCGAGTTTGTTGTATTCGCTGGCGGTGAAGGCCAACCCGGCAGGCGCTTCGATGGAAGGTGGACGTAAGTTTTCCAGGTCTTCACCGAGTTCGCGTCCGTCAAAGGGGGATGCCTCAATGGCGCGACCATCCGCCATACCGCCCGGACGTTCCGGGAAGTAGTCGGCGTAATTCTTCGAGCGGTGGAAGCGCACCTTCGAGTTGGAGACGAGGTAAGCCACCATTTCGGGCGCATTCTTCAGGTAGGCATCCTGGCGTTCCTGGGGCACCCGCTCACCGACGGTGTGGGACATGTAGGTACGCGCCTTCTCCAGCGAATCGTCCAGGCCGTCGCGCTGTAGCAAGTAGTTGTTCGGCACCCACAGCCCACCCCCGGAGAGCGCTGTGGAGCCGCCGTAGTATTCGGTCTTTTCGATGACGAGCGCGTCCAAACCGGCTTGCCCGGCGACCAGGGCTGCCGTCAGACCGCCACCGCCAGAACCCACCACGAGGACATCTGTCGTATGATCCCAGTTTTCCATCGCATTAACTCCCTATTCAAATAATCGTACTTGCGCTTCTTTTGGGAATACTGCGTTGTCGCTTCGCGCCTCTATCATCCCACATGCGACGCTGGCAGGCGTAGGACGCACGTCATGCAAACTGAACGAACTTCCTCCTGGTAGCCTATCTGGCAGTCAGCACAGCGCACCTCATCCCTCCGATGGATGCTGCTCTGCCAGCCATTTTTGGATGATTTCCACGACTGTTTCGGGCTGCTCCAACGGGAACATATGCCCGGCATTTTCCAGCACGACCAGCGTCGAGTCAGGCAGGGCGTGGTGCATCTCCTCGCTGAAGCGCAATTTGACCATCTTGTCGTCTGCGCCTGCCAGCACCAGCGTCGGTGCCCCGATCTCGCCCAGGCGTTCGCGCACGTCAAACTCGTTGCAGGCCACGAAATCGCCCCGGGTCACTTCGGGGTCTGTTTCCATCAGGCGCTGCGCCATCTGCTCGCGCATCTCTTCTGCGACGTGTGGTGCCCAGGCCCAGGTCGCGATTTGCTGCGCTGTTGCCTCGTTGTCACTGACGATGCCGTTGAGAATCAGCTCGTTCACCCGCAGCCGCGCCCCGGTTCCGACCAGAATCAGGCCGCGCACCCGGTCAGGTTCATCCAACGCGATTTGCTGTACGATGGCACCGCCCATGCTGTGCCCTACCAGAATCGCTGAGCGGAGGTCGAGCGCTCGCAAGAAGGCCCCCACATCCGCCGCATACGCTGGAATGCGATCTCGCCCGGGTGGGGCGCTCTCGCCATGCCCCGGCAGATCGAGCGCAATCGCCTCCAGGCCGCGCCGCATCTGCACAGGCCAGTCCAGGAACGTGCCACCCGCGCCGTGAACCAGCACCAGGGGCGAGCCTTCCGTCTGCTTGCGATAATCGCGATAGTGAATGGTGCCCCGTTCGGTCTTAATTGTCGCCACCGGGTTTTCCCTTACGCTAGAGTTGCCAATCTTCTTGCAATTTTCGTGCAAGCTACTCGATTGTAGCATGTACCGGGATTGACGCCCCTGGTTTCCTGGGGCATGATACGCCGCTGTTCGCTTCGCTTAATAAAGCGTTATGGAGACGAGAACGCGATGACCGAGAAAACCAAACGTGACGAGCACCTGATGCCCGATTTGTCCAGGCCGCGCACGCCGCTGGAATACCTGCGGCTGTTCTTCAGCGGCTTTGCAATGGGCGCGTCCGATATTGTGCCGGGGGTTTCCGGCGGGACGATGGCTTTCATCCTGGGCGTGTACGAAACGCTGCTGAATGCCATCAAATCCTTCAACTTCGAAGCTATGAAGAAGGCGCTGGGGCTGTTCAACCGCTCGGACGAAGAGACAACCGTCCTGGGGTTGATCGATCACATTCACCTGCGCTTCCTGATCCCGTTGGGGCTGGGGCTGCTGACGGCGATCTTCGCCCTCTCGACCCTGCTCGAAAGCTGGATTCAGACGCAGCCGACCTATATCTTCGCCTTCTTCGGTGGGTTGATTATCGCCTCGGTGGTCGCGATCGGCTGGAAAGTGCGCTGGGGTGTCGCGCCCGTCATCGGCCTGGTCGCGGGGACGGTGGTGGCCTTTCTCATCACCAATCCGGCACTGGGGACGCTGGGTGACCAGTTCGGGCACGGGTACGGGGTGCTCTTCGTCAGTGGCATGATCGCCATCTGCGCCATGATCCTGCCCGGTATCAGCGGGTCGTTCATCCTGCTCATCCTGGGGCAGTACGAATTCGTGCTGGGTGCGGTGCGTGGGCGCGATTTCGTCAGCCTGTTCTTCGTGGCGATTGGCGCGGTCATCGGCTTACTGGCCTTCTCCCGCGTGCTCAGTTGGTTGCTGAAGCACTACGAACAGACGACCATCGCTGTGCTGGTGGGCTTCATGCTCGGCTCCATGCGCCTCATTCTCTACCGCGCAACCAACCTGATTGACGAAGAGACCGAAGCGGTCACGGCGCTGAACCTGGACGGCACGCAGATTGCCATCGCGCTGGCGCTGGCGCTGGTCGGCTTCCTGCTGGTGAGCTTCATCGACCATTTGCAGAGCCGCAGCAACCCGATCTTCGCGCTGGTGGATCGTCGTCAGCCGCAGGCCGCTCCCGAAGCCTGATTCGACACATGGATCATTGAGCGGGCGGATGTGACAGGCCACGTCCGCCTACGTTTCCCCATTTTCCCCCTGCCGCAGGCGATTTCCTTGCTAGAATACGGGCGACGATTCTGTGCTGGAATGAGGTATCGCTGATGCGTCTTATATGTCTGTTATTCGCCGCACTCTGGATCAGTGCTTGCAGCAGCGCTGAAATCGCCGATGACGCCGCTTCGGCGGAACGCAGCGCCCCAGAACTATTGCAAACGGTGCCAAACCACACATTCGTTGACTCTGAGCTGACGCTGGCCTGGGAATGGGGCGATTTGCAGCCGGGGCAGGTCTTCGCGCTGCGCCTGTGGGTCGATGAGGAGCCATTCCAGGAAGTCTGGACGCAGGCATCCACGCACGATGCCCAGACCATGATTGACAGCTTCAGCCGGGATGTGGGTGCCTACCAGTGGCAGGTTGCCGTTGTCAACACCAGCACCGAAGGTGGATTCGAGTCGATGGGCAGCGAATGGAGCGACGTGCAGTCCCTGCAACGCCTGCGTCGCCTTTCGCCCACGCCCTATCCTGCTGCACAGCGCTCTGAACTGGCGCAGATGATCGCCGCGCAGGAATTCGAATCCACGACTGACATGCTGCACTACCTGCGCACCTGGATTCACGAGCATACCGATATCGGCGAGGAACTGGAAATCTACGAGGCCGATTACAGCGATGCCGCGCAAATGTTGGTGGATCACGCCAATGGCGAGGGGCGTGCGCCGGAAATGTACTGCAACGGCATGTCCACCGTGATGCTGATGACGCTGGAGCAGTTGGGCATCGAGAGCCGGATGGTCTTCCTGTATGGGGAGGTGCCGGGCTGGTTCAGCCAGCATACGGTGCTGGAAGTCTTCAACCCGCAGACGCAAGCCTGGGAAGTCCATGATACGGCACAAGACGCTTACTTCATCGACACCGAGACGGGGGAACTCGCCAATATGGAGCGTCTCGTCTTCGGGCCAATTGGTACCATCGCTGCCTGCCAGAAGGGCGAGCCGTGCAGCACGCGCGCCTATCGCCGGGGGCCAGCCGGCCTGATGCAAGCCTTCCGCTATGGCTCTTCCACGCAAATCTGGGTCAATCCGGATCGTTTTGATATTGCTCGCCGGGTGACCGCCTTCGACAACGCCAACTTCCCGGAATTCCTGTCGCAGTTGACTTCGATTCCGGCACGCGAGTTCACCTTCCACTTTGATAACTGGTCTCCGCCGACGCGAGACGATGCTTAGCCAGAGG
This sequence comes from uncultured Anaerolineaceae bacterium, assembly GCA_964549915.1. Classification (GTDB taxonomy): domain Bacteria; phylum Chloroflexota; class Anaerolineae; order Aggregatilineales; family Phototrophicaceae; genus JAUZRW01. Next base: position 15,286 of record CAZJWX010000080.1, on the reverse strand, counting down.
AGGGCAGCCGTCATGGGGGCGTCTCCCCCTGCGCCAACTGAATTTCGATGGGGACGGGCAGGCTGACCTGGCAGCGCATGGCGGCGTTTACAGCTTGCTCACACACTTTCTCACACGCAGACCACGCATAGTCATCGGCAGAAGTGCTGTTAGATTTCTTGCAATATTTTCGAATCGCGCAGTGAGAGGAGCCTTTGATGTGGATGTGGTTCAGAAAACGTCAGGTGTTGGAACCCCCGGTTCCCCTGCCGGAGCCGATCCCGGTGCCTGCCCCGCAATTGGATGCCCATGCCGAAGCCCGTCGGCGTATGTACGAACGGATTGCGCATCACTGCGCCATGTTGGACGTGGAAGAGATGGCGCAGCGTAAATGGCGCGGTCAATGAGCGCCTGAGGCTTCGGTGACCTCGCCCCGATGGGTTGGGCTGGTTGAGGTCTACATTCCCCGGTCGTATGGCTACACGCCGGATCATTCCCCGTAGAGGACATCGCGATAGAGCCGGACAGTTTGCCGGGCAGTGTGATCCCAGGTGTGGGATTGCGCAACCTTGCGCCCCGCCGCACCCATTGTCCGCGAAAGGTCTGGATCGCGCAGCAAACGCAAGATGGCCTGTGGGAGTTCCTCAGCAATGCGCTCCTGTGCCACCAGCAGCCCGGTCTCGCCATCCACGATGGCCGCTTCCGCGCCGCAATTCGTCGTGCCGATCACGGGCAATCCCGCTGCGCTGGCTTCCAGGTAGACCAGCCCGAATCCCTCGAACTTCCAGCCGCGATTGACCGAGGGCAGGGCGAAGACATCCGCCGCCTGATACCAACCGCGCAGCGTCTCTTCATCCACAAAGCCCGGCAGATGCACACAGTCTTCCAGCCCCAGATGCGTGATTTCCGCTTCGACCTGCCGCAGGTATTCCCTCTCACCCTGGGAGCCGATGACCACGCACTGCACGCCGGGACTCTCGCGGCGCACCTCGGCGATGGCGCGAACCAGTTCCAATGTGCCTTTGCGTGCCTTGATGCCGCCTGTCGCCAGCACAATCGGGTGCGGGATCGGTGGGGCAAAGGCCGTCTCGCCCTGGAAACGCGCCGGATCAATGCCGTTGTGGATGACGGCAGTTCGCGCACGGGGTGCGACATCGCGCACGACCTGCGCCGTGTATTCGCTGACGCAGAGCAGCGTGCTGTCCTCAAAGGCGCGGCGATAGAGAGCGCTCACTGGCCAGCGGCGGATGCGTGGCAGGTTCACGTAGCTGCCGTGCCCGGTGACGATCAGAGGGCGGCGTCCCGCGATGGCCTTTGCCAGGGGCGCGTACAGTTCGACGGTCGCGTGAATCAGGTCGCAGGAGGCCAGGGCGCGTCGGGCTGCCGGGTAGCTTCGCAGGGAGCGCAGCAGGAAGCGGGACGGCATCGGGTCAATGGGTGGCAGCAGACGATGCACTGCCGCGTCGGGCAGCGCTGGACTGCCCACTGCGGTGACGATCTCCAGGCGCATGCCCTGCCGCAGCAGACTCTCAGCGAGGCTGCGGCTGTAATGCGCCCAACCATTGCGATGCGTCAAATCCGGGGTCAGCAGCCCGATTCTCATGAACAGCCCTGAAGCCGGTGAACGGTCAACCCAGCGCCAGCAAGACGACCAGCGCCGTCAACCCCGCGCCAACCTGCGCGACCAGCGCCGCCCGCGTGGAATTAGCGCCGACACGCACTGCAAGCACGAACACCCCCACCACCAGCGGATAGACGAAACCATGCCAGAGTTGTAATTCCGGTGCCAGTGGCGCACCGTAAACCAGCAGGTAGTATCCGGCATAGGCCAGAATCACGGTCAGCAATCCAGGCCAGGGGCCGAGCGTTGCGCGTAATTTCGGCAGCAGCACCCCGGCGAAGACCAGGGATTCCGCGAATGGCTGCACCAGCACCAGGAACAACGCTCCCAGCAGCAGCGTTCCCGTGTCGCCGAGTTCGACCCCCGCCAGCGGTGCCAGCAACGCGAAATCTCCGCTGCCACCCGCCGCTGCCAGATCCGCCGTCAGTGCGCCGCCTGCGCCGATGAGCAGGGCGATATACAGGGGAATCGCGCTCGTCCCCAGTTTCAGCCCGGCGAATTTCTCGGCTGAGCTGCGCCAGCGCACCAGTACGAAGACGCCCACCAGTCCCAGGCCAATCAGCCAGCCCAGCAGCAGCCCACCGGGGTCAGGCGTCGTCGCATTCGGGAAGAACGAGAGCGCCACCGCCGAGGCGATCATCAGCGTCCCCAGCGCGAGCACTACCAGCGCCAGCGCTACCTCGCCCCATGACCAGGGCGGCGCGGCCTGTGCTTTCCCCAACCGGGCGAAGAACCCCGGACGTTCTGCGTTGCTCTGTGTCATATCCTGTGCCCAATCATCCAGACCACTTGTGCCTACCAGTACAATCGCACCCAGTATACCGCAGCCCACACAGCGCGTGACAGGCCAGCGAGTCCGGGGAGGACTAATCTTCGCTGAGAATGGCGTTACCTCGTGCAGGGACTCGTGTTAGTGCGAGTGGTGTGGTTCTTGCGAACAACGGACATCAGCAAGGGGAGAGCGGAATGCGGGTTGCGATTTTCACAGAGACTTTCTTGCCCAAGATCGACGGCATCGTGCGGGTGGTTTGCCTGCTGCTGGATCACCTGCACAGCAAGGGCATTGAGACGATCATCTTCGCGCCGAAACTGGGCGAAGAAGTCCACTTTGAGTACAACGGCTCGAAAGTCATCACCGTCGACGGGGTGCCGATTCCCTGGTATCCCGAGCTGCGCATGACCCCCCCTTCGCTGGCGGTCTATCGCGAGATGCGAGCCTTCCAGCCAGATGTGGCGCACTTCTTCCAGCCGATCACAGTCGGTATCCCCGGTTTGCTGATCGCCAAGCAGATGGGTATTCCGACGCTGACCTCGTTTCACATCGATATGGCGCAGATGGCGCTGCACCACAGCTTCGGCCCCATCAAGCTCAGCTTCCTGCGCCCGATCACCAATTATCTGACGAAGATGGTCTTCAACTGGGCGGATTACAGCCTCGCGCCGAGCCGGGCGATTCAGCGCGAAATGCTGGCGCTGGGCATCCGCGATGTAGGCTTATGGAAGCGCGGCGTCGATGCCCAGCGCTTCAACCCGGCGTATCGCGATGAGGCCATGCGTGCGCGACTCAGCGGCGGACACCCCGACGAGACCATCCTGCTCTACGTGGGGCGGCTTTCGCAGGAGAAGCACGTCCACAAGCTGCGCCCTGTGCTGGACGCGGTGCCGGGGGTGCGGTTGGCGCTGGTGGGTGATGGCCCCTATCGCCCCGAACTGGAGGCTCTTTTCGCCGATACACCGACGACCTTCATGGGCTACCTGCACGGGGAGGAACTCTCACGCGCCTATGCCAGCGCGGATATTTTCACCTTCCCCAGTGCGCTGGAGACCTTCGGGCTGGTAGTAGTAGAAGCGATGGCGGCGGGGCTGCCTGTCGTGGCCTCACAGGTCGGCGGCATTCCGGATGTAGTACAGGAAGGGCATACGGGCTACACCTTCCCCATTGGCGATGTCGAGAGGTTGATTGCGGGCGTGCAGCAGATCGCCAGCAGCCGCGAGCGCATGGAACAGATGGGACGTAATGCCCGTGCCTACGCCGAGGGGCAAACCTGGGATCACATGATGGATGAAGTCATTGAGATTTACGCACGCCTGATCGCTGAGAAGGCCGAGGTTCGCGCCAGCGCGTAACGAGGTTTCAGAATCAACGGCGGGCGTCTCGCCAATTGTGTGCGGGATGGTCGCTGGCAAAATACCCTCCCGTAGGCCGATGCAAGCCCTCTCTAACGAAGCCACTGGCGTGGATTTGCCATTCCACTTCTCACACAAAACAACCTGTGTTGAGGCCAGGGCAGGTTAGAAGGGATACCTCGTTCAATAAGTGGAGAGGATTGAGGGCAGGCTGTCAACAACCCCTGAAAAAACCCCCTCCCGGCGGTGCCAGGGAGAGGGCTGAGTTGGTTGGGGGATGATTACCCCGAACGACGGATGATCCGCGTCCTATCCGTTTTTATGTTTCATCCTCGCGATTCTGGCGGCGTCCGCGCAGGATCAGGATCAGGAGCAGCAGCAGCAAACCACCCGCGCACGCCACCAGCAGCAGCGCCGTCTGGTTGCTCTCGGCAGGCGGTGCATCCTGTCCTTCGACCTCCACAATGCCGCCAACCGGAGTCAGCGTCGGCAGGTCTTCGGTTTGGGTCGGGGCGATGGTTGGCTCTTCCGTCTCTTCATCGGTCGGAGTCTCGGTTGGAATAGCCGTCGGTTCTTCCGTCACCTCTTCTGTCTCTTCCGGAGTCGGCTCTTCGGTGACTTCTTCCGCTTCTTCGGCATCGATGGTGGCCTGGGCGTTGGCGTCTTGCTGCGCCTCGATGGTGCTTTCAGTGTCGAGCGTGGCCTGTGCATCGAGCGTGGCCTGCTCCGCTGCGGCGGCTTCTTCAGCGTTGGTCGTCGCCTGGGCATTGGCGGCCTGCTGCGCCTCGATGGTGCTTTCAGTGTCGAGCGTGGCCTGTGCATCGAGCGTGGCCTGTTCAGCGGCCTGCTGTTCGGCGGCTGTGGTGGCCTGTGCGTCCAGGGTGGCCTGTTGTTCGGCGTTGCTGGTGGCTTCGGCGTTGGCATCTTGCTGCGCCTCAATGGTGCTCTGTGTATCGAGCGTCGCCTGCGCATCCAGGGAGGCCTGTGCATCGAGCGTGGCCTGTTCAGCGGCCTGCTGTTCGGCGGCTGTGGTGGCCTGTGCGTCCAGGGTGGCCTGTTGTTCGGCGTTGCTGGTGGCTTCGGCGTTGGCCTGCTGCTGCGCCTCGATGGTGCTCTGTGTATCGAGCGTCGCCTGCTGCGCGGCGGTTTCTCCTTCAACGCTTGCCGTCGCCTCAGCGTTGCTGGTGGCTTCGGCATTCGCATCGGCCTGCGCATCCAGCGTGCCCTCTGCAGAAGCTGTGCCTTCTGCGGCGAATTCTGCCGTGCCCGTCTCTGCCAGAGCAAGGGCGTCAGCAGTGCCTGTCGCGTCAATCGTCGGCACGATCTCCGTCGGCGTTACCGTCGGGGTGAAGGTCGCCGTCGGTGTGGGCGTGGGAAGCTGCACGCTGAAGGTTTCGCTGATGGTGGTCGTCGCGCCACCTTCATTGGTCACGTTGACCGTCAGCGTATGTTCGCCGTCACCGATAGCGGCAGCATCCAGCGGAATAGGGGGAAGCGGCTCACCCGCCACAACCGGCACCGACTGCACTGCTCCGTCATCAATCTGGAAGACAATTTCGGTCACGCGCGTCTGGCTGACTGCCGAGAGCGGCACATCCACCGCTGCGCTGATCGGGCTGGGGATCTCGCTCAGGCGCACTTCGGGCGGCAGCGCAGCGATCACAACTTGTGTGCCAGCCGTCGCGGTCAAACCGTTGGCGTCCTCGACCACAACGGAGATGGTCGCGGGTCCCGGTGGTAAATCGAAGGGGACGATGGTCAGGTCGTCACCCAGCGGCGCATCCGAAACGGAAAGCTGCGCCGTAATCGTATCGATTTCGACATCTTTTTGCGTTGTGGCATCGACGGTGATGGTCGTCGGTTCGCTCAATTCCTGTCCAGCTTCCACGCCACCAATGATGACATCACGCGGTGCGACAGCTCCTACAGACAATGGCGTCTCGACAGTAGCCAGGGCACCACCTTCGTTGAGGACGTTGGTGCTCAGCGTGTAATCCCCCGGTGCCAGATCGAACGGTTCCAGCGTGAAGGGGAAATTGTTGGCGGCGTCATCGCTCTGGAATTCGAGCACGACTTCGCCATCGGTGTTGATTACATCGTAGCCTGCCAGCACAGCGGGAGTTTGCCCCTCGGTATCCAGGGTGACGGTTTGCGGTGCCGTGATCGCCTCGTCGAAGGCTGCGTTGACCGTCACATCGGAGGGCAGAGCAGCGATTTCGAACTCCGTTTCCAGCACCTGCGAGTCGCCGTCAACATCCGTCACGCGCAGGGCGAAGGGATACGTCCCCGGCGCGAAATTCACCGGATCAATCGTCAGCGCTCCATCTATGAGTTCGACGGGTTCGCCGTCGATCAATACTTCGGTCTGGGCGATGTCGTCGTCCGCCTGGATATTAGGTTCGACGGTCACAGGCGTGGCAATCGGCTCATCGAAGATGCCGTCCGGCAAGCTCAGCAGCGGCACCGGAATGGGCGCACGTACTGTCCCTGTATCGACGTTTGTCACCCCTTCTTCGGTATCGGCCTGTAAGCCAAATTCGTAGGTTGTGCCATCAAACGGTAAATCGCTCTCCAGCGTCAGGACGTACTGCGTGCGGAAGAGCGTCGCCAGGTCAGTGTAGATTTCGCTGAGCTGGTCTGGCGAGGGTGATTCGTAGAAGCGGGCGTTGCTGCCTTCCGCGAGTTCTTCCAGGTAGGTGCGATCCGTGCCGAAGCCCAGCCCCACTGTATAGACCGAGACTCCACGTTCAGCGGCGCTCGCGGCGGCATCTTCGCGCAGGGCGCTGCTGGCTCCACCGAATTCCGCCCCATCGCTGAGCAAGATCACCGCGCGGCGTGAAACGGGCGCATTGCGGGCGACATCAATCGCCAGCACCCCGGCATCATACAGCGCGGTCTGCCCACCGAAGGATAGGTTCTCGATGGTGTTGCGCAGCACGGCTTTGTCGGTGGTGAAGTCCTGCACCAGCCGCGCCATCGTGCTGAAAGAGACAATGGCGATCGGGTCATTCTCACCCGCGAGTTCCACAAACTGCTGCGCCGCCGCCTTGGCATTATCCAGCGGCGTGCCGTCCATACTACTGCTGACATCAATGACGAGTACCGTTGCAAAGGGCAGGTCATCTGCGGTGATATTCTGTACCTGCACGATGCGAGCGCGTTCCGCCAATTCCCCCGTCAGGATGAAATCCTCCACTCCCAGGTCAGGGATTGGACGGTTATTGTCATCCAGCACGTTAGCGGTAATCGTGATGGTGGGCAGTTCAGTCGCGTTCGCCCCGGTGATTTCCAGCCGTCCTGCGCGATCATCCTGCGTGAGGCCAACCAGGGGCGGCACCAGCAGCGCGCACACGGCAATCAGCCCGACGAGCCATTTCCTCATGATCTTCTTCCCTCATGGTTCGATCAATATTCAGCGAAAGATACCGCTTAGAGTTTAACGGGTCTGGCGAAAAATGCGATTCATTCGTTAAATCTGCTGAATCGCGGTTGAAAAACGCACAGAATCGGATTTGACCGGGAGATCGCACCCTGACGCCGGACATTCGCAGCGAAATGCTTTGAACCACGAAGTCACAAAGAACACAAAGCAAAGGCCAGAATCGCGCCCTGCTGCGCAATCTCTCCTCCTGCTGCGCAATCCCCCCTCCTGCTGCGCAATCCTCCCTCCTGCTGCGCAGGGGGAGAATTACGAAGTGGGAGGACGCAAGGGGGAAATATAGGCAATACACCATGTGTCACCCCGCTATTGTGCCCCTTCTCTACACCATGCACGGCTTGAGGCGATCACCCCGTCCCTGCTGGTTGGCGCTGTACGTGGATAGGGTATAGTAGGGGGCGATTTTGACGATGTAGCCACTTACCGGAGGACATCATGAGCGACGTCGCCTACGTGATGGCGATCATCAGTGCACCCTCGCAGGAAGAAGCGGAGCGCATCGCACGCAAGCTGGTCGAAGAGCGCATCGCCGCTTGCGTGCACCAGATGCCGATGACTTCATTTTTCATCTGGGAGGGGACTTTCAGCCAGGATGCCGAGATTCTGCTGCTGGCGAAGACCAAACGCAGCGTCTTCGAAACGCGCCTGATTCCGGCGGTCAAGGCAGTGCACAGCTATGATGTGCCAGAAATCACCGCCTTGCCTTTGATCGCTGGTGCACCGGATTATCTGGCGTGGATTGACGAGAGCGTGGACGAAGCCTGATTCCGTCTTTAGCCGCTGAGGTGCTGGTTGACCATCTCGCGCAGTTCCTGTGTGCTGAAGGGCTTATAGAAAAAGCCCTGCGCCCCCACTTCCGCCGCGAGCAATTCGTCGTCGCGGGTGTGACGCGCCGTGAACATCACAATCGGTACCTCGCGCAGATGGTCGAAGGATTTCAGGCGGCGCACCACCTCGAACCCGTCCATATCCGGCAGATTGATATCCACAATGGCCATATCGAACTGCGATTGGCTGGCAAGCTGGACGGCGCGTTGCCCGTCCTCTGCATCCACCGCTTCGACATCAATGCTCGCCAGGGCGTGCCGTACGATGCGCAGCGTTACGTTTTCATCATCAACAACGAGTACGGTCGCTTTCATCAGCTTTCGCTCCGCTTCAATGGGTAAGGGTCTTCTGTAAACGCCAGATGTTTTCATCATGCTGGCGGGAATAGCTCACTTCGTCGAAGGATTGGTGCAAGATGTACAGCCCCATGCCGCCTTCCGGCAGCGAGAACGGATCGGGCGGCGTGATTTCCGCCGGGGGCGTGAAGGCTTTCGGCGCACGATCCACCACCTGAATGCGCAACTGCTGCGCTTCCCACTCGATATTCAGGCGGATGTCGCCATCCGTTCCGTCATAGGCATGTTCGACGATGTTCACAAACAACTCTTGCAGTGCCAGGACAATTTTCACGCGCACATCCAACGGCAGCGCTGCGAAAAATGCATCCAGTTCCGCGCTGAACGACGAAACCGCTTGCAGCGTCGCCGGGATCGTTGCCTGTTTGTTCATTGCCTTTCTTCAGCCTCATTGGTCTCCCCGAAGCCGACGATGAAGAGCGTCTTGTCATCGGCGGGTTCCTGGTCGCGTTCCAGGTGATGCGCTGCCTCTACGATGTACGTCACCAATTCTTCGGCCTGCTTCGCCCCCTGGGGCATCACAGAACGGACGCCATCTTCCCCCCAGAGCGTGTCTCCTTCATCGACGGTGATCTCTGTGAAGCCGTTGCTGTAGGCGATCACGACATCGTATGGCTGCAACTGGATTTCCTGCACAGTCGGCTCGATCGCTTCCAGCACCCCCAGGGGCGGCACGGAGGCCAGTAACCGCGTCCAATCGCATTCCTGGCGGATGAGCGTCGGCGGGTGCCCGGCGCTGGACTGGGTGAAAAGCCCGGTCGCCGGGTCGAGCGAGAAGACCGCCACTGTTGCCATCAGGCTTGCTTCGGTGAAGGCCGCGTAAAACTCTTCATTTGCCAGCCGCAGGATCGCATCCGGCGTTTGCCCCAACCGCAGGCCGACGCGAATCGCCGTATACAGCGAAACGGCTGCCAGCGCTGCCGGGAGTCCCTTGCCGGATACATCCAGGATGAACCAGTTGAGCGTGCCATCCGGCTGCACGAACCACCCGCAGGCATCGCCACCCACTTGCCGCGCTGGTTCCCAGTAGAAGGCAACTTGCAGCCCTGGCACTGAAGGCGCGGTTTTCGGCTGGATCGAGCGCTGGATGTGGCTGGCGATTTCCAGTTCACGGCGGGCGGCGGCCTCGCGCTGACGCATTTCCGCCAGTTTCAACGCGCCGATTTGCCCGGCTGCACGCTCGGACATGCGCACCAGGATGCGCCGTTCTGCCTCGGTGAACTCTCGCAGGCCATCGTCGCAGGCAATGCCGATGTAACCGATGATCTCGTCGTCGGTGATGATGGGCGCGAAGAGCCACCATTCCGCCCTGCCCGCTTCGTAGAACCGCCAGGAGAAGGGTACCTCGCTGGCGACCTTTTGCAGGTAGGCCTTCAGGTCAGGGTGCGTGGGTAACTCGTGCGGCTGCGTGATCCACTCCTGGGTTTCCAGCAGGTAGATTCCCCCGCGCGGTACATCCACCGCCGCAATCACCGATTGCAAGATGGGTTCCAGGTCGCCCGTTGCATCTGGATTGGGTGCGTTCTGCAAAAAGGGAACGAGCTGGTTCCAGGCATGCGTCAGCGCGACGGTCATCTCGTCGAGATGGGCTTCCAGCGTGGCAATGCGCTGCTCGTATTGTTCGATTGTCCACTTAATATCTGTGTTCGCGCTGTCCATACCCTCTTGCAGCAGTCATTCGGTCAGATTGAGACGATCAGATTGAGAACGGCTTCCGCAAGGCATCGCGCCCAAAAAGCTGAGATGATGAATACAGGTGCGATCGGCGCGATGTGTGCGTGACCAATCTGTGCCAGTCAATTCATGGAGGAACGCTGGCATCCGTATCATAGCACCGATCATCGTTGACTTTTCGTTAACGATTGTCAGCCAGCAGCCATTGGCGCTGGTGCGGGGCGGAATGTGCTACACTGTGACGAGATGAATGCAGGAAGGTGCAAGATGCGTACATTCTTGACAGGAACGCGCTTTGTGTTGTTGTGGGTGTTGGGGACGGTCTTCGCCCTGGCGGGGGCGGCGCTGGTCGCGGCGTTGTTGTCGCTGAGTGCGGCGCTGGTGAGTGCGCTGCTGTGGGGACGCAGCGGCGGTGAACCCAACCCGACGACTGTGCTGATCCTGGCTCTGGGGCTGTTGAGCATCCTCGGCAGCAGCTTCGGCCTCTTCTTCGGCGGCATACAGCGTACACTCATGCGGCAGATGACGGGCGATCCCTGGCGCGGTTGGTTGATCGCCAGCGTCCTCGGTGGGATTGGCGGTGTGCTGCTGACCTTCTTCTTGATCGCTTCGCAGGTTGAACTGTTGCTGACTCTGCCGCCGCTGGAAATCGTGCAGGCGGTGGGACTGCAACTCTTCGGCGTACCCTTTGCCTGCCTGGGTCTGGCGCAGTGGCTTGCCATGATCCCCAACGTTCGCAATGCCTGGCTCTGGGCACTGGCGAATTTGGTGGCGGGCTTGGTGATGTACGGCCTGCTGGCGGGCGGCCTCTTCGCCGGGGTGACATCGCTCCTGCTCGGCCTCGGAATGCTGCTCTTGCTCGCGGCTGCGCCAGGTATCGTCACTGGCTTCACGATGCTCTGGCTGCTGCTCTTCCAGCGCAAGGGCGGTTCCTGGGCTTGAGATGCGATTCGCCTCCCGATTGTAAAAAATGCCTTAGCGATGCCTGCCGGGGGCTGCCAGGGCGGCAGCCTCTGCTATGATACGCTGCAACGTGCGTGCCCTCGTGACCGTACACAATCCTGAACAGGCAGCAGCGAGAAACTCCTGACGCTATGAGCGACGAACAACGCCGTCACCCAACCGAACAACCGTCTGACGCTGAACAACGCCGACACCCACTCGCCGATGCACCGCGCAAGCCAGAACAACCGCAGCGCCGTGGAATCCGCGTGCAGTTCCCTGGCACCGCCTCCCGCCCTTACCTGACGTATGCCTTGATCGTCATCAATGTGGCAATTTTTGTGCTGCGCTACATCCAGCCGCAGTTGGCAGTCGATATTTTGCTGTGGGGCGTGGCGGATACAGAACGGATCGTGAACCCGGCCACGCGCGAAGTTTATCGCCTCTTCAGCGCGATGTTCCTGCACCTCAACGAAGCGCATATCCTCTTCAACAGTCTGGCGCTGTTCTACATCGGCAGCAATGTGGAGCGCATCTTTGGTCATGTGCGCTACGCCCTGATTTATTTCCTCGGCGGGCTGGCGGGGTCGATTGCTATGCTCTTCGTGGGACTCGGTGGGCTGGGGGCTTCCGGGGCCGTCTTCGCCATCTGGGGCGCGGAAGTCGTCTTCTTCTACCAGCATCGCCAGTTATTCGGCGTCGTAGCACAGGCACGCCTGCGCAGTTCGCTGATCTACATGGGGCTGAACTTCTTCTTCGGCTTCGCAGTCAATGCCGCTGCGGAAATCAGCAATGCGCAGAACGCCATCCGCATCGGCAATGCGGCGCACTTCGGCGGCCTGGTCGGTGGGGCGCTGTTGACGTGGCTGATTGGCCCGCGCTTCGTCCCCCAGCGCATCATGGATGCCCAGGCGGGGCAGCCGCCGATCCGCATCGTGCAGACCAACCCTTTACGGGAACGGGTGCGCGAAATTCTATTCTACTGCGTCGGATTGGCGGGGCTGCTGCTGCTGGCCATCTTGCTCGCGCAGGCGTTCTAGCTCGTGTCGTAGCAGGGCGACTTCCTGGGCGATTTCTTTGTTCTCCTGCGTCAGGCGTGTGATGACGGTGGAGAAATAGAGCATCAGCAGGAAGACGAACAGAATCGCCAGCATGAAGAGCAGGTTGGGTGGATAAGCGATGCCGACGGTGGCGGCGAGTCCGTGCAAGAGGTCGCGCCAGAAGCTGAAGACCAGCATCGCGAAGGCAATCGCCAGCCACAGCAGCGAGTATTCCTCTCGTAAGCGCCGCCGCCGCACGAGTTCCAGCACGAAGATCAACGCGCCGATGGAAATCGCGATCGTGACGAGGATTGAACGTTCCATGCGTACCCTTGCTCCCTGGTGCAGTTTGCCCGAATTGTCGTTGTAGGCGTGGCAAGATGCAAGCGTGAGCGAGAGTGAACCGTATTCAACAAGGTCTCTGTGCTGTGGCCTCAACACGGGTTGTTTTTGCGAGACATGGAATGGCAAATCCACGCCAATGGCTTCAGTCGAAGGCTGTCGGCAGCGTTGCATCGCGATAGTGCCGGAAGCACAGGTGCAGTTGCTTCTCCAGCGTGCGTCCCGTATCCAGTTCCGGTAGGGCATCTTCGGCGAAGAAATCCACCGCCAGCGTCTCGTGGCTGGCCCGGGCTTCGCCATCCAGCAAATCGCAGAGGAAGGTCATTTTGTAGATGGCGAAATCGTGCGCAGGATGCCCCTGATTGTCGCGATCAAAAACCGAGATGAGCTTCCGCGCCTTCACGGTGAAGCCACTCTCTTCCCAGACTTCGCGCTCCACCCCCTGGGAGGGCGTATCCCACACATCCGCCCAACCACCCGGCAGCGTCCAGCGCCCGCTTCGTGCTTCTTTCACCAGCAGAAGCGCCCCCGCTTCGTTGAAAACTGCACCGCGTACATCCACCTTGGGCGTAGGGTAGCCCTTCTCCTGCTGGAAGAGATTGTGAATTGTCTCCGCCGGGGCATCGCTGTGCGTTTGCAAAATGTCCAGCGCCAGGGCTTGCAGGTGTTCGTAACGCTCTCGATCATAGGGGTTTTCGGCGTAGAGCAGGCCGACAGTGGCAATGGATTGAATCTGCCGCGCCCAGGTGAGCCACTTGGGGGTCGTCATGGTAGGTGCTCCTCGGTGGTGTGGACTCCGCACTGCATTGTAGCCGCCGTATTGCGCTGCGCCTACGGTAGACGCCAAACACCCCCGGCGGGGGAGCAGCCAGGGGTGCCTGGTTCTTGGGGAAGCCTGCCTGGAGTGCAGTGGGGGCTGCAACTCCAGTTGTGGTCACGATAGCATCAGTTGGAACCCTGAACCTGACGCCCGCGCTACGCGCCCCCTACGCGACAGTGTCAAGGGCGCGATGGTCTCACTCTCAGAAGTAGGACTGCGCCTTGAAACTCTCCAGCAAGTGGGCGGCATGCCCCGGATTCTGTACAAAGTACTGGATGCCGTGCTCGTCGCTCAGGAAATCCGTGAAGTAGCCGCGCTGTTCTTCCGTGAGCATATCATCACGCAAGATGTTGAAGCCCATCGACCAGTTGCCGAAGGAGCGCTCGGCGATCTCATTGCGGTAGACCGTCACCACATGATGATGGCGCGGATCTCCCTTGATGCCTTCGTAGAGTTCATCCACGACTTCCGCCTCGCCTTCCAACGCCTGAATGAAGAACCCGTTGCGGTAGAGCAGCATCCCCGTGATGTTCTTGGCTTCGTTGTTGGTGCGGCTCACTTCCAGAATCTCGCGCAGCTCTGCATTAGTCATCGGATGTTCGGCAAAGCTCACATACACCAGGCTGATCAAACTCATGTCTTCACCCCTTTCTGAATAATGGTTGGTGTACAGTTTGGTGTGTGCGTTGATGTAAAGTTTATGTGAGCGCTTTGTGCGAGAACCCTTAAGATTTTGACGATGAAACAAGCCTTGTGCAAACTGCCGAATCAAGACTGGATGAGATTATCTGCGGCGACTCATCGCAACCTAATCCACCATTTCTATAATTCCCCTATTCAAGGTGGTTTGTATTTACGGTTTCCCCAGGGGGGAGCCTCACACATGAGAGGTTCGATATGACAGTTGTCGTGACAGGTGGCGCTGGGTTCGTCGGAAATAACGTGATCGAGAAGCTGGTGGCGCACGAGATGCCGGTACGCGCTGTTGTGCGGCGTCCGGAAAAAGCCGAGAAGCGTCTGAGCAAATTCGGCGACAAAATTGAGATTGTGCAGGGTGATGTGACCGAACGAGGCGATTGGCCTGCCATCATGGAAGGCGCGACAGGTGTTGTGCACACGGTCGCCATCTCGATGGAAAAAGGCGAGCAGACGTACGAAGAAGTCAACTACCAGGGCACGATCAATGTCGTGGATGCGGCGGTGGATGCGGGTGTGAACCGCTTCATCAACATTAGCCAGAATGGGGCAGATAGCAGCCTGCCGTATCGCTTCCTGGCGAGCAAGGGGCGCGCGCAGGAATATGTGGCGCAATCCCCACTGGCCTGGACGGCGCTGCGTCCCTCGGCGATCTTCGGCCCGCAAGATGAATTCTTCAACACCTTCGCCCGGCTGGTGCGCCTGACGCCCATCGTCTTCCCCCTCATTGGCGGCGGCAACGCGGAATTTCAGCCCGTGTCCGTCTCCGATGTGGCGGAAGCCACCGTGCGCAGCCTCCGGGAAGACAGCACCATCGGCAAAGAGTTGGAACTGGGTGGCCCGGAAGTGCTCACGTTGGGCGAGATCGAGAAGCGCGTGATGGACGCCCTGGGAACCAGCCGCATCATGGTTCCGGCTCCGGTGCCGCTGCTGCGTCCGGTCGTCTGGATCATGGAAAACACCCTGCCCGGCTCGCCCGTCAGCAGCAGTCTGCTCGATCTGCTCGCGGTGCCCAACACCGTATCCGATAATGCGCTGGTGGACGTGTTCGGCATGGAGCCAATTCCCTTCAGCGGCGAACACATCGCTTACCTGCGCAACACCTCGGCGGGGCAGGCGCTCAACAAGTTCTTCACGGGCGCGACGGTCAATTAACCCTCGCACCTTGCCATTTGTGGTGGGCGCTCGAAATGGGTGCCCACATCAGAGTCTGCACCTTCTGTACTGGCATCCAGGCTTTTCGTTCTTGCGTGAGACGTGGAATGGCAAATCTGCGCCATTGGCTTCAAGCCATGCTCCCCATTCACTCATATTCTCGCCCGTAAGAATCCTATTGGAAATGACAGTGAGATGAATTTGCGCGTTGCCTTATGGACAAAGCAAAAGGAACCCGCATGAAGTAAAATGTTAGAATGGCAAAGA
>CAZJWX010000079.1:0-21064 GCA_964549915.1 uncultured Anaerolineaceae bacterium | reverse complement strand
CTCTCCACTACACATTACCAACTTTCTTTCATTTTTGAAGCGATTGCCCTGTGCCCGCAGCCGGATTTGCTGCATAGCGGCGGCGGATACGGTACACTACGGATGCAGAGCGTGTTCGCTTAGCCAAGGATTCTCCCCATGCGTGTCTACTTGGCCTATTCACGGGACCTGCAAGCCCAGGCCAATATCGCCCGCGAGGTAATTGAGGAACTCGGATTACACACCCCTGAATGGGAACGTTCGATGATCGGCGTTTCCAAAGGTGCGCTGTACGAAGGCGCACGCCGCAGCCTGGAACAGGCCGACATCTTCGTCGGGCTGATTGGCAATAATTACGGCTGGGTTCCAGAACAGGATTTTTACGGAGAAGGAACGTTCGACGGCGAGACCAGTTTCTTCCACTCGGAGTTTTTATGGGCAGAGCAGCGCGGAATGCCCATGTTGGTCTTCTTCGCACCCAGCCTCTATTATGAAGAATATGCCGAAGCGGCGAAACTCATCTCTGGCGATCAGGTCGAGACCGAGCAGGATCGCATCGAACGCTTGCTGGAACTGCGCAACTACCTGCTCGCCCGCTACCACTGCCCGATCTTCGAGCGTTCGGCGCAACTCCGCGAACAGGTCGGGATGAGCCTCATGCGCCTGATCCACATGCAGCGCTATGGCGACGGCGCTAACCGCGATGTGGTCTTCATCAGCCACGCCACCATTGATGACGCCTTCGTCGACACATTGGCCGATTCGCTCGAGCGCGCCGGATTGTATCCCTGGGTGGATCATCGGCACATCCCCAGTGGCGCACGCTGGGACGCGGTGCTGGAACACGCCCTGAGCGCGGCGGATGCCCTGGTGCTGGTGGTCTCACCCGAGTCGCGCCGTTCCACCGTCGTCGAATCGGAGTGGACGTACATGGGCGAATTGGGGCGCAAGATTTACCCGGTGCTGCTGCGCGGGGATAAGATCCCCTTCCGGCTGCGGGTGCTGCAAATCACGGATTTTCGAGACGATTATGAGGCCGGGACGGCACAACTGCTGACGGCGCTCAGTGTGCAGGAAGAACTGCAAGAGTCGACCACTACACTGGAGCCGCAATCCGCTGATGAGGAGGACGCTCCCGCCGAGGAGCGCACGTAAGACGGTCGTGGCGCAGCGCGTCATCACTGCATCCGTACCGGAGAGTTTGACGCGCCATGTTCGCCTTCATCTTGCGCAGCAGCCTGTTGATGCTGGCTTCCTTCGCTGGTTGCCTGACCCTACTGCATCTGCTGCAATTCGATGCCACTTTCTACGACGAGGCGCGTATCTTCCTCACGCAGTCGGAAAACTGCGCGGATGTACCCTGCTTCCTGGGGGTCACCCCTGGGGAGACACCCGCGCTGGAAATCGACGATGTGCTGCTGGTGAGCCAGCATGTGCAGTGGGCAGAAGTGGTCGATGTCATGGCGCGGCTGGATCACGTCAACTGGCGCTGGAGCGGCACGCAGCCGGAATACCTGCAAGCAGCGGGGCGCGTGGATATTTCCGGTGATGCCTTCGCCGGGTGGCTGACGCTGATGCCAGAGCTTTCGCTGGCGCAACTGCTCTTGATCCTGGGCGAACCGCAGCACGTCGGCGGCCAGTTCTCCGAAGTCTTGTTGCGCTATCCGCAGTACGGCTTCCTGGTGCGCTTGCCCGGCGACTGCGCGAGCTTCTGGCATTTGCAAGGTGAAATCGAAATTCGCGCCCTGGATGCAGCACCTGCTTCCGCCACGCTGGATGCCCGCCACCGCGCCCTCTGCACAGCCCACTGGCCTTGACCCCGCCCCCGACCAGCAACCCACACCCGACCTTCATCTCCTCGATTGGTGCGTTTGCGTGTACGCTATGGCGGAGAGCACTCGCAGAAGACGGCCTTTCCTGAACCGTTACGTTCTTTTAAAATGGCGACTGTGGGAAAAACAAGAACATTGGTAGCCTGATGTTTTGAACATCAAACGGGGCTTGCACACCAAATATGATATGAAATGTAGGGGAGTGCCCATGTGCGCTCCCATTGTGCGGGCGACCACACGGGGTCGCCCCTACAGATGACAATCGGGCGTAATGATGATGTTTCAAAATTGATGCGGAGCAAAAAGTATTGAATGCTCTCCCCTCTAACTCCCCCCGCTGCGCAAGGGAGGACAGTTTCCCTCCACGAAGTGGGGGGACGGAAGGGGGATAAACTCTGTATTTAATTGCGAAAGTGCAGGATTGCGCCCCTACAGACCAGAACGGGAAAAATATGCGGGCGCGACATCATCGCGCCCCTACACGGATAACCGATCACTGAGAACTGTCAACTTACAGGAGCCACCATGTCAATTTTAACCTTCGAAGATCTAGGACAAGCCTATGGCGGCTTCGATGTCTTCACCGGACTCAATGGCCGGATTGAACTCGATAGCAAAATCGGCCTCGTAGGGCCAAACGGCATCGGCAAAACGTCGCTGCTGCAAGTCCTCGCCAGGATGGAAGAGCCGTTCGCCGGAGATGTGAACCTGCGCAAGGGGTCGCGCGTGGGCTATCTGCGGCAGGAAGCGGTGCTGGCCTTCGCCGATACCGGCAACAAACTCTATGACGAAATGCTGACCGTCTTCCAGCGCGTCTTCGAATTGCAAGATGCCATGCGCGAGATCGAAGAACGCATGGCGGACGGCACAGCGACGGAAGAAGATTTCGAGCAGTACGGCGATCATCAAGAAAAAGCCGAATTTTACGGCCTCTATGACTATGACCGACGCATTCAGCGCACGCTGGAAGGGTTGGGCTTCCGCGAAGAGCACTGGCAGCTCCCGCTGGAAGTCCTCAGCGGGGGACAGAAGACCCGCGCCCTCCTCGCCAAACTCCTGCTGGAAGCCCCCGACCTGCTCATCCTTGACGAACCAACCAACCACCTCGACATTCAGGCGATCCGCTGGCTGGAAGGCGCGTTGAGCGTCTGGCGCGGTGCCGTGCTGGTCGTCAGCCATGATCGCTACTTCCTGGATCGCGTCGTCAACCGCATCTGGGAGATGAGCCAGACGCGCCTCTTTGAATATAAGGGCAACTACACGGCCTACCTCAACCAGCGCGAACACAACCAGGAGCGTATCCAGATCGAGTGGGATGCCATGATGGAGCGCTTCTGGAAGGAATTCAAGTACATCGAGCGCATGGGATTGGGCGATAGCAACGCCAAAGGGCGCTTCCGGCGGCTGACGCGCGAAGTCGATGCGGTCGCGCTGCACGGCATCGAAGCCATTCGCTACATCGAGCGGCATGGATGGGCGCAGTTCACCCAGAACTTCGAGCGTAAGAATCCGCCGGATACCATGAAGAAGCTCGAATCCGCCCTGAAAGCGCTGCGCAGCCCCATCCAGCAGGCGAAATCAATGAAGCTGCGGCTGAAGGCGGAGGAGCGCAGCGGCGACATCGTGCTGCGGGCGCGTCGGCTGGAAATCGGCTACGAACGGGACAATCCCCTCTTCGATGCTGACGACATCAACCTGGAACGCGGGGACGTTGCGGCGCTGATCGGCCCCAACGGCACGGGGAAATCGACCTTCCTCAAGACGCTGCTGGAACAGATTCCACCGCTGAGGGGGCACATCACCTTCGGCGCGAGCCTGCAAATCGGCTACTTCGCACAGGCACATGATGGCCTGGATCACAGCAATACTGTCGTCGAAGAACTGATGCGCCACAAAAAAGGCATGAAGATCAGCGAGGCGCGGCAGTACCTGGGGCCCTATCTCTTCCGGGGCGATGATGTCTTCAAGCCCGTGAGCGCCCTCAGCGGCGGCGAACGCGGACGGCTGGCGTTGGCGATTCTGAGCATGCAGGGCGCGAACCTGCTGCTGCTGGACGAGCCGACGAACCACCTGGATATTCCCTCGCAGGAGATCCTGCAAGAGGTGCTGGAAAAGTTCAGCGGCACGATCATCCTGGTGACGCATGATCGCTATCTGGTGGATCGTCTGGCGACGCAAATCTGGGAGTTGTCCAGCGGACACATGCGCGTCTTCAAAGGGACGTATCAAGAATACCTCGCGCAGCTTGAAGCGGAGAAAGCCGCCACCCTGGAAGCCGCCAATGCCAGCAGCAAGGTGGCGGAAGAAGCAGCCAGGCCCAGCGTCGATCCCAAAGTGGTGCAGCGCCTGGAAGCGCAGATCACCTCGCTGGAAGGCGAAATCGCCGAGTTAGAGACCCTGCTCACCCATGCCAGCGCCGCCGGAAACGGCGACACGATCCAGGCGCTGAGCCAGCAGTACAGCGCCCAGCAAAAACGCCTGGAAGAATTGATGCTGGAATGGGAAGAACTGGCTGCGCAGGTGTAAGTGTCGTCAGGCGGTCAGCGTGCAGCATGTGCGTAGCACGATTGGGGGATGGGGTGGCGCGTCGCGGGTTGTGCTGCCAGCGCAGGCCAACCGTCGCTATACCATCCCTGGCACATGCTCTATAATGCGCCCCGTTTTGTCCGCAGTATTGACGAATGGAGTGCCATGCACCCCCATGATGAAACCGCACCGCGCCGGGCGGATGTCTTCCCGGAAGAGGACTACACGGAGAGCGGTCCCGGCTGCCTGGTCTGGGGATTGGTCTGGGTTTTCGCGCTGTTGATCGCGGGCGCAACCGTGCTCACGGCGGCCTTCGCCGGGTTCTCGGATGGTGTCGATATTGCCCGCAGCACCGCCGCCGCCGCCACTGAATCGGACATTTTGATCCAGTGCGAGAGCTACCAGAGCGACCTCGCTGCCGGGCGCGAAGAACTGGCGGCGCGTCGCCTGAATACCTTGCTGCAAAACGACCCCATCCCGGCCTGCGCCGAACCGCTGGTGCAGATGGCGACCGAGTACATCTTCGACCGGGATATGAGCGCGACGGCGACACAGAATTTCGCCCGGACGGAAGCCGCCGCCACTGAACAATTCGCTGCTGCGACGGCGACGGCACTCGCCAGCACACCGCAGGCCACGCCCGAACTGACGCAGGAAGTCATCGTGCAGGCGGAAGCCACCAGCCCGTACGATTTGCCGGGGCTGCTGGCGGAAGCGCAAGCGTACATCGCGGAGGCCGATTACAGCGAAGCGATCCGCACCCTGGATGCCATCGTCGCCATTGACCCCAACTTCCAGCCGCAGCAGGTCAACACGCTGCTCTTCAACGCGCTCACTGCCCGTGCTGAACTGCTCTACATCAGCGGTGGCAGCCTCGCGGAAGCCATCCAACTGACGAACCGCGCCGAACAATACGGCGACATCGGCTCGTTGAACTTCGAGCGCAGCGTGGCGCAGTTATACCTGGATGCGCTGCCCTACCTGGATGTGAATTACGCCCAGGCCATCAATCTACTGACTCAGGTGCGCAATCTGTCGCCGAATTATCGGGATAGCGTGCGGTTGCTGACCGAGCAGTACGAAGCCTATGGGGATGCCTTCTTGCTCGAAGGGAATGCCTGCTCCGCCGCGCAGCAGTACACAGCGGCCTCGCAACTGGCCCCGCAGAACCCGACGCTGACCCAGAAACAGACCGATGCCAGCAATCAATGCAGCGGTCTCGCGACGCCGCTCGGCACACCGGGTACGCCCGATCCGAACGTCACACCCGCAACGCCGGATCCCAACCTGCCTACCGCGACGCCGACGACCGGGATCGCGCCTGTCGGTCAGCAGTGAGGGGCGCGGCGAAGGCTCGTTTCGCAGGGGCGCGATGTGCTCGCGCGCCCCTCAGACATCGTACCGCGCCAACTGCACATCGAGGAATTGCAGTGCCTGGGGCATCGTTTCGAACAGGCGAAAATGCGCCGTCGTCGCCACGAAAATCACTGTGAGCAGCAGGCGGCTCAGCTTGGATGGAGCGACGACGAAGATGCCCCGCAGGGCAGGGTGCATCATGAACGTGAAAATCCGCCGAATCTGGTCAAAGGGCAGCGAGGCCGTCATCTCTTCAGCATCCAGCAGCAGCAGCAGGCGTCCCGGCGCTTCGTCGAGCAGAATCATGAGTTCGTCGTTGATCTGCCGGGCTTCGTGTGCGGTCACCATTCCGCGCAGCGATAGCAGCAGCGCACGGTTCGGCACCTGCCAATCCAGGTAGTACGACATGGCTCACCTGCTCTCTTGCAGCAGGGATTCCATCGTGCGGATGAATCCCATGCTATCGACGGGCTTGGTGATATAGGCGTCGAACCCGGCTTTGATCGCCGCGACGCGCGTCTTGGAACTGTGAAATGCCGTGATCGCCACGCAGAGCAGGTTCGCCGTCTGCGGGTTCTGGCGGATCGCGTTCAGCAATTGCCAGCCATCCATCCCCGGCAGCGCCAGGTCGATGATCGCTGCGCTGAAGGGCGTTCTCTCCCCGAAGAGGCGGTCGCTGGCACTCTCCCCGTTGGATGTGACCACCACAGGCCAGTGGTAATGTTCCAGGATGTGGCGGATGACGGCCTGACCGTCCGGGTCGTCTTCTACGAGCAAAATGGGTGCGGGGTCTGTCATGGTTGTTTGTTCCTCAGATGTGGATGTGTTCGCTCAACTGCGGAATATCCAACAGCAGGGCGAGTAATTCGTCGATGAAGGTGTCGGCGGTGAGGGGCTTCGTCAGATAATTGTGGAAGCCCGCCGCGATGGCGCGTTCGCGGTCACCGCGCATGGCGTGGGCTGTGAGGGCGATCACGGGCAGGTCACGGTGATGCGCGATTTCTTTCAGACGACTGAGGAACCCCCAGCCATCCATCTCTGGCATCGAAAGATCGGAGATGACGAAACGGGGCCGCACCTGCTCCACCAGTTCCAGCCCTTCCTTGCCGTTGGTCGCGGTATGGACGTTCGCGCCGTAAAAATCCAGAATGTAGCGTGCAACTTCCAGGCTGTCCGGTTCGTCATCGATGACGACGACTGACCAGCCTTGCAGCAGGTTGTGTGGAATGTTGCTCATGGCAGTGCTCCTTCTACTATCTGTGGTTCTACGATGGAATGTTCATTGAGTGGCACGGTGACGGTGAAAATGCTGCCCAACCCCATCTCACTTTCCAGCGTGATGCTGCCATCCAGCAATTGTGTCAGGCGTTGCACCAGCGACAGCCCCAGCCCGGAGCCGCCGTACTGGCGCGTCGTCGTCCCGTCTACCTGGCGGAATTTGTCGAAGATGTAGTCCTGGGCGTGTGGCGGAATGCCGATTCCCGTATCGCTGACGATGATCTGCAATTGATCGCCCTGGCGGCGCAAAGCCAGCGTGACTCGCCCTTCATTGGTGAATTTGAAGGCGTTGCTCAGCAAATTGGTGACGATCTTCGTCAGGGCGTAGCGATCCTGCTCGATGATCGGCGGCAGGGCAGGATCGACATCCACGCGGAAGAGCAAGTTCTTGCTCTTCGCCAGCACGCTCACATCTCGCTCCCACTGTTTGGCGAGATCGGTGGGCGCGACACGCGACGGTGTGATTTCCACGCGCCCGGCCTCAATGCGCGAAAGATCGAGGATGTCGTTGACCAGCACCAGCAAGCGCTGACTGTTGGAACTGATGCGCGAGATCATGTCATGCGCACGCGGCGATAGATCGACGCCCATGCCGCTGAGCATAATGCTGCTGAAGCCTTCGATGGCGTTGAGGGGCGTGCGCAGCTCGTGGCTCATGGTCGCCAGGAATTCGCTCTTGAGGCGGGTGGCTTCCTCCGCCTGTTCGCGGGCTTCGATGAGCTGGCGGTGGGTTTCCTTGATGCTGGTGATGTCGTGCAGCGTGATCGTTCGCCCTAGCAGGTCGCCCAGGCGGTTGCGCAACGGCGATACGTGCATATCGAAGATGCGGTGTTCGCCAGCCACGATCAACGTGATTTCTTCCTCCGCCTGCATGACCCTGCTGTAACGGTTGACCAGGGTGCTGGCCCCAACGAAGAGCAGCGCCCCCGGCTGCCCGATCACATCTCCTATCGGCAGCCCCAGAATGCGCAGCGCTGCCGGGTTCGCATCGAGCACGCGGTTTTTGTTATCCAGCACGAAGACCGCATCCGCCATGCTCTCGAAGATGGAGACGTGGGCGACTGGCGCCAGGTCGAACAGTTGGAAGCGGTAGACGCTTCAGGCAGCGGCGAGTCCGGTGACGGCGAAGGCCATCGGCGTGATGTCTACGTACTCCGGCAGGGGGCTGAAACCGCCCAGGTAGAGCACGTTGCCGACCCAGGGAGCCAGCAGCGCGACCAGCAGCAGCGCCATCTGCCCCCGATATTTCTGGGGAGCCAGAGTCATCGAGCGCACCAGCACCACCGTTGCCACCAACATCAGAAGGTAGGAATAACCCGCGTGCACCCAGAACAGCGGCCCCGACAGGTATTCGATGGGTGGCAGCATATTCGGAGTCTCGCTGACGATCACATCCGTCCACAACAGGTCATGCTGCGGATTCGTGACAAGCGCCACTTGCAGCGCAATCGGGTGGATTGCCAGCAGCCAGAACGTGCGGCGCGTGAGCCACTGCTCATTTCCGGTGTATTCCGCGATGAAGGCGAACCACAGCGGCGGCACCAGCGAGACACCCAGGTAGACCAGCGCACGCAAGATGAGGTCAATCGTCAGGTTCGCATTGCCGATTTGCAGCGCAGTCGCGAACGACCACCCCGCCAGCGCCAGACTCAGCAGCGTAATCGTCGTCACCCCGCGCCCGGGTCGGCGCGTCCAGATGAAAGCCCCCACTGCCAGGGCGAAGACCCCCGTGCTGAAGATCAGCACGCTGTACGGATTCCAGATAAATGGCAGTTGCATCAAACAGCTCCTCGCTCATTTCCAGCTTCAGGTCGCCTCAGGATTGGGATGTCAGCGGCAGGGCATGCGACGGCACGCCAATGCCTGGATCGACGGCGGGCATTTCGCGGGTATCCGTGCGCCGGTGGTTCAGGGGCACGGTGACGGTGAAGACGCTGCCTTTTCCCGGTGCGCTCTCCAGGGCGATTGTCCCATCCATCGTACGCACCAACTTCTGCACCAGCGACAGCCCCAGCCCGGAGCCGCCGTACTGGCGCGTCGTCATCCCGTCCATCTGCCGGAATTCCTCGAAGATGTATTCCTGGGCATGTGCCGGAATGCCGATCCCGGTATCGCTGACGATGATCTGTAGACTGTCGTCTACGCCTTGCAGCGCCAGCGTCACCCGCCCTTCGTCGGTGAACTTGAAGGCGTTGCTCAGCAGGTTGATGGTGATTTTGGAGAGGGCGAATTCGTCCTGGTAGAGGGTATCGGGCAGCGCCGGATCAACCGTGACGGCAAATTCTAGCTGCTTGTCTTCCGCCAGGATGCTGACTTCACGCTGCCAGCGCTCGACGAGTTCGCGTGGGGAGATCGGTTCAAAGGCCAGTTCCATGCGCCCCGCTTCCACGCGCGAGAGGTCGAGGATGTCGTTGACCAGGTGCAGCAGGCGTTTGCTGTTGGCGCTGATGCGGGCAACCATTGTCTCGGCGCGGGGACTCAGTTCGATGCCCATGCCGCTGAGCATGATGCTGCTGAAGCCTTCAATGGCGTTGAGGGGCGTGCGCAGTTCGTGGCTCATGGTGGCGAGGAATTCGCTCTTCAGGCGGTTGGCGTCCCTGGCCTCGCGGATGGCGTAGGATAGCTGCTGGGTGCGCTCCGCCACGCGCTGTTCCAACGACAGATTCAGCGCCAGCAGTTCCGCTTCGCGGGCCTGCAATGAGGAAGCCATTGTATCCAGCGCTGCGCCCAACTGCCCGACTTCGTCCCGGCTCTTGAGGTTGGCGCGGGCGTAAAGGTCGCCAGTGCCGAGCCGCTGCGCGACGCCAATCAGGGTCGTCAGTGGGCGTGCAATCGAGGCTGTGATGACGATTGAGAGCGTGACGACGATGACCGCCAGAATCGGCGCGATCACCAGCACTACGTTGGAGACGAAGGACGTTGTTGCGACCAGGCTGGTCTGCTGTTCGACCAGGGCAGTGTTTTCATATTCTGAAAGCGCCGCCACCGCTTGCAGTAAGTCCTGTTCCGACGCTTCCAGGTCGGTGCGCAACTGCCCCAGCGACAAGTCTTCTGTGGCATTGGGAGGTTCGACCACCCGCGCCACCAGCCCCAACAGCGCCAGCACGGTCTCTTCCACCGGGGCGACCAATTCCCGGACTGCCGCCGAGTCACTGGCTTCGCTCAGGGTCAGCAGTGCATCCAGCGCTTCGCGCAGATTGGCCTGCGCCTGTGCCAGTTCCTGGTCTTCGACGCCCTCGCGATCCAGCGCCTGGTCGAGCAAGTGCTCATTGACCAGTGAGGTCACCCGCGCCGAGTGAAAACGCACATCCTGCACGGCTTGCGACAGGGGCAGGTCTTGCACGAGAAGGCGTTCCACTTGCGGCAGCGCACGCCCCCGCACAAAATTGCTGGCGATGATACCCCAGGCGAGCAGCAACAGGGGAATCGAGAATGCAATGAATAAACGGGTACGGAAACCAAAACGGTTCACGCCACACCTCCAGGAAACGAACACACCCTACCCTGGCTGGCGACAACTGCACGCTGTCCTTCGCGGCTGGTTGGCGGTTCGTGTCGTATTTCGTCCGTTAAGTCCCGGAGTGTGTTGCTGAAGCGACTGGGCGTGGATTTGGCCTTCCACGTCTCACACAGGATACCCCGTGTCGAGGCCAGTGCGGGTCAGATGAGCGACCATGCTCAACATGAACCTTGCGCGGTATTTCACATTGTATACCCAAACGCTACGCAGGCAAGCAATTGTATTTATTTTGAAACGATTCTTAATGTGCTCTAGACCCAGGTGATCGGGGTATCTTCGCTGATGCTGATTTCCAGGGCGCGTGAGAGGGGATCGGTGATGTAGGCGAAGCGGTTGGGGGCAGCAGGGCGGATTTCGACCTGGAAGTGCTGCAAGAGCATTCGCGGCAGGCCGTCGTCCCCGGTGATGGGCTTGCCGAAGGGCACATTGCAGCGGAAGCGCTGCCCTGTATCCAGGTCTTCGTATTCGACGGTGTGCGTTTCCGGGTGCAGCAGGTGCTGTTTCACGCGCTTCGCCCGGAAGAGATCGCGGTTCATCTCCCAGCGGTCGCGCACGAAGAAGCCTTCTTCGTCGAAGCCCAGGTCATAGCCGGAAACGCGATCCATCGACAATGCGCCGCCGCTGATCTGGCTGCCCATGCTGATGTCCACGCCGCGTTCGACATCGACCAGGACGACCTGCTGCACCTGATCCTGCTGCTGCAAGAAGTCGCGCAGTTCGTCGCGCATGCGGGCAGCGTTTGCGGGCGTTGTCAGCCCTTCGTCACCGTCGGGCAGTTGGGCGAGGATCGTCGAGAAACGTCCGCTGCCGATCTGCTCCAATGCATCCACGAAGGCGCTGTATCCCTTCCAACTCGTGATGAAGATGGGGTCATGGTTGGGGAGAACTGCCGTTATGCCCATAGCGTTCGCTGCTCCGGTTGTATGTGTTGGTCTTACTGAACGTATGATAGCGTCCATTGCCACGCCTGCAAACTCACAATTCGTGCAGGTCAGTCGCTTCAGAAGTTGACATTCGTCCTTCATTGATTAAGCAGTCATGTGAACGCCTTGACAGACTCATCCTATGACGCTAATTTATGGGCTGCCCGTTGTAACTTTCTTTGTAGCGAATCGATCAACAACCACATCCCCTGTGCTAACCCCGCCCTGCGGAAGGCGCACATAAGGAACCTTTCCTGAGACCTGTGGTGAGCTTGGTTCGCATACCATCACAACGGGGTTGATTTGTGAGCAAATCTGATGTGGAGAGGAGGCGCGAGACGCAGGATCACACGAGGCTCAGTGTTCGACCCAATATTGTTGATACCCACTTAGAACCAAATAAGGAGAAAGCACATGAACAAGTTCCTTACGATGTTGTCGATCGTTCTGATCGCACTGCTGGTTGTCGCCCCCACGATCGCACAGGATGAGGTGACCGTCGTCTTCTGGACATCGGAAGTCCAACCGGAACGTATTGAACGCCAGCAGGCCATCGCTGATGCGTTCATGGCTGAGAACGAAGGCGTTGTGGTCGAAATCGTCCCGACTGAGGAAAGTGAGCAGGTCAGCCTGATGACTGCGGCTATCGCGGCGGGCGATTTGCCGGATGTGGTGCTGCACTCCGTCCAGTTCAGCGCGCGCTGGGTGCAGGATGGTGCGCTGGACGCCGCAGCAGCGACGACCGTAATTGAAGAACTCGGCGCGGATACCTTCAGCGAAGGTGCACTGGCACTGGCCGAACTGGAAGATGGCAGCTATGCCTCTGTGCCGTCGGACGGCTGGGGACAGCTTTTGCTCTTCCGCAGTGACCTCTTCGAAGAAGCCATGCTGAATGCACCGGACAGCTACGAGAACATCCTGGCAGCCGCCGAAGCGCTGCACAACCCGGATGAAGGCTTGATCGGCTTCTGTGGCCCCAACGCTACGGATCAGCAGTACACCTGGCAGGTCTTCGAGCATGTGGCGCTGGCGAACGGCGCGACCTTCGTTGACGCGGATGGCAACATCACCTTCGAATCGCCGGAGATGATCGAAGCCATCGAATTCTACGATGAGCTGATGACCAATTTCGGCCCGGGTGAAGCTGGCTGGTACTGGGATCAGACCCGCGCCAACTACCTGGCAGGCAACTGCGCGATGACGATCTGGTCGCCCTTCATCCTGGATGAAATGGCTGGCCTGCGCGACAGCGCCTTCCCGACCTGCCCCGAATGTGAAGAAAACCCGGCCTTCATCGCCGAAAACACCAGCGTTGTCTCGGCTTTCACGGGCTACAGCAACGATGAACCCGCCGCCTGGGGCAGCACCTTCAACGTCGGCATCAGCCCCACTGCTGATGACGCCGCGATGGACTTCGTGATGTACTGGTTCAACGAAGCCTACCTGGACGCTCTGGCGATTGCGCCGGAAGGCAAGTTCCCCATGCGTCGTGGCACAGCTGAAGAACCGAACGCCTTCATTGATGGCTGGTCGCAGTTGGATGTCGGCGTGGATCGTCGCGCACCGTTGGGCGACTTCTACGACGAAGAAACCCTGAACATCATCGTCGAAGGCTCGGACGGCTACACCCGCATGGGCTTCGATGTGGGTCAGAGCGTGCTCGCCAGCGCGGTCGGCTCGCAGTTCTTCATCCAGGAGAACCTCGCCCTGGTGCTGAACGACGAACTGACGGCAGCGGAAGCCGCCGAAGAAATCCAGTTCACCATCGAAGACTTGCAGCTTGAACTCGAATAATCGTCTGCGGCATTGACGAATCGACGCTCTCTGTGTGCTGGCCTGCGCGGTCAGCACACCCTTCACTGTTGATGGCAAGTTGATGGCAACACGGCATACCCAGCCAGGGGAACCCCTCGTGTGGGGACGCTTCATGAGTCGCCCCGGCGTCGGGTCGCTCGTTCTGGTATGGCGGGCACGCGAACGATTGACCGTGCAGAGTCGGTTGTCGTCCCCTCCGGTGAACCTGGCAGTGCAATCGCTGGCTGGTTTCAACCTTCAGCGGACGAGAAACACGCAAAGAATGGCACATGACGCCATCCCCTGGGGACGATTACACGGCAGGTCACCCGCGCCCTCGTCCGATGGTGTTTGCCTGATTGCAGCGGGGCGGTATCATCTAGCAAATAGAAAACTCCCCAACCATTGATGAGTACAGGGGCGCTTTTATGGTCGATTTAATTGTTGAAATCCTCTTATGGGCGGTCGTCGGGATCATACCCGGCTTCTACGCAGCTTACTTCAAACGCTATCACCCGCTCTATGGCATCGTCGCGGGTGGCGTCATGGGTCTGCTGGTGGGGATGCTGGGGACGCGCCTGGACATCGTGGCCTCGGCAGGCAGCGCGGTCGTGATCCTCTTCGGATTGGCCGCGATTGCGGCGCTGCTGTTGCCGCAGTCTCCTTACATGGAAGAGCGCGGCACGCTGCGGCTGCGAATTAACCTGCTGGCCTATGCGCTGATTCTGCCGACGTTGCTGATTGTGCTGGGGATCGTGATCTTCCCGTTGGTCTGGAATCTGATCTTCAGCGTGCGCCCCATTGAAGTGCGCGATTTGCAGGGCGTCTCCCTCTTCGACCTATCAGAGGTGACGCTGGAGAATTATCAGGCACAGCTAGGGCTGCGGCTGGATACCGTGCCCTGCCAGGTGGACGAGCAAGGCGAATGCCTGCGCGATGAAGATGGCAACATCGAGTACGAATCCGCCCGCCGCTACTACGACGATTATCGTGGCTGGCGCGAACAATTCGGCTTCGACTTCCAGGGGGATCATTACGTCGTCGGGGTGCGCAACCGTGAATTTTACCCGATGATCTTCCGCACCATCTTCTACACGCTCTCCAGTTCCGTGCTGGCGATTCTCTTCGGGCTGGTGGCGGCGCTGCTGGTGCGCGATGCCTTCCGGGGGCGCAACGTCTTCCGGGGATTCTTACTCTTCCCCTACATCGCCCCTGTAATCTCGGTGGCCTTCATCTGGCAGGTGCTCTTGCGCCAGGGGGGGCTGGTCAACGAGACGCTCGGCACGGATATCGCCTTCCTCAGCACGCAGGATAGCTGGCTCGGTCTGCCCATCCCGCTGCTGATGGTGATTCTCTTCCAGACGTGGCGCTATTTCCCCTTCGCCTTCTTGTTCTTGTTGGCGCGTATCCAGGCCATCCCGGATGATATGTACGAGGCCGCGCGCGTCGATGGGGCGACCCCCAGCCAGCGCCTGTGGTTCATCACCCTGCCGCAGCTTCGCGCCGTCTTCGGCACGCTCTTCCTGCTGCGGTTCATCTGGACGTTCAACAAGTTCGATGATGTCTTCCTGCTCACGGGGCCCATCAGCCAGACCAAGGTGATCCCGGTGGGTATCTTCGAAGCGCTCTTCTCTGAAGGCAATGTGGGGCAGGCGAGCGCAATTGCAGTCATTATGGCGGCGATGCTGGCTGTGATCCTGGCGATCTACTTCCGGTTCTTCCTGGTTGAGGAGGAGTGATCCATGATTTCCATCGAAAATGTCTCCATCGTCGTCGGTATTCTCCTGGTGAGCTACCTCGTCAGCCTTCTACCGTCTTACATCGCGGGGTTGCGGCGGCTTGAAGCAATCCAGAACCGCGCAACCTGGGTCTGCATCCTGGCGGGCTTGACTGTCCTGCTGTTCCCGGCGCTGGCTCCTGACCTCGGTGCGCCGCTGGTGTTGGGCGGGTTGATCGCGTCGGCAATCGCGGCGGCGGGATTGACGGCCTATGTCCTGCAAAATGGATC
This sequence comes from uncultured Anaerolineaceae bacterium, assembly GCA_964549915.1. Taxonomy (GTDB): domain Bacteria; phylum Chloroflexota; class Anaerolineae; order Aggregatilineales; family Phototrophicaceae; genus JAUZRW01. The sequence goes on along the minus strand of CAZJWX010000079.1, from coordinate 5,848 downwards.
GCCGCAGCGCGTCACCCGCGAAGAGATCGAGAGCTTCATCGGGCAAGAGATCAAGCGGGTGCTGATCATCTTCTTCGCAGCGGTAACCATCTTCCCGTTCTACTGGATGCTCAATCTCTCGATGCGTCCTGAAGCGGACATCCTGACCAACCCGACCAAACTGGTGCCCACTGCCGAAGATGTGCAAACGGCGCTGCACCCGGTCGGCTGCTGGCTGCGTTACGGCACGGACGAAGTGGATGTGAACCCGGCACTGCCGGAAGTCTGCGTGAATGTCTTCGGGCAGAGCGGATTCACCATCGTACTGGCGGAACAGGGTTTCCCCCCCTTCATCGTCAACAGCCTCTTCCTGGCGGTCTCCACCGTCGGCCTCACGCTGCTGCTGGCGATTCCGGCGGCTTACGCGATCACACGCCTGCAATTCGGCGGGCGCAACGTGATGTCCGCCGGGATTTTGCTGATTTACATGTTCCCGGCGATTGTGCTGGCGATTCCGCTCTTCGTGGTCTTCACGCAGACGGGGCTGCGCGAAAGCTGGGGCGGCCTGATCATCGTCTACATGTCCGGGACGCTGCCCGTCGCGCTCTATATGCTGCGCAGCTACTTCATCACCATTCCCAAAGACCTGGAAGAAGCCGCGCTGATCGATGGCTGTACCTACGTCTCGACCATCTGGCGCGTGACGATCCCGCTGGCGACTCCGGCGATTGCTTCGGTGGCGCTCTATACCTTCATGATCGCCTGGAATGAATTTCTCTACGCCTTCTTGTTCCTGGTGGGTGATCCGGAGCGCTGGACGCTGCCGCTGGGGTTGCAACGCCTGAACAGCCAGGAGGTGCCGATTTCGGCGCTGATGGCGGGATCGCTGATCGTCAGCATTCCGATCATCGTGATCTTCTTCTTCTTCGAGCGCTTCCTGACGCGCGGCCTGACGGCAGGTGCGGTGAAAGGCTGATGTTGAGACGATGACGCCGCAAGAGGCACTCCGCGACAAACTAGTACGTCTCTACGGCAGCGAGGCGGGGGCGGCGACCTACGAGTCGCTCCTGCCCATGCTGGAGCCGGTGCGCCCCGGCAGCACGGAGCGGGTCGCCCTCTCCGAAGAAGATGTCATCTTGATCGCCTACGCAGACCACATGCAGGCGGCGGATGAACGCCCCTTGCAGACCCTGGGGCGCTTCCTGCGCGAGGTCGCCCCGGTCAACGCTGTGCATCTGCTGCCGTTCTACCCGTACTCGTCCGACGACGGCTTCAGCGTGATTGATTACTACGCGGTTGAGCCGGGACATGGCACCTGGGAAGATGTAGAAGCCCTGGGCGCGGATTTTCGCCTGATGTTCGATTTCGTCTGCAATCACATCTCCGCGCAGAGCGAGTGGTTCCGGAAGTTCCGCGCGGGCGAAGCGCCCTTCACGGATTATTTCATCACTGTGCCGCCGGAGACGGATCTCTCGCAGGTGGTGCGTCCACGTGCGCTGCCCCTGCTGACCCCGGTGGAGACGGCAACCGGGACGCGCCACGTCTGGACGACCTTCAGCCCGGATCAAATCGACCTGAATTACGAGACTCCCGCCGTGCTGGTGGAGATGCTCAAGGTGCTGCGCTTCTACATCGAACGGGGCGCGAGCCTGATTCGTCTGGATGCCGTCGCCTTCCTCTGGAAGGACATCGGCACGTCCAGCATTCACCTGCCGCAGACGCATCTCGTGATCCAGTTGATGCGCGACTTCTTGAACGTCATCGCCCCGGATACGATCCTCATCACGGAGACCAACGTCCCCCACGAGGAGAACATCTCCTACTTCGGTGACGGATACAGTGAGGCGCAGATGGTCTACCAGTTCCCGCTGCCGCCCCTGGTGCTGCACACCCTGGCGACGGGCGATGCATCAGCCCTGACTCGCTGGGCGCAGTCGTTAGAAGCGCCCGGGGCACAGGCGACCTTCTTCAACTTCACGGCCTCGCACGACGGCATCGGGATGCGTCCGGCGACGGGCTTGCTCTCCGATGCAGAGGTGACCGCACTGGTCGAACGGGCGCAGGCACACGGGGGGCGCGTCTCCTATAAGACGAACAGCGACGGCTCGCAGAGTCCCTACGAATTGAACATCACCTACTTCGACGCCGTCACCGACCCGGCGATCACAGTAGAAGGCCCGCGCCGCGCCGCCGCACGCTTCATCGTCTCGCAGGCGATTGCGCTGGCGCTGCAAGGCGTACCCGGAATCTACCTGCCGAGTCTCTTCGGGGGGCGCAACTGGCAGGCGGGCGTCGAGCAAACCGGGCATAACCGCACCATCAACCGCGAGAAGTATCGTTACGATGCGCTCCGTGCCCAGCTTCAGGCGGAGGGTGCGCTGGCGCAAACCGTCTACCAGCAATACCGCGCCCTGCTGCATATCCGTCGTGGGGAACCCGCCTTCCATCCACTAGCGCCGCAGATCATCCACGACCTTTCGCCGCAGGTCTTCGCCGTCGAACGGCGCTCCCTGGATGGCCGCAGCCGGGTGCTGGCGCTGCACAGCGTCAGCCAGGATACGCGAACCGTGCCGCTGTCGCCGGGAGAGTGGGAATTGCTACAGGCGGAGGTCGCGCCGATTCAGGGTGAAGTCAGGCTGCGCCCCTTCAGCGTCTGCTGGCTGCGGCAGCGAAACTGAGCGCAGCGTTGGCCTTCGTCAAGGCTGCGGGTTGTCGGCCCTGGGTCGTCGCCTGTCTGGTGCGCTGTGGGTAGCCAGGGTTTCCAGCGTCTTTTCGCGCCACGACTCCAGCACAGCGTGAATCGGCGCGGATTGTTCCAGGGCGGCACGGGTGCGCGGCGCGGATTCATCGACATAGCTGGTTCGCTGGCGCAGGCGCTTCTGTTCGTAGATGTCGCCTACATCGTGCGGCTGCAAGTCGAAGCCCCAGGCCTGCGTCAGATGCGCCCGAATCGCCGCTGACTGAGGCAGCAGGTCGTCGGTTCGCAGCACCAGGGCAGCTTGCGGCGCGGCATCCACCACGCGCAGAACATCCCGATTGTAGCGTTCCCAGACGCGGATCAGGTGCGCCGCCTGGTCATCTATATTCCGGAAGCGCCAGCGATAGAAGACGCGACGCAGCGGACGCGGGTGATCTAGCTTGCGACGCAGCAGCGAATCCGCCACTTTTTCCGCTGGACGATAGACGACCAGCAATTTTGAGTCCGGCAGCAGCATCCGCCAATCCGACAGAAAAAGGCAGGTTCGCGGCTCCTTCCAACCCCACTGCGCCAGAGGCTCCCGCGCCGCGATCAATTCCCGCGCTTGCGGCTCGAATTCCGGCAGCAGCGAAACACAGGCCCCCGTGACGTAGCCATCGCGATCCAGGCCAGCGACTCGCAGCGCCGTCTTGTGCAAATCCAAGAAATCGCGGTCTTCATAGTGCAACCCATCCGGGTTGGCATGGTCGTATTTGGAACGCAGCAAGCGCTGCCCAAGATGCAGGCCGCAGCCATGCAGCCAGCGCGCCGTGAGCGTCGTCCCGGAGCGATGCATCCCGGCGATGATGAGCACGCGGGGGCTGGCTGTCCCTGACACGGATGGCTCCTCTCGTTTCATGCGTCCAGTCATACGTCCAACGCCTGTTGGAAAACGGCTGCATGTTCCGCTGCGCTGCGCTCCCAGGTGAATGCCGCCACATGGGCGAGGCCTTTCTGCCGCAGCGCATCGCGCAGCGCCGCCTCTTCGATCAGCCGCTGCATGGCTGCCCGAATCGACTCCACGGAATCAGGATCGACCAGCAGGGCGGCGTCCCCGGAAATCTCCGCACAGCCCGCCCGATCTGAGGCAATCACCGGGCAGCCACTGGCCATCGCTTCCAGGATCGGCATGCCGAATGTCTCCCGGAACGACGGGAAGACGAAGCCCAAGGCTCCCTGGTAGTAGCGCACCAGTTCTTCGTGTGGCACGTAGCGCGTCTCGATCTGCACACCATCGCGGATCAGGTGACCGAAGTCGTTTGCTCTGCCGCCAGAGATGATCACGAAGGGGGGCTTCTGGGGCAGGTCGAGGGCGTGGTAGGCTTGCAGGCAGCGCTCCATGTTCTTCACCCGCCCCACCGAGGAAACGTGCAGCAGGTACTCCCGCGTCGTCGGCTCGGACGAAGGGCGGAAAATGTCGTGGTTCACCCCATGATGAATCGGCACGCTCTCGTAGCCGAGCTGCTCACGCAGTTCACGCTGGGCATACGCGGATACCGTGATGATGCGCGCCGGGGGATGAGCCGCAGCACGTACCCACTCCCGGCGCGTTTGCCAGCGGCGGACTATGCCCAGGGTGTAGGCTTTCCACCAGGGACGCCAGGTATGGCGCAGCGGCAGCACCAGCAGCGCCGCGCCGTGAAAGGTGACGACATAGGGAACGCCATTCGCCTGCACGGACGGATGCGGCCCCCTGCGCCCCGCCCGCACATCCCAGTACAGATCGACTGCTTCGGTCAGCGGCGCGTCCTGGTGGTAGCGCAGCAGTGTCACCCCCTGCGCTGCCAGGTGCGGTTCCAGGTTATGCACATAGCTGCGCACACTGTGGGGTACGTTCTCCGGCAGGTAGACAGCGATCTTCATGAGGGCTGGCTCTCCCTGGGCTGGCTCCAGTGCGAGAGATCGCGTCCCAGCAGGTCACCCAGGGCGGAGACTTCCTCAGCGAAGTCTTCCGTCAGGCGCTGGCGCGTTTCCGGGTTCATAGGGGGGCGCTTGTAGGGTACGGCATTGTAGGCACGAATCCGGTCATTGACCCATTCACGCATAGAAGTCGGCACAATTTGCTTGCCCATACGCAGCAGCGCCTGATACCACTCCGGCGGATAGTTCAGGAAGTCCCGCAGCAACGGGTTGCGGATCGTCTTGCTGGCGTTGGCGACGGCGAAATCTGGACGGAAGGAGTCCTCGACCTGCAAGAAGCGCAGCGTCTCAGCATAGGCCGCCTCCGGATCGCGTTTGTAGTCGTCCAGGATGATGACGTGTACCTGTTCGCGCCCGAACACGTCGAAGTAGCGCTGCACCTGGGGGCTGTAGGTCGCCATCTCCCGGTAATAGAGCGTGCCGACCCAATTGGTTCGCGGCGGAATATCCTGCCCCTGCTTGCGCGGTTCTTCGGCTGCCAGCGCGTCTTCGAAGCTCGGCTGGTCTTCTACCCCGGTGAAGCACAGTTGATGATACAGGGAATAGAGCATATCTACCGGGTTACGCAGCATGATGATGATGCGTGCGTCGGGGTTGAAGTCGTGAATCTCTTGCGCAGCGCGGGTCGATGCCAGGTAGAAGACGGATGCTTCCCCGATGCGCGGTTCGCCCGCCCAATCTGCAAAATAGGACAGATAGGTGTCGCGGTCGCGGCGCTGCTGCAAAAGCGGCGTACTGAATTGCAAATCCGACCCGAAATGGTGCAATTCCTTCACGTAGGGCATGAAAATCTGCGGATGCGGGCGCAGATGCTCGTAGAGCGAAGTCGTGCCGCATTTGGGCGCACCCACGATGAAAAAGTTCGGTTCAGGCTTTCTCATGGGAATCCGTCAATTTGAGTGCAACTCTATGTCAGATTGACTTCTCGCGCGGAACGCAGTAGAGGTCAATGTCCTCGGGCGTTGCCAGCAGGTCACTGTTATTGATCTCAAGCACATCTCCATTATCGGCAATTTGGTACATGTGGTAATCCAGACCAGACCAGAAATCAATGACTTCCTGGGCGGTGTGATTCGATCGATTGAGATTATCCGCTGACATCTCCATAATCACTTTCGGACGGAAGGTTTCCAGCACACGCAGTCCTCCGGATAAGGCATCTAATGGACAAAGCAATTAGACATCACACAAAACAGGTGGTAGATACTTTTC
>CAZJWX010000078.1:0-21203 GCA_964549915.1 uncultured Anaerolineaceae bacterium | reverse complement strand
CTTTGCCATTCTAACATTTTACTTCATGCGGGTTCCTTTTGCTTTGTCCATAAGTGTTCCCCGCTGAACGTAATCCTCTGTGCAATGGGCCTGCAACTGTGCGATTGTTGACGCGTGTTGCAATTCGGCTTAAACTCGTGCTCATTGCGAATTATGAACCAGCATGCCGCGTAATTCGTAGCAGTTCGTGATATTAAGGGTCTCACTGCACTGCCTGTATCATTCAGACGTGATGTGGGGACAATTTCGTACTTTCTTGCGGGGCATCCAGGAGACGGGCAGGAATCATGACGCAGAGCCTACGAGTGGGGGTAATGGGCGCAGCCGGATACGCGGGGCAGAATCTCATTGAAATTCTGACCGGGCATCCCGCTGTGCAGATCGTCTTCGCAACGTCGAACACCTTCCCCGGTGAACCAGTGCCGGGAACCGATTTGCGCTATATTCGCTCAGAAGATGTGCGGCTGGACGGGCTGGATGCAATCTTCCTGGCGCTGCCCCATACGGCGTCCGCGCCAATGGTGAGATCTGCGTTGGATGCGGGCGTCCGTGTCATCGACCTTTCGGCGGATTTGCGCCTGGATACGTCGGAGGAGTACGAGCGTTGGTATGGTGTGCCGCATCCACACCCGGAACTGCTGCCCGCCCCCTACGGCCTGCCGGAGTTGAATCGCGATGCTCTGATGGACGCCAGCGCTGTCGCTGTGCCGGGCTGCTATCCGACTGCCGTGCTGCTGGGACTCTACCCGCTGCTGCGCGTGCAAGGGCTGGCACTGGAAGCGCCCATCATCGTGGACGCTAAATCGGGCGTTTCAGGCGCGGGGCGCACGCCCAATTTGCAGACGCATTTTGTCGAGATGTTCGGGAACCTCAAGCCGTACAAGGCGGGGCGCGTGCATCGTCATGTCGGGGAGATCGAACAGGAAATTCGGCGTTTCATGCAACTTTCAGAGCCGCTGATCTTCACACCACATCTGGTTCCTGTGGATCGTGGCTTGATGGCGAGCATCTACGTCACCCTCAACTACAACCTGACGAGTGACCGCGTGCACAGCCTCTACACCAACGTTTACGCCGATGAGCCGATGGTCGAACTACTGCCACTGGGGCAGGATGCCAGTTTTCGCGGCGCTGTGCTCTCGAACAGCTGCCACATCAGCATCACCCCGGTGACGGAGCGTTATGTGCACATCACCAGCGTCCTGGATAACCTGCGCAAAGGTGCTGCGAGCCAGGCCGTGCAATGTTTCAATCTGATGTTCGGGATGCAAGAAATTACCGCCCTGGTGTAGGAAGAGAAGCAGATGGAACAGCCCTGGGTCATCAAAGTCGGTGGGAACGAACTCACGGATCACACTTACCTGCGTGCGCTCGGTGAGCTTCTCACCACCCTGTCGATGCCAGCGATCGTTGTACATGGCGGCGGCAAAGAAATCAGCCAGGTGCAGGAACGCTACGGCATTGCACCGCAAATGGTTGATGGCGTGCGCGTGACCGACGCTACCACGCTACAAATCGTCACGATGGTGCTGGCGGGCCTGGTCAACAAGCGACTGGTGGCGACATTCCTGAGCGCCGGGATCGATGCGCTGGGGCTGAGCGGGGCGGATCGCGGTATTGTCCGTGCCGTGAAGATGGCGCACGAGACGGTCGATATGCAGTATACCGGCGAGGTGTCATCCATTGACGCCGCCAAGTTGATCCCCTTGCTGCGTGCAGGGATGACTCCGGTGATCGCACCGATTTGCCTGGGGGAAGATACGCTCTACAACGTCAATGCGGATCATGTCGCAGGGGCGATTGCCGGGGCGTTGGGGGCGGAGCGCGTGATCTTTCTTACCGATGTGGAGGGCGTGCTGATTGCGGACGCGGTGGCAGCGCAGATCACCTCCGCCGAAGCTGAGCGCTACATCGCAGACGGGACGATTACTGGCGGCATGGTTCCCAAAGTGCGCACGGCGCTGCACGCGCTGCAAAGTGAAGTTTCTGGCGCGGTCATCACCAATCTGGATGGCCTGCGCACACACGGCGGTACGGTCTTCGCCCGCGCATAACCGCCAGATCATTTATGATGTAAGGATTGGATGCATGGCAGAACAACACGAAGCGATCCAGAATGAACAACAATACATCGTGCAGACCTATTCACGACCGGAGTTTGTGTTGGTGCGCGGTGAAGGGACGACTCTCTACGATGCGCAAGGCAAGACGTACAAGGATTGGGTCGGCGGCATTGCGGTGAATGCGTTGGGGTATGGCGATGCGGGTATCAATCAGGTCATTCAATCGCAACTCGCAACCGGAATGCTGCACGTCAGCAACCTTTACCACACGGAACCCCATGCGGTGCTGGCGAAGCTCCTGGTCGAAAGTTCCTTTGCAGATCGGGCTTTCTTCTGCAACAGTGGTACGGAAGCCAATGAAGCAGCGATGAAGTTCGCGCGGCGCGTGGCCTACAACAGCGGCGCGACGGAGAAGACGGAAATTGTCTGCTTCACGGGTGGGTTTCACGGGCGCACGATGGGATCACTGGCGGTGACCCCGCGCGAGAAATACCAGGCTCCCTTCCGTCCGTTGATGGGCGATACCGTCGTTGCGACCTTCAACGACATCGAAAGCGCCCAACAGGCGATCACAGAGCGCACGGCGGCGGTCATCGTCGAGCCGATTCAGGGCGAAGGCGGCGTGTATCCCGCGACGGATGAATTTCTGCGGGCGCTGCGCACGGCCTGCAACGCGCATCAGGCGCTGCTGATCTTCGATGAAGTGCAGTGTGGGTTAGGGCGCACGGGGACTCTCTGGGCGCATGAGCCGAGCGGCGTCACGCCGGATATGATGACGCTGGCCAAGCCGCTGGCCGTCGGCCTGCCGATTGGCGCGGTGCTGGTCACAGAGCAGGTTGCCAGCGCGATGCAGCCGGGGGATCATGGTTCGACCTTCGCGGGCGGTCCCCTGGTGACACAGGTTGCGACTCATGTCGTCGCGCGCGTTCGGGAGGCGGATTTCCTGGGGCATGTGCGGCGAGTTGGCGAATACCTGCTGGATCGGCTCTCCGAGATCAACAGTCCGCTGATTCGCGAAGTGCGCGGTCGCGGCCTGATGGCAGCCGTTGAATGCAGCGAAGCCGTCACGCCGATCATCGAAGCTGGCTATGAGCATGGCCTGCTGCTGGTCAACGCGGGGCCGAATGTGCTGCGCTTTGTGCCGCCGCTGGTGGTGCAGACGGGCGATGTCGACCATCTGGCAGATCACCTGACGACGATTTTCAATGAGTTGTGATTTGGGGCAAGTTAATCCATGAGTAAAGGCGTTCTCGTCCTGGAAGACGGACAGATTTTTCGTGGCGAAGGTTTCGGTGCGGAGGGGATTGAAACGGGGGAGGTGGTCTTCAATACGTCGATGACGGGCTACCAGGAGATTCTCACGGATCCTTCGTATTACAAGCAGATTATCACGATGACCGTGCCGCATGTGGGCAATACGGGCATCAATCTGGAAGATGTTGAATCGAGCCGCATCTGGGTCAGTGGATTTGTGGTGCGCTCGCTGAGTCCCATTGTGAGCAACTGGCGGCAGCGCAGCACCCTCAGCGAATATCTGGAGAGTCAGGGCGTCATCGGCCTGACCGAGATTGCGACGCGGGCACTGGTGCGCCACATTCGCACCAGCGGGGCGATGCGGGCAGCGATTGCACATGGCGAAGCGGCAGCAGATACGGATGCCCTGCTGAAAATCGCCCGCGCATCGCTGGATATGTCCGGCGCGAATCTGGTGGATGCCGTTACAACGGACGAGCCGTATAACTGGGCAGAGGGCAGCGATCCGCAGTGGTATGGCGAAACCGGAGCCAATACCGCAGGCCCGCTGATCATCGCCTACGATTACGGTATCAAGCACAACATCCTGCGCATGATGACGGATCGTGGTTTGCGCGTGCGCGTCGTCCCGGCGCAGACGCCTGCTGAAGAGATTCTCGCGCAGAATCCAGCCGGGGTTTTCCTCAGCAATGGCCCCGGAGACCCGGCAGCCGTCGATTACGCCATCGCGAATGTCAAGAATTTGCTGGGGCAAGTTCCCGTCTTTGGCATCTGCCTGGGGCACCAGATTCTGGCGCTGGCGCTGGGCGGCAAGACGGAGAAGATGCGCTTCGGGCATCGCGGCGGCAACCAGCCCGTGAAGAACTTGCTCACCGGGCAAGTCGAAATCAGTTCACATAATCACGGTTTTGCTGTATCAGAGGATAGTGAACTGAGCGGCGGTGAGGTCACGCACATCAACCTCAACGACAATACGGTCGAAGGCATCCGCCACCGCGAGTTGCGTGCTTTCAGCGTGCAATATCACCCGGAAGCATCCCCAGGCCCCCATGATGCGCTCTATCTGTTTGATGAATTTGTGGGGGCGGTGCGTTCCGAACATGGCGAAGAGACCGAACCTTCAGCATAATCCTGGCAAATAGTCTTCTTGTGGAGGCGATATGGATATTCCAGCGATTGATCCAAAAGTCGGAAATATCGTGCGTGATCTGGTCTTTCTGTTCATGCAGCGACCCATCACAGAAGAAATCGCGCTCAAAATAGGCGAAATCGACGGGTTCAAAAACCTGGAAATTGTAGATGGAAATTGGGTTGGCTTCGACCAGGATACGTATATGACGGGGGAAAATCACGGTTGGATTGAGACAAAGCTTCTGCTCACTCTGGGAAATTTTGTAGTACCGCGCAATCTGGGACGGCTTTATCCCGGCGACATAAATTTCGTCCTGGAAGGCACAAAAGACAGTATCATAGAACGTAGGCAACCGGATGTGGCCTTTGTGAAGAAAGATCGCGTTCAGAAGACTACAGGCTATTTTTATGGAGCGCCTGACCTTGCCGTAGAGATTGTTTCACCAACGCAGGGTCGCTCAGAATCTGTGCGTAAATCGTTGGTGTATTTTGAATACGGTACGCAAGAAGTCTGGTTAGTTTTTCCGAAAAAGCAGGAAATAGAGGTTCATACCTCGGATGCTGTACCCATCGTTTACGGAGTAGAAGACAATCTAACAAGTGCTCTGCTGCCAGGATTTGAGCTAGCCGTTGCCACGATCTTTGAAGAATAGCCATGCCGCGAGATGAACGAACCTACCAGCTAATCGGATGGGCGCTGTTTGTGATCTGCGCCCTTTTCTATATCGTCGCCGGACTGCGCAGCGGAGATGACCTGACCATCATCGGCAGTTTGGTCTTCCTCGTCGCCTGTTTTGTCTTTATGATCCCGTTATTGCGCAACATTCGCTGAGTTGCGCATTTTTTGTATCTCGTCCTGAGCCACGAAACAGCAGAGATAACCATCATGCCCAAGCGTACAGACATTGAAACCATCATGGTCATCGGCTCTGGCCCCATTGTGATTGGGCAGGCCGTCGAATTTGATTACAGTGGAACCCAGGCTTGCAAGGCGCTGCGTGAACTCGGGTACCGTATCGTGCTGGTGAATAGCAATCCCGCCACCATCATGACCGATCCAGAGTTTGCAGACGCCACCTACGTCGAACCGCTGACCGTCGAAATCTGCGAGAAGATCATCGCGGAAGAGAAGCCGGATGTGCTGCTGCCAACTGTCGGCGGACAGACCGCGCTCAACCTGGCACTGGAATTGCAGGCGGCGGGGGTGCTGGGAAAATACAACGTCGGTCTGATTGGGGCATCGCTGGAGAGCATCCAGGTCGCAGAAGATCGCGAACGCTTCAAGGAAGTGATGACCGAAATTGGCTTGAAATCGCCCAAAAGCAGCGTCGTCAGCAGTGTAGATCAAGCGCTGGCTTATGCCCAAGCAATCGGCTACCCCGTGTTGGTGCGGCCTTCGTATACGCTGGGTGGCTCTGGCGGTGGTGTGGCCAACAATCCCGCAGAACTGCGCAAAGTTGCCGCCAACGGCATTCACCAATCGCCTGTCGGTCAGGTGCTGGTCGATCAAAGCTTGCTCGGCTGGAAGGAATACGAACTGGAATTGATGCGAGATGGACACGGCAATTTTGTCGTCGTCTGCTCCATCGAAAATCTAGATCCGATGGGTGTGCATACAGGCGATAGCATCACGGTAGCCCCGGCGCAGACCCTCACAGACAAGGAATTGCAGCGGCTGCGCAACGCCTCACGCGCCATCTTCGACCGCATCGGCATCACCACAGGCGGTGCGAACGTCCAGTTTGCGATCAACCCGGAAAATGGCGATGTCTACGTCATCGAGATGAATCCGCGCGTGTCGCGTTCCTCTGCGCTGGCGAGCAAAGCAACGGGCTTTCCCATTGCCAAGATTGCCGCCCTGGTCGCCGTAGGGCTGACTCTGGATGAAATCCCCAACGACATCACCCGCGAGACTCCCGCCAGCTTTGAGCCATCCCTGGATTACGTCGTCGTCAAGATTCCGCGCTGGGATTTCAAGAAGTTCACGGGCGTAGACGAAGTACTTGGCCCGCAGATGAAGGCGGTCGGCGAAGTGATGGCGATTGGTCGCACCTTCCCGGAAGCGCTGCAAAAGGCGGTTCGTTCGCTGGATATAGGCATCACCGGCCTCGCCAGCAACCCGGAGAACATCACATCGCCGGAGATGTTGCAAGTTCCGACAGCCAGGCGGCTCTTCCAGGTGGCGACGGCGCTGCGCGAAGGAGTATCCGTCGAGGATGTGGTGCAGCAGACCCAGTACGATGCCTGGTATGTGCGGCAGATGCAGGAGACGTTGCACATCCACGACACAATTCTCACACGGAATCTATCGCTGGATCAACTCGATGCCGATGATTTCCGCAAGCTGAAGCGCTACGGCTACAGCGATGCCTATATTGCGCGGCTCGTCGGCGAAGGGGAGATGACCGTGCGCGAACGCCGCAAAGCCCTGGGCGTCACCGCGAATTTCTACCGGGTGGATACCTGCGCGGCGGAGTTCGAGGCACAGACCCCCTATCTCTACAGTACCTATGAAGAGGGCGATGAATCCTTCCCTACGGCCAAGAAGAAGATCATGATCCTGGGTGGTGGCCCCAACCGCATCGGACAGGGAATTGAGTTCGATTACTGCTGTGTGCACGCCTGCTTCGCCCTCAGCGATATGGGTTACGAGACGATCATGGTCAATTGTAACCCGGAAACAGTCAGCACGGATTACGATACGGCGGATCGCCTCTACTTCGAGCCGTTGACGGCGGAAGATGTGCTGAACATCATCGACATTGAGCAGCCGGACGGCGTGCTGGTGCAGTTCGGTGGACAGACGCCGCTGAATATCGCGCATGACCTGGAAGCGGCGGGCGTTCCCATCTGGGGGACGACGGTGGATACCATCGACCTCGCCGAAGATCGCGAACGCTTCAATGCGCTGATGAGCGAATTGGGCATTCCGCAGCCCGCAGGCGCGACGGTCATGACGCGCGAGCAGGCCATTGAGAAAGCGGCGGAAATCGGCTATCCGGTGCTCGTGCGTCCCAGTTATGTCCTGGGCGGACGCGGCATGGCGATTGTCTTCGACGAGCCGACGTTGATCGAATGGCTGGGTGCGCAGGTGGAATGGACAGGGCACCCGGTGCTGATTGATAAATTCCTGGATGACGCCTTCGAGGTGGATGTCGATGCGCTTGCCGATGGCGAACAAGTGACCATCGGCGGCATCATGCAGCACATCGAAGAAGCGGGCGTCCACAGCGGTGATTCAGCCTGTGTGCTGCCGCCCTACAAAATCAGCCAGTATCACCTGGATGTCATCCGCGATTACACGCAGCGCATCGGCAAGCGTATGTCTGTAAAAGGCTTGTTCAACATTCAGTTCGCCATCAAAGACGAAGAAGTTTATGTGTTGGAGGTAAATCCACGCAGCAGCCGCACGGTGCCCTTCGTCAGCAAGGCCACTGGTATTCCGCTGGCAAGTTATGCTGCCCAGATCGCAACCGGGATGACATTGCAAGAACTGGGATTCACAGAAGAGCCGCAGGTGAATGGCTTCTTCGTGAAGGAAGCCGTGCTGCCCTTCCAGAAATTCCCCGGCGTGGACGCGCGGCTCGGCCCCGAAATGCGCAGCACGGGCGAAGTCATGGGGCACGCGGATAACTTCGGGCATGCGTTCGCCAAGGCGCAGATTGCCGCCAAGATGCCACTTCCCGAATCGGGTACGATTTGCATCAGCGTCAATGATCTAGACAAGGGGGCGGTGACGCGCATCGCACGCGAACTGCACGAAATGGGCTTCAACATCGTGGCGACCCACGGCACAGCGGAATGGTTGAATCGCTTTGGTGTGCCTGCGGAAGGCATCAATAAAGTGCGGCAGGGATCGCCGCATATTGTCGATTGGCTGGAAGAGGGGCGGATCCAGATGGTCATCAACACGCCGCTCGGCGGGCAAGCGCACGAAGATGGCGCTTCCATCCGCAGCATGTGCTACCAGGTGGATGTGCCGCTGATTACGACGATGAGTGCCGCTGTCGCCAGTATGCAGGGTATCCGCCGCCGCCGCCAGAAGCCCTTTCAGGTCAGCAGCCTGCAAAAACATCATGGGGTGAAATGAGCGACGGCAACGTACGCGACGGAACCGAGCCACGAAACATGGCTCGGTTACACAGGTCGCGGCGTCTATGCCTTCTTGCCTGCTGAGGTGGGCTGCTAGAGTACCGCGTAATTGGACTTCTGCACTCGTCCCTGTGCCAGGTCATGCAGCCAGCCATGGATCTCCTGATGGCTGGGACTTTCATGGTAGGTGTTGAAAGCGGCCTCGGATTCCCAGATCATGAAGACTGAGAAGTTCTCTGTACCCTGTAGCAAGTATCCCTGCACAAAGCCATCTTGTGCTTGCAAATGCGGCAGGATCCTCTCGCGCCAGGTTCGTGCGGTTTGTTCGTGCTTGTCCGCCGCGACCAGAAACGTGCGCTGAATTGCGTACATGAAATGCCCTCCATACTGAAGTGATCGGCTTATAGTATGTAGAATGCGACGGGTTGTAAATCTTTCTTGTTTGGCGCTGCTTGTCATGGAGATTTGTGTCGCATGTCACAGAAAGTGGTATCCAGGGAACTTCGCCCGCTGCTTCGTTACCAGTTTTCGCTGTTGGCGGGCTTTGTGGCCATGTTCGCCTACGTCTATCTGACGTTCCGCGCGGAGGGGTGGTTCGCGCCGCAACGCTGGGGCAGCGCACTCAGTGCGGGGTTGATCTTCGGGCATGGGCTGGCTTTTATGGTGCTGATTGCGCGGGATTTGTCGCTGGTGTTGCGGGAACGCTGGCCTCTGCTGGCACGTCTGCTCTCGTTGCTCGGCGGTATTGGCTTCGGTCTGCTGACGTGGTGGGCGCATACCACGTTCTTTCTCTTCAATACCGCGCCCGATTGGGGGATTCTGCTCCTCGGTGGTGTGGGCCTATCCGCAGGGTTTACGGTGGCGGGGTGGCTTCCTGCACACGGGTTTACCCGGTCCCTGATGCTGATGCTGCTGACCAGTGCGACCACGTTCGCGCCGATTGCCTTCGCTCACCAGCGCTATCTGGCGACAGTCAACATGCCGGAGATTGCCCAGGCGCTGCTCTACTTCGAACTGGATAATCCTGAATTCCTCTGGTGGATTGGCCTGCCCTTCGCCCTGTGCATCGGCATCATCGGGCAGGCTCCGCTGCTGTGGGGGAGGCTGGGGCAGGGCGGGGCCGCCGCAGCCTAGCGCCCCGGCTTGCTTCACTGCATCGCGGCTTGCAGGGCTGTGATTGCTTCCTGCTCAATGTCGCGTATCCGCATGATTTGCTCCGCAATGCGCTCCTGCTGCTGTTTTACTTCTTCCTCGCTGAAAGGGAAGTCGTCCCTGGCTTCTTGTCGTAATGCAGCTTGTTCCGCATTGATCGCTTCCATGGTTTCTCTCTTGCCTGGATTGTTCAGGAAGAGATCGTGCCGCTCCTTCAACAGTTCTCGCGTCTTCCCCAACAGGGACATTTCATCCGGCAGCAAAATGCGGCTGAGTTCGTGCCACGCCTCCCCACTGCGCCGGAATTGCGCAGCAACCTCGCCTAAATCAGGCTTTTCGAGGATAGTCGCTGCTTCATCCAGGAAATCTGCGTATACGTCCCGCTCTGCCTGATAGCTATCGCCCTGCCCATAGAGAAAGCCCATCTCGAAGGCCGTCACCAATCCGTTGTACCAGTAGCCTCCCGCCGGGAAGAACTTCGCCCAGCTTTGTTTCTTCGTCGGCCTGGTCAATAAGTCCGCCCAGCGTTCATACGCCGCGAAGCCGAAGTTATTCTTCGCGCCCCTGGGTGGTTTCTCAGTATAGAGCTTGATGGTATCCCAGATGCCTTTCTGCACCGCCGTTGCCAGCTTTTCTAGCTGCGGAGCCGCCAGCGTAATCACGCGGAATTTGTCCTTCTTCACGCGAGCGCGGGCGGCGTCCAGCACCTCGGTGGTGACGTGGAGCGGCTTCCTGCTGCGATCTGCGATCTGGGCGATGCCGTCGCTTTCATCGTAGCCGTAAACGACGATGGGCATCATGGCCCACATGCCGTCCTCGTTGGGCAAGAAGTTATAGGGCAGCGAGTACGAATCGGCCCAGATGATCGGTGGTTCGCCATTTTCGAGTGCTTCCAGCAGATTCTGCTTGCCCTTGTCGGCGCTGCTCGTGTGCTTGACCTCCTGCGCAACGCCGAGCCGTGAGAGCATCGTCTCCCAGGGATCGAACGTATTGCGCGTCAGCAGCGCGACGTGGGGATCATGGCCTTCGTAATGGAAGAAGAAGTAACCGAAGGCTATACCACCGCTGACTCCCAGCAGCAGTGCCTCGGAATAGGGCTGGTCGGTGTGCGGTGCGGTATAGCGCAGGTAAGACAACGCATTGTGGACGCTCCCGGTTTCCCAGTGGCGTCCTGCAAATTCCTCGTAATTCGCTAACTGCGGCATGGGTACGCTCCCCTCTCTGGTTTCGATGTGTCCCCATTGTAGGCAGGAAATTCACCGAAGCCGGAAAAGAGAGACATGCAATTCGCAATTCGTAGGGAATGGTCGGGGCGATTCGGGAATCACCCCGCACTCGCGTTAATTCAGCTTGCCCAATAGCAGGGAACGGTCGAAGTCTTCGCCCTTGTGGGCAGTTTCGTCGTACGTCGCGATGCGCCCGCCCGCCTTCTCACGCTCTTCCAGAATCTGGTGGGCGGCCTGGCGGACTTGTGCGTCCTCGCTGTCCAGGGCATCCTGCAAGATTTCCTCGCCCGCATCGGACATCAGCCCGGCAGAGACGCGCACGATATGCGCTTTCACATCGGATTCGGTTTCCAGGCGGTACGTCTTCTTGAGGATCGCCGGCGTGCGCTCGTGGCGCATCCACGCCAGCGGATAGACCGCCGCCTTGCGCACACCCGCATGTTCATCCAGCAGGGCGGTCTCCAGCGCGTCGATCATCAATTCGGCGGCCTTGGCTTTTGCCATGTCGATCTTCAGGTAATTCGTGGCATGGAAGAGCGCCAACAGCACCTGTTCCAGCGTTTCGCCTGTCGTACGCCCGATCACGCCGGCGAGTTCTTCCAGCCAGCCCTCGCCAGAAAGTTCCAACAGGCTGAGCGTTGCCGCGTATTTCACCTGCGGTTCGGGGTCGAACATGGCTTCGCGCACGACGGGCATGGCTTCCGGTACGCCCGAAATCCCCAGCGCTTCCAGCCCCTTGATGCGCACATCGGGGTCTTTGGCTTTCAAGACCTGTTGCAGCACGGGAACAGCGGCGCTATCCTGCGTCTCGCGTAGCCCGAAGGCAGCGGCTTCCAGGACGTTATCCTCTTCACCTTCCAGGGTTTCGATCATCAGATTGTAAGCGTTCAAATCGCCCATATCGCAGAGGGCGTAAATCGCTGCCTCGCGCACGCGGGCATCTTCGTCCCGCAGCGCCTGCTTGAGCAGCGATTCCGCGCTGAACCAGGTGAAGCCGTGCAGATGACGGGCGACGCTGGCGCGGGTACGTGCCCCGGCATTTGCCAGCGCATCTTCGATCAATACGCGGGCATCGCGATCGCCGCGCTTGCCCAGCAATTTCGCGGCGTTGTAGCGCACGAAAACGTCATCGCTCTGTACCATCTCCGCGATGGCATCCAGCGAGACGGAATCTGGCGAGAGCATATTCAGCATAGTCCCCAGGCGGCGCAGGGACAGGCGCTGCTTTCCTTTTTCGATGAAACCCGCGACAAGCTGCGGTTCGCGTCCGGTGATATGGCTCATGGGCACTTCTCCTCTTCTTTTCCAGCGGCTTACTGCAAAGTGACGACCACGACGTTATCCAGCAAGACTTTGTTCTTGAGCATATCGAAGACGCTCATCCGCAGGCGGCGGCGGTCATCAACGGTGAAATCGACTTTCAGGCGGGCTTCGCCAGGCTGCGCGGGTGGGTCAAGCTGGGCGAGTTGTTCCAGCACCGTTGCCTCATTCATGATGTTGATGCGCTGCTCGCTGCTGCTGGTATCCGCGACGAAGACAGCTTGCCCGTCTTCATAGCGCACTTCGATCATGGAAACGGCGTCAGTGTCGATCTCGCCAATCACAAATTCAATGCTCTGCTGATCGTCATGTGCAGCGCTGAGCATCACCTCAATCGGGCGATGGATGGGGTAGGTGCTGCCCATCGGGATGATCTCATCCCAGGCATGTTCGCCGGAGTCGGCATCCAGGTGGCGCAGGCCATAGCTGTGGACGAGGTAATCTTCCAGGCCGTAGCCCGCCGCAAGTTGCAGCGCACCTTCCGCAACCGCCGTGAACGGCTTATCCGCACGCACCGCCATGTCGGTGAAATACTGCCCCAGTGTGCGCTGTACCGACGGCATCAACGAGGTGCCGCCGACCATCAAGACGTATTTGATGTCTTCGCGGAAGATCCCGCGCTGCCGTGCGACGTGCATCACTTTGTCGACCACGCGGCGCAGGGCGGTGAAAAACTCGTTTTCTTCCAGCAGTGCTTCCAGTTCCGCCCGCGTGAAGGGCACGCTGTAGTGCTGTCCGCCAGCGTCAAACTCGATGCTGGTGGCTTCCTCAATGGAAAGCTCGATCTTGGCGCGTTCGCATTCCGTGAGCAGCGGCGCATAGCTGCTACCGAGGTCTCTGGTCGTCAATCCGGTGCGTTTGAGCACTTCGCCCAAAATCCACTGGTCGATGTCGCTGCCGCCAATGACGCGCCCCGCCTTGGCGATCACACGGGCGGCCTGCTTTGCGACATTGGCATTGCCGCTTACGAGATTGCGCAGGAAGCCCCCGGTCTGCTTCTGGTGTTCTGGCAACTGCACCAGCGATAGATCCAGCGTGCCGCCGCCGAAGTCGAAGACCAGTACAGCAGCACCCGGCTCAGTCACGGCGTACCCCAGTGCGGCTGCGGTGGACTCATCGACGACGCGGATCTTCTCCGGTGCAATCTCGTCAATCACCTGGTTCAGCCAGGAGAGGTAGCCTTCAAAGGCGGCAACAGGCGCGGTCAGCACCAGTTGCTCGATCTCGTCATCGGCATAGGGCAGGGATTGCAGCACTTGCTTGATGAAGTTCGCACCTGCATCGCGGTCGGCGAATTGAAGGCCGTCAATGTCGCGCGGGTCAGGCGCGGGGGTGGCGACGATGCCGCGCTTGAAGTTGCGGAAGAGGCGGTTATCCTGCTGCCCATCCTTGCCCTGCTCGCGCACAACCTGCCCGATGGTGTACTGATTCGCCTGGGCATTATCGACATAAATCAAGGATGGCACGATGGGCGGGCGAATGTCCACTGTCGTGTCGGCAATGGGCGAGACCGCCAGCACATCAGCGTCGTCGCGTTCCTCGTTCCAGCGGGCGATGACGCTGTTGGTCGTTCCGAAGTCAATGGCGAGCTTGTGGGGCATCGTTTCTCCTACCCTTCCCGGCTGAGTCAATTGGAGCGTGTCTGATTCACGCAGGGGCATGGTTCCATCATACTGTTCTGGAACGTCCAGCACCCTTAAGTTCTCTTGCGATATGTTAACTTATTGTATGTGAACTGTTAAGAGAATCAAGCGCTCCGCACCAGTATGCCGCGTTCGTCTCCGTTTCGCCACTGATCGCTCAGAAGTGCATTGGATGATAGTCTTCCAGGATGGAGCTGCCGACGAATTCGCGCAGCAGGGACGTATCCGGGATCATCTCGAAATGGGATTGGCTGAGCGGTTGCACCCACTCCAGGAAGGACAGCAGACGATTCGCTTCGAGGTGCGGTTCCGTGCCCGGCTGCACTTGCAGCAGCAGCGGCTCCGCCAGCGAACGCAGCGCCGCCAATTCGTAGGCCAGCCCGGAATTGAACATGATGTCGGCCTGTTCCTGGTGCGGGAAGATATTGCGCTTCTCGCCCCGGCGCACGGACTGCCAGCGCGTGAGGGTGTCCGTCGCAGTATAGCCCCGACTGCGGGCGTCGCGCACAATGCGCCGCAGCAAGCGCACATCGGTTGTGGGCACGCGGTTGTGTCGGTTGATGTTCACCTGCGAAAGCACGGAAACATACACGCGGAAGATGTGATCCTTGGCGATGTCCGGCAGCAATTCCGGGTTCATACCGTGAATCCCCTCCAGAATCAGCACCTGGTTCTCCTCCAGCCGCACCATTTGCCCTGGCTGGCGGGTTCCAGTGTGGAAGTCGAAGCGCGGAAGCTGCACCTCCTCCCCGCGCATCAGCCGCAGCAGATGATCGTTGAGAATGCCGCGATCCATCGCTTCCAGCGCCTCGAAGTCGTAGTCGCCGTTTTCGTCCAGCGGGGTCAGGTGTCGCTCGACGAAATAATTGTCCATTTCCAGCGTGAACGGACGGATGCCCAAGGCCAGCAGTTGAATCGAGAGCCGCTTGGAAAAGGTCGTCTTCCCGGAAGACGATGGCCCTGCGATCAGCACGATGCGGGTTCCCTGTTGTACGCGATTGTGGATGCGCGTGGCGATGCGTGCGACATTCTGTTCGTGCAAAGCTTCTGCCACCAGGATGATCTCGCGTATTCTGTCGCTCTTCACCAGTTGGTTCAAGCGCCCGATGTCCTCAACGCCGATGCGCTCCAACCATTCTCCTGCCTGCTGGAAGACCGTGCTCAGCTTCTTATAGAGCCGTAGCTGCTTCAGTTGATTGGGTGATTCCCGGCGCGGATACTGCAAGATGAAGGCATCCGGCAGGTGGATTAGCTTGAAGGTCTGCAAGTAGCGCGTGGACGGCACCATATAGCCGAAGTAGTAGTCCGGGCGTCC
The DNA here is from genome assembly GCA_964549915.1 of uncultured Anaerolineaceae bacterium. GTDB lineage: Bacteria > Chloroflexota > Anaerolineae > Aggregatilineales > Phototrophicaceae > JAUZRW01. The sequence continues at coordinate 6,007 of CAZJWX010000078.1, read as the reverse complement.
GCGCAGGGTATACAGCGGCACCGTATCTTTATGACGGAATTGCAGCAGCCGCACGGTATCGTGGTCATCACGACTGAGGAAGATGTCCTCTGCTTCCGCCACTGGCACAGAACGACGCTTGATGCGATGGTCACCTTCTACGAGCTTGCGCATCCGGGCTTCCAGGATGCCGACCTGTTCGACGGTCAGCGGCTCACGGTTCTCCAATTCGCAATAAAAGCCGCCATCGCGCACCGCGTAATTCACGCGCACATGCGCGCCACGCCAGAGTTCATTCAACGCCGTGACCATCAGCAGCACCAGTGATCGGCGGTAAATCCGGCCACCGTCCCCATCCGCCAGGGTGATTGGCCTGACATCATGATCGCGCTGGGGGGTATATGTCAGTTCGCGCAATTTTCCATCGCAGACGGCGGCGACCAGCGGTGCCTCAAAGGCGATCAGGCGCTGGGCTACTGCGTCTGTGAAAATTTCTTCCAGGGTGCTGCCGATTGGTGCGGCGAGGATCAATCCGCTGGGCAGGCGCAACTGCACACTCCTGCGCGGGTTGGCTCGGCTTACGAAGGCTTCTTTACGATCCATGAACGAAATCCCTATGGTGTCGATACACTTCAGATGATGGGGCGGGGCAAGTATGTCGGGGTTTTTATGCTATACTGTTTCCAGGAAATCAACCTGTAGCCCGCGAGCTTGTATCCACTATGTCAGAGAATGAAGAGAAGAAGACGCAAAAACTTTCGTCCCTGGAATTCAGTGACTCCCCGGATGCGCAACGGTCGAAACCGGATTCCACCGCAGGCGAACAGGATGAATTGCAAGACCTGTTCGACGAAGAGGGCATTGAATCGGTCACGGATACCGCCGTTCTCTCGGACGATAGCCCCGTATTGCGCCGCGCGCTGCGTGAACATGCGGACGCCCCCGCTAATGGTACAGCATCTTTGGGCGAAAAGCGTGAGGTGATCTTGTTGGTTCGTGGGATGGCGGAGCGGGTCGTCATGGAAGAGGGCGCTGTGTACCGCCTGGGGCGCTTCGAACTGGGCGCACGCGGCGATACGGACATCGACCTGACTCCCTACGGTGCGATGGATCGTGGTGTTTCGCGCTTGCACGCCCAACTGGAACTGAAGGACAACAAGCTCTACATCACCGACTTGAACAGTACGAACGGCACGTACCTCAACGCCAGCCGCATCGAACCCTTCGAAGCGCGCGTTCTGCACAAGGGCGATGATGTCATCCTGGGTCGTTTGGCGGTGCAGGTGCTCTTCCGCTGAGCCGCTTGCTGGTGCCCGACTGTTCCTGCATTCACCTGCCGTCGCCCCCTGGTGATGGGCTTGTTTCAGTTCGCTTTCCCCGCCTCTTGCATTTTCACCAGACTTCACGATACCTTTTCTCTCACCTTGTTGTACCATTCGCCTTCGTAGCTGTAGCGAAAGGAATGCAGTGTGCTACCCTACGAGGCCTACCTCAAAGAGATTTTGATCGCACAAGACCAGTTGCAGAAACGAGTAGCAGAACTCGCTGCGCAAATCAATGCGGATTACGCCGACGTTGATGACTTGCTGCTGCTCTGTATTTTGAAAGGCGGTGTGATGTTCCTGGTTGACCTCAGCCGCCATATCACCGTTCCACACGAAGTCGACTTCATCGCGGCCAGTAGCTATGGACGTGGCGCGCGCACCAGCACGGGCAATGTGCGCATCGATATGGATGTGACCTCACCGATTCAGGGACGGCATGTGTTGATCGTCGAAGACATCATCGACAGCGGCTACACGCTGAGCTTCGTTCTGGATACGCTGCGGGCACGCAAACCTGCCAGTCTGCGCCTATGCGCTCTGCTGGATAAGGCGTCACGGCGTGAGGTGGAACTCCCGGTGGATTACGTTGGCTTCGAAATTGAAAACAAATTCGTTTTCGGCTACGGGCTGGATCTGGACGAAAAATTCCGCAATTTACCGTTTATCGGGGTGGTGAACGAAGATGTCCTCCCCTGAGTATGACCTCACTCCCAGAGCGCCGGAGTTGCGCACCTTGCTCTGGCCGGATTCGGTGCTGGATTTCCAGGATGCGATCCTCGACCTGAACCTGAAGCAGCCGCTCTACATCGTCGGCGGTGCCGTGCGTGATGCCTTCCTGCATCGTCCCGTGAAAGATATTGACCTCGCCGTGCCGAAGGACGCGGTCAGGATCGCGCGGAAGATCGCCAATGCCTTCTCCGGTGACCTCTTCGTGATGGATGCTGAGCGCGGTGTCGCCCGCGTGCTGCTGGATACAGCAGAGGGTCGATTGGTGGTTGATGTCGCCCAATTTCGCGGCGATGACTTGCTGGCTGATTTGCTGGGGCGGGATTTCACCATCAACGCGATGGCCGTTGACCTGCGCAGCGATCTCGGTCTGCTGATTGACCCGCTGCGTGGGAGCGAAGCGGCGGCTGCCAAAGTGATTCAACGCTGTACGCCGGAGAGCATCGCTGACGACCCCCTGCGCGGATTGCGGGCGATCCGCCAGAGTGCCCAATTGGGCTTTCGCATCGAACCCCGGACTAGCGCCGACATCCGCGCTCATGCTCCGGCTCTGGGGCAGGTTTCCCCGGAGCGTGTGCGGGACGAGTTCTTCAAGCTACTGGCCTTGCAGCGCCCGACAATGGGGCTGCGCACGGCACAGCATCTCGGCCTGTTAGAGCAGGTACTGCCAGAAGCCACGCAGTTGATCGGGCAGGCGGCTCCTTCTCTGGGCATTGCGGATCGCTGGCGTTATACACTGGAAGCTGTGCAGCGGCTGGTGCGGATTCTGACGACGATCAGCTATCGGCGTACGGACAACACGGCAGCGACCTTCGATATGGGCATGCTGGCGATTCAGTTCGATCGCTATCGCCAATCATTGAATGATTACCTCGATACGCAATGGCCGGAAGAACGCCAGCAGTGGGCGCTGTTGATGCTCGGTGCGCTGCTGCACCTGACCGACGAAGACCCGGAGCGGGCGGCGGATGTGGCTGTTGGCTGTGCGGAAAACTTGCGGCTGAGCAATCCGGAGAAGAAACGACTGCGGCAGATGGTCGCGCATTACCACGAATCCCTGCGGCTCCCCCTGCAACCGGGCGAGCTGGAACTGCATCGCTACTGGTACCCATTGGGCATTGGTGGGGTGGATGCGCTCTTGCTGGGATTGGCGCATTATCTGGCAATGGTGAATGTAGAATTCGACCAGGATGTCTGGCTGGTGATGGTGGAGCGGGCACGGCTGGCACTGGAAGCCTATTACCAGCGCTACGACGAAATCGTCTCGCCTGCGTTGTTGGTGGATGGCAGCGCTTTGATGGACGCCCTGAGCCTGCACGGTGGCCCAATCATCGGCGAACTGCTGACGTTCATCCGCGAAGCACAGGTTCAAGGCGACATCACCAGCGAGGAAGATGCCCTCGTCGCCGCGCGGGATTACCTGCAAAATCGCACTTAGTCGTACTCTGCCAGGGTCAGCAGGCGGGCGCGGGCATCCTCTTCCGGCACTTCGAAATGCATGCCGATGGCCTTGGGATTGCGTGCGCTCGCGGGCAAATCGTCAATCATGAAGCGCGGCATGACCATCACCAGAGAGAGCGCATGAATCTTCGCTTTGTCTTCGCAATCCCCTCCCAGCCCGTTGCGTGCGCCCCAATCGCTCATGCACATGTGGCGAATCAGCAGCCGCGCGATCGACATGCGGGGTGAAAACGGCTCCCCGGCCTTGTACGTCAAGAAAGTGCCGGAAAGATTACGAATGTCGACCTCGCTCCACAACCCGGGTGGCGGCTCTTGCAGCATTCGTTCGATGGGCACCGGGGGCGAGTGTATGTCGAAGACTTCACAAAGGTGTTCCGCGATGGCCTCGAAGCTCTGCGCATCCATGCTCACTCATCCTCTACAACCGCCTCGAAGAACCACAACAGGGTCTTCCCGTAGCGGCGTTCATCGTACGCTCGTAAATGATGATACAACACATCTTCCTGTTCGCGGGGATCAATCTGTACGATGACGATGGTCTGTGGTGCCAGCCAGGCCGGATTTGCCTCCAGCGCATCCAGAATCTTGCGCCAGATGCTCTTGTACTGCGGCGGCGCGACGTAGATGAAATCGAACTGGCGCGGTGGTTGGCGCTTGAGCAGGCTGAAAGCGTCAATCATGCGCACTTCTGCGCGATCTGCGAGGCGTGTCGTCTCCAGGTTTTCGTGGATCGTCTTGAGAGCGGCACGGTCAATATCCGTGAAGAGTGCATAGTCCGCATGGCGGCTGAGCGCTTCGATGCCGACGGCTCCCGTCCCGGCGAATAAATCCAGGAAAGACGCACCCTGTACGCTGTCCCCCAGGATATTGAAGAGCGCTTCCTTGACCTTATCCATGATCGGGCGTGTGCTATCCCCCGGTACGAGCTTCAAGCGCAGTCCCTTGGCGGTTCCAGCGATTACACGTCCAGACATGTGATTCCCTCCTCTTTGTTCACAACGTCGCTTGGGTGTGCCAGTGGCTTCAGATGGCCCTTCCCACGATGGTGCGGGCAGCACGCAAGTTTGACAGCGGCGCGGTCACGGGCACTGTCCCGCCGCTTCCCAGGATCAGCCGCCGTCTGCCCATGGCTTGCGCTGCTTTGCGGGCGGCATCGCGCACAGTGGTTGGCGTCCCCAGATTGAGATGCTGCTGTTCACCGAGTCCGCCGCAAATCGCCCCGGAGAATTCGACCTGGGCGCGTTCCAGCGGAGGATGCGTCTCCTGATCCGACCAGTTGATGATCTGTACGGGATAATTGGCCAACAGCGACAGCATCGGCATTTCACCTGCAACCTGTACGATATTCAACCACCAGGATGAGGGCAGTTCGGTCAACAGCTTGAGGTCGTAGGGCTTGCCGAATGCGGCGTATTCCGCTTCAGAGAGCAGCGTGAATGACGCCAACTCCACGACATAGAGAATACCCGCAATCGACGTATGGCGACGCAGGGTATCCAGAAAGCGCAGCGTGGTATCCGTGAGCGTATTCAACCCGGTGCGTACGCGATCCGGGTGACGGCGCAGGTGATGCAGCAGCGTTTCGCGTCCGCTGAGCCGTGCCGCCTGCGCCAGCGGACTGTAGATGACCTGAATGTGCGGCGTCCCGGATTCGGTCAGTGGTTGGCTCAGCAGGCGCAAACATTCCAACTGCTTGCCAGGGTCGCCGCGCTCTGGTTCCTGCGCACGCAGTTCCGTCCAGTCCAGTGAGCGCTTGATGGCTCGTCGTGTGATCTCACGCCGCCCGGAAGCTGCGCCCATCCACTCGTCGTAGAAGTTATACCCCGTCACCAGGAAATTGCTCGACGGTACGACCGCCAGGAAGTCCCAGTCGAACATCTCCTGAAATTGCAGGTGGGCGGCGGCGAGGTCGGCGGCGCGCTGGTCGTCCCCGGGCCAGTGCCGCCAGAGCGCGACAGGCAGGCGGTCTGGCACATCACCCGCGATGGTACGTTCCAGACGCTCGCGTTTTTCCATCGGCGGGTGCGGCTCAGGCGTTCAGTTCATCAATGCGCTGCTGAATCATGCGCTGCAACATCAGGAAGCGATCATCTTCGTAGGTGTTCAGATCGTTACCATTGCGGTGCCCATCCACGACCGAGGCCGTATCGACGGCGTTATAGGCATCCTTCGCAAGCTGCAAGGCGGATTGGAAGGCTTCTTCGGCGCCGGCAATATTACCGTTTGCGCGGCGTACCAGTCCCAGGCCGTAGAGCGCATCCAAGTGCTTGGGGGCTTTATCCAGAATCTCGCGGAAAATCCGCTCTGCGCCTTCGTTGTCACCATTGCGGTGCAGCCGCCACGCCTCGCCGATACGTTCTTCAGTGTGCATCGTTGCCATAGCAAAAAATTCCTTTCGGTAGCAAAGTGTCACCAATTTTACAGGCCAGGCCGCTTGATGACAAGAAAGCCCATGAATCGCGGCCAGGGCAATCGCTTCAAAAATGAAAGAAAGTTGGTAATGTGTAGTGGAGAGA